>JAWXUL010000012.1:0-73790 GCA_044432725.1 Eubacteriales bacterium
TGTCAAGGGACATTCCTCCCACGCCCGGCACCCAGTCTGGGATTGCTATGCCGTTCAAGCCTTTGATTACGGCATTGATCGCTCCTATGATTGTGTTCATCACACTGGAACACATAGTTTAAATTCCTTCCAAAAACTCAAAATTATCAATCTTTGGAAGGAGTATATATGTGCTACAATTTCACTAAAGATAATCTGTACTTTGTGGGTAACACTAAAGTGCAAGAATTTGCTCAACTCATTTGAAAAACCACGATACCCTCATACATTGCCATGGTTTCATCTATATTGGGATAAAACCCTTCCGTTGGGTCTGTTCCATAGGTGCTTTGTATCGTATATTTCTCGCTAACTTCTGATTTTTCAGGTGTATCTAAATGACTTAGTACGGTTTCTACCATCAAGTCAATATTTCCAGCAAGTGTTTCATCAGACTTTATGGTATTCAGTGTATCCTCGGTCAGTCCAGACAAAGCATTGACTGGTAACACTTCCACTGTTAATAAATACTCATTTTTGTCTAGTACAGAAGAATTCACTTGAAAATCAGCCATTTTATACGCCTTTTCTACATGGTTTTTCACTTGGTCAAAAGTGCTGTCACTGAGCAATTCGCTGTCCCATACAAATTCTGGATTTCCTAATTTTTGAAAATATTCAGGTAGCACTGCATGGAGTAAATCCATAGAACCTGCCATGATACTGTCCTCATGATAGGTTGGAACATAGGAATTACTATCTTCCAACATAGGTGACATGGTGCCATAATAACGCAGTTCCAATTCCCCTTCTACGGAACTTTTCAGTTTTTCAGAAAGGTCTTTGTGGGAATTTGTTGCAAATCCCACTACCAACCCAACAACTAATAACCCAGCAAGTCCACTTATCCAAAGTTTTGTTTTTTTCATAATAGTTTCACTTATCCTTTCATAATAACCCCTCATGTTTAGGTTTTGCAAGAGTTAGGGAACCTCTTACAACCTTTTCATATCTAAACTTAGTATACCACAAATCCAACCTTTTGTGTAGATTTATGTTTAGAATACACTTAGACTTGTCTAAAAGACATATTCTCTCCTAATGTTTTCCAATTATATAGTGAACTTCTAACTAAGAAAAAGCCACAGATTCCCTAATATCTTGTCTAGTACAGCAAAAATTCCCTACTATACTATCCGAAAACATCTTATTTGCTTTCGCTTTACCTCGTAAACTTTTCTCTTTGGTATTCCAAGTGTGCCATAGCAAATAATTGTTCAAAAACTTAGTGGCAACCCCTTTTCTATCGTGAATTATCCAATTTTTCAGTTGACTGTGCAAAGAGTTGATGTGATTTATATGCAAAACTCCTTTTTTATGCTTTCCACTTTCTATTTGATGTAGTTCTGCTTTGATTTCTTCTGCAAACTTTGGATATGCTTTGTGACTATCCGTACAAATAGTTGTTTGTGGCTCTATTTTGTCCGTGTAGAGGTTTAACAAGCACTGAGTAGTCAATCTACCCTTACACACAGGAGAAGCCACTAAACCACTTTTTCGCCCCATTGCCGTAGATACACAGATTTGTTCGTGACTGATACCCCTGTAATCAACTTCTTTTCCTCTTTTTCTGGATTTCTTACTGTTTCGAGGTGCAATCCATTCTTTCTTTTGTCTGTTATGGTTTCCTTTGAAACTTTCAGCAAAGAATGTTTCGTCCATTTCTGTGATTCCGTCTAGTTCGTCAATACCTAAGTTGTTGACTATTGCAAAAAGTATCTTGTGTCGCATAAAAAAGGCTGTTTTTAGACTGATTTTGACTTCTTCTTTGCATTTCCTCAATGTAAGTTTTCTAGTCATACAATCAATGTATTTTGACCATTGGTGCATAGAAAGTTTACTGTTCTCAAAAATAGTTCCAGTAGTAATTCCGAAAGTTCTTTGACATTCTTTGCAATAAAATCGTTGTTTTCCTCTCACTGTTCCGTGTTTTATGACTTCTTTACTTTCACAATGAGGACATTTTAGACCTTCTGAAAATCTACTTTCTGCAATGGTATTTGCTAGTGTATTATCATCATTTTTCTCTTGTAAATAGTTATCAAGTTCAGACTGTAGTTCTTCTAAGTCTGAAAATCCTAGTGTAGATTTTAGTAATTCAAATTGTTCTTTTACTGTCATAAAATCACTCCTAAATAGATTATATACTATTTAGACGTATGAAAGATGAAAAAGTTCCATCTTTTACTAATACCAATACACAGGGCTAACACAGCCAAAATCAAAGATTGAAAAAATGTCAGAAATCAACAAAGAAAAGGAAGGAAAAATCAGTTTTTGTCCATATTGTAACAGTGAAAACTTGAAAAAGAATGGTACAAAGGATAATAAACAAAGACATTTATGCAAAGATTGTAACAAAACTTTCACAGTGAATACAGGAAAAACAAAGCAATATTCTAAACTTAGTGGCAAACAATGGAAAGGTTTGTTGCGAGGTATGGCAAAAAACGAAACTTTAAGTGTAATTAGTGAAGAAACTGGTCTAAGTGTTCCAAGTGTATGGTTTAATAGACAAAAAGTGTGTGCAATGCTATCTAGTACCATAGAAAACAATGATATTTTCAAAGATATTGCAGAATGTGACGAATGTTACACTGTTTCTTCATTTAAAGGAAAAAGAGATGCTTCTTTTTTCATTGATACTTTGAATAGATTACCAAGATATAACAGAAAATATGAGGAAAAAGTTGCATATTTAGTTGATAATGGTTATGGTTATTTGAAAGAAAGTGACCCAGAAAGATGGAATAAACTACTTGACGGCACCAGATTGGGAGGAATTAGTAACGAACAAGTTTGTACTGTTACTTGCAAAGATAGAAGTGGAAATCTCCTAATTGAACAAACTTGTTTGGGCAGATTAGAAATTCAAGACGCAAAAGAAGTATTAAAATCTAAATTTGCACCTGATTCCATCTTAGTGACAGATTGTTTAAGTTCCTACCAAAAATTCGCAAGAGATGAAGAAATACACCTCGAACAAGTAAATTCAAAAGAACACAAAAAAGGGCCTTTTAGCCTTGCTCACATCAACGCACTACATTCTGGTATCAGTAGCCACTGGAACCGCCTAGATGGACGTACACAGGCTACTAAGTACCATGATTATGGCTTGTTCTTTTACTGGTGGCTAGAGAAAAACAGGAACTTGAAGATAAACGAAAAAGTAGACGTTTTATTCAAGTTGATAAAAACAACAAATATTGAAAATATCACTTATGAAGATATAAGAAACAAGCCTTTGACATTGAATACAAAGGGTTTTATACCTGAATATGTGTAATATAGGAGAAAAGGTAAACCTGAAGATGGAAATATCCTATTAGAAAGGTAAGTACAAATGCGACCAAAATCAGTTACATTGATATGTACTTACACCTCTTGTATTATCGTTTGTTTTGTGATATTATTAAAAAATCTTTGTTATCCTTATGTATTGGTGCATATACAATAAATGTTCAGGAAATAGAAAAATGTCTTTATCTTCTATCAATTATTGAGGAGCGTTTATAAGGAGGAAAAACCAAATAACTATCTAAAAAATTATACTCAAGGCTAACAGAAAAAATTTTTCAAATGCTACGAATATTCCTGAAGTTTTTGCGACATATAAAGTGAAGGGAGGAATGGATATGGAGGATAAAGAAATTATACATCTGTACCATCAGCGAAATGAGATAGCTTTGTCAGAAACAGCAAGCAAGTATGGAAAACTTTTGTATTCCGTGGCAAAGGGTGTGCTTTATAGCCGTGAGGACAGCGAGGAAATCGTCAATGACACCTACCAAGGTGCGTGGACTTCTATGCCACCGAATAAACCTGATAGTTTAACGGCTTTTCTCTGTCGAATCACTCGAAATCTGGCTATTTCAAGGTATCGGAAGTCCACAGCAAAAAAAAGAGAAGGTGTTTTGTTAGAACTCACGGAATTAGAAGCAGAAAAGTCTGGGATGGACGATAGCTTGCTTTTACAAGAGCTGACAGACAGTATCAATCAATTTTTAGAGAAATTACCCAGAGAAGATAGGGTAATCTTTGTGAAACGATACTTTTTTGATGAATCTTTGGGAGAGTTATCCGAGGAACTGCTGATGGAGGAAAACAAAATTTCTTCTAAACTGTACAGACTTCGGCAAAAATTGAAGCAAAAACTGATTCAGGAGGGTTATGACTTATGAAAATTTATGACGCAATCACAGGAATTTCTGACGAATTTGTAGAAGAAGCACTGAACTACAAGGCAGATAGCGAAAAAAAGACAAAGAAATGGAAACATTATTGTGCGATGGCAGCCAGTCTTGCTTTTGTGGTGGGAATTGGGACGTACCTTTGGCAGAATGGAGCTTTTCAGGGAGCAAGTTCAGGAAATGGAAGTGGAGGAGGATTTTCTGGAAATGAAATCCAAACTTTTATGTCTTACGCAGGTCCTGTCTTTCCTTTGACAATGGAAGGTGAAAATGAATATATTTCAGCAACAAGACAGATAAATTACGATTTTTCGCCCTATTTACCCAGTGAAGAAACTCAAATTTGGGAAGATAGTAGCGAAAATGTTGTCAATCGTTCCAAAAGAGAAGCCATTATCACGGACACTTATCTGGTGGAAAACCAAGGAAATCTGGAAGAAACAGTGACTTTTCGCTACCCTATTACGGCTACTTTGACTCACCACAAAAACCAACTACCTACCATTCAGGTTGACGGAAAAGAAGTGGAAAGTAGGCTTAGATTAGGGGATAGTGAAACTTATTATGAAGAGGACTTCCCGACCTCATTTTACGCAAACTCGTTTGAAGATTACGTTGCTTTCTTAGAAAATGGTCATATTTTTAGCGATACAACAGGGGTTTCTTTGGATATTCCTGTCACAGTTTACAGATTTACTGACCACCAAGCAAACTTCGAGGAAGGGAATAGCCCCACTTTGGCTGTTTCATGCACCATAGACAATGATAAAACCGTTATTCTCACCCACGGATTTCACGGTGGAAGTTGGAACGAGGACACAGGCGAGCGAATCAATTCTTATTCCATTCCACAGCCCAATGAAACAGGTTTCGAGGAAACACGTTATTTTATTGTGATAGGGGAAGATGTAGAAATTTCGCTACAAGGTTATAAAACAGGTGGATATGACCCTAAAGACAAGTTTGACAGTCCCACAGCCACTATTATTCGTGAAGAAACCTCTTTATCAGCCGTATTAAAGGAAATTTCACAAGATAATTCCTATTATAGAACCCCAGAAGAAATATCTTCTCTCATTTCTGAAGAAGAATTTCTCCAACTTGTGGGAAACTTTCTGGAGCAATACCAATCACTGCGACCAATCCAAACAAATTACTTCCAACCAGCCATGTTAGAGGATTCATTTATGATGATTACGTCTGTGAATCGGCTATTTTATGCAGAATTTGAAGTAACTATCCCCAGTGGTGGTGCTGTGGAAATCGTGGCACAGGCAAGCAAAGAAGCAAGCTACAATCACTATTATAAAGGCTCTGACGTGACCACCAACGGCTTTGACTTAGTGACACAGCTAGGTTCCAATCTCGTATTTGCAGAGCAATCTGCTTCAGTAGAAACCCATGATAGAGTAGAGATAATCGGTCAAAATTTTGGCTTTGATGTTGAAAATGGTATCACTTCTGTGGAACTTGACCTTGAAGTACCCTATTATTATCTTTATGTGCATTTAATTTAGAATACAAACAACTAGAAACCCAGAAAAATAAGTAAAAAAGTTGAAAGAGTAAATTTCAAAAGCGAGTGAATAAAATGTATAATATTCACTTGTTTTTTGGAATTTTATTCAGCAACACTTTCCCTAAAATGGGAGAAAAAGAATAAGACAACCAGCTAACCACTAACATTTAAGTGATTTATCTGTTTGTCTTATTATACTCTCTTCCCAGATTGTAAAATTGAGCAATGAAACAAAAAGTGTTTCACCTGAACAAGTAAAAAGATTGGAGGATTTGTTAGAAAATATATGGCATACACTAAAATTATCCCTATTAGAAATACAATCGGCAAGTCAATAGATTACATCTGTGACCCTACAAAAACAGACCACTGTGCCTACATTTATTCGGAAAAATGTTTCCCCAAAACAGCAGAAGTTGAGTTTGATTTTTTACTAAGACAGGCTCAAGAGGGTTGAAAAGTTATCGGTAGGCACTTGATACAATCCTTTGCCCAAGATGAAGTTACACCAGAACAGGCTCACGAAATTGGCAAGAAATTAGCCGAGGAAATTTTCAAAGGTGAATATGCCTTTATTTTGGCTTTGATTTTGATACAAAGAACCCCTTTAAAAATATTTTAAATATCCGTTCTAATGGAAAATACAAGGATATATGAACCTTTTTTTGTGAAGTTCATATTTCCTTGTTTTATTTTTTTCTTTGTGGATGAGTCTGTGCTGCTTTCGTGAAAGGGTTTGCAACCACCTAACGATAAAATGTGAGGTTATCGTTGTAAGGTTGTGCTATCGTTGAATGGTTAATGTTAGCGTTGGAAAGCTGGTGATACCGTTGAAAAGTTGGTGCATAATTAAAATATGTGCCTGAAAGATTAGGTCTCAGTTAACAGATTCTAAAATTACATTTAGCCAGCGTTCATTACTCTTGGGGAATAAAAGTACTAAAAACATAATAAAAATAGTGAATTAACCGAGAATCTATGGATATTTAGTGAAAATATTCGTGGAAGCTCGGTTCTATTTTTAGGGGTAGAAAGAGCGGTTTATATATTCAAATGATTTTTAGAAATATTTTAGTTTTGACAGCAAACATTTGCTGATTCTATTGACCTGAATAGAAAAGCATGGTATATTATCATTAGGAAATTATATACAAATTTATATCGGGCGTCTAATAAATAAAGCAAAGGAGTGTTTCATATGAAGTCAAATTTTATCTTCTTGAAAGAGGAAGTACCCGAACTCTATCAGTTGGGGCGCTTGGCAGAAAAGTACTTATATAGCGACAGCAATGCTTGTCTCTTTAAACTAGGCTTATTTGGTGAAACCATTGTTCATCTCATCATGAGATTAAACTATGTCGAGCCACCAAGAACAGAAAACTCCCACGCAAATCGAATTCTCGTCTTGAAACGAGTGGGCTTACTGCCAGATGAAATAGATCATATTTTAACACCTCTTCGGAAAAAACGAAACAAAGCTTCGCACGCAAACTATGACGATACAGACGAGAGTAAAATCTTGCTGAAAATGTGTCATCAGCTAGGTTGGTGGTTTGTCAACGTTTATGCTACGACCAAAATGGATCAAATTCCTTTTGTCTTGCCAGAAAAAGTGAAGCCTATTGACAAAAGTGCCTATCTGAATAAAATTCAAGCACAAGAAAAAATGATCCTTGATCTACAAGAGAAAATAAAGCAGCAAGAAGCGAATTTCACACCTCCCATTACCCCCGTTTCCACGAAAGAACGGGAAGAAAAGGTTGAAAAATCACAAAAAGTGGCAAACGCCATCTTATTGTCAGAGGAAGAAACTCGCCTTATCATTGATGCACAACTGCGGAAAGTTGGTTGGGAAGTAGACAGCAAAGAATTACGCCATTCCAAAGGCAGCAGACCCCAAAAAGGGAAAAATCTCGCCATCGCAGAGTGGCCCACCGACGGAATCTCTCGCAAAAAAGGCTATGCAGATTACGCCTTGTTCATTGGGGAAAAAATGGTGGCAATGATTGAAGCGAAAAAAATGGGCGAGGATGTTTCCTCTGTCATTGATGTCCAGTGCAAAGAATACGCAAGCCATGTGAAAGAGGAACACGCTCACTACGTCATTGACCAGTGGAACGGCTATTCTGTGCCCTTTGTTTATGCCACAAACGGCAGAAATTACAACAAACAAATGGAAACCATGTCAGGGATTTGGTCACTGGATTTAAGACGGAGTAGCAATATCCCAAGAGTCCTACAAGGTTGGTCAAGCCCTAGCAATATGGAGCAAATCTTAGAAAAAGAAATCAAAAAATCAAATCTAGGACTGAAAAACACTTCCTTTGACTTGCTCACAGACAAAGCTGGTTTGCGTTTACGTCCCTATCAAGTGGAGGCAATCGAAAAGGTGGAAGAAGCTGTCTTTTCTGGGAAATCCACAGCCCTTCTCTCTATGGCGACAGGAACAGGGAAAACTCGTACTATTTTAGGGATGATGTATCGGTTTTTAAAGGCAAAACGCTTCTATCGTATCTTGTTTTTAGTGGATCGTAGAGCCTTAGGGGACCAAGCCACCGAAGTCTTTGGAGAAGAAAAACTAGAAGATCTCCTCACGTTAAATGAGATTTTTAATATCAAAACATTAGAGGAAAAAGAAATTGAGTTGGAAACAAAAATCCACGTTTCCACTGTCCAAGCCTTGGTGCAGCGTGTTCTTTACAACGAAAAGGACAAAATTCCTGCTGTTTCTGACTATGACCTGATTATCATTGACGAGGCACATCGTGGCTATGCTTTAGATAAAGACATGGACGAGGACGAGCTTCTCTATCGGAATGAAAAGGACTTCCTCAGTAAATACAAAGCTGTAATAGACTATTTTGATGCCTTTAAAGTGGCAATGACAGCCACCCCAGCACTCCATACTACAGAAATTTTCGGAGAACCTGTGTACAACTACTCCTATCGTCAAGCAGTGTTGGATGGTTTTTTGGTGGATCACGATGCCCCCCACAACATCAAAACCAAACTAAGCATAGAGGGAATTTCCTATCAAAAAGGAGATGTTCTTGCCGTTTATGACCCGATTACTGGGGAAGTGGTGAACAGTGCTGCCCTAGAAGATGAACTAAACTTCGATATAGAAAAGTTTAATCGTGATGTGATTACCGAGGATTTCAATCGCACTGTTTTTAATGAAATCGCCCAAGACCTAAACCCAGAGGGAGAGGGAAAAACCCTGATTTTTGCAGTGAATGACAAACACGCCGATTTAATTGTGAAAATCCTCCACGAGATTTATGAAGAAATGGGAGTCCATCAAGATGTTGTGCAGAAAATTACGGGAAAATCTGGAGATGAGAAGCGAAGAAAAGAGCTGATTCGTCGCTTTAAAAATGAAAAATACCCCAATATTGCTGTGACTGTGGATTTATTGACCACAGGGATTGACGTGGTGGAAATCACTTCCCTTGTGTTCATGCGTCGAGTAAAATCACGGATTTTGTTTGAACAAATGCTGGGGCGAGCCACCAGACTTTGCAAAAAAATCGGGAAAACTCACTTTGAAATTTATGACCCTGTGGGGGTGTATGAAGCACTGAAAGAAGTTTCCACCATGAAACCTGTGGTGGTGAATCATGAAACAACCTATGAAGATTTGATGAATGGTTTCGCTGTTTTGGAGACAGAAGACAAGATAAAACACCAAATCGACCTGATTGTGGCGAAAATCAGACGAAAAGAAAAGAGAATGACTCAAGGACAGAAAGAGAAATTTGAAGCAAGCACCGACGGAACCTCAGTGGCTGATTTTCTCTCTCAAATCCAATCTCTCCCTCCCAAAGACGCAAAAGATCGATTCCAAAAACTCCAACAAAACACAGAATTTTTCACCATATTGGCAGAAGGTGGGGTGGATGCCCGTCGTGCAGTGGTGATTTCGGATCAAAAAGATGAATTCGTCAGCCACACACGAGGTTATGGCAACGGGGTCAGGGAAGAGGACTACATCGAGTCATTCCAACATTACCTCAGTGAAAACAAAGAAAAAATAGAAGCCTTAAAAACAGTTTGCACCAGTCCAAGTTCTCTCACACGAAAAGAACTAAAATCACTGCGTATGGCACTGGATTCAGAAGGATTCACAGAAATCCAGCTGACTTCTGCAATCAACACCATGAAAAATGAAGATATCGTGGTGGATTTGGTGAATATCATTCGCAATTTAGCCGTTGGTGCAGAATTGATGGACCATAACGATCGCATCGAAAATGCCGTTAGCAAACTGAAAAAAGCACACAAATTTACCAAAATGGAATCAGATTGGCTGGACCGTATCGAGAAAAACTTGCTGACAGAAACAGTACTGTCAAAGGATACTTTCGACACAGGGTATTTCCGAGACCAAGGTGGTTTCAAGCGAATTGACAAGATCTTTGGGAACAAACTGGGAGAATATATCATAGAATTGAATCAATATTTATACGATGACGGAGGAAAAACGGCATAATGGGCAATCAAGAAATTGTATCTAAGTTATGGAACTTATGTAATGTACTGCGTGATGATGGCATCACCTATCACCAATATGTGACGGAACTGACCTATATTTTATTTCTGAAAATGTTAGCAGAAACAGGGACAGAAGAGGATATTTTAAACAATATCCGTGATTATCAGTTCTTGAAGGACAAAGAAAATACCCTAAGCAAAGAAGAGCGAGTGTCACTGGACGAAAAAGAAGTGATTGCAAGCTATACATGGGAAGAACTGGTGAAAAAGTCTGGACTGGAACTGCGGAGTTATTACAGAAATATCCTTCGTTTGTTTGGGATTCATTGTAGTGGGCATATTCGTGCCATTTATCACGAGGCACGGAGTAACATTGATGAGCCAAAAAATCTGGAGAAAATCGTCAAAACCATGAACGATCTGGACTGGTATTCCGTAGATGAGGAAGGTTTTGGGGATTTATACGAGGGACTTTTGGAGAAAAACGCAAACGAGAAAAAGTCTGGGGCTGGGCAATATTTCACCCCTCGTGTGCTGATTGATGTGATGACAAGACTTGTGAAGCCACAGCTTGGGGAGCGTTGCAACGATCCTGCTTGTGGTACCTTTGGTTTTATGATTTCAGCCAATAATTACTTGAAAAGTCAGCACAATTTCGCCCAATTAGCAGAAGAAGACTACGAATTTCAGAAAAAAGAGGCACTCACTGGCTGTGAACTTGTGCCAGACACCCACAGACTTGCCATGATGAATGCCATGATTCACGGCATTACTAGCGACATTTTCCAAGGGGATACCTTAACCAATTTCGGCAAAAAGATGGATGGTTTTGATGTTGTTCTGGCAAATCCACCCTTTGGCACAAAAAAAGGGGGCGAATCTGCCACCCGTGATGACTTTTTGTTCCCTACTTCCAACAAACAACTGAACTTTTTACAGCATATTTATCGTAGTTTGAAGGCAGATGGGAAGGCTCGTGCTGCTGTGGTCTTGCCTGATAATGTGCTTTTCGCTGATGGAGATGGCACAAGAATCCGTGAAGATTTGATGGAAAAGTGCAATGTTCACACGGTATTACGTCTGCCCACTGGGATTTTTTACGCACAAGGGGTGAAAACAAACGTGCTTTTCTTCACTCGTGGGACTTCTGAAAAGGGGAATACCCAAGAGGTTTGGTTCTATGATATGCGTACCAATATGCCCTCTTTTGGGAAAACTACCCCCTTGAAACTGTCTCATTTTGAAGGCTTTGAAACAGCCTACAACGCAGAAAATAGGGATAGCATCAAGGATGAGCGTTGGCAGAAGTTTTCTCGTGAGGACATCCGACAAAAGGGTGATTCCCTCGATTTAGGCTTGATTCAAGATGATTCTGTGGTGGATTTTGCCGATTTGCAAGACCCTGTGGAAAGTGGAGAAGAAATTGTGGCTGATTTGGAAAATGCCGTAGACTTGATTCAGTCTGTGATTTTGGAGCTGAAACAGCTAGGGGGCAAGGGTTAATGGCGAAGAAAAAAGCAGAGCTGACTTTGGAAGAAAAGTTGGAACAAGCCCTTGTGCCTTTGGAGGAGCAACCTTATGCAGTGCCTGAGAATTGGGTGTGGACGAGGTTGGGGGAAGTTATTAAAGTTTCATCAGGAAAAAACTTAACTTCAAAAAATATGGTTTCCACGGGAAAAATACCCGTTTATGGTGGGAATGGAATAACAGGCTATCATAGTGACTTTAATCAAGAAGGAAAAACTATTGTAATTGGTAGAGTCGGTTTTTATTGTGGCAGTGTTCACGCTACGAATGAAAAAGCTTGGGTTACAGATAATGCTTTTGTTACATCTTACCATGAACATACATTTGAATTTTTCTTTTTATTTAACCTCTTAGTTTACTTGAAATTGGGAGAATATTCTGTTTCAACTGCTCAGCCAGTTATTTCAGGTAAAACTATCTATCCGATTCCTGTTCCCCTCCCCCCTCTCGCCGAACAAACACGCATTGTTTCTCGTATTGAAAGCCTGTTTTCCAAGCTAGATGAGGCAAGAGAACTGATCGAATCTTCCCTGAATCGCTTTGAAGAGAGGAAATCAGCCATACTTCATAAGGCTTTTTCAGGTGAATTGACGAAGCAGTGGAGAGAAGAGAATGGGGTGGGGTTTGAGTGGGAAGAAACCCGATTAGAATTACTTTCAACCAAAATCGGTGATGGGTTGCATGGTACCCCAGCTTATGATGAATCAGGAAAATATTATTTTGTGAATGGTAATAACTTAAATAAAACAGAGATTCTGATAAAAAATGATACTAAACGAATAAATGATGTTGAGTATAACAAGATAAAAAAAGAATTGAATACTAATACTGTCTTTTTATCTATAAATGGTACATTGGGAAATACAGCTTTTTACAATAACGAACCGATAGCATTGGGCAAAAGTGCTTGTTATATAAATGTATCCAATAGATTGTCAAAATTCTTTTTGAGGTATTTATTTGAAACAAATAGTTTTATAAATTATGCAAATACTGTAGCAACAGGCAGTACTATAAAAAATCTATCACTTAAATCAGTTAGAAATCTTGAAATCCACCTCCCCACCCTCCCCGAACAAGAAGAAATTGTCCGTATTTTAGATGATATCTTAGGAAAAGAATCCGAAGCCAAAGAATTATTAAACCTTTTAGAAAAAATCGACCTGATGAAGAAGGCAATCTTAGGTCGTGCCTTTCGTGGGGAATTAGGGACGAATCGAGGGGACGAGGAGAGTGCAGAGGGGCTTTTAAGGGAGGTTATTGGGGGAGAAAAATGAAATCAACTATGTAAACTTTGAAGAACTAGATGTAAAAACTATCGCTGTCAAAACTTCCTATAAAAAGCCTGTTGCCATAAATCCTCCAGACGATATCGAAGAACATGGCTGGGCTATGTTCTTGAACTCTATCAAGTTTATCAGGAAAAAACAGGGGAAGAATATGCAAGACCTTCTGATTTAGATTCACAGCCAAGGCTAAAGAATCATTTTAATGGCTGTATTAGCTCTGTGTATTGGTTTTTCTAATTTAACCTCGCCAAGCTCTGGAATCAAATTTTTTTCCTCTTTTTCTTGATTTTTGCTATTTCTAGGTGCGACCCACTCTTTCTTTTGCCTATTGTGATTACCTTTGAAACTTTCAGCAAAGAAAGTTTCGTCCATTTCGCTTATTCCGTCTAAATCATCAATGCCAAAGTTGTTGACTATTTCAAAAAGTATCTTGAGTCGCATAAAAAATGCTGTTTTAAGACTGATTTTCTCTTCCTCTTGACATTTTCTCAATGTTAGTTTTCTTGTCATGCAATCAATGTATTTAGACCACTTGTGCATTGAAAGTTTGCTATTTTCAAAGATAGTACCAGTAGTGACACCAAAAGTTCTTTCTCACTCTTTACAGAGAAATCTTTGTTTTCCACGGACTTTTCCGTGCTTGATAACTTCTTTACTTTCACAATGAGGACATTTTAACCTGTCAGAAAACCTATTTTCTGCAATGGTATTTGCAAGGGTAGTATTATCATTTTGCTCTTGTAAGTAGTTGTCAAGTTCAGATTGTAATTCCTCTAAGTCTGAAAGTCCTAGTGTAGATTTTAATAGTTGAAGTTGTTCTTTTACTGTCATAAAATCAAATCTAAACAGATTATATACTATTTAGACGCAGAAAATGTTAAAAGTTCCTACTTTTTCAAAAACCAATACACAGGGCTAGCACAGCCTTACAAAATAAAATGGGAAGTTTGAAGTCTTGCCTTTACAAAAGCTCTAATTTGCTGTATAATAAAAAGGTAAGTGTAAATCACTTTAGATTATAATTTAAAAAGGAGTATAGATCATGAACTTAAGAGAAAAATATGGTGAATGGGGTATCATTCTAGGAGCAACCGAAGGGGTAGGCAAAGCTTTTTGCGAAAAAATTGCTGCTGGAGGCATGAATGTTATTCTGGTGGGACGTCGTGAAGCCATGCTCAAAGAACTGGGTGAAGCCATTTCCGCTGAATATAAAGTGGAGCATAAAGTCATTGTGGCAGACTTCGCAGACCCTGCTTGTACCACAAAAATCTTTGCTGAAACCAAAGACTTGGATATGGGCTTTATGTCCTATGTGGCTTGTTTCCATACCTTTGGAAAATTACAAGATACCCCTTGGGAAAAACATGAACAAATGATTCATGTCAATGTCACCACTTTCCTTGCTTGCTTTTACCATTATATGGGCATTTTTGCGAAGCAAGACCGTGGTGCTGTCATCAATGTTTCCTCTCTCACAGGTTTTAGTAGTTCCCCATACAATGCACAATATGGTGCAGGGAAGTCCTATATCCTGAAATTAACCGAGGCTGTGGCTTGCGAAACCGCAAAAACTAATGTAGATGTAGAGGTTATTACCTTAGGTACCACAATCACACCAAGTCTGCTAAGTAATTTGCCAGGTGGTCCTGCGGGTGAAGCTGTGATGAAATCTGCCTTGACACCAGAGGAATGTGTTGACGAAGCTTTTGGAAAATTGGGCAAAGAGTTCTCTGTCGTTGCTGGCGAGAAGAATAAAGAAAATGTCCACAACTGGCGTGCCAACCACACAGCAGATGAGTATATCAAATATATGGGTTCTTTCTACGAAAAAGACTGATTTTGCCATTGATGATGGTACTTTCTTTCTGGTTTTAGCTGGGTTTTGTCGGAATTCAACGTAAGGACAATTCTCTCCACGCATTAATGCTGTCTTTCCACCATTTTTTGTAGGAAAGAAGCCGTTGACTAAGTGCAAAAAGGCAATAAGCAGTGGGGGAAACAGTCATAACTTTAGGCAAACAAAAAGACACGATAAAAAAAGTGACTTTTTGTTTGCCTTATAAACTAGTCTTGCTTATTTATTTGCTGTAATCCAATCACAATAATCCCCCAAATAACAGCTTTGATGAGAAAAAATGCTGTGTATTCAGTGAAATCAAATTTTTCAGCCATGATCACCTGAAATCCCTTGGTCGCTGGCAATACGTTTCCAAGGGGATAAAGTACCGAAAGGAACTGCCGAACATAATAGCCGAAGTAACAAAGAAGGCAAGAAGATCAGTTGAGTTGTCATGACACAGGGCTAACATAACCTTGATCATAAAGTCTTGCTTATTAGACAGAAAGGAACGCTTATGAAACTAAAATTACCTCCCTGTAAAAAATGCCTCTATAAATTGGGGGGTGTACAAACATTAGTAGACCCTTGTCCTGCTTGTAAAATGAATGGTTGGAATATGTATGATATGTTTTCTACACCTGTTCAGAAAAAAGAAAGTGAATCCTCTACAGAAACTTTTGAATAATTCCTCTTTCTTAGGACAAGAGCGCATAATCCCTTATGGTATTGCTGTATCCCCACTGCCAGGAGAATTTACTATCCCTGAGGTATTTCCTTGAAGTTCTACGAAGAAGATAGAAAATAAAGAATTGATTTCCGATTTTCACTTTCGCAAAGCAAAGAGATGAAGAGCAAAGTAAAATTTGATACCAGTTTACTGGCTGACATGAATAATGTAGCATTTCAAGTAGGCTCTACCACCTTGGTTCAGCTATGGAGGCAATGTTTGAAAACGAGAAAATGAAAATCTTATTAACGGGCAAAGATTGGGGCTGACTATAATCGTTTGGAGCGTTGCTTTCAAGCAGTTTCTGTGGCACATGAAGAGGCAACCAGTGCAAATTCTCTGATACGAGACACAGATGTGGCAGAAGAAATGATGAAAATGGTCAAAGAGCAGATTTTGCTCCAAGCACAGCAGAACTTGTTACCCAAGGCATTTGACCAAAAGGAGCAGTTGCTCACTATGATACATAGATAGATAGTAGACAAGGAAAGTTTTACTTTGTGTGGCTGTATCGACAACTTATCAGTAAAATGTGGAAAAGTATTTCTTTTCTTAACGTGCGTTGAAATCATATCCTTTCCCCTTAACCCCTTTTTTCAAAGGGATAAAAGGGATGTTTTTATGTCATAAGAGGAAATTGCGTGTATTTTTTATCAAATAGAGACGGGGATGAAACTCACTGTAACTTTTAGTGTACCCTATCATTGTATCAAAAAAAGAAATCCTCATTTTATCGAATTTTTCCCAAAGTAAAAGCAAAACATAAGTCATGCTTATACCCTGAAATTTCAGATTATAAGCATGACAAATTTTAGTTCATCTTTAAGACTTCTTGCATTTCTTTCAATGTTTCAGTGGTTGGTAACACCTTGTTTAGCACTTCTTGATCAATTTGGATTTTGTCTCTGTTGATTTTTTTCAAACGATAAGCCGTAGATTTTAGATTT
Organism: Eubacteriales bacterium; assembly: GCA_044432725.1. Lineage (GTDB taxonomy): Bacteria > Bacillota > Clostridia > Oscillospirales > Oscillospiraceae > JAWXUK01. Next base: position 16,573 of record JAWXUL010000012.1, read on the forward strand.
TGATATACGTCTACTAAATCTGCACCAGAGGCACGAACTCGTTTTATTTGAGCTAAGGCATTCTTGAAGTCCTCTGTATTGAGGGAGTATAATGCCAATTTTTGGTACTCTTTTTCCTGCACTCGAAGTTTTGCACTTTGATAGATGTTGCTTAACAGCTCTGGTGTAAGACTTTCCACTATCTCGGAATCTTCTCTATTTATTTCCTCTATAATTTTTTTACCATGTACTTCACTTGGATTATCCATGCAAAAATGTTCATCAATTCGACCTTTTCTTATCACAGCTTCATCTAAAAGAGAATAATAATTTGTAGCAGCGACTACAACCACTTTACTGTTCTTCGCACGTACACCCATTTCATTTGCAAGATAGTCTAGCAAAGTGCCACGAATGACAGAACTTAGATGAAGTTGAGAGGCAAGAGCGTCCACTTCGTCAAAAAAGAGCAATACACCCTTTGCAGAGTCGCAAATGTTTGATAGTTGGATTGCTTGGTCAAAAATAAGTTGCAAGTTTCTCAGTTGAGCCTCTTCCGAAACAGAGGCAAAATCTTTACTTAGGACTTTTACAAAGTATAAATCATGCTCTTTTGCTGCGGCTGAAGCCAATACTGTCTTAGAATTTCCAGGAGGACCATAAAGCAAGATGCCTTTTGGGGTAACAATATGAAATTTTTCTTCCTTGGCAAGCTCTTCGTGGCTAAGGGAAATATGGCTCAGCTGTCTAGTAATATTTTCCTTGATGTCCTCATAACCAATCACACCCCCATAGGTTTTCTGTATCTCTGTAGGATGCTGAATTTGAAGTGGTATTTTTCGTTGCATGTCGTCAATTAAAGCCTGTTCTTTGTTTTTTAAGACTTCGAAAAACAAGTTTCTGGTAATTTCATCATCTTTCAAATCTTTTAGTTCTCCTAAGTGCCTTTCCGTTGCTATGGTACTTAAGCTTTCTACAAAGTTCTGAATATCTCTTCCTGACATATTTGCTGTTTTTTCAGAAATTTCCTCTGCAAAAGACTTTCCATGAAAGACAAAACCTTTTTTTGTAACTTTACATGGAAAAGTTCTTTCCTCTCTAATTTACTGGGCAAAGGGATCTCTATGGGGTCTGATAATCGACTGCGGATTGCTGAATCTAAAAAACCAATGCGATTGGTTGCCGCAATGACGAAAATTTTCTGATTTCCAGAGGTCATACCATCAATTTCTACTAAAAATTGATTTACCATATCCAAATTAAAGCTGTCAGAGGTAGTGCCTGCTGAATTTCTATCTGCAAAAATAGTGTCCGCTTCATCAATAAATAGAATGGTAGGTTGGTTTGCTCTTGCTTGGTCAAAAATTCTTTTCACTTTGCCACTCGTTTGCCCTACAAACTCCCCTTTTAAGTCTGACAACGTAGGTGACATAAAAAAGCAATCTCTTTCTGTGGCAAGTGCTTTTGCCAAATGTGTTTTTCCTGTTCCAGGGGGTCCAGTAAAAATAAGTCCTTTTTTATAGTTTTTGCTACCGTCATCTTTCAAAAATTCATCTACTTCTCTAATGATTCTTCCCTTGGTACCCTCGTTTAAAATCACATCTTGAAAGCTGATTTTTTCATTTAAAATCTTTTCAACAGCTGTTTCAAAATCAGCTTTGCTGATGACTTGATTAAGGGATTTGCTCATCACAGAGTTATAAATCCGCAAGCACCCACGTAAGTTTTTATTAGAAGAAGCAAGTGCTTTAGAAATATTATCTAGTTCTGTCATTAAATTTTCTTGGACTGATTGTTGTGTGTTTTCTCTTAAATGCTTTCTAAAAAAAGCTGCTTTCACCTCTTTATCTGAAGGATTGCCGATGAAAATATTGTTACTTTCCTCTAAATTAAAGTGGAACCGTTCCAGTAATTTGGTATCAGAAATATTCAGAATAACAATGGCTTTTTTTTCTTTTATCAAAGCCTTAATTGTTTTAATCAACGCTAGGCTTTGATCTTGGTTAGAGGCATAAAGTCCAGCAGTCCACTCGAAATTATCAAAATAAACCACCGTCTTACCCGATTTTTCTTTGATTTTATCTGCCATCAGTAGAACATTATTCTCAAACTCGGTGTTATTTTCTCTATTACTTGCTTCCACACTTTTTGCTTCATCCGATTTTTTATGATCGTTTTCTAAAGTAATGTCATCCAAATCGTCAGGTTCTTGCTCCACAGAGAAGAAATCTTCCGTACAATCTGTATCAGGATTTTGAAAACAGAGCAATTTTTGATCATTGATTTGAATAAAATACTCCACTTCTTCCATTCTATCAGATAAAAAGAAGTGTTTCAAACTTGTACTTGCTTCCAAAGTGCCAAGAAGAACGTCATAATAAAAACAATCCCTGTTTCCTGTGCCATGTAAAAAAGCTAAATTATATCCTTGCTGTATTATTTTTTTAAGAGGAGAGAGCAATCTATGATGTTCCATACCCTATCCCTCCCCTTCAGGCAGAATTTTCACCAATTCCTCTATGGCTTCAATCGCTTTTTTGTATTTTTCATCTCCTGTATTAACTTGTTTAATTTCTTTTTGAATCTTCTTTAATTCCTTTTTATCCTTTGAAAAAATTTCCTTATTATCTTCGAGAACTCTTCTTTTTTGCTCTATCTCCATTTTTTGTGCCTCTAATGCTTCTTTGGAATAGGAAATTTGTAATTGTTCGAATTCTGCTTTTATTTTTTCCACTTCTTTGGCAAGCTCTTTCTGTTCACTTCCCTTTTGTTCTAAGAGATCTCGATCCTTTTTAATATCTTCCAAATTTTTGTCAAATGCCTCTATACTTTTTTCCATTTTTTCAAGAAATTTACTAGAACTTTCGGCACTTGCTCTAATTGCTCTGGAAACAGCTTCTCTTTTCCCATCAAAAGCCCGATCCACTGTGTGGAATGCTTCCATTATTTCATAATCTTTTCTTTTTTCATCGGCATAATGGTCAAGAAAAGCAAAAACAAGATTTTGGGAAAGAGGGTAAAGTTTCATAATATTTTCTGTGAAATACTTTTTTTCTTCTGGTCCATACAGCCGAGTGTAATGGTCAATTACAGCAGAGCTTTGATTTTCTTTGAAAAAATAAGCGGTTTTTAACAATTTTTCAGGCTTGTCCAGAATTTCCTTTGCTCCATTTGCGAATCCAAGCCATGCCATGAATTCGCCGATCATTGGCTCGTCATTTATAATCATTACATTCTCTTCCTTTCTTCGGTTACACTATTTTGCGATTGTTGTCTATTTCCGTATAAAATACTGCGATTATTTTTCTTCACATCTGTCATGGGAATACCTTTTTCTAAAAATGCTTCCTGCAATTTGGTCCATCTTGGTCTACATGTTCCACTAGCACTCTCTGTATGGTCCACTTCTAGCTGTACCTTTCCGTCGTCACGAACATAAACTTTATCAAAATTGATTGTTTCATCCCCTATGGTGCACACCAGTGAAAAACCATTGGCTGGATTACCATCAATTACAGTTGCGTTGGCTTTATAATTAAAAGTTCTCATCACGTCCCGTATATCTATTGTAACGCTAGCTGCTTTAATCATATTTTCCTGCTTTAAGTTGGCATAATCTGTTGCTCGTTCTAAAATTGAACGAAGTGCGTCGCTTTTTTCACGAGAAACAGAGAAAGACTCCTCTTGAAATGCTTTTTTTCCTTCTTGCAAAGTTTGCTGAATTTCTGCCACATATTCACCACTGGCATACTCTGTGAGGAAGTTACAAAGGATGATTTTCTTTGCATTTTCTTTGTTTTTAAGGTAGTCCAACGGTTCATAGAAACTATCCTGTGTCAGCAAAGCTTCCACCTCTGACAACATTAGTCCTGTTTCGTCACGCTCTTTTTCAAAAGCCATTACTTTTTCCAATAATGTATTTTGGAATTTTGAAATTTCCCCTTGTAACTGGTCAAACTGAGAAACTAATTCTTGCTCTGACAGAGAAGTCACCCTATTTTTCATGTCCAGCACCTGTGCGTATTCATTTTTCATGAATTTATTACCATGTTCTGGGGAAATACCATCAATGGTGGATAACAAATATGCAGAAGCTTCTGCGGCTTTTTGCCGTAATTCTACAATTTGTCTTGCTTTTTCATTGAGCTTTTCCACTTCTCTTTGATATTTTTGGACTTGTTTGTAGGAATTTATGGATTGTTCTGCTTGTAAAACACCTGCTGTTTTCATTTTGTTTGCTTCGCTTGCTAATTGATTTCTGTTACTCGCGATTGATTTTAATTCGTTTAGTAACTGATTTGCTTGCTTGTATTCAGAGTCACAATAGTCATTTTTTCCACGGATGGACTGGTGAATTTTAGCTGTAGTTTGATCAATTTCTGTCAAACGTAGTTCTATTTTTTCACTCTCTGCCTTGATTTTAGAAAGGGAAAAGTCCTGATTTTGAACACTGCTTACCACCTTTTTGTGCAATGCCGAAAGCTGAGTCACTTCTTCTGCTAATTCACTCTCTGCTTCAGCGGAAAAGGCAAGTTCGCATTGATTTAAAAATTTCATATTTTCCTTGTGTTTTTCTAAGGCGGTGGCAAGTTCTCTTTCCACAATATTTAAGGTGTTTTTAAAACTATTCTCAGATGTTTTTCGAGTTTCTGCCCCTCTGGACAACAGTCCACTAACTTCGCAAGATTTTCTTCCGCTCATGTTGTTTCCTCTTTTCTAATTTGATTTAATAATTCTTGATAAAAATTTTTCGGTGGTATGCCCACCAAAAAGGAATCTTGGTTTTCCAAGACCTGAAATTCTATTGTTCTACCACGATTTGTTCGGATTTGTTCCAGAAATCCTTCGTATTTTCCTGTGAATGAGTATATATTCTGGTTAGCAGAACCACGAAACAACTGGTTTTCGTCAAGGTCTTCTTTATATTCTCCGTCAACGAATAAATCTATCTGTTTAAAAAATGACTCGCCATATTTTGGTAGCAATTCCCCTAAGGTATAGCCAGAAAATAACATAATATCTAATTTCGTTTCTAATTTAATTCTTGACACCAGCGTTTTTAATGCGTCCCACTGGAGAAAAGGTTCCCCGCCACTGATTGTCACACCTGTCAGGTCTTTCTTTTGGGTTAAGTGATGAAATAATGTTTCTATGGATAAAGGATAGCCACCCTCTATCAGTTGAGCCTCCACATTGATACAACCAAGACACCGCTTTTCACAACCTTGAAACCACACGGCAGAACGTAATCCAGGACCTAAGGCAGTGGTGCTTTCTACATAATGATGAATTTTGGGCATCTAGGATTTTCCTTTCACAAAGGCTTTAAAGCTAACACTTTTTTCATCTTTCATCACCGCAGGAACATAAACATCACTATATTTCAAAAATGTAGAATTACTGGGTTTTTCTAAATCTTGAACTAATTTTTTGTCAAAATTCTGGTCACTTTCAGGAATGGATAGGACATCAAATTCAATATGGTCATTTGTTTGGTAGAAATGATTTAGTGTTTTAATCATTTCAACCTCTGCTTTGTTCATTGGTTCTTTGGAATTGCCCTTGTGCCGTCGCATAGTATTGTAAATTTCTTGTGCCAAAACGTCCCCTTTGCCCATATGCCGAATAAACAAAATTTGATTATCCACTTTATCAATAGGGAGGTATTTTTCCAAAATTTCTTTTGTAGAGTCACAAGCCAAAATGCGAGTTGCCACTTCTAAATAAGGGGATACCAAGCCCCCCACACCGCCATAGGTGTCCTCCATTTTTGAGGCATAGGCCGCAGAGTCTTTTTTTACGGTTTCCAACTTAGCTTCTTTGCTTTCTAACACACTATTCAAGGAAGTAATTTTGGTTTCTCTCTCATCTATGGTATCCTTGGCAGAAGCTAATTTACTTTCCGTGAGAGTCAGTGTTCTTTCCGTATTCTTTAAATTTTCTTGCACTTCCGTATTCTTTTTCTCTAAACTAGCAATTTCTTCTTGTTTCTGTTGAAGTTGATGGTCACGGAGGGCAATTTTTTCTACTTGAGCATCGTTATTGTTTCTTGCTTCTTCTTTGGTAGTCGCCAGTTCTCTCTCTTTCCCACGAAGTTCCACTGATAGTTCATGGGAATTTTTTTCTGCCTCTGCAAGTTGTTGCTCTTTCTCTACCAGTCTTACCTCATGTTTTCTGGAAGTTTCTTTTGCTACCTCCAGCCTAGATTCCAAATTCCCAATGGTGGTATCTTTTTCTCTTGCTGTTTCCGTGGCTGTGGCATGAATCCCACTTGCTTGTTTTTTGATGGTTTCATTTTCTGTCCTCAGTGCTGTGATTTCCAGCTCCTTCTGATATAGCTCTGCGATTTTTTCCTGTAATTGTTTTTCTTTGTCCAGTAATTGCTTGTCTTTCTCTTCTAATTGCTTGTCTTTGTCCTGTAACTTGACTTCTAATTTCTGACAATCCTGCTGAGATGTTTCCAATTCTTGTAACTTGTCTAAGATTTCTTTTTTTACAGTATTGGATTGTGTGGTAATGTTATCTAGTTGTTGCACTATTGCTTTATCGGTATTTTCTTTGTTTTTTTTATCTAATTGTTCTAGATGTGCACGAAGGTCACCTTGGTGGGCATCACCAGACTTGCGACTGTCATATCCACTCACTAGCCAGCTCATGTGGTCTTTTATTTCATTCACATAGCTTTCAAATTCTTTTATCGTCATATCATCCATTTTCTTTTTGATTGGATTCAAGTCACTAAAGGAAAATTTCTTATCATCATTCATAATCTCACTCCTTTCCGTCGTTTATTTACTTACTTTTTTCAGCTTAGTCATGTCCACTGGCAGACTGCTATCAGGGGTCACTTTTTCATCAGAAAGATAATACTCTACTGTTTCTTCATCATGTACTCTCAGATAAAGATAGCTGGTTGTTTTTTTGTTAGAGGGGATTTTCACAGGGTGCATAGGGTCATTTTTCGTTTTTACCAAGTCAGAAGAGCAGTAAAGCTCTGTGCCATTTCCACGCACTGCACTGAAAAATTCCCAGCCAGTATTCTGGTGATTTGGCTTGATTTTTGCTTCAAAAGCCCCAGTTCCAGGGTGTTTGAAATGAATATTATAGGCAAAAGGTGATTTGTTTCCGCTGGAATTGGGAATTTGTAATGATGCAAGCTGACCAAATGCTACTGCTGTCTTGGGCGTAATCGCCACTACATCCTTCACAGTGTCATCTTTACTTTCATCCACCATGGTCACTTCGTTATTGGGAAAAACCTCTTTCATAGCTTCTTCTACCAGCTGACTGCGAGAGGCATTCCCTGCTCTGAAAATTTTCACCTTGTCCATGGAAAAATCCGCATTTGCGGCTGCCATTTTTTCTTGGTTTCCTGTTTTATTAAAACAATCCCCCATACATCTTTCAAATTTTTTCACAGATGCCAGGATAACCTCTCGCAACTTACCTTGAAGAAAGGCATACTCCACTGGCAAAGAGACCCCAATTTCACCTTCTGACTCTACTGGCTCGTTTTCTTCATTTCTCAAGTCAAGACGAAGTGTGGTGGCAGCTTCTTGGTCTACATCAATTTGTCCTTTGAACAATTTTCTGGAAACCGCTTCGTTAATTAGTCGCATATTGGTTTTGGCTACCATAGAGTTGCACAGCAACGCCTCTGGAAAACCATTAGGTTGCAGTTCTCGGGCTGGCTTGACGAAAGGAATCCGCAACTCTGCCATGGTATCACGTACAACTTCATTCTCGCTGTAAATCCAGTAAGAAATCAAGGAAATCAAGTTCTCCGCACCGATATTTGGGTCACCATCTTTGTCAGTAAACCCAAATTCAGGAAGTGCGTCCTCATCTAAATTATACATACCATAGGCGAAATCTAAGGTACCACCACCAAAATCATAGACAGCAAAAAGCGCAGGTTTATTTTCTTCTGCTGGCAAATACTCTGTACCACAAATCGCCCCTATATAGGCTTCTGGCTCGGATTTTTCCATGCGAACTTGGAAAATAGGCTCGTTTTCTTGAGTGATACCCTCTCGGAGAGGCAAGGGCAAAGAGCGACGTAAGCCATATTCCAAGGAAACTCTCATTTTCTCACGGACTTCTAGGTTAAATTTTACAGGGTAGGTGACTAAAAACTTACTAAAAATCTTTTTGTGGCGAGGGTTATTAATGGCTCGTCCCAATAAATAAGCATAAAATGCAACTGCGTCCAGAGATTCTTTGTCTTGTTTATCAGGAGAATCCACTAATTTTACTTCCACGCAGTCCCCTTTTACAATAGGGGAAAGAGCAATCTTTTTTCCGTCTTTCAACTGATAGGGCAACATTTTTATCTGGGTTAAAATGGCTTGCAGTACTTCTCTTTCTGGTTCTACAAGTTCATGATTCACACCGTACCCCACATTATATTCTACATTTTTCACAGCATAACGATGTTCTGTGTAAGAACCTTGGCGAAAATGTGGGAAGTTTTTGTTTTCTGCTGTCCATTGTCGGTACAAAGCGTCCCAATCACAAATCATCAAGCTGGTGGGGTTTTCGTAAAGGTTGTCATCATTTTCGTCTGTCCCCTCAATTTGAGATAAGGAAAGCAGTTGCACACGGTCTTCTTCCTCTCTGTGAACTGCCACACAGGTAGAAGAGGTACCAAAATCAATAGATACAAAGTTGTCCTTGTCCCAACGTGGGCAAGGGTCAGCTTTTTCGGGGTAATAATCCGTGTTATGCACTGTGACCTCAAAAGGAAAGGTAAGAACGGTGGAGCGTGTTTCACGGCTGAGATATTCTTCGTTCACCATAGAGCAAGTCAACTCTAAAGCACCTTCAAATTTTTCAAAATCACTGTTATCCTCAAATGCCTCTCCCAACTGATTTGTGTCAACATAACCATGGAACAGATAAGTCCCTTCCTTTGCAGCTTCACGGTTTTGTTTCCCTTCCAGAATAGAGATTTTTTCCAAAAAGATTTTTTTTGGCAAAGGGTGATTTCCTTTTTTTACAAAACAAATCCCCACTTCATATTTTACTTCCCTTTGTTCTAACAAGGGGAAAGGGATATGCTCCAGTTCAAAAGAAAATTTACGCAAGCCATGGTATGCCCAAATTCCTGTATCCTCTTCTTCCAAAGCTTTTCCAATAATGGCATCAAAGCCAAAAAATTCTTTTTCTGTAATATCAGTCAGGGTCAATTCTGGCAATTTACCCAAATCTTCTTTGGAATCTATGCTAATTGTAGAGGGAATAGGGTTACTGCTTTCTATGGCTTTGAAAATTCCTTCTACTTCTGTGGCTCTACTGGGAGCAAAATCTTCTTTTTTTCCAGCATCCCAAGCCAACCACTCCCCAAAGGTTAATTTGTAAGGTGTTTCACAGTCATTTTCTTCAATATAAACAGTCATATCTGCATTCTCGGGGCAATTAGGGAAGTGTTCTGTATCTATTTGATGTAAAAATCCTGCTGTATCCTTGAAATTGATATAAACTCTTTTTTCATTGTCTTTGCATGCTAGCTCTACTCTGGTGATCTTTCCGCTCATAATGTTAGCTCCTTTAATAAAATTTCGATTTTTTCTTCTAACTCTTTCCTACTATACTTATTTTTGCACAAAAGTTTTTCTATTTGTAACTTGTCCTCCTTAAGTTCTCTTGTTAAGCGAAGTCTTTCTAACAACATACAATCAGTAAGGGGGATTTCCCCACCTCCTTCTTCGGGAAAGTTGTGATTCTTTATAATTGTTTTCACTTGTTCTTTTCTCTCCTGAGAATCTAATCTCAAAGAAAGTTGTATAGATTTAGAAAACTCAGCACCACTCAGTTGAAATTCTCTGGCTATTTTCTCTAGGTAAAGTATCTGAAAACTGGAAATACTCTTCTCTCTACAAGCAAAAGTGGACAACAACAATAGATAATCTTTCTGAAAGCTTTTATGTCTATTTAAATAAGGATGGCTTCCACTACTGAAAGTAACAGATTTTGTGAGCATGAGCAACTCATAAAGGCAAATTTGTGCTTTTAATCTGCCTTCCTCACTCTCTTTCTCTACATAGCAAGCCGTACCTTCTAACAGCAAAGTCTTGTAGTAAATTGCTTTTAACTCTTTCTGTGTCTTTTTCTTTTTGGCGTGTTGAAATAACCCGTTGCCTATCCCTTGATAAAAAGGAGCATTTATTTGATTCTCTTGCTCTTTCTCTTCTTCCGATGATTTTGAGAACTTTTTTAAAAATAGAGATATACCATTTTCATGCTCTTCCAGTTTTTCCGTTGGAATATGGTAAAAAAAATTCAGTAGCTCACTTTCTTCTTTGGCGAATTGAGCCAATACAGCGAAAATTATAAAGCTTCTCATTTTTATCAAAGTTGGAAACATTTTTACTTCTGTGCCAGTCCAGAAAAATTCTTTTCCGAGAAAGGCTGGTGTTTCGTCCTTATCGCTTACAGGGTAAATATGGGATTCTAAGATTCTCTTTGGTTTGTTCAACACGGTTCCCCCTTACACATTTATACTTCATTTTTTGCATATCTTCGTAAATTTTCTAAAAAATACACATCTTTTCTCTTCACGGAAATCCCCATTGCTGAAGCTCTATCCTCTCTGCGGAGAAAGGAATTCATTTTTTGCTCTCTCTGGTTTTGGCTCAGTTGCTCACAATTTTTAAAACTCCTCATAAACCAAAGGTCACTGAGTCCATAATGATAACACAATTTTTCAAACCATTGAAGCTGATAGGAAGAAATGCTGCACTCTTTATACGCAGAAAAAAGCAAAAAATTCACATATTCCCCATAGGAACCAGTAGTAGAAAGAAACGATGTTTCAAATTTTTTCATGTTCAATGGTTTGCACAATTCTAGCATTTCAATGACACAACATTCCCATTCTAGCAACTTTTCTTTGGTTTTTATCGAAAAAGAATGTTTCCATATAGCGTTTTCTGGTTCTGTTAATTGGTTTTGGACACCTTTTTGATAAAAAAGAAGAATGGACTCCCCTAACGCAAAAGAAGTCAAGCCATCCTCAACAGAAAAAAAGCGAAGTATTTGTAGTTGATGTTCTTTCTTAAATTGTCGAAAAACAGCTTGTACAAAAGGCTCTCTTAACTTTAATAAAGGAGAAAATAGAAAAATCATTTTCCCGTTATATGAAAAAATTTCTGGGTCTGCAACATATAATTCATCCTTTAATATTGTGGGATACAGATGTGGTTCTAAGTGGCTTTCCCATGCACTCAATTTCATCACCTCTTTCAGTCATAATTAAGTTGATTGTAACATATTTTGACAATAATGCAAAGAATATACAGGAGGAGAGTGTAAAAAAGGGAAAATCAGGGTTCTCTGCCAGCCCGACACCAACGGACAAAATGTTCACAGTTATTGACGATTAAGTTATAATCATTCTCTCCTAAGCGAGATTTTGCTCTCTCTAACACTTGGCTAGTAGTATAACGCAGGGGGCTTTCCTTTTCTGGTAAGGCATAAATTTTCATGCCTTTTTGAAAGTTTTCAAAGCTATCTCTATGCACAGAGCCTTTCTCATAATGTATCACTTCATTGTTTCCTATATACAAGCCGTGATGGGTGAATCCAGGGCGATAGACAAAAAGATGGTCAGCTTCTTGAAGTTTGTAACCAGAATTTAAAGAAACCTCTATATAACGCAACAAATCAAGTGCACTCTGGTTGTTGTCCACGGTATCCACCACGTTTCTGCCTAAGTCATGTACCATGTTTTGTAACTCGTGCCACTCTTTGCTGAGTTCTCCCAAATCTGAGTCTAATTCACCACAAATATCCTCTGTTATTTCCTGAAAGTCACGTCGCACGTCTTCATACAGCTCCTCTAATTTACGATTACGCTTTTGGAAAGGATCAGGGATGAAATCATTAAAAAAATTCATTTTTTCTCCTCCTTATATATAAATGTTAGAACATGATTCTCCCTATTATAACAAATTCTGACAAATAAATCAAGAGAATTGATTCAAAAAAACGCCAAAACAAAATGGAACTAATTGTGATTTCTAGAGCTCTCATAAAATTTGTTCTAAAAACCTCTAATTACGTCATTTATATCTAAGAGTTTCAAAAAAAGTTCATAAAACAAATATAACCACCAAGTTTTATCAATAAAACTTGGTGGTTTTCTGTTGGGGATAAGGGGTGGTAAATCCAATCCCACTGACATCTTTCTATACTCCCTTACACTGCCATGGGGGCAGCTCAGATGGAGGGGAAGTTTGAATCCCAATCTTTTATGATAGAAAGAGCAATTTCTTTTGGGGTTTGAATTAGTTTTTCATCACTTTCTACCAATATGGCGAAGTAGGTTGTATCCGATTCGTTGAGATAAAAACCCACATACCAGTTCTGTTGATTTCCTGACCCTGTTTTTCCATAGACATTAGGCACGTCTGTTTTCATAAAGTCTTTTAATAAGAAAAGTTGATTTTCAGTATAAATAGTTTCTTTTTCAAAAATAGTTTCTAAGAAAATTACTTGCTGTCTTGGGATGATTTTTAGGGAAGAGTTTAGCCAAAAACCATTTAATTCAGGAACAGAATTGCTTTCATTTCCATTCCATTGAGAGAGATCACAGTTTCCATATCCCACCTCTTTTAGATGGGTTTCGACCACAGAGTGGGACAAAGAATATAATATTTGATGGTAATACCAAACGCAAGAGGATTGAAAACTTTCTTTTAGTGTAAGGTCATGATTCCAATTCTCATTCCAATAAGCTGTTCCATTATAATTCATCTTACTATCTGAAGATGTCACAATTTCTTCAGATAATCCAATTAAAGTAGACATGATTTTAAAAGTGGAGTATGGCGAATCATAAGTATCTGCCTTCTCTTCATTAAAAAGATACATTCCGATTTCAGGGGTGTAAAAGACAGCAGTGCCCTTGGTTTCTTTGAAATACTCCGTTAAATCTATATTTATTTCTTGGTATTGTTCTGTTAAATCCTCTAAATAATCATGTTCGGTGAATTCTTCTAAATGATCATGTTCAGGCAATTCCTCTAAAGATTCTGGAATCAGAGGAGCTGAGTCTATTATGGTGTTTTTAACGTCACTTTTTCCACTGCAACTTGATAAAAAAATCAAAAATAACAGCATCAGTAAGACTTTTTTCATATTATCTCCAGTCATTGTGTCAGAAGCTGTCCAGAGTTTAAAGAACTTTTATCTCTTACTTTTTACGCTCCAAATCCTCACTGAAAATTGTCACCATATTCTTTCCTTGATTCTTAGAGTTATAAAGGGCAATATCAGCATGGTGGTATAGTTCTTCATAGCTTGTGCCATGGTCTGGGAACACTGCTACGCCTAGACTGCCGTGAATGCTGTGGCGAAGCTTACCATCCACAAAATCTTCACTGATTGTGGAAAGAAGCATTTTTGCTTTCCCCATCATAATATCTAAATTAGGGACATCACGGAGGAAAATAACAAACTCGTCTCCTCCCACTCGTCCTACTAAATCGTCTTGGCGAATACTATCTTTTAATCTTTGTCCCAGTTCTCCCAAAAGAAAATCCCCAAACAAATGACCTAAGGTATCGTTCGCACCTTTGAAATTGTCTAAGTCCATAAAGAAAAGTGCGTGTTTACTTGTTAAAGTTGACTCTTTTAGGATATTTGATGTAAACTCCAACATAGCACGTTTATTCAAAACGTGGGTGAGGGCATCGAAATTTGCTTGTTCTTCCAACTCACGCACCATCTGGATGTTGACAATTTTCCCAAACATCTCTATGACTTCATCATTTTCACCATAAACTGGAGAGCAAGTTAAGCGACGGAACTCATATTTCCCCATTGAGGATTTCATTCTTACTTCCACTTGACAGGGAATACCTTGGAGAACTTTTTCTCCATATTTCAAGTAATTCTTTTCATCTTCTTGGTGAATGATGCCACTTTCTAGAATAGATTGGGGATAGTTTGTCATAATTGGATTGATACCGAATATTTCTGCTTGCTGGCTGGTACGATACAAAGTTTTTGTGGTCAAATCCACTCGATAGAGCATATCATCAGATAAGTCTTGAAGTGCCGTGAAATATTGATTCAGTGCAGAGTTATTTTTTTTCAAATTCTGCTCGTTTTCCACGTCCTTGGCTCTCGCCAGAATTTCAATCAATTTTCCCTCTTTATCATAAATTTTTTGACCACTTAGCTCCGTCCAAACATAATTTGTGGAATCAAAAGCTGTACGTACTGTGAAAGTTTCTACCTCCCCAGTGAGCCAAAGTTTACTATAATTCACAAACTTTTCTGCGTCCTCTGGGTGAACAATGTTAGCTGTGACAAAAGTGTTGACGTAGTCAGGGATTGTTTGACCCACCAATTCTGAAAGTTCTGATTTTACCAAATGCATTAAAGAGACTTCTGCCACATCTATGCGACACATCACATCGTTTGTCAGTTCTTGGAAGGCAGAAAAGAACTTGTTTAAGAAGGAATAGTCTGCTTCTATTTCCACTTGTCTTTCAATATTTGTCATATATGCCATTATTTTATCTGTTCCAGAATTGTCCAACGTTCTTCTGAGTAGTTCTAATGAGTACCAGAAAGTGTCTCCTTTGGAAGTGATTACTTTCATTTTTGTGTGAAAATTAGAAGATACTTTTAGGGTGTCGTGAATTTCCTTTAATAATTCCTCACGGATTTCTGGTTGGAATCCGTTGCTTAAATCGTTTCCATACAGGGCGTGGCGAATTTCTTCGTTGGCTTCGAATACTTCGTAAAACAGGTCATTACAGTGGACAATAGAAAGTTTTTCATCATAGTTTAAGATTGCTTCTGCTCTGGTGGATTGATTCACTTGACTGTAAGCGATTTCCATTCGGTTGTCTTGCTTCATAAAGAGTTCAAGCATGATCACACTGCGTTCTTCATCTGCATAAACCACCTGCACATCGCAAACTGCTGATGTCCCTTTATTGGTTAGGAGAGATACATCATACACCATAGCAAAATTATTTTTCCCAAGGTGTTCTGTCACAGTCGAACGGAGAAAAGTGGTCGCTTGGTCTTCAAAAATATTATAAACATCTATTTCACCCTCATGGTTGGCAAAATATGAGATAGCTTGCTTGTTGGAAAGAAAGGGCGTGCGTTCTTTGATATCAAAAAACAAGACAGCTTGGCTACTATGCTCCAGTCCCTTTCGCAATATTTTATAAATTTTTTCGTCCATCATACTGCCTCACTTTCAATCATGAATGTATTTCTCGAAAAATTCCTCGTTGGGGATGGGACGAGAATACAAATACCCTTGCACAAAGCTACATCCATATTCTCGTAGTAAATCAGCTTGCTCTGCTTTTTCTATGCCTTCAGCTAGGGTATGGGTATTTTGAAAACGATTGCACATGCCAATCATACTTTGTACGATGATTTGATTTTTTTCATTTTCTAGTAGATTATCTACTAAACTTTTGTCAATTTTCACTTCATCTACGGATATATTTGCCAAGGTGACGATATTGGAATAAGCACAGCCAAAATCGTCCAGTGAAATCTTAAATCCTTTTGCCCTAAATTCATCAATGAGAGTGGTAGCCACTTCATTTTCAATCAGTCCTATTCTCTCTGTGATTTCGATAATGATCAGGTCATGAGGGATACCGTGGTTGTCGCAAATTTTTGCCACTGTATTCACAATATCATATTCAATCAAAGTGACACGACTTAAATTCACAGAAATCGGAATTCTCTTCCCCTGCTTTTCCCATTGCGCTTGTAGTTGGCACACCTTGTTCAGGACAAAAATATCCACATGACGAATGATGGACTTTTGTTCATAGATTGGAATAAATTCATCAGGGAAAATCATCTTATTTTCTTTTTTATCCAAACGTCGAATCAAAGCTTCTGCGCCCATGACAGAGCCATCAGCCAGAGACATCTGTGGTTGGAGATAGACCAGAAATTCCTCATTTGAAATGGCAGTGAGCAAGTCACCAAGGACAGTGTCTTGTTCGTCGCCCACCACTCTGTGGGTGCTGTGGTAATATTCTTGTTTGTTGATGTACATCACAGTGTCAGCTTCTGCCACCAGTCGTTCCACATTTACTTTACCTTTTCCCCATGCGTGACCAACAGCAAAGGGGAAATCGCTGGTTCTTTTCAGTTCGTTTCGCAGATGATTTAACTTTTTCAGGAAGAGTTTTTCTGTTTCATCATCGCAGAAACAGATGAAT
This sequence comes from Eubacteriales bacterium, assembly GCA_044432725.1. Classification (GTDB taxonomy): domain Bacteria; phylum Bacillota; class Clostridia; order Oscillospirales; family Oscillospiraceae; genus JAWXUK01. The sequence goes on from JAWXUL010000012.1 coordinate 32,766, forward strand.
TCATCACCAGAAATGCGATAAAATGGTTCAGCGAAGAAGGCACGGAGCAAATCAGATGTTTTCTTGATCAGCTCGTCCCCTTTTGCAAAGCCTAAATATTCGTTTGTTTTACGCAGACCATTGATATTGATAAAAACTACCCCCAAATGTTGGGGAGGGAACAGTTGATACTTAGAAATTTCTGTGGCATATCTTGGACGGCTGTGGAAACCTGTGAGAAAATCTGTTTCCCCAATGGCTTTCAGCTCTTCTTGCATCCCTGCTTTGGTGAACCCCTCTTGGATAAAGCGAGTGACAGCTCGTAGCAGTCGGTCATCAAAGGGCTTGTCTGGTTTATTGGAAAAGCCAACAGCACCAATACTTTCATTATGGTCATTGACCATCAAGCAAAGGGTGAAGTTCTCTACTTTAAAAATTTTAAAGAGTTTTTTCCAAGCATCTGCTTTATCAGGAGCATTTGGCACTGCTTCCACGATATGATTGACGGCATTTTCATCAAGCCAAGCCAGAAGTTTTTCTAAGGGCAGTTTAGAGGACAAAATATCTACTTCACGTTTTACGTTTTCCTTTGACCACTGATATTGGCTTGTCATTTTATCATGATCGTTGCTAAAATAAGCCACATAAGACTGGTCACATTGATAGAACTCCCCTAGTAATTCTAAGAAAGCATAAGTCATATCATCAAAATTTAATTGATTGGAAAAAATCTCTACACTTTTGGTCATTGCTTCATCGATGGTATACATCTGGCTGGAGTAAGAAGAGGTGACAAAAAACTTGGATAAGTTATATTTTTCTCCATTCAGGTCTAGCACAGTGGTATTGACTCTGTAATTTTTATTCAAAGAGGGGCAAAGCACATGGGTTTCTTGATAATGACTGGTGCCAATGGGGCTGTCACTGGGAGAATGTTCCACAAAAACTTCTTTATACTGATCAAAGGTGAAATCCTCTGATTTTGTGAAGCAATGCACCTCTTTTAATAATTTTTCCATGGAGAAGTTCATGAAAACCACACTATTTTTGCCGTTTTCTGTAATGATACAGGGATTTGGTGAGTCATTGAATGTTATTTCGAAATAATTTTTAAGTTCCTTTGTCATAGGAAAACCTCTTTCTTACGATTGGCTGAATCAGCTCATATATTTTTTTGAAATTCACACTAATTCTATTTGAAAAATAGTAAATAAATAATTGTTTTTCTGTGTTCTTAGCAAGGCGTTGGAGCCCTGAAGCCTGAGTAGATTCAGGGGACGACAACGATGCTAGGGGGAAGAGGGACGATTATTTTTGTTGGTTTTTAAATAGAATTAGTATCATGTGTAGAAATGGGGTAAAAACTCTGGTTTAAATGACAGTCTATTGACAGAGCAGAGAGGATTTTTTGTGCATTTGAATCACCTCTTCTTTGCTCCTCTGTCGCTGTATCTTATCCCTTTAGTATACCATAACTATTTATCCTTTGTCTATCATTTTGACAAAATTTATAAGGTTTTTCCGAAGGAAGAATGAGCGTGTAGTGAGAAGCAAGGGCAGATATTTTCCACAATGGAAAGAGAATTTAGTCATTGTCATGGTGGAAAGATTGTTTCAAATGTTGGTAAAACGCCTCCATGGTTTCGCTCATTAGCTTTGTTTTTTTCGTCACAAAATAAATTTCCCAACAAAGAGAGGGATCAGGAAAGGGGACATAACGCAAGGTGCTGTCCAAAGGAGATTCAGTGTGCGAGGGCACAATAAACAATAAATTATTGTGGATTGCAATTTCTTTCAGGGAGTTGAAATCGCTGGAACTCATGGCGATGTTGGGGATAAAGCCAGCCCTTTGGCAAGATTGCTCGAAGGTATGCCGGATGTGAAATTTTGTACTAAACATGGCAAAGGATGCCTCGAATAAATCAGCCATGATGATCTCCTTCTTGTGAAACAGGGGATGGCTTCGAGGCACACATAAATAGATCGTTTCCTGACATAATTGCTCCCCCACCACTCGGTCCTTGTCTTGGATTCCTGTGGTGATACAACAATCGTATTCATCTTTTTTCAGTAGGTGTTCTAAGTAATAATCTGTGTGGTCGCTATATTCGATTTTGACATAGGGATATTGGGACTCGAATGTCTGTATCAAGTCAAAGGGCAATGCTGAAATCATACCAAAAGCCATGCCAAGGCGTAGAGTTTCTTGATTTGTCTTTTCCATATTGGCAAGATTTTCTATCAAAAAATTCTTTTTTTCTACCATGATACGAAATTCGTTCAAGAGATACCTCCCTTTTTTTGTGGGAATGACGCCTTGCTTCGATCTTGCTAACAAGGAACAGCCCAATTCTTCCTCTAGTTCTTTGATCATTTTGGAAATGCTTTGTTGTGAAACAAAACAAGCTGTTGCAGTCCGGTTCATACTGCGATGCTCGCAAACTGCGATAAATAGCTCCATTTGTCTAAATGTCATAATTTTTTACACCTTTTCTTTCCTTTTATCGAAATAAGTCGCATTACAACGATATTGTTGTTATTATACAACAATTTTCATTATTGTGCAAGATGCATAATTGATATAGAATAAATTTAAGCTTAGTCAGAGCTGATTTCTTGTTAGTATTGTACAGAGTCAGTGTCACGGGCGAAAAAGTAGAAACGTAAATTTAGAGCGTAAATTTAGGAGGAACTCACTATGGAAAACAAATTTTATCCAAACTTAGCAAAACCCATCACCATTGCTGGTGTCACATTTAAAAATCGTATGTTAGGTGCTCCAATGTCAAACCCAGAGATGGATGTAGAGTCCAAAATGCGGAAAGAAGATATCGCATTCCATGAAAATCGAATCAAAGGTGGACTTTCTAGCGTGTGTATTGGCTTGGGCGTGGTAGACGCTGTAGGTCGTACTCATACCAAAGAAGTCACACTTTATGACGTGATGTCCCTTCCTTCTTTAAAAGAATTTTCCAATGCCATGCACCGTCACAACGGTAAGGCTGTGATGGAGTTGACCCATGGTGGTAAATATGCCAACGCCAGAGGACATCAAACAGGGGAAAGCACTGCCATCGGCGCAAACGACGAATATCAAGCCGACGGAAAAACCCTCCGTTGCCGTGCTATGACCGAGGAAGAAATCTATCAAGTGGCAGACCAATTTGCCACATCTGCTGAACTTTGCGTGAAAGCTGGCATTGATATGGTGTTAATCCATGCTGGACACGGTTGGTTGTTGCATCAATTTATCTCTCCTGCCATGAATAGACGTACTGACCAATGGGGTGGCAGTCGTGAAAATCGTATGCGTTTCCCTTTGCTGGTCATTGAAAAAATCCGTGCTGTGGTGGGACCCAATTATCCAATCGAATTTCGTATGAGTGGTGCTGAATTTGACGAAGGTGGTTACACCATTGAAGAAGGCATCGAAATTGCGAAAATGGTAGACGGTAAAGTGGATCTCATCCACGTTTCTGCTGGGGTTCACGAAAATCCTGAAGTTTTTGGTATCACCCATCCTTCTATGTTTGTGGACGAAGGTTGTAATGTATTCTTAGCAGCTGAAGTGAAGAAACACGTGAAAACCCCTGTTGCTACCTTAGGTGGACTGACAGATATTGACATGATGGAAGAAATTATCGCTTCAGGCAAAGCAGATATCGTGGAAGTGGCACGTCAATCCATCTGTGACCCTTATTTCCCTGAAAAAGCTCTTTCTGGGAATGCCGAAGACATCACTCGTTGTTGCCGTTGCTTCACCTGTTTCTTCAATTATTTGACAAATCGTACCTATTGCTGTGCATTTAACCCCGAAGTGGGTAACGAGCTTGCCTGTCAATCTGCTGTTCCTCCTACCACAGCGAAAAAAGTGGTGGTGATCGGTGGTGGTCCTGGTGGTATGCAAGCCGCTGTCACTGCAGCAGAGCGAGGACATTCTGTTTCTCTTTATGAAGCAACACCTCATCTGGGTGGTCAGCTTCGTTCTGAGCAACACATCCCCTTCAAACACAATATGTTCCACTTTGTCCAAGTGTTGGAACGTCGCCTGAAAGCCGCCAATGTACAAGTGAACGTGGGCAAAACCCTGACAGGGGAAGAAGTTGCTGCGCTAAAAGCAGATGTGGTGATTATTGCTGTGGGAGCCAATCCCCTTGTCCCTCCCATTCCAGGTGTTGACAATAAAAAAGTTGTCACCATCGACGCACTGCACCAAAGCCCTCCTGCCATTGGTGAAAAGGTTGTGGTTCTGGGTGCTGGTCTTGTGGGGAGCGAATGTGGCATCTACTTAGACGGACTGGGCAAGGACGTGACCTTGGTTGAAATGAATGAAGATTGGGCACCAGATGCTTACTTCATGCACAAAAATTCTATGGCGACTTATGTTCGTAACAGCAACATGAAAATCCACACAAGCACCCGTGCCAAAGAAATCACTGACAAAGGTTTGGTCTGTGAAGGTCCAGAGGGGACATTCACACTAGAAGCAGATTCCATTCTCCTTGCAGCTGGCATGAAGCCTAACCGCTCTGTGGCAGAAGAATATTACAACACTGCACCAAGAGTGTATGAAACTGGTGACTGTATCAAAGCTGGCAGAGTGTTCGACGCTGTTTCTGGTGGTTACTATCGAGCATTAGACGTGTAAGCAAATATATTATCATAGCAAATAGGGGTGTCAAATCAATTTTTGACACCCCTTTTCCAATCATTTTAAATCATTAGGAGGTTTTTCATATGGACAAACAAACACAGCAACCCAAATCTCGGAAAGAAGTATTGGGTGGTTTTCTTTTTATCATCTTCTTAGGTTTTGCTCTTTTTGGTTTTTTACTTTGGGTTACCCCTTATGTAGAAAATAATAATATGATCACAAGCTTCCCAGCCTTGTTAGAAGGCTATGCCGCTGGGAACATACTCAGTCAGATTGAGTATCTTTTCTTCGATATTTCTCAACTTACCTTTTTATTCAGCTCTCTTTCTTGCTTTGTCATGATTGTACTAAGCTATGTGGCGGCGCAATTAGAGGTGAAAAACTCTAAGTGGAAGGGGACAGGAGTGGATGGTAATGGCAAAATCTTCCCTGTGATGCTCACTCTTGCTATTGTAAGCACCTTATGCTCTCAATTATTGTATGGACAAATTTTCGCCCAATTTGGCTTTATCCCAACCCTATCTTCATTCCTGTTCTTCCATCATTTCACCATGTTTTATGGTGTTTCCAAGGAGAAGACCCCTGTCATTTTTGTGGTCACCACCATTCTTGCTACCCCTTGTTGTCTTCTGGCTAGAATCTGTCTGGTGGATACACTCAACCTACCTATCTTCTTCTGTGTGGCTGCAGGCTCTTTCCTGTTCATGCCTTTGGGTCACGTCATCTTCAGCTTTATGCCTTGGATGACTCCTAGAATCCCAGAAGCCCCCCAAGAAAACCCCAATCCACCCTCTCCATCTGTATGGTTTATCCATCAGGTTTTCGGTGACATTGGGAATTTAGGGGTCAACGGTAGTTCCATTGCTACCATGGGTCTGGTACTGTTCACTGTGATTTCTTACTGTATGAACCCCATGAGTACTGGTGTGGGCGCTGGACTGTTCCCCATGACTATCTTCGCCATGCTCATTACAGGTGGATTGACTACCTTTTTGTATTACCCACTTTACGGCAAAGGTCCTGTGGTTTCTTTTGCCTCCCAACTAGTGGTCCTTGCCATGGTGGTTACTTATCCAACCTCTTGGCTCATTGTTGGTTTGTCTATCATTTATGCAACCATCGTCCCCACTGCTGTGGTGGCTTGGTTCTTCAAACTGGTGAATTATAAAGGGGAATACTGTGTGTTACCTCTGGTGCTGTTGGCAGTATCTGTTGTAGCGATTCCTTGGGCAATGTTTGTACAATATGTACTGATGCCCCTGTGTTAAAAATTATTTCGGGATAATCAACAGGCACGTATGTTTTATAGAAACATTCGTGCCTTCTTTTGCCCTTCTTTGCCTCATTGACATAATGAGAGCTTTAGTGCCTGATTTCTATCCGATTCATTGACAAATAACACAAATACTGTTATACTAGATTTAGGATTCGTGAAGTTCTGTAGGACCTTTTCAGCTGTATGAGTGTCCCAATTTAAAAAATTACAGAACAGATTGATATTTTGTTGATTTTTTCTCTTGTGTTCTGAGAGAGTTATGGTGAAATCACAATTTTTTACTAAAAAGGAGAGTTCGTATGATCACATTCAACCATTTTAATTTCAATGTATTTGACTTAGAAAAATCCCTTGGTTTTTACAAAGAAGCACTCAATCTCACTCCCATTCGTGAAAAAGAAGCGGAAGATGGTTCTTTTAAAATCGTCTATTTGGGAGATGAGGACGGCTCGAAATTCTGTTTGGAACTCACATGGATGCGAGACCGTAGCGAACCCTATAATCTAGGAGATTTAGAGTATCATCTGGCACTCACCTCTACGGACTATGAAGAAACTTTCAAAAAACATCAAGAAATGGACTGTGTGGCATTTGAAAACAAAAAAATGGGCATCTATTTTATCACAGACCCTGATGGCTACTGGATTGAATTGGTTCCTGTCCGCAAATAATCAAAAAAAGCAAGGATTTCTTCTTTAGAAGAGTTCCTTGCTTTTTTCTCCTTGACACAGTACAATGAAAAAATTTAGAAAATAATACTTTATGGTCAAAAGGTATCGGCAAGAAAGCCGTGATACAACAGAATTTTCAAGGCAATACCTTATCGTTTTGTTTTCAAATGAGAAGAAAAAATGTTTTCTCTCAATCCGTATAGACTGGGGGACTAAGTCAAGTCCTCCATCATTGCCTCATAATTTTCTGGGGAGAGATATCCCAGTAAGGTGCCATATTGGGTCAATGTCACAAGGTCTTTGTTATGCCATGTGTACTGTGCACTACTCTGTGCATGATAATCGTATACTGGAATCATCTCTGCTAAAAATGCCTTTTGATGGGCTTCTTCCAGTTCCACAAAGCGTAGGCGTTCGCTTCCTACTTGCAGATGAAAATTATCTCGATGACCATCTACTCTGGCAGCAGATTCCACAGGGTCAGGTGGTTTAAGAATCTCCAAGGCTTCTGTGTGAATATGATACAAAGGGAAGTATTTTGTGGCTGAATAATTGTTGTGGTCGTAATAGGCAAGACAAAGTACAGGGGTGTTTTCTGCTAGAAATTCAGGGGTGAGCTGGTCTATCTCTGCCAAAACACTGTCATAAATCACTCGAAAAGTTCTATAGGACAGGACACCGCTGTAGTTATAATGGTATGACACACTTATGGTGTTTTGATCAAAGTCATCTCGTGCCATCTGTCTTTCCATCTCCGTCAATTCTTCCTCAGTCAAGTTGTAATTGTGGGATTTCAGGAGATATTCTGTGGAAGTCACCAAGGATAGATAGTCCTCTTGAGAGAGAAAGGCGTTGCTGTATTCTCGCTGATAGGAAGTGCCGTTGTTCAGCTTTACTGTCACATCACTACCTACGGAAACTTTATCTTCGTCATTCCTTTCCGCTGTCACCACATCAGATATCATTTCATGGAGAATCGCCACATTTTCGGGACTTTCCACGGTGACACCTTGCCATGTGATGGAGGAAATCTTGTCCAGTGGTTCCTGTCTACGGTCATAGCCAGTCATATCAAAGTAAATCACTGTTGCCGTCACAAATAAAATGCCATACAAAAGGAGAAAATGTTTTTTATTTCTCAAACCTGCTCGAATGTCCATTTCAAAGAGCATTTCAAAGGCGATGTGGAGAATCAATGCCAAAATAAAGGCACCTAGCAAGTAATGGAACAAATTTGCCCGAAGGGTTAGCATGAAAATCACCCCACCAAGACTTCCTCCACAGAGAACGCCCAAGCCTTTGATGATAAAGTGAAAGGGTTTCACTGCGACAGGATTGCCAGCATTTTCCGAAGGACGTTTTAGGAAAAACACAAAGGAAAGTGCCGTCATCACCAAGGCTTGGAGGATTAAATAGCCGTAAACCTGTTCTTGCTCCCCTCTTTCCAGCACCATATAAAATGGCGTTGTCCAACGTGCTGTAGTTGCAATTTGTGCCCCCCCACGAGCAAAGAAGTCCAGAAATTCCTCACAAAGTCCATAAAACACAAAACAAAGTGCAGTAGGGGCAAGGGAAAAGCCAAAGCCAGAACAAACTGCCATAAAAGTATTCCCTGTCACAATGGTACCAAGACAAGCAAAGGCATAAACACTGGAATAAAACAAAGAAATTTCCAGTGCTTCCCCTAAAATCTCTGAAAAAGTGGGGAGGTCAGTAAAAACAGTCCCCCAAGCCACAAAATAGGAACACAAGTAGTTCAGTAGGAAAGGCAGCAAAAACGTCACGATGCCGAAGGAAAAACGATGGAGGAAAATCGCTTCTGCTTTCACAGGTAGGCTGTGAAAAAAGTCCACTTCTGCCTTGTTGTTGAGGTATTTAAACAGGGCGATTGCCGTGACAAAAGCAAGAAAAAAAGTGGGGATGAGCAAGGTGTCACTACTTGTAAAAAAGTATGTCACTATGCCAGAATCGCCATCTCCTTGGAGCAATTCCATGGCTTGCATGAGAATGGGCAGGGTAAAACAGAGAAAATACACTGCAAAACACATGAGAGCAAGCCAATGGTATTGTTTTAAGTTCCCTGAAGGATTTTTCTTTTTATTGGATGAGTTTTTTAAGGTCATAACCTTTCGCCTCCGTTTCTGTGATAAATATTTCTTCTAGGGTCAGGGGCAACGCTTCGTAAAATACTGGAGATAGTGCTTCTAATTTCTGATTGATTTCCTCAATTTCCCCTCGAATGGTCAACGTATAAAGAGATCCACGATTCTGGGAATTAACCACGTTTAAAGAGGAAAAATCAGGTATTTCTGGAAAAATGCACTGGATTTTATAAATTCCCAGTTTTAAGCTGTCCAAATGATTGGAAACCAGCATGCCTCCCTTGTAGAGTAAGCCGATATGCTCGCAAATGTCCTCTACCTCTCGCAAATTGTGAGAAGCGATGATAAGAGTCAAACCTCTCTCTTCCATTTCAAGGGAAAAAATGGATTTCACCCCTTGACGCATCACAGGGTCTAAGCCGTCAAAGGTTTCGTCGCAAAAGATGTATTTTGTCCCTGCTGAAATGCCCAAAATAATAGAAAGTTGCTTTTTCATGCCCTTAGAAAAAGTACGGATTTTACGGTCTTTGGGTAGGTCGAATTTGCTCAAATAATCATAAAATTTCTCCTGTTGAAAGTCAGGATAAAGGTCGCCATAGTATTGGCACATATCCGTAGGGCGACTGTTTGGGAAAAAGTGTTGCTCGTCGGAAATATAGAAAAAGTTCTTTTTTGCATTGGGATTGTTGAATACATCTTCCCCTTCCACAGTAATAGTGCCACCATCGGGGCGAATCACCCCTGTAAGCATACGAATCACCGTGGATTTCCCTGCCCCATTGGTACCAATCAAGCCGAACACTTGCTTGTCTTGAATGGTCAAGGACAAATCTTCTACGGCTGTTACTTGGTCAAAGTTTTTTTTAATCTTCGTTGCGATGATCATAAAATTCCCTCCTCTGTGTTTCTATCCATTGGTCAAATTCTGCTTCTGTCAGTCCGTATAATACGGCTGTTTGTAGATTTTTATGTGCCAGTTCTAATGTTTCTTCTGTCATTTTTGTCTTGAGGTCAATTTTTGACACAAAATTACCGATGCCTTTCACCGAGTAAATCGTCCCACGTTGTTCTAAGAGTGCATAGGCTTTTTGGATGGTGTTGTGATTCGTGGATAACTCTATGCCCAAAGTACGAACAGTGGGCAGTTTTTCCTCTGGGACCAACACACCCAAGGCAATTAATCGCTCGATGGAATGGACAATCTGCTCATAAATGGGAGTACGGTCGGTGTAATCAATGGTGATCATAAAAATCCTCCTTTCTTTTTTAGTATGCGTGTACTAGATATCATAGTACACAGTGTACACGATAATTTTTCTTTTGTCAAGAGGGTTTTGAAAAAAATTTTTGAATTTTTCTGTAAGCACTATTGGAAGAGAGGAACCCTTGGATAGGAAAAGACATTTCTCCAAACACATTCCAATCCATTTTAGAGATGAAAAGCACCAATTTGTACAGACAGTACAAATTGGGGCGTATCTTTTCACGAGTAATTCCGTCTTTTCCACAGGAGTGCATTCAGGGATTTTTCTTTAGTAAGCCTTTATTGCCTTAAAAAAAGTTGTAAATTCTGAATGAATTTACAACTTTTTTCTATAATTTAAGGAGAGAGAAGGAGTTATTTGTACTTATACTAGCGTTTAGATATCTTCTGAGTATGATAAACTAGATTTTTCGTCGTGCAATGTTTTAAATTGTTCTATGGTAGTTTGCATGACAGTTGCTTGACTTGCAAGCTCTTCAGAAGTTGCTGCAGACTGCTCACTGATGGCAGAGTTGGTTTGTAGCACTGCGGTAATTTCTTGAATACCATCAGAAATTTGATTAATTGCTACGGATTGGTCTTCTGATGATTGTGTAATATCTTCCAAAGCACCCATATAACTATCCACAAATGCAATGACATCTTGCAAGCCTTTGGCACTTTGTTCCACCAAATCGCTTCCCACTTTCACCGCACGTACTGTTTCCTCGATAAGAGATGTGGTCTCGTGCACAGCTGTGCTGGTACGAGTGGACAAATTACGCACTTCTTCTGCCACAACAGCAAATCCACGCCCAGCTGTGCCGGCTCTGGCTGCTTCCACTGCTGCGTTTAGTGCAAGGATATTGGTTTGGAATGCAACATCTTCAATGGTATTGACAATCTTTTGAATACCTTCACTGGTACGATTGATTTCGTCCATAGAGTGCACCATTTCCACCATGATGTCATTATTTTTTTTCAACTCTATGGCTGCTTGATGGGAACAAGTGTTGACGTGGTGTACATTTTTATTCGTGTCTACGATGTGTTGGGTGATATTGCTGATACTTTGATTTAATTCCTCTACACTATCAGACTGCTTTGCTGCACCTTCAGACAAACTTTGGGAACCAGTTGCCACATAATTAGAGCCCACATTCACCTGTTCCACGGTGGCTTTGATGCCGTCTAAAGCAGAAGAAATGAGATGTTGGAAATCATTGATAGAGCTTTTGATTTCTGCAAAATCGCCAAGGAATTTCATATCACTACTTGCCGTAAAGTCACCTTGACTGCACATAGAGAGGAGACGTTTAATCTCATCAATGTACAAAGAAAGATTGTGAATGGTAAAACGCAAATCATTTGCCAAGGCACCCAATTCATTATTTGCCTCATATTCCAGTATAAAATGAGTATCTCCTTGAGAAAGAGCATTCATTGCTTCTTGAATGTATTTCATCGGTTTCAAAGAAATAGACACAGTGACAGACGCAAGTACCAAGGTAGCAATGATAGATCCTGACAACAAAGCCAATAAAATCAAACGAATTTCGTTAGAATCACTGTTAAATTCCGATGCATCAATGCTTGTGACGATTGTCCAGTCAAAATTTCCTACTTTGCCGACTTCACCCATGCGAGCTACACCATCCATGGTAAAAGAAAGCAAAGTATTGCTGGGATTGCTTAACTCTCCATTTAAAATATCTCCGCCTAAGGCAAGCTTGCTATAATCTTGACTAATGTAACTGACTGTTTCATGACCGATGATTTGCATATCTCCCCCTAAGACAAAGGAGCTACCAGTTTCACCGAAGTGGGAAGCAGCAATCAAATCTGCCACAAAGTCAATGGATAAATCTACAAATGTAACACCGAGAACGGTTCCATTGGAAATCACAGGGTAACAAACAGAAACCACCATGTCATTGATTTCTGTATCTAAATAGGGTGATGTGATATGGGATTGTTTTGTTAACACAGGGGTATAATAATCCCACTCTGCAAAAGAAAAGCTATCGTCTGAATAATCGCCATCATTTGCAATATAGCCATCTTGCGCCACGCTCATGACCCCAACAAACATTACTTCATCAGGATATTGCATAGCCACATTATTCATCCCTGCGATGATGGTAGCGGCTTTATCATTCAGGTGCATGGGGTTATTTTTATCACTTTCTTCCAAAAGCTGAACCAAGGTATCGTTTTGAGATAATACCATGGCAACACTGATGTATTCATGGAGTGTGTGGGCAATATCATTTGAAATATTAGAAACAATTTCTTGTAAATAGTCCCCTTCTTTTTCCCGTAACGCATCCTTTGTCATTTCTCCTACTACAAACAGTAGAAAGAAATTCACCAAAACCGTCAACAATCCTAGACGTCGTATCATTGTTTTTGCCACAGAACCTGTAATCTCTCGCTTGTATTTTCTTCTTTCTTTCCCTCTCACCTTAATCTCTCCTTACATGTATTTATTATACTGAATCATAATATCACACTTTGAAGAATATGTCTAGTTATTTTGTAAAAAAATGTCTAAATTTCAAAATAAAAGTGAAATTGACATCTCCTGAGAAGAGATGTCAATTTGTTCTAATATTTTGTTTTCACCATGCAACGATCTTTTTTGTGCAAATAGCACAAAAACTCGTTGAATCTAAGATGAGTCTTTATTGTCTTATATACTTTTCTTCAAATTCAGACACAGGAATGGGACGTGAGTAAAAATAACCTTGTCCCAAATGACAGCCTAAATCATGTAGCATTTTTGCCTGACTTTCGTCCTCTATCCCTTCAGCAAGGGTAGAAGCACCATCCAATTCGTTGCACATGGTCAAAACATTTTTCACAAGAATATGATTTTGAGAATTGGTAATCAGATGATCCACCAAACTTTTATCCAATTTCACTTCATCCACTCGAATTTGAGCCAATGTGACAATATTGGAATAGGCACAGCCAAAATCGTCCAGAGAAATATTGAATCCGTTTTCTTTAAAGGCAGAAATCAGGGCAGAAGCCACATTATTCTCAATCAGACCCACACGTTCGGTCACCTCTATCACCAAAAGTTCATGCGGGATTTCGAATTTATCGCAGATTTCTACGATGGTATCCACAATGCCGTATTCTTGTAGCGTAACACGGCTTAAATTCACGGAAATGGGTATGCCTTTTCCTGTTTTGATCCAAGTCGCCAGAAGTCTACACACTTCATTCACCACAAACAAATCAATATGACGAATCACAGATTTCTGCTCATATAGCGAAATAAATTGGTCTGGGAAGACCATTTTTTGATTTTTCTTGTCAAATCTTCGGATCAGTGCTTCTGCACCATAAAGTGAGGCGTCCTTTAATATCACTTGTGGTTGGAGGTAAATCATAAACTCGCCATCATCTAAGAAAGAAAGTAAATCGCTGAGGGTACTGTCAGAAATTTCATCAAATCTGCGGTTGGAACTGTGATAATATTCTTGCTTGTTGATGTACATCATAGTGTCTGCTTCACGGATCAGCTGACCACAATCAAAGCGACCAGCCCCCCAAGCGTGACCAAGGGCAAAAATATTGCTATCCTCTTCCTTTAGTTTTTCACGCAAGGAGAGAATTTGGCTTTCAAAGGCTTCTTTCTCTACTTCTGGGAAAAAAGCAACAAATTCGTCCCCTGCGATACGAAAAATATCTGTTTCAAAAAACGCTTTAATGATTTCAGAAGCCTTTTTGATAAAGCCGTCACCTTTTGCATAACCATATTCAGCATTGATTTTCCGTAAGCCGTTGACGTTTGCCAGAAAGACACCTAATGTTTTGGGTGGATTTTCTTGAAACTCGTCCACTTTACTTGCGTAAAAAGAGCGATTATAAAAACCTGTGAGAATATCTTTATCGTTCAGCTCTTCAATAGAAGAAGAAAATTCTGTTTGAGCAATTTCTTTTTCCATAAATCTTGTGACTGCTTGTAACAAACGGAAATCCGCTTTTTTGTTTTTACGATTACTCACAATTACCATGCCCAAGGCTTCACTGTTGGTATCTTCCACCACTGAAGCCACGATATTTTCCAGATGAAAGGCATTGAGAACCTCTGCTTCTACCGAATCCATAGAAAAACTATTATGCTCTCTTGCTGTATCAATGATTCCTGCTTCATTACCAGATTCAAACCAAGCCAGTAATTTTTTGGCATCCATTTTTTCACTCAAATCAGGGGTAACAGTGATGCTTTCATTTTTGGTCCAATTGAAGGCACAAGGTATTTTCATTGTACTTCGGTCTACCAGATAAAGGTACGCCTTGTCTGCATTGTAAAATTCACCTAATATTTTGAGTAGCTCCAGATTTCGAGTGGTTTCATCATTGGTTAAGGTGGCAATACACTTACTTAATGTATTTTCAAAGGTAAAATCGGATACTTCGTTACCATTTATGGGTTTCAGGGAACAAAATATCACATCAGCTTTAGGAATCACAGAAAAAGTAGTAATATAACCTAAATTCAAACTTTTATTGTATACTTCTGTGAACATGGGTTGCTGAAAATCCCAATGTAATGGCGTGTTACTGATCACAGAAAAGTTCTGCTCGGCAAGGGCTACCATATAAGTTTTTCCAATGACGCCTTCTTTAGAGCCAGTAATCTTCTCTAATTCATCGTTTACATAAAAAATCTCTCTTTTTTCCATGTCTGCGAGAAAGCAAGCAAACTTTTGATTTTGTAGCAGCTGTTCCCAGTGTTCTTCTGTTTTCACGGCTCACACTCCATTTCCTGTTATTTTAATTTATCTTTTCTTGTAAATTGAAAACGGATAAGATGAGGTATTACCTTAATATTCTCCATAATCAGTTACATGCAATTATATCACAAATTCCACCAGAAAACAATATCATACAACAAACGAAAATGTCAAATTTTTCTTTTTCTTCGCCATACACTTTATATGTTTTGCTATGTTAGCCATTTATTATCTTTGTCTTCTTCCAATCGATAGGATAATAAAAAGGCAACAAGTGGTTCTCCCACAGGCTACCCTTTGCGATAAAATCAATATCTCAAAAGAAAGGGGGGTTCTATGGTTTGTTCTTTTGAACACGAATATTAAGGCAGCTTATATTCTGATCAGTTTTTTAACAGGTTCCCACAACAGCTTTTGTGAGTTTCGGCAAAATAAAACAGTTTATTCCAATTCGCTTGTGCAAATCACTAAATCTGTGCCATGAAAAATTTTTATCTTGACATTTTTTAATACTGTGCTATACTTATATTATGATAGCACACTATCGAAACAGTACACATAGGAGGTGTATCCTATAGAACAGGAACATTTGGGGAAAATTCTACATCAAATCGGAATTATGAATCTGAAACAAATCAATCATCGTCTCAATCAGTTCGATTTAAGTATGGCACAAGGGCTTGTTTTGATTTTCTTAGAAGAAGCAGAGGGACACGAACTAGCCATAAAAACCTTAGAAAAAATGTCTGAAACATCACAACCTACCATGTTAGGCGTGATCAATAGGCTGGAACAAAAGAATTTTGTCAGCACCCATCTCTCAATAAAAAGAAAAAAGATGGTAAAAATCACAAAGGATGGTTTAAATACCATACCTAAAATAAAAGATTGTATTGAAGAAGTGGAAAAAATTTTCTTCTACGATTTCTCACAGGGAGAGCATACTATTTTTATGGAGCTACTTCAAAAATCTAAAAACAACCTTTTACAATATCACGCTATCGATGAACAGTTGGAAATGGAGAATCACAATGAACAATGATTTAGAAAAATTAGACAGTATGCCTGTGAGAAAAGCTGTCTTGACCAACGCAATCCCAGCCATGCTTGCTATGGTGATGGTACTTATTTACAATATGGCTGACCTGTTTTTCATCGGGCAAACAGGAGATGACCTGAAAGTTGCCGCAATTTCTCTGGCAACTCCCTTATTTTTACTATTTATGTCTTTAGGAAATATTTTTGGTGTGGGTGGAGCGGCACTCCTTTCCAGAAATTTAGGCAGTGGTGACCATGACAGCGTAAAGAAAATTGCTTCTTTTTGCTTTTGGTCTTGCATTGTGATAGGCATAGGAACTTCTCTGCTGGTCTTTTTGGCTGTGGATTCCATCGTTGTTATGTTGGGTGGCAGTGGTGAAACAGCGGATATGGTGGCATCTTATCTCAGTATTTTTAGTGTTTCTGGGGTATTTATTCTAATTTCCAACTGTTTCTCTGCCCTGTTGCGGGCAGAGGGGAAACCAGAAAAAGCCATGGGGGGTATGATGATAGGCAACCTGATCAACATCGTTTTGGATCCTCTTTTAATTCTCACTTTTGACATGGGCGTGGAGGGGGCAGCCATAGCAACCCTCATTGGGAATGTGTGTGGCGGCATCTATTATCTGGTTTACTTGTGGCAAAAAGAGAAAAATCAATCCTTATTAAGTGTAAAACTTTCTGATTTCACTATGGGAGAGGGCATTATGAAAAATGTAGTGGTGATTGGTTTGACCTCTTCCCTTTCCTCTCTTTTAATGGGTCTTTCCCAAGTTTTAATCAACGGACAAATGGCAACTTATGGAGATATGGCTGTGGCCGGCATTGGTGTCGCCATGAAATGCACCATGATTACATCTATGATTTGTTTGGGCATCGGTATGGGCGTGCAACCTCTGTTAGGCTACTCTATTGGTGCAAGAAACGAAGAAAGATACAAGGCTGTGTTTAAGTTCTCGATCATTTTCACTATTTTAGTCTCGGGATCTTTGACATTACTTTGTTATCTTGGAATGACCCCCATTGTCAATGCCTTTGTCAGTGACCCAGCAGCTTTTGAGTATGGGTATTTCTTTTCACAAGTGCTGATCTCTACCTCGGCAATTATGGCGATTCTTTTCTTCATTTCAAACGCACTACAATCTGCAGGTGCTGCGAAATCTGCTTTCATACTGAATGTCTGCCGTCAGGGTGTTGTATACATTCCATTACTTTATATTTTAGGTGGTGCTTTTGGAATCAACGGCTTGGTTTATGCTCAGCCAGTGGCTGATGTGGTGACTTTATTGCTGGCAATCTTTATTTATCACCATGTTTCAAAAGATTTCTTTCCAGAACAAGAAAAAAGTGAAGATAGTGAAAGTGCCTCTGTTCAAACAGCCAGTGCAGAAACTTAATAAATGACAAAAACATTCAAAGCACGATAAGAAGTATTCTTATCGTGCTTTTTAATACATGAATAATAAGTTAATACCTTACAATCCTCTCTATATTCTTTAAAACTGTCCCTTAAATTTCAACAGTTTAACCGACCGTTTGATTGTCCCATGTGAGAAAAGAAATTTTTGAAATTTAAAAATGAGGAGGATTTGTTTGAACATTCTGAAGGTGTTTCATACCAATCGCATTTTAGGAATTATCAAAAGGTGTTGTTAACGTTTCATTATTGTCATCCTTACCCACTAAAAGGCAGAATAGATTATTGCGAAAATCATCTTCCACTTGTCTCAGGCGTAAAGTATCATAGTAAAAATAGAGGGTCTCACCAAAGGCAGTTTGGACTGGTATATCCAATTTTCCCATAGGTGCTTGGTCTAGGGCAGCAAAAATTTGTGCTTCGTAATCTTGGCGATTTTCTTCAGATAACAGGTTACCAAAATAATTTTTATAGCGAAGCTTCATCGAGGTTTTATTGCAAGCAAATGCTTTATAAAACAAAGGGTTTCCATGAGTGACAGTTAAGTTTTCGTGGATGTTTAGAGCAAAGGCAGGACGTTTACGGGTTGCGATAAAATTTTCTAAATAGTACGGTTTATTATTAATAATAGGATGTATCTTCATAAAAATATGTTTTTTTTCTGGCGTAGCATAAGTGAAAGAGATATCACATTCAAGATCATCCCCAGTTTTACCTTCTACAACAGAATCTTCCATCAATGTTACTACATTGTGAGATAAATCTTCTTGCACAGAGAGAAAGAGATCTTGGAGGTTTATATCTCTACCTAAGGTTTTTTGCAAGCTAATTTGGTCATCTTGGCCAGCGAAATATTTTAGAGCCAGTGTGTTTGCCATAACCACACGACGGCTTTCTAGTTCAACTATGAGAAGGGCATTAATGGCACTATGTTTTGTATCAAGAGCATCCAATACTTTCCAATTCATCTGAGATATCCTCCTTCCTGTAATCAGAGCCTGTCATTCATTATACCACATATTAGAAAAAAGGGCAATCTAAAATCAAATATTTGTATAAAAATTTTTTTAAAAAACTAAAAAAAACTATTGACATTCTTTTTGGTATATGATAAAATAAATTTACTTTGATTCAGGGATGATTTATTTGTCTCTGTCAATATTTAAATGGTGCCATGGCCAAGTGGTAAGGCAGAGCTCTGCAAAAGCTCGATTCCCCAGTTCAAATCTGGGTGGCACCTCCAAACAACCCCTACACAAAGACTATGATTTGAAAAATCTTCAAATCAAGTCATTCGTGTAGGGGATTTTTGTTTTCAAAGGGTAGAAAGCAAAGAAAAAAAGTTGCAAGAAATTTTGAAAATCGCTGAACTTTTAGAGGTCGTTTTTATAGATGCGATTTTGATCGTTTTTTGAAAAAAGGATTTGAACTGTCATCGTAATAACGAAAATGAGAAATTCAGATACCCAGCAAAAAAGCGAAAAATCTTGTTTTGAACAAGATTTCATTTTGGCACAAGTAAAACTGAATAAAACACCACATATTATGACACAATTTTTGAGAAATCAAAGATTGTGTCTTTTTTATTTCCATAACTTTTTCTGGGTGTACAAGGTGAATCGCCGACAGGCGAGAGAGGGTGCCCTAGGGTACATAGGTTATCCCCAGTGAATAAGACCGATTCGGTGGTGGGTAGCCAGTGTGTGACACACACAAATTTATAAAAAGTTAAGTGATTCGTAGAAGAAATACATGAAATGAGGGCACTGCGTTCCACTTGATAATTCATAAAAAAATGCGTGGTACAAGCAAGAACACTCATTTATCTAAACTATATTTCACGATTTGGAGGTAACCCAATGAAACTACAAAACCAAGAAAGATCAGTAAATAATTGATGTACACGGCGAGGGATCAGGAGATGATGGATTTCATGAATCAAAAAAAGTTCTTCAAAAAATGGAGGGCAGCACTACTTTTAGGTAGCAACCCTCACTTTTCACTATGGTTAGTCTCATTCAGCCTACATTCCTCCCCCATCTTTGTGCCGTCTGTGAATCGACTTAGGGACAGTGTTCCTTTATGATGATCATGATTGCAGACAAGGGTAGGGCATATAGAAATCTCTCAATTTTTCCAGAAAAACTCCATTTTTTTCGATGTTAACTTATAGTTGCGTGATAAGTGGTGGATGTAAACTCTATTTTAGTGTATAATAAAGGCAGAAAGGGGGGAGAAAATGAGTTTTGCATTTAGAACTATCCTGTTTGTTTCACTGTTTATGATTCCCATTTTATGTTTATTTCCTTATCTTTTGTACCTAGTGATAAAAGCTTTGAAAAAATACATCAGCTCTGCAGAAGTTCGAAAGAAAAAAGATTCCACAAAAAAATCTCTTGGCGAAGTCTTAAAAGAATATCGTGAAGAGAGCAAAATGACACAAGAATTTGTGGCTGAATCATTGGGGGTTAGCCGTCAAACAGTATCAAAGTGGGAGAATGGAGTCAATGATCCAAGCACATCAAACTTGATTGCCTTAAGCAAATTGTTCCAAATATCTCCAGAAGAACTAATTCAAAAAATTAAATAAAACAAAACTTCCTCACAGTGTGAACCGCCCCATTTTGTACAGACAATACAAAAAAGCCCCCTTCTATGAGGAAAATAAAATCATGCAACAAATTGACATCTCATCTCATAGGGTGTCAATTTCGTTTTTGTTTGAATGCAAACTCGTTATAAAAATATATATAATCATCAATATTCTTTATCACTTTTTCATCGACAGACAGTTCCATATCTCTCCCTGACAAGACAAAGGCAAACCAAACAAGTGGATTAAACCAGTGTAGCAACAACGTAAAAAAAGCAAGTAATCGAGTGAGGTGGTCAAATCTTTTTAAGTGATATTCTTCGTGTGGAATAACGCATTTCTTTTCTTCTTCATTTAGAGTAGACGGTAAATAAATCTTCGGCTTCAACAATCCCCAAACAAAAGGTGTATCAATACTGTCTACCAAATAGATATTTTTCTCTAAATGAAAAGAAATTCTTAACTGTTTATGAAGTTTTACCACAGAATATAGACTGGGTATCACCAAAACACTCATACCCATGCACCACAATATCGACCATACAGAAGTAGAATTTTGGACAGAATCCTGAAATCCACTGGAAGAAATTGTAACTTCAGGACTTTCGGACGTGGAAACCTGATTTTCTGTTTTTTCTTGTGAAATCGTATTTGATTCTTGGTTCATCGGCAAAATGCTTTGTGTTTCTGGTAAAATACCTAAAGGACTTTCTAGGGTAAACGGCACAAGTAAACGAAAGAAAACCACAGACCACAGGGCGTACGAGTAAATTTTAGGTGAATTTTTTAGTAATAACCGTGCTACCATAACAGCAATAATCACATAAGAACCGATGAAACTACAAGAAAGCACCTGCCCAAAAAGTACATCTAACATAGAAACATCTCCTTATTCTTCGGATTTTTTGTCAATGATTGCTCTGATTTCTTCGATTTCTTCAGTGGATAAGTCCTTCCGAGAAACAAAAGCAGCCAAAAATTTGGGTAAAGAGCCTGAAAATGCTTCTTCCACCAGTTGCTGACCTTGCATAGAGAAGTATTGTTCTTTCGACAGAATTGAACTTACTATTCCATCTTTGTTTTGAAAAATACCTCTTTCACTCAATTTTTTCAAGGTAGTGTAAGTGGTTGGTTTTTTCCATTCTAATTCTTTAGCACAAAGTTTCACCAACTCACCAGAGGGAATAGGCTCATTTTTCCATATAATTTCAGCAAATTTGGTTTCAACAAGTCCCAGTTTATAAATTTCCATGGGAGTACCTCCTTTCTTTGTGTGGTTGTTCCTCAATCAACCTTGTTGTTAGTTTATCAGAAACAAACCACCATGTCAAGAGTTTTTTTAGAGTAAAAAAATTTCCTCCCCTCAACTTAGCCACAAAAGACTTGTTGAGAGGAGGTCTTTATTTTTAGACGATTCCAGTGGATCCACTCGTAGAACTCACTGGACTTTTTGAATTTTGACTGGTGGGAGTGCTTGTTTTACTCTTAGAACTTCCTACGGGTTTTGTTTCAGTATTTGAACTATTTGTGCTAACTGTTTTACTCGTCCCCTCTTTCAAGGAGGAATAGGGCAGTTTTCCATCTAAAATATCATTTAGTTCCATGATATACTCTAAATTATGGGTGGAATCAAGATAGCCGTCCCCATTTTCATCAGCATACAATGCGTCTAACTGTGCTTCAAACTCTGCTTTTTCCTCCGAGGTGTTTTTTTCTTCATCCGTTAATACAGAATCCACTTTTTCGCCTTCTTTTTCTTCTAACATGGCAGACAGCATTGCCATACTATAAAGTGCTGGTGCTATTTTCATGAGAAATTGACGGTTTTTCAGTGGAACTTAGTCCCCACGGTTCATAGAAGCATAAATTTTATCGCAATTTTCCTTCTGTTTTCGATTTTCGGCATCAATTTTCATATTTCTCTTATTTTGTATCTGCTGAGTACGAGCGTCCAACATGACCATAGCGGTGCGCACTGCTTTTTCTCGCAACTTTGTGACATAGTCTCGTTCTTTGTCTGTGAGTTGATACAGTGGGTCAGATTCCTCTTGCTCCATTTCTGGCAGTTCGCCCTCTATTTCTTCTGGATTTTCTGTGGATTCACCGTTTTCTTGCTACAAGTGGCAATATAACGGTCAATTTTCTCCAAAGACTGTTGTTTTTGTGCTTCTACTTTTTCACTGTACTTGTCTGAAGATGTCTTGGAATTTGCTTTGATAAACAAGCTATTTGCTGGGAAAATGTTGTGACTTATTTTAATCATGGCACTCATCCTTTCAAAAATACGATACTGACATATACTCATGTGTTATAGTTATCGAGAGGTTGTAGAAAAAAGTTAAGGCATAGTAAGCAAAACGGCAAAAGAAAAGCCGTCACCGACTATGGAAATCAATAACGGCTCTTTTATAGAATCAAATTCCCTGTATAGAAAATAAACCTCCCTTTGTTGTATTATCAAGAAACACTTACAATCCACATTAGTTATCTCTGAAATCCTGCTCAAACACAAGGATATTTTCGCCATTCAAGAACTCGCAAGAACTGATTTCTTTTGCATATTTGAAAATATATGCTCCTGATTGCGAAACTGATTCCAAAGCACTTGTGCCATCTAAAAAGCGGAATTTCACAACTTGAATATCATTGCTGATTAAGGTATCTGTTTCAGTACAGTGTCGAATATCTCTTTTGGAAAGCCAGACGAAAGTATCCCCTCCTTGCTGGGACACATTCGCCCAAACTCCACTAGACATGGCAAATTCTCCAGTGTGCATTGCGTAGATTTCGATTGGAAATTGAGTTGGATTAGAATGTTGCACCAAGGACAGACTAGGACCTTCCGATAGCATCATCACCACAGAGTAATAGGTATCGTCAAATTGAGAGGTGTTTAGCACATAAAAATCGTCTGCACTAAGCTGTTCGCCCAGTCTATTCAGAGTCTGTTCACTATAATTACAATAGTCCCAAAGTGACTCTAAGATGACTACTTCTCCTCTCGTTGGAAGAGAAAACTCTTGTGTTTCTGTGAAAAGATACGCTAAAGAGTTCTGAACCGATGCAGATAGGTCTGATACAACATTGATTATGGTATCTTCCTCTTCTCCTTGAAGTGGTAGTTGACCATTTTTCGTTACCCTTATCCCTTCCACTAAATACTGCTGATTTTCGTTGAGTTTACTTCCAAAATCAATAAAGACAGTTTCACCTTCCACCTCATAGTAAGCATAAAAATGAGCACCAGAACCCATTGAATCAGGCTGTCCGAATTGTGCCTCCACTTCGTCTTGGGTGGTTTTTCCAAGGATAATATCCTCGAAATCTGTTAATGAAAAGGGTTTTTCGCTTGGTTTTACCTCAGTTTCGTCATTACCTCGTGAATAATGAATGGGATTGGCTTCGATTTCATGAGAATTTTCTTTCGTTTGTTCAAATGGACTACTACCATATCTAAAAACCACGATTCTCTCATACAAAGCAAAAACTTCATCCATATTGGGAACAAAACCATCTTCCTCATCGTAGGTGTATTGTATAATATATTCCTCACGAACTTTTGCCTTTTGAGGTGAATCTAAGTGACTTAGTACAGCTTGCACCATTAAATCAACGTTTCCTACAAAATTTTCATCTGTCTTTATGGAGTTCAGTGTTTCCTCAGTCAAACCAGTGAAAGCATAGACTGGTAGCACATCGACCGTCAATAAATACTCGTTTCCCGCTAGATGAGAAGAACTAGCTTGAAAATCAGCCATTTTATATACCATTTCTACATGGCTTTTCACTTCTTCTAAGGTGCTAACACTGAGTAAATCACCATTCCATTCAAAATCTGGGTCATCAAAAGCAAGAAAGTACTCAGGCAAAACAGCATGGAGGAAAGCTAAGGTTCCTTCCAAAATAGAAGCATCATAATAATCAGGTGGATAGGTTGCTTCCAACAGAGGGGTTAAAGTACCGTAATAGCGCAGTTCTAAATCACCCACAACATAGGTTTGAAGTTCTTCGGAAAGGTTTTTGCTGGAATTGGTAGAAAATCCCACTACCAACCCCACCACTAATACACAAGCAAGTCCACTGACCCAAAGTTTTGTTTTTTTCATCTTCATAATATTTTTCACCCTACCTTTCGTATCATTTTCACTAAAAGCAAGAGGGGTTAGGCTACTTCTTCTATCAGTGAATTTTAATAGTGCCGTGGCATAATCTCCACGTTCTCCAAGGGATTTCTCACGCAAAACACCTTCGTCACAGGAAGTTTCCATATCTTTTTCCGATAAATAATAAGAAATCCACACCAAAGGGTTAAACCAGTGCAAAGTTAAAGCAATAAAAGAAAGTAGTCTTGTCACATGGTCAAATCTTTTAAGATGAAATCTCTCGTGAGCCAGAATAAGAGGGATTTCTTCCTCATTTATGGTAGATGGTAGATAGATTTTTGGAGAAATCACACCGAAAACAAAGGGAGACCTGATGTCATCAGCGAAAAACACTCCTTTTTCTACTTCTTTTGAGACCCTCAACTTCTTTTTTAATCGTAGTAAGGAAACACTTGCTACCAGTAACATGAGGACTATGCCGAACCCCCATAGCATTTGAGCCACAAAAGTCCAAATCTGTAATGGATTCACAGAGTTTCCTGTTTCTGGTGGGGGTGCTGTGGGCAAAATTTCATTAAAATCTGGGTTGATACTTTGGTCAATGGTAGGGATTCCAGTTGAAATCTCTGGATTTTGTGCGATTAAGGTGCTTCTGGTGCCAAAATGCTGAATGTCTGCTTCTTCTGGGAGCAAACTCAATGCTGATTCTAAGGAAAAGGGGCAAAGAAGTCG
The DNA here is from genome assembly GCA_044432725.1 of Eubacteriales bacterium. Lineage (GTDB taxonomy): Bacteria > Bacillota > Clostridia > Oscillospirales > Oscillospiraceae > JAWXUK01. The sequence goes on from JAWXUL010000012.1 coordinate 57,325, forward strand.
AAATAGCACCACAGACCACAAGGAATAACTATAAATTTTCGGTACTTTCTTCAAAAGCAGACGAGCAAGAACCACAAAAGGAATGATATAACTTGCCGTCAAACTCATATTCAACACAGCGAGAAACACATTTTCCATTAAGATTCACCTCTGCTCTCTACAATCAATGCTTCAATTTCTTTGATTTCTTCCTCTGTCAGCTTATTTCTGGAAGAAAAAGCCGTTAAAAATCGTGGTAGTGAACCTGCAAAGCTGTCCTCGATGAATTCTTCGCTTTTCAAAGCATAAAATTCTTCTCTGCTCATTTGCGAGGACACGATTCCCTTGATATTTTGAAAAATACCTCTCTCGCTCAATCTTTTTAAGCTGGTATAAGTTGTGGATTTCTTCCAATTTAGTTCTTTTTCAGCCAGAATGACCAGTTCTGGAGAAGCGAGTGGTTCATTTTTCCAGATGATGTCTGCAAACTGCCGTTCGATTTTTCCCATGGTTGGTTTTGTCATATTTACACCCTCCTTTCAGTTTCTATGGTTACAACTAACTATAGTCTACATCACTGAAACTATTCTGTCAAGAGTTTTTTTGAAATTTCTTAAATTTTTTTATTTTTACTTTTTCTAAATATTAGAGAGAATGTGTTTTACCTTTCCTTGCCATATTTCTGCCCTTTTTCTTGTTTCATGAATGTTATTGTTGTGGTGTATACGGAGAAAATGGCATGGGATAAGCCACTATCGACAAAATATCAATAGTGGCTCTTGTAAGGGAATATTATTTGTTTGCAGCAATTCTCATTTATGACCTTATCTTGCAGTACTATTCCAGTTTGTTCGTGTTGTTGTTGTCTTAGCACTATAACTCGTTGATAATGCCCATAAAGAGAGGCAGATTCTCCTCTGTATCCACAATCATATACACAAAAGGTCGGTCTAAGTGAACTTCTTTTGTTTCCGATGGGGCACCTCCGCCAGACATCCCCCCTGAAGTAACGGCTCCAGCTTTGGTGCCAAGTTCGTCCACTTGGATATAAGTTTTGTGAATCACCTGTGAAATATAGATATTTTCATCAGTATGCTCGCCCATTTTTGCGAAATCTGCCAAATCTACATCAAAAGCAGAAGTCATTCCCAGACTTTCCAAGGTTTCGGACAATTCAGCAGAAAATTCTTGCTCGAACTTTGGTAGTGCAACGGAATCCACAAAGTCTTCCGATGTGGCTAGTTGTTCCAGAAAACTTTCAGGATTTGCAGTGAGTTCAGCGAGAATTTCATCTGTAGAGCCACCTTCTTCTGGTAAAAGTCCCACAAATCGGTAGGTATTGTCCTTATATGGCTTAGAAAAACCTATGAAACTCTCTCCCTCCAAATATCCACTTTCTGAGGAATACATCATATCCACTGTTGTTTCCGTGCCATCTAAATGATAGAAAACTCTGTCACGCACCTGCTCCTCATAGTAAGTATTCTCCCATTCACCCTCAAAACACAGGGCATTGATGAGATATAACACGGCTTCCTTTGGTATTTCCTCTAAAACCTTGTCAATCATACCGTTGGTGTTGGTTTTCGTCCACTTGTTAATTTCCGACAAAGTGCCAGAATCAAAAGGTGCTTTGAAAACATCTGGGTCAAAATAAGCCTTATTATCCCCTAAAAAACTGTCTTGAACGGTCAATTTCGGGTCATCTTTCACCCAAATGGAGTTGGCAAGATGAAATTCTGCTGTTTCTGTGCTTGGTAAACTTTCAATATAAGCAGACAAATAACTTGCCATTGCATCTTTGGAAAGTCCAAATACTTCTTCCATCTCTGACAAAGTGTCCCCATCAGCACCTAAGCCAGTCATAGACAGTGCCGTAGCAATGGAAAGAGGGGAAATCATGATGTTTTCTTGTCCTTCACTCTCTATTTGATGGGTTTGTGTCAGTAATTTGCAATAAAACTCCATGAGTGCCACTTTGTCTTGTTCTTCCAATGCTCCAGAAATCGCAATGTCGCTTTTCGTGGCTGTAGCCATCAAATTTTCTGCTGTGATGGTGTTTGATATGCTAATTTGTTCACAGGAGGTCAAACTTCCTAGCAAAAAAGCTGTGACAAGGGTACTAATCAGTAATTTTTTCATGAAATTGTCCTTTCTTAGTTGGGGGTTTTTATAGTTTCGGCAATAACTCTATTGTAAAATCCATTTGTATCTTGGTATTCGTGGTAATAAAGGTAGTCTACTTCAATCACCGACCCTATTTCAACTCCAAATTCTATGATATTGGATTGGTCTGGGTTAAATACAAATTCTTCACCATTCTCTGTGAATATCGTGGTGTTTTCTTCTAAAATCACAGACAGTTTTGCTTCGATTGGAAAGAGTTCTTCATTGCTTGTTTCCGTGACGATACAGCGAAAGCCATCTTTTTGAATGTCAGTCAACTGTACTGTTAGTTTCTCTAACTGTTCCGCAGTATAAACTTGTGCCATGGTATTAGAGCTTTCAATTCCTCCTTCACTTTCACTAGAACCACTTATTTCGCCCCCAGCACCACTACTTTCTGGAGATACACCTCCATCACTTCCACCATTCTGGAAAAAGACCAAGGAAAGTCCAAAAATCAAAGCAACGCTACTTGCCATAGCCGAGACATATTTCCAATTCCACTTGTGAGAGGAAAGTTTTCCTGTGGTTTCCTCTGCTTCTTGAACCATTTCTTCCGAGATATGCCCCAAACTTTTGTAAATATCCATACCTTTCATACTGTGACACCCTCTTTCTGCAAGTGAATTTTAAGTTCTGCTCTGGTTCTGTGCAAGGTTGTTTTGACTTTACTCTCACTACAGAGAAAACGTGCTGGAATTTCCTCAATACTATCGGAAAACCAGTAGCGACGTAGAAAAATCAGCCGTTTTTCTTGGGGAAGTCCGTCTAAAAATTGCTCTAAAATTTGAGATAGGGCAATTTCTTCAAAGGGGATGTCGGCAAGTGTGTCAGCAATACAAGTTTCTAGTTCCTGGGAAAGTGTTACTACATCTGCTGTTCTTTTTTTCGCTTTTTGACTATCCAACTTCCCAAAAGCGAGGAAACGGCAGATTTTCGCCATAAAACCAAAGAAATATTGGGGCATTTCTGGTGGTATTTTGTTCCATAGCTGAAAATAAGTATCACTAACACATTCCTCGCTGTCCTCTAGATTGCCTAAAATCTTCACGGAAAGTCCTATCAATTTTCCTCCATACTTAGACTTGGTTTCGCTGATTGCTCTTTCTTCTCGCTTTGTGTAGAGTGCAATAATCTCTGTGTCATCTAACATCTAAAATACCTCCTTATCTATATAGTGGGAAAAAAGGGTGGTGAGGTTACAAGATTTGAAAAAATTTTTTCTGTTTTTAGAATACCACAAAACCACCATTGACGCAAGGAGTGAAGCTAATCCCAATTTGGGATACATTAGGGATAGCTTTTTAACCTCTTTATATGGTACAATATAGTAACTTGAAAAATGAGAAGCCACAAGGCTTCTTCATTTTGATTGAAAGCAAAGCTTTCAATCTCCGTGATTTTCTTTAGAAAATCACGGTCGACTTGACTATTGAGCAAGATTGAATCAGAAATAATGACAAAATCATTATTTCTACAAACAACAGCATAGCTGTTGTTTGTAAGTTTGACCATGTCAAACTTAATTCAAGATGCTATAAAAGCACGACAAAATGACCAACAACAAACCTTAAGAAATTCTTAAACATTTTCCTACTTGTTTCTTAAAGTTTGCTTGTGTTATGATAAGCATAGGAGGAGAGAAAATGTATCATATTTTAATCTGCGATGACGATGTGGACATCGCAAACACCTTGAAAATGTATCTCACAGCAGAGAGATACCAGATTTCTACGGCAAATAACGGATTAGAAGCGGTGGAACTGGTGAAAAAGGAGGAAATTCACCTGATTCTCATGGATATCATGATGCCTAAGATGGACGGCATTTCGGCAACAGCTAAGCTCCGAGAATTTTCCAACGCACCAATCATCATGCTCACGGCAAAAAGCGAGGACTCTGACCTGATTTTAGGGCTGAACATGGGAGCGGATGACTACATCACAAAGCCATTTCACCCAGCAGAAGTAATGGCACGGGTGCGTTCCCACTTACGAAGATATGCACTGTTGGGAGGAATGGAAACAGGTGGAAAAAGTGAAATTCTACAACCCAAAGATGGCATGACCGTGGGAGAAATTACCTTGGATGATGAAAAAAAAGAAGTGACTTTGGCAGGAGAATTGGTGAATCTCACCCCAAGAGAGTACAGTATTTTAAAATTTCTGATGGAAAACCCCAATAAAGTCTACTCCTCTAAGGAAATTTACAGCAAAGTTTGGGAGCAAGCCCCCTTGGGTGGGGAAACTTCTGTGGCAGTGCATATCAGACATTTGCGAGAAAAGTTAGAAATCACCCCCTCACAGCCTCGGTATTTGAAGGTCATTTGGGGGCAGGGGTACAAGTTGGAAGGAGAGAAAGAATGAAAGAAAAAAAGAATTTTGGAAAAGGACTACAAAAGTTTTTCACCGTAGTTTTCCTCAGTAGTACCTTATTACTGGGATATTTTCTGGCATTTTCCTTGAATTTAGATGTATATAACAGCAATTCTTTTGAGGAAACAGGCAGTTTTTACGATTATGGAGTCCAGACCGTGATTATCAATCTCTATGATTATCATCACGCAGAAGACAGGGTAACATCTTCAGTAACCACCACAGGACCTGTGACCGATGGTGTGGAAGAGGAGGTAGATTCCAGTCAAAAAGAAATGGAAATTGCATCTTATCAAGAGAGCATTTTGCTGGCATTGGAATCTGCTTATTCTGTAAAAAACCATAATTTCCAAGTGAAAATCACTGATGTGGTGGAGAAATCTGTCCTTCTTGATACATTTGGCACAGGAGAATATGAATTTCTCTCCACCAACAGCTATTTGGACTATGAAATCATCGTGGGATTGCAAACACCTCTTACTGTGCAAGATGGCTTCCCCTCTCTAAAAAACACCTATGAAACGTTGAAAGAATATGCTGATATTTTGCCAGTGGCACTTGGGATTTGTGGGATTTTATCATTGCTCAATCTGTGCCTTCTTGTCAAATTTGCTGGAAAAGCCAAGAACAAAGAGGAACTGATTCTCACAGCTTGGGACAAAATCCCCACTGATTTACTGATATTTTGCTCTCTATCCGTCCTTGCACTGGGAATAAATGCAGGCATGAGCACATTTCACCACATTTTTTACCATACCATGTCTTCTTTCGATGATTTCACACTACAACTATTGAATATCATCGCCTTTTTCACAGCCTATGTTGTGGTCAAATTCATAGAAACCTTTGCTGTTCGCCTGAAAAGTAAGACTCTATTTCAAAACACAGTTGTTTGGAAGTTTTTCAAATTAATCATCAAAAGCCTACAAAAACTCCCTATTATTTGGCGAACAGCACTCATTAGCACAATCATTTGTGCCGTCAATGGCATTTTAGGGATGATTTCTATGACTTCTGGCTTTGCTTGGTTAGTCTTCGCTCTGTATAACTTGGCTGTATTAGTCTTTTTCTGTGGGCTTTCTTGGCAGATGAAACTGCTACAAACTGGCGCCGAAACACTGGTATCAGGTCAATTTCATGAGAAGATTGATACCCAAAAAATGTATTTTGACTGCAAAAAATATGGCGAAACACTAAACACCATCGGGGATGGTATCGGACTAGCCGTGGAGGAAAAAATGCGTTCTGAAAGGATGAAAACAGAGCTAATTACCAATGTTTCCCACGACATCAAAACACCGCTCACTTCCATCGTCACCTGTGTGGAATTACTGCAAAAAGAACACACTGATGAGGAAAATACAGAATATTTACAACTTTTACAGCGACAATCTATGCGAATGAAAAAGCTAGTGGAGGACTTAGTTGAAGCCTCCAAAGCCACCACAGGAAACCTTTCTGTGTCCTTGGTGGAAACGAATTTGGTGGAAGTGGTGTCACAGGCTTTAGGGGAATATGAGGACAGATTTCAGGAGAAAAACTTGGTCTTGATTTCACAGTTTCCTGACGATTGCAAGGCACAGGCAGACGGCAAACATTTGTGGCGAGTCTTGGATAATTTGCTCTCAAACGTCTGCAAATATGCCCAATCAGGGACGAGAGTTTATGTGACAGTGGAGAAAATGGCTGAAAAATCAGGAATTTCTATTAAAAACATCTCTGCAGAACCACTGAACATGAGCGCAGAAGAACTGATGGAACGCTTTGTCCGTGGGGATTCTTCACGAAGTACAGAAGGTTCTGGACTTGGATTGAACATTGCACAAAGTTTGATGCAAGTGCAACATGGCAGTTTGAATCTCACCATAGATGGCGATTTGGTGAAAGTGGAACTGATTTTACAAAATATTCCAATACAATAAAACTCCTCTAAAACAACCACGGGTTTAGAGGAGTTTACTTATATTTCGGAATGTTTATGGCACTTTTATTTGATATTTTGGGTTCTGTTTGTTTTAAAAAAATGGTATCTCTTAACCTATGTCATAATCAAAGGCATCTTTATTTTTCTTTTTTGGAAAAAGTCCAACACATAGTCCTATGATGAAGAAAAACACTCCAAATCCAAAGAAAATATAGCCGAACAGTGCTTGTTGGTTAAAATATTCTTCCAAAGTAATGTCACTTGCTAAGAAAAAAAGCTGATTTTCTTGGTTAAAGTAAGTAGAAACTAACATTGTTTGATTTGCATTTGTAAATTCTTGTGCCTTGACCTCACTGGAAAAATCCCTATGATACTCATAAGTATAAGAATCCTCCCCCACAAAACCGAGATACATGGGGACATAGTTGGTGCTTGTGGTACTACGAGAGATACCACTACTTCTTGACCTAGAAGTGCTTGTCTTTCTAAGGTTTTCATGGAAAAAGAACTCATATTCACCAGTTTTCGTATAATCATCAGGAGATGGATTCACAGCTAAAAATATTCCACCGACCAACATAAAAACCAATCCAATGACAGAGAACAGCACCATGATGAGTTTTTTGCTTTGTTTAGAATCTAGTGTTACGGTTTTGGAATATGCACCAAATCTTTTTTCAAAATACATTTTGTGACCTCCATTTTTTTAATTTTAGCACACCTCCACATTAAAAACAAGCCTATTCAAGAAAATTTACAAAAAAACTACCTCCCCTCATCACCCTTTCTCTTAGGCTTGGAGGTTTGCACCTTGAATAAAAAACATCATAAGAAAAACCGTTATCAACCAACGAAGTCAATAACGGCTTTTCCGTAGGAGATCACGCTGATTTTTGTAGTATCCTAAAGTTGTTTTTTACTTAAAAATCTACTTGGAACATACTTTGTAAGCCAGACATTATTTTCTGATAAATAAAATATATTATTTTCATCTACCATAGATTTACAATCTATTTCATAAATCAATGGAGTTCCATGTCTTTTTCCAACATTTAACGCAGTTTCAATATTTTCTGACAAATGTACATAAAGTCTAGTTTTAGCAATAAGCCCGTCTTTGTCAATGCTTCCTTCATATTTAGTTGCTGTTCCATGATATAAAGTGTTTGGTGGTGTGATTTCTTTTAACTCAACATCTACATGAATCGAATGACCTTGGTTTGCTCGAATTTTAGTTTTATCAGAATTAAACGAATATCTTTTTTTATTATTATTTTCGACAATTTCATATAACACTGATATATCTATTTGTTCACTATTATTTTGATTTATTTTATAAACCAATTCATCCACACTTACCCAGCCATTTTCACACATATTCACACCTATTTTTTGTGGATTATGTCTTAGTATATATGATAAATACTTACCAAAATGTTCATTATCCATTTTCTCTCCTTTAGTTGGCAATATAGTCAATTTTTAAGGTGTTTCCGTCCAAAGCAATGCCCTCACTCAAACTTATCTTGCAAAAATGAGTTTCACTGACACCTGCTGTTTCTCCGTCTTTCAGTGTGACATCGGATTCAATGACGTACTCTGCCATATTACGCAAAAAATCGTCAATTTCTTTAGGGTGAACGTCCTTTGGGTCATAATAAATCTCCATTTCTTCTTTTCCAAACAAACGCAGACCATAAGTATACATTCCAAACTTGCCCTCATGTTTGGACAAACCAATCCAAACGTGAAATTCTGAGACTAACTCATCTTCTTCCAGTAAATCTCTGCAAGCCTCGTAATAGGCTGAGGGATGGACGATACCATGTGCCATCACCGAGGTGCTATACTCTTGTTTCAGCAAAGTTGCCACTGCTTTGGAGAGGAGCAAGGCTTTATCTGTGGCTTCTCCCTCCCCTTCCACGATGACCAAAATATGAGCCTTGTGCTGTTTCACCACTGTCGCAGCATCCTGCCACATCCAGTTCATGGTGGCGGTTTTCTCTGCTTCACCATTGGGAACAGGTACTTCCATAAAACTGACCATTAACATCAAGTTGTCTATGACGTGAATTGCCATATTTTCTTCGTTTACCGTTTCTGCACTCTCTTCCAAGGAAGTATTCCAGTGCCAATCCTCTGAAAAATCACGGATAAACTGCTCTTTGCTCCATTTTACTTCGTCCAAAAGGACTGTATTGATAAAAGTTGGCTTGTATTCTTCTGTCTGGGACATATTTTACCTCTTTCTGGAACGTAATCTTCCAATTCGCTCTTTATATTTAGGGATTTACTCATACATAAGTTTAGCACAATTCACCACAAAAAACAAGCATTCAACAGCAAAAAAGTTTTCAAACCACTCCTCTCCTATCTCCTGTCGTCCATGTGTAAGCACTATTTTAATTCGTGATTATGGAGATAACTTTAAAACTCCATTCTTTCCATTCGTTTCAACGCAGTACGATAAAAGGCATAAGTAATCAATACGGCAATCAAAATACGAAAGCCATTGATCAGAAACAGTGGAAAATAATTCGTTGCCATAAAGACCAGAATTGTCAAATTCGGGGCAAATAAGTAGATAATCCCTGCCAAAATCAAGGGAATAAAGAAACAAGAGTTGGATTTATCCATGCCGAAGAAAAAGTTTAGCTCGTACATTGCCGATTGACTCACCATGAGCATGACAAAAGTATAAAGGATGGGTTCATAATCAGGGATAAAACTGCTGAATTTTTCTTTGGTATTGTAATACATCTCCACTAAATCAATCACATTTAAGATGAACGCTTGGAGAAAGGTGAAGAAACAGCCTAAAAATGTCATGAATAACTGAAACAGATAATCTGCTTGCACCACCATTTTTCGGCTCACTGGTAGGGTTAGGGAAAACTGATCCCAGCCACAAACTTTTTCCTGATGTCGCACAGTCACAGCGATGAAACTCAGGGTAAATGTCATGAGGAACATGGGGATCCAGTCAAATGAATTTTGGCTTCTTTGGTAAGAAGTACAGAGAGTAAACAGTGTCAAAGATAGGGTAAGTATCACCAAAAACAGTCCATTTCTATTGAATAAATGTAGTTTGTGCAACAATAAACCTTTCATAAAATATCCTCCTTTTTCTTTTGAAATGTATCTAAAACTCTTTTTTCTCCATCAATTTCACAGCCACCACATAAGAAACAGCCATAAACACACAAGAAATCACAGTGGTACACAAAAAAGCCATCAACGCATTTTCCAAAGAATCGTGGGCATGAAAAAATTGCAAAGAAATCAAATAAGGCGCTGCTCCCACAAAAACTGCGCATAAGTGAAACATTTTCGCTGTGGTGTCCTTTCCAATAAGAGTGAGGAGATAAATGAAACTTTGCCCTGCAAAACCCAGTGAAACAGCCAATGGTAGGTATGTCATCACATCATGGAAACCAACAAAAGTTTCAAACCCCAAGCCTTGGGTCAGTGCCATGCCCACCAGACCCATTGCCAAGGTAAAACCAAAGGCTAAGGCTGTGATTTCTGCAAAAAAACGGAAGTTGCCCCTGACAATATCTGCTCTGGAAATGGGCAGAGTGAGGGAAAATCGTTCCCACTGACAACCTACGTCTTTCTCTTGCACAGTCAATGGGACAACCAAAGAAAGACTTGCCACTACACCAAGAAAAGGGTAAAGAATCAGTGTGTCTTGTTTCCATGCCATAAAGCCAAGAATAGCAATCCCAGCTAAAAACAGAATGAATCCCATCTTTTTCAGTTCCGAACCCATGGAGAGCCAGTTGTTCAAAGTAATTGTTTTCATATTATTGTTCCTCCTTTTTGATAATCAGGGCTAACATTTCATCAATCGTAGCTCGTTCCACCAGAATATAGGGGTATTTTTGAGCAAATTCCTTTTGGTTACGCACCAAAACTTCCTGTTGCAGACCACTGACACGAGAACTTAGGTAATCTGCTTTCTCTAGTTTTTCAAAGTCTGCTTTTTTCATGCGACCGATGCCGTATTCGTCACGAAGCACATCTTTGTTTTCAGTTAAAATCACTTTTCCTTTGTGAATAAAGGTGATATAATCAGCGATTTTCTCCAAATCAGAGGTAATATGAGAGGACATGAGGATAGAATTACACTCATCTTCCACAAATTCTTGGAATAAGCCTAAAATTTCATCACGCACCACAGGGTCAAGTCCTGCTGTGGCTTCGTCTAACACAAGGAATCTGGCATGGTGAGAAAGTGCCACGGCGATGGTCGGTTTCATGGTCATACCACGAGAAAAGTCTTTGATTTTTTTATCAAGTGGCACTTCTAAGCGGGTTAAGTAGGAAAAATACTGCTCCCTCTCCCAACTTTGATAAGAAGAAGCCAAGACTTTTTCCAATTTGTTAGGGGTCAAACTGCCTGAAAAACACACAGTATCAAAAACTGTGGAAATTTCTTCTTTGATGTGGGTTTCTGTGTGTGCTTTGCCAAAAATCTTAATTTCTCCCGAATCTGCTTCAATCAGGTTCAGCATCGCTTTCATGGTGGTGGTTTTCCCAGCCCCATTCTGCCCCACAAAGCCCATAATGGAGCCTGTTGGCACGGAAAAGCTGACATTTTCCAGTGCAAAGTCCTCATAATTTTTGCACAAGTTTTTAATTTCTAGTACGTTACTCATATTTAGTCCTCCTGTTTGTAGAAAATACGCAGTAAATCAGCCATAGTTTCGTAGCTGATGCCATTTTCTTTGGCTAAATCCACTGCTTGTTCCAATAATGCTTCTAATTCTTTCTGTTTTTCCTCTCGGACAAGTTCTTGGTTTTGTCCTGATACAAAACTCCCTCTACCAATGGTGGTTTCAATTAAACCAACTTTATGTAGTTCTTCATAGGATTTTTGCACCGTTATCACGGAAACAGACAACGTTTTTGCCAGTCCACGCATAGAGGGCAGTGCCGTTCCCTCGGCTAGTTCCCCACTCATGATTTGCGTTTTGATTTGGGACATGATTTGCTCGTAGATGGGTTTGGGGGAATTGTTGCTGATGATAATTTCTAACATGGTTTCACTCCTAACAGTTATGTGCTTGTCGACTCGCTCTGTGCTTGTTGGATATGTACACTATACACTAGGTCGAAACACTTGTCAAGAGGTTTTTGAAAAAAATACAAAAATCCAACTAAAATTCAAGTTTGTAAAAAAATTCCCTCCTAAGCTTTGTATGGCTTGGGAGGGAAATGGCAGTCTATACTCTAAAGTTCTACTCGTAGGTTTGGGTAGGTGCTATCATGTGTGCGTTAGAAGAAAAAAGATAGAAGAAGCCGTCACTGACTATGGAAATTAATAACAGTTTTTTTGTCTTATTATTTTTGTAAGGTAGGGAGTAAATTCTCGCCACCTTCCACACCTACAAACTCCAGTGAGGGACATTTTCCAAAGACTTCAAAGCCAAGTTGTATATTCTCACTATTAAAAATGACTTTTTTTAGATTTGTACAGTTTGCAAAGGCTGAACCTTTTATCTCTTCTATGCTAGGTGGTAAGTGAATTTCTTCTAATGCTCGACAATATTCAAACGTACCAAGTTCAATCAGCGTCACTGTATCAGGGAGTTGAATGTCACTTAGCTTGAAACAGCGAAAAAAAGCAGATTGTCCAATGGTAGTTAGTCCAACAGGAAAGTTGATTTCAGTCAGAGATAGACAGTCATTGAACGCACTTTTTCCTATTTTTTTGATGGTAGTAGGCAAAACTATTTTTTCTAGGTTTCGGCAACTCCAAAATAGTCCTTCTACCACTGTCTTCTGAGTTTTGGGCAAGGTAATTTCACGAATAGCTGATTCACTAAAAGCCTGTTTTCCGATTTTTTTAACCGTACTAGGAATGTTGATTTTTGTGATAGCAGAGGGTAAAAACGCACATTTTTCAATGGTTTTCAAACCCTCAGGTAAGGTGATTTCTTTGAGGATTTTATCACAATTTCCACCTAAACCAATACTTACAATAGGTTTCCCTGTATCAATCGCAACAGGGACAATCTCACTGGTTTTTTTTCCTTTGTAACCAGTGATTGCGATAGATTCATCGCTCACGTCGACTACCCAAGTTTTTCGTAATTCTTTCAGTGTTGGGCAATTTTCATTATTAATAATATCCATATTGTTTCTCCCACTCATATTAAACACAATCCCAACCATACCAAACCTTAGAAAAATCACCTTTGGCAAGGTCATCAGGGTGAATCATCCAACGAGCTTTCCCCTCATTACCCCAATTTAACCCGCCATGTTTCAATTTCTTGCTAGAAAGTTGGAACAAAAGCACATAGTCACGGAGTTCTGGAAACCCACTTTTTCGTGGGTCTTCTTGGAGAAAAGTGGGATAACCTAAGAATTTAGCATCGTTTATATCCGTTTTAAAGTGGCTTGCTATCACTGGATTCAGGAATTCATTTGCTTTCTTATTAGAACGAGGAAACTGTTTCGCTGGTGTTAAAATATCGTCCAAAACATTGGTAATCGGCTGATCAGGGTAGGCTTCATTGTAAATTTTAACCAGATAATTGGAATAATTTACGTCTTTTGGGCAAGGACGCACAGACTTGAAAAATCCATCTCTAAATTTATATTCATTGCTCCAAGGTTTTTCCAGAGGAAATTGCAAGTCCCCTTCTAAATCTACCTCTGAAAATAACTCTGCCACTGCTTTTTTGGTCAGTGATGGCTGAATCGTGGGATAATATATCACTCGAGCATTATCCCCCGAGCAAGGGTTCTGGAAATCTGCTCCATAGTTTTCATTCATACCAATCCAAAATTGAAGAATCCCCTCTTTGTATGGCAGTGAAGAAACAGGAAATTCAGACAAATTGAGTTGAGCAATCATCAAAAGTGGCTCCCCTTTTGCATTTCTGGGAATTTCCCCACCTTTTGGAATGTAAGGACAGCCACCTATTTTACTGTTTTTTAGTGTGGCTCCTTTCAAAAACTCCAAGGTATAATTTTGATATTTCTTGCCGTAAACAGCTTTGTCCAATCGGACTACCAAATTTGTATATTTCCCCTCTAAATAACCTTGTTTCAATTCATCTTTCAGCTTTTTCAAAGGGTAATCCACCAGTTCAGTGTAATATTTATCTAAAAAAACACGTCCCTTTTCATTGACAAGATTTTTGTGGAAAGAGATACTTTCATCAATGCCATCTTCTAGCAACTCCAATCCGTCCTCGCTCAACATCTTGTTTTCTTTCAAAAATGTGAAAATCACCGTGAACTTCGCCACGATTTCTTCTTCACTGACACCGTTTTCTATGTGCCAAATGGCTTTATCGTATGCTAAAATGGAAGCCCATCCGTCTTCGGTTTCTTCTTTTTGCCACATTGCCTTATTGCTCCCAGTTTCATAACTAATCAGACAATAATTAGGACATTCGCTGCTATCTTTGCCATGCTTTTGTCCCCACGCATTTTCTGGCACATATAACAGAGATTCAAAATCCATGCACCAAACCGTAGTATTGATACCCGATTTCACATACTTATAGTAATGTTCACTATTGATGAGAGCCACACATCTGGCATATAAAAAGCCGTCATCACTGGAATGCCCACTTACTTTTACATATTCTTCAAAGTTTTTTCTGGTATCAAGGTCATAGAGTAGCTTGGTCATCTGACTACCAAACTGAAATATTTGTATATCGTCTAAACTTGCCAAGTAGTCCACCACAGGTTTTAGGACTTTTTCGGAATCCCCATTTCCCTCGGCTCTCCAATTGCATTTCTTCATGGTTTCCCAAAAAAATTCAAATTTACTCACTAAAATAATTCTCCATACCTTGTTTTATTCCTTCTTCCAAGGAAATTCCCTTCACCAAACTGAGGATAATTGGATTGTTCGGTAATCCATCTAAAGTACGCCGAGACACCTCTAAATTGGGCATTCCCCCTTGAATATAGTCCTTTTCCTGAAATAAAACCATATCAGGAGCATATTCTCGCAACAAATCAAAGACTTTCGTGAAATCTTCTCTCACTTCTTCGGTATATTGGTAATTGCTGTCCTCGAATTCTTTTGCAGTGCGGTCATAATGAGGTGTGCGTTCCAACACAGTTTCACAAGCTACCATGATACCAGATTGTCCTAAAGTAGATTGACGATTGCAGTCAAAACTTAGGGGGTCAGCACCCAAAGCAAGTATTCTTTTTAGGATCCCATAGCTTTCTTCTGCTGATTCTTGTGAATTTTCTTGACGAAATCCCTCCCCAGAGAAATTTCTCGGAAAAAATCGGCTATGACGAATGGCAGAACGAATGGCATCGTGAACCACAGGAGCAATCCAAATATTGGCACATTCTTCCGCCTCCATAAAGTTAACATCAGCACCTAAATCCAACAAATGATGTTGCATGGCGAAGTTGTTGCACTTGATCGCCACTTGTAACAGGGATTGCCCATCGTCTTTTTTTGGTGGTTGCTTTGCCACGCAAGAAATAAGTTCTGGCTTTTTCTCCAGAATAGCCTTTGCCGTTTCATGGTCATATTGGCGAATTGCCACAAATAGTTTTTTCATAAATTCTCCTTTTTTATACCAGCTTTTTCCATACTGTTACATAATTCTACCTAAATTATACCATGGTTTTCAATAAAAAACAATCCCAGATAACACCGAAAAGGTATCATCTGGGAGAGATTTATTATCTTTTGTAATCTGCCTCAATCAGTGGCAACACTTTTGGATTCAAGCCAATCCAAGCCACGGCATAAAGCATAAGTAATTCTACATCGTCCTTACTGGTGTTTTTACTGATTTTTTTCGTAATACGGTCAACTTGTTCCAGCATTTCTTCTTCCAGTGGCTGACCAGACTGCAAATATTCGCCAAAAGTCTTTGCCATCAACTTGAAATCGCTACACCAGTTCATACCACCGTTATTCAAAATCTCGTTTAAAAGCCGTCCAATCAGGCGAATACATTCCCCTTGCCCAGACTTTGCTCGTCCACTGCCAGGAACAAGAAAATCCCATAAATTGTTATAAATATCAGTAGGTTTCTCACCAATCCACCCCAGGGTGCCCTCTCTTCCCACTTCGTGGGAATTCACCTTGAAAGCAATATCAGAAATGCCATCGTGTTTCTGTACTTCTTCTGGGGTATCGAGCCCCATCAAAGCAAACAGTTTTTCATAAGCAACTTGACTTTCCGCCACAAATTCCTTATTGGTGAGGGAATCTTTCCGAAAAGCAAAATCCTCGCATTTTTTCGTGATGGTTTCTTTTGCCTTCTCTGTCAGGTTCGCCCCTTTTCCTAACATAAATTCAGTCAAAGTAAGTGTTTTTTCCAAAGTCGAACAGTCATAAATCAAGGCATATTCCAAGGGGGTGCTAGGTATTCCCAAGATAGTTTTGTCAGATAGTAAGTTGATGTCAAAGCCGAAGCCTATCAATTTATCCATCGCCACTTGATTTCCCCATCGTGCAGTTGCGTGTAATAAAGTCAGACCTCTCTTATCTTTAGCGAAAATATCTGCTCCCAATTCCACAAACAGGTCAAAATTATCCTCATTGGGGGTAACTTGCTTGAAAATCGGTGTTTCATCGTAGTTATCTTTATATTCAATGTCACAGCCTTGCTCTTTTAACCAAAAAGCAAACTCACAGGTGAGTGGTCTGCACCCAAAGGCGTTTGTATCACCTTTTCTTGCATTAATGTCACACTTTTTGAACACATTTTTGAATGCTTCAAAATCCCCACTGTTCAGAATAGACTGAAAATCGTCTACCAGTGTTACTCTTTTCTTTGCCATTATTTTCTCCTATCTTTTTTGACTGTTATTTTTTAAGATTATCACTTTTCATATTCAAACAACTCTTTCCCCAACTTCACGCCTTCAGGAAATTGAATATCTTTCAGCTTAGTACATTTGATAAAGGCTTGATCTTCAATTTCTTTCAAATTCTCTGAAAAAATAATTTCTGATAGTCTTTTGCAAGAATAAAAGGCGTGTATTTTTATCACTTTTAAGGTAGAGGGCAAGGT
>JAWXUL010000013.1:0-71686 GCA_044432725.1 Eubacteriales bacterium
TGCCATTGGCCCTAGGGCAAGGGGGGTATCAATTTTAAATCCACCAAGGGACACTGCCATGATGACTTCCTCCATCTTTTTAATTGTTTAAGTATATCATAGAAAAAATTTTTTTGCAAGAAAAATATTCCTTGCAAAGGATGGACTTTTATGTTATACTTTAAATGTATGTTTTAAAGATGATAACTTTCTATTTTATTTTAAAGGAGCAACATTCATGATCACAGTCAGCGACCTAGGTTTACAATACGACGGCACCCCTCTTTTCTCCCATGTGGATTTGCAATTCATTGCAGGCAACTGCTATGGCATCATCGGTGCCAACGGCGCCGGAAAATCCACCTTTTTAAAAATTCTATCTGGTGAAATCGAATCCACCTCGGGGGAAGTATCCATCCTCCCAAAAACAAGAATGTCTGTGTTAAAACAAGATCAAAACGCCTATGACGAGTTTACCGTCATGGATACTGTTATCATGGGGAATCAACGTCTCTATGAAATCGGCAAAGAAAAAGAAGAAATTTATGCCAAAGAAGAAATGTCCGACGAGGACGGCATGAAAGCTTGCGAATTGGAAGAAGAATACGCAGAACTGGGTGGTTGGGAAGCAGAAAGCGATGCCAGCCGTATCCTCCAAGGTCTGTCCATCACCACTGACCTCTATGCCCAAACCATGGGGAATTTAGACGCACGGATCAAGGTGAAAATCCTTTTGGCACAAGCCCTCTTTGGCACTCCTGATCTCCTAATGATGGACGAACCTACCAACAACTTAGATATCGAAGCAATCAACTGGCTAGAAGATTTCCTCTTGGATTTCGAAGGCACAGTCATCGTCATCTCCCATGACCGTCACTTCCTGAACACTGTTTGTACCCACACAGTGGATATTGACTATGGCAAAATCAAAATGTATGTGGGAAGCTATGACTTCTGGTACGAATCTTCTCAACTGGTGCAACAACTGATTAAAAATCAAAACAAAAGAAACGAAGAAAAAGCAAAAGAGCTACAGGACTTTATCACTCGTTTCTCTGCCAACAAATCAAAATCAAAACAAGCCACAGCTCGCCGTAAAATGCTGGACAAACTTGCCGTTGAAGATATGCCTTCCTCTTCTCGTCGCTATCCTTGGGTGGGATTCTCTCCTGACCGTGAAATCGGGAAAGACATTCTCTTTGTCACCGATGTGACAAAGTCCATAGATGGGGTAAAAGTTCTGGATAATGTCAGCTTTATGGTGAATCACGACGATAAAATCGCCTTGGTGGGGGAAAACGAAAACGCCCACACCCTTTTATTCCAAATCCTTTCCGGAGAAGTAGAACCAGACTCTGGCACTGTCAAATGGGGGCAAACAGCCACACACAGTTATTTCCCCAAAGATAACTCCGAATATTTCCAAGAAAATGACGATAATCTGGTTGAATGGCTACGTCAATACTCCCCTGACCCACAAGAATCCTATCTTCGTGGTTTCCTTGGGAGAATGCTCTTCTCTGGGGACGAAGTCTACAAAGCTGTCAAAGTGCTGTCTGGTGGAGAAAAAGTCCGCTGTATGCTCTCTCGCATGATGCTCTCTGGTGCCAATGTGTTGATGTTGGACCAACCCACCAACCACTTGGATTTGGAATCCATTGCAGCCCTGAACAATGGTCTGGAAGCTGTAAAATGTAACGTCCTCCTTTCCTCCCATGACCATCAACTGGTTTCTACTGTCTGTAATCGTGTTTTTGACTTCACCCCAGAAGGGAAACTCGTGGACCGTAATATGTCCTATGACGATTATCTGGAAAGCCAAAAAGAGGAAAAATAAATCGGCTCCTCTTAAAAAACTTTACGATAATTATGTAATAACAAAAAAATCTGTGATGAAAAACATCACAGATTTTTTTCTTTGACCCATGCAAAGGCAGAGGGCAATGGATATTTCTCTGCCATCTCTTGTGCTGTGACCCAATGCCATTCCTGTGGAAAGGGAGAAATATCTTCCACTTTCAAAGAATAGCCTGTCATATGCCAAGTGATATGGGTGAAAAGATGCTTTCCTCTGCCAAACTCTTCTGCCTTGTGAAAGAAATCAGGGATCTCTCCTGCATAATGGGGATACTCCCACATTTTAGCAAGAAGCCCCTTCTCTGGTCGCTTTCGCAAAGCAATTTTCCCTTGCCATTCCACCAGATAAACCTTTAAAAATTCTTCTTTCCGTGGTTTTTTAGATGGTTTCACAGGGAGTTCTCGCCATTTTTCGCTGCCATAACAAGCACAATCCTTGGAAACTGGGCAAGTCTTGCACAGTGGTTCGCCGTTGGGAATACAAACAACAGCCCCCAACTCCATCAAACTTTGATTAAAGTCCCCAGAAAAAGAAGGGGGCATCTCTTCTCTCACCCAAGCAGACACCCTTTTCTTCATCTCAGGGGTGGAAATATCTGTGTTATCCCCTTTTATCCGAGAAAAGACACGAAAAACATTTCCGTCCACAGCTGGATAAGGCAGAGCAAATGCCGTAGAAGCAATGGCGCCAGCAGTATAATCCCCAATCCCAGAAAGTTTCCTGATGTCCTCGTATGCCTGTGGGAATACCCCACCATGGTTTGTCATGATTTCTATGGCTGCTTTTTGCAGATTTCTGGCTCGATTATAATAGCCCAAGCCTTGCCACAATTTCAACAAAACATCCTCTTCACACTTTGCCAAAGCTGAAATTGTGGGGAGTTCTTCTAAAAATCGCTGATAATACCCAATCACAGCCACCACTCTGGTCTGTTGTAACATAATTTCTGAAAGCCAAATGTGATAGGGATCCTTTGTCTCTCTCCATGGTAATTTCCTTGCATTCTCTTGAAACCAAGTCAGGAGCAAAAAAGAGAAATTTTCTTCTTTCATCTATTGTTCTTCCTTGGAATGCTGTAGTTTTCCTACATATTCCACCACTGACACAATCAGTTCATCACAAGTTGCGCCCCCCTGTGCCCTTGCTTTCAGCAAAGTATCACATTCATGAGATTCATGTTGTGCTAAAAAATCTTCCATCAAGCCCTGTGCCTCTGCTTTTCCATAGCCCATGGCACCCAGTGCCATTAAACCACCAGTCACAGCCCCACAGGTATACTTATGCCCCATCCCCAGACCAAAATGAGCCCCAAAGCCTTCTAACTGTACATCGCTTAATCCCATTTCCTCTTGGAATGTGAGCAATACTGCCTGATTGCAATTTTTATGATGAAGCCTGTCCCCACGTATTTCTTTTACTTTGGCGACATAATCCACCTTGGTTTTTTCCTCTACCTCTAAGACCATTTGCTCGTAAGGTAGCATCTCAAATCCCAAGCTTTCATAGAGTCTTTTCGCCCCTTGATTACTGGGGGTGACTTCCAATCGAAAACGCTTTGCCTCTGGATAATGGGCAAGGATTTCTGACAAAGCCTTTCTGCCATAGCCTTTCCCTTGAAACCCTTCTTTCACATAAATTTCTTCTAAAAAGATACAAAGTCCCCCAACTTCACAGGAAAATAAAGAGGTGAGATAGGCATATCCAATCACATCATCCCCCACTTTCAGTAAAAAGCCGTGAATGTTCCCCTCCTCTGCCTGTACCACTGCAGTAAAGCTTTTCTTTAAAACACTTTCCTCCACAGGATGATCCACAGCAGAGCTTTGATAAAACTCTGCCACCATGGGCATAACAAGTCCCTCATCTTCTGGGGTAATTGCCCTTAAAATTAACTTTTCCTCCATTTTTCTCACTCCTAATTAAAGATATCTGCTGTACCTGAAAACAACTGACTGGCTCGCCGACGTACCCCTTGATTTTCTTCTTTCGCTAACGTTGGATCCTCTGACATCAAAGCATTGGCACAATTTTGTGCTGCTGATAAAGTTCTCATATCTCCTGACAAATCAGCAAGCTTTAAATTGGGCAAGCCATGCTGTCTGCTTCCAAAAAAGTCCCCAGGTCCTCTGATTTTCAAATCTTCTTCTGATATTTTAAATCCATCTGTGGTGGAAGCAAGGGTTTTCAGTCTGTGTCGTGTCTGCTCGTTGGTAGTAGAGGTCATCAAGACGCAAAAAGACTTATGCTTCCCACGTCCCACTCGTCCACGAAGCTGATGAAGCTGAGACAAACCAAATCGGTCTGCGTTTTCAATGACGATGAGATTGGCGTTGGGTACATCCACCCCCACCTCGATCACCGTTGTGGAAACCAAAATGTCCCACTCTCCCCGTGAAAAAGCCCCCATGACTTCCTCTTTTTCTTTCGCTTTTCGCTTTCCATGGAGAAATTCTATGCGTAACTGTGGGAAAATCCATTGACGAAGCTCTTCCACATAGACTGTCACAGCTTTCAGCTCTGAGGTTGACATCTCCCCACTGGGTTCCGTCTCCCCCACAGCAGGGCAGACGATATACACTTGCCGTCCCTCTGCCACTTGTTTTTCGATAAAGCCATACAAGCCTTTTCGTTTATGCTCTCCCGCCACATAAGTTTCAATCTCTGTGCGACCAGGTGGCAGTTCATCAATGACAGAAACTTCTAAATCTCCATAAATCATCAGGGCTAAGGTTCTAGGAATGGGCGTGGCGGACATCACCAAAACATGGGGGGACAAATCCGACTTGGCAGAGAGCTTCGCCCTTTGATCCACCCCAAAACGATGTTGCTCATCTGCAATCACAAGGGCAAGCTTGGAAAATGCCACATCTTTGGAGATCAAAGCATGGGTCCCAATGACAAAATCCAACTGACCTTCTTCCAATTTTTTCTTCACTTCTCTTTTTTCTTTGGCAGTGAGTGAGGCAGTCAGTTCCCCCACTCTCACCCCCAATGGCTCCAAAAAGGAGGACAAAGAGCGAAAATGCTGATGAGATAGCACTTCTGTGGGCACCATCATCGCCACCTGATAGCCTGCTTTCACAGCGAGAAAGGCAGCATAGGCTGCCACAGCAGTCTTCCCAGAGCCCACATCCCCTTGCACCAGACGATTCATTCCCTGACCACTGGCAAGATCATTAGCGATTTCCTCCATCACACGAACTTGCGCCCCGGTAGGAGAGAAAGGCAAGGGAAATTCCTGAATCTCTATCTTTGGAATCACCACCCCTGTGCCATCTTCTCGCCTATCTTTCAGCAGAAATAAACCCACTGACAAGAAAAAGAGCTCCTCGAATGACAGCCGTTCCCGTGCCTGTTCCAAGGCTTCCTCACTTTGGGGAAAGTGGATATTCTCATAGGCAAAGGGCACATCTGCAAGCTTCTCCCCAAGGTGTGCTGGCAAAGTTTCCTCCACCAACAAGCCACAGCCATTCAACGCCTCTCGCATCATCACAGACAAAAGCAAATTAGAAATTCCCGCAGTTAAATGATACAAGGGAACGATACAACCAGTAAAAGTTCTCTCCCCCACCTTTTCAAAAATAGGATTGCTCATATTATAGCCATAGTCATTCTGTTGCAATGTGCCATAAAAAACATATTCTACCCCTGCATGGAGTGCGTGTTGCGCATAGGGCTGATTAAAAATAGCAATGTTCAACATCATTTTTCCATCATTCGCCCGTAACTTGGTCAAATCTAATCCAGAACGAACAATGCTACGACGTGGCTTGTCAATCACTGTTGCTTTGATACAGCTTTTCTCTCCAAGAGGTGCTGTTTCTATTTCAAAAATCTCTCTTCTATCCTCGTAATCTTTTGGGAAATGTGCCAGCAAATCCCCTATGTTTAAAATCCCAAGCTTCTCTAACTTTTTGCCCCGTGCTTCTCCCACTCCACGAAGCTCTGACACTGATGTTTCTAAATCCATTCAAATCCCCCTTAATCACTCCACATTATTTCTGGATTGATACCCCAAATCTGCACCACTTCCAAGTTTTCTGACAAAGCAATGTCTTTGGGTGCCACAATAGTCCCCCCATTATAATCCAAATCAAGCCCAGCCCAAGCATAAGCTTGCCACACCAAATGTGCACAATGGGTACCCTGTGCCATCTCATCATCTGGCAGATTTTTGGGAAATAAAAATCCAACTGTTAAATTATATGGCACATCTGATAAATATTCTTTCGCAGAGAGTACAGCCTCTTGGATTACTTCCTCTTCCTTAGGTCTCAAAATTAAAACAGCTGGAAAACCATGCCATTGATACCAAGAGCGATAAGAAGAATTTTGTCCCAAAACAGCAGACTCTATGGTCTCCATATTTTCCTCGTCCACCACCAAAGCAGCGTGCCCCTGTCGCCATCCAAAGCAATGAGAATTGGGTGTGAGCAAAATATCCCCCTCTTGAAGCGGCACCATGGGGAGATAATACCCCCGATTCCCCTCTGTATCCATGAGATACTCTTCCCAAGAAATAATAGAATTTTGAAAAGATATCATGGGTAGCAAGGATAGGGGCAGTTCATACTTTGTGGCTTCCTCTTTCGTGGCGTATTCAGCAGATAAAAAATAGGCTCTGTGAAAAACAGCAAGCTCCTCGATTCTCCCTGCCTCCAGTAGGCGAGAAATACCTTCTTCCCCTAAGCCTGTTTGCTGAAAAATCAGGTCATAATCCCCTTCTTCTAAAGCAAGTTCCAAAGAATCAAAGGGGATTTGCTGATAATCTGGCACCCAACGTGCTGTGTCCCTTGCTGATTCTTTCCACAAATACAGCCCCAAACACAGGAAAAAAATCCCCACAGCGACAAGAAGTATTTTTTTTCTATGCTTTAACAACTTTTTCTTCAAAAAAAGAATCCCTCCACAAAAAGTTATTGCTCTCACAATGATGTGAGAGCAACATTACTAAGACTAAAATTATTTTTAACAAAATAATTTTAGATTCCTTTTTCTTGAATCAATTCTGCTTTAATCAGGTTGGTGGTCACTGATTGTCCAATAGGCACACCAGCTGTAATCACAACCATGTCGCCCACTTCCACAATGCCTTCTTTCATGGCACAGTCTACCCCAGCGTGAAGAAGTCTGTCTGTGGTATCCACAACGCCATAAAGATAAGGTTTAATGCCCCAAACCAAAGCAAGTTGACGACGTGCTTTTTCATTTGTGGTAAAAGCAGCCACAGTACAAGAAGGCAAGAAACGTGCAATATCACGTGCTGTAGACCCAGAATGAGTACAACAAATAATTGCTTTTGCTTCTAAAACCTTTGCTGTGCTACAACAACTGTGACAAATAGCAGAAGAATAATCCTTTGCTGTCACAGAGAAGGTAGTTTTTGTGAATCTATCCCAATAATCAATAGAAGCCTCTGCTTTTTTCACAATGTTTGCCATTGTTTGCACAGTTTCCACTGGATATTGTCCATTGGCAGTTTCGCCAGAGAGCATCACGCAAGAAGTACCATCATGAACAGCATTCGCCACGTCAGAAACCTCTGCACGGGTAGGACGAGGGTTACGCATCATAGAATCCAGCATTTGTGTGGCAGTAATGACCACTTTCCCAGCACAAGAACAAAGACGAATCATACGTTTTTGAATAGCTGGTACGTCTTCTGCTGGGATTTCAACGCCCAAATCTCCACGAGCCACCATCAACCCATCAGATTTCTCCAAAATCTCTTCTAAATTGTCCACGCCTTCTTGGTTTTCAATTTTAGAGATAATACGGACAGATTCTCCCCCATGTGCTGCTAATTCTTTACGAATGTCATCTACGTCAGATCCTTTACGAACAAAAGAAGCTGCCACATAGTCAAAATCATTTTCTGCTGCAAATTTCAAATCTGCTTTATCTTTTTCTGTCAAAGCAGGCAATTTAATGGAAATCCCAGGAAGATTCAAGCTTTTGTTGTTGGACACTTGTCCGCCATTCTCTACCACACAGTTGATTTTATCTCCATCAACACTTTCTACAAGAAGATCAATCAAACCATCATCCACTAAGATGTGATTTCCTTTTTTCACTTCTTGATGAAGATTTGTATAAGTCACTGCCACCATGTTTTGGTCGCCTTCAACATCAGCAACAGTCAGCGCAAATTTGTCACCACGTGCCAAGGTGATAGGGGCTTCTTTGAATTTTTTGATGCGAATTTCAGGGCCTTTGGTATCAAGTAAAGCAGCCACAGGGATCCCCAAACGATCACGCACTTTTTTCAATTTGGTCAAACGATCCAGTTGCTCTTCGTGATCCCCATGGGAAAAGTTGAATCTTGCCCCATTCATCCCAGCTTTGATTAAATTTTCCATTGCCTCTTCTGTTGAAACTGCAGGGCCTAAGGTGCAGACGATTTTTGTTCTTCTTGAATCCATATGAATCTCTCCTTTGACATAGTTGTCATATTTTGATTTTTTCTTATTCTCGCATTTTGATTGCTCTTATATCATACTACAGCAAGACTAGAAAAGTCAAGCAAATTCCAAGGTTTTCCCAGCCCTTTTCTCCTTTTGTGAAAAAAGTGACAAATCCACCCTTTTCCAATCAATTATCTGTCATTTTGCTATGAAGCTGCTGTATCGCCTTCCACTGGATAGATCTCTCCACTGGATTGGTTCCCCTGTGAAATACTTTGGATATCATAGACTTCCTCGCTGATCGTATGGGTTTTCAAGTATTCTGCCCACTTTTTGGTATAAGCAGCGCTCAGATGAATCCCATCACTGCTTGCTTCACTGGGAAGTTGCCCTGTTTCATCCAGAAAATAATTGTATAAATCCAAATAATATAAATTCTTCTCTTGTGCTAATTTCTGAATATAAGTATTGTAAGTGGTGACAATGCCGTTGTTAAAATAGGACGCAGACCCACGAGAACGCAAAATGGGCTCGTTCAGTGGGATAATGCTTTGGACATAGATCACAGCTTCTGGTTGTCTGGCTCGAATTTCATCAATGAAATTGCTATAATTGCTATAAAATCGCTCCACACTGGGATATCCCACAGAATTGATACCAAGAGAGATGTAAACCTTGGAATAGCTTCCCTTTTCCAAAGCCTTCAGCACAGTGGTATCCACCCCATTGACGCTGACATATGCTTTATCCCAAAGATTATAGACCGACAGACCTAAACCTGTGAAATTACTGCCTCCACCAAGATCGCCAAACGCCATCAAGCCTTGACTGCGAGAGTCCCCAATCATGGCAGCGTCAGCGAAGTAATCCCCTTCCACTCTCTCTGCTTCTGGTACAGCTTCTCCATAAACGTATACTGTTTTCACAGGCTCTGGTTCTGGCTCTGGTTCTACTTCTGGCTCTGCCACAGGCTTTGTTTCCTCTACCTTATCTAAAGTTGTAATCTGAATCTCTTCTTTTTCTTCTATCTTTTCTTCTGCCACTTCTAATTGAAAGAAATCCAAAAACCACTGGGGTAAAATTTCCATTCTTTCTTGACTGATTGCAAAAGAAATCTTTGTGGCTTCCTCTGGCATCAAGGGTTGCTGTACCACAGAATCCGAAGTGAGGCACATCATAACACTGGTACATAATATGATTTCTAAGATTTTCATTCCACTCGCCATGTACTCACCCTTCTTCTTTCTTTTTTTGTGGAGGACGCATGGTCAAACCAATTCGTTTCTTCTTTTCATCCACTTCCACCACCCACACAGTGACAATATCTCCCACAGAAACTGCTTCTGAAGGATGGGTCACCCGTTTGGGCAATTTACTGATATGAACCAAGCCATCTTGGTGGACACCGATATCCACAAAAACACCAAAGTCAATCACATTACGCACAGTTCCTTGAAGCTCCATGCCAGCCAGCAAATCCTTGATTTCAAGAACAGCTGTGGATAACAAGGGGGGAGGCAACTCGTCCCGTGGGTCACGCCCTGGTTTTTGCAGTTCTTTCAGCACATCTTCCAAGGTAGGCACGCCAACCTCACATTTTTCAGCCAATTCTTTCACAGACAGGGTAGCGATTTTCTCTGCTGTCAATTCTTCTAAAGTGCAGCCACAGTCTGCCAATATTTTTTCCACGGTCTCATATTGTTCTGGATGCACCCCTGTATTATCTAACAGGTTTTTCCCCTCTGGTACTCGTAAAAATCCTGCACATTGCTGATATGCTTTGGGTCCTAATTTAGGGACTTTCAACACCTCTTTTCGAGAGGTGAAAACGCCCTTTTCCTCACGATAAGCCACCAAATTTTTGGAAGTAGCATTGGTCAATCCCGCCACTCTGGCAAGAAGAGAGGGGGAAGCTGTATTGATATCCACCCCTACAGCGTTCACGCAATCCTCTACCACGCCGTCCAAAGTTTCTCCCAATCGTGCCTGTGGCATATCATGCTGATACTGCCCAACACCGATTGCTTTTGGGTCAATCTTCACAAGTTCTGCCAAAGGATCTTGCATACGTCGTGCAATGGACACAGCAGAACGCAAATTCACGTCAAACTGTGGAAATTCTTCTGCTGCCAATTTGGAAGCAGAATAAACAGAAGCCCCAGCTTCGTTGACAATCATATATGCCATTTCCAAATCAGCCTGTGCCTTGACACGAGCAATCAGCTCCACGGTCATCTGCTCTGTTTCACGACTGGCAGTACCATTGCCGATGGCAATGTGGGACACCTTATATTTCACCGACATTTTTGCTAAAGTTTGAAGACATTCTTCCTGTTTTCCCTTGCTATGGGTTGGATAAACCACTGCTGTATCCAGCACTTTTCCTGTGCCGTCCACAACAGCGACTTTACAGCCCATTCGATACCCAGGGTCAAGCCCCATGGTCACGTGTCCCTTCACAGGAGGTTGCAACAATAGTGGCTTCAAATTCAGGGCAAACATAGAAATTGCCCCTTCTTCTGCAATCTCTGTTAAGTGATTGCGAATCTCTCGCTCTACAGAGGGCTCGATCAAGCGTCCCCAAGCATCATCAGCCGCATCTCGAAGAAATGCCACCACTTCCATGGGGGCAGAAGCTGGAATAATCGCATGACGGCGCACTGTCACCTTGGCTTGCTCCTCTTCCAACGCAACCCCTGCTTTTAAGATGCCTTCTCTTTCCCCACGGTTAATGGCAAGGGTTTGATACCCTTGCACTCTGGACACAGGCAACTTGTTATCATAATAGAGACGATACACAGAATCTTCTGGCTCTTTTTCAGCTGCTTTGGATGTGAAACTCCCACGACGTAGATAAAGTTCCTTTAGTTGTTTTCTCAGTTCTGCTGAATCAGAAATTTCTTCAGCAATAATGTCAGAAGCCCCAGCCAAGGCTTCTTCCACTGTATTCACACCCTTTTCTGGGTCAATAAAATCCTGAGCCAGAACTTCTGGCAAAGGACAATCTATAGCTTGCGCAAACAAAGTCTCTGCCAGAGGTGCAAGACCCTTTTCCTTCGCCATAGTGGCACGGGTGCGACGTTTTTGCTTATAAGGACGATAGATGTCCTCTACTTCAGCCAGAGTTTTCGCTGCTGCCAAAGCCATGCCAAGCTCTTCTGTCCACTTTTCTTGCCCCTCAATGGAGGACTGTACTTCTTCTTTTCTGGTATCTAAATTCCGTAAATATTGCAAACGATCTGCCAAAGTACGAAGTAATTGGTCATCCATCGTTCCGTGCATCTCTTTTCGATATCGTGCGATAAATGGAATGGTATTGCCTTCATCAATCAACTGAATGACGTTTTGTATATATTCTTCTTTCCATGAAAGTTCTTCTGATAAAATTTTACTGTGCATACATATATCCTTACTGGTGGAAAAGGTATTTTTTTCCAGAAAAAGACTGAAAATTGTCCCACTGTTATAATTATAACAAAAAAAAAACAAAATTCAAGATAATTCTCAAATTTTGTTAAAATTTTTTTATTTTGTTTTTCAAAGGCTTCCTTCTTATCTAAGGTTTCCTTTAGAAGAATTCAAAAGGCCACAGACTAAGCAATACTTTCCCCTTCACGTAACCAACATTCACCATACCTATGCTAGGAGAACGGCTGTCAGAACTGTGATTCCGATTATCCCCAAGGACGAAGATACATCCCTCTGGCACAGTCAGCACACCTTGATCTAAATCTCCGTAAATAGGTCGCATTTGTTCTAATATATAAGGTTCGTAAATAGGGATACCATCTACCCGCACCTGATGATCCACATAATCAATCTCCACAGTTTGCCCTTCTAAGGCAATCACTCGCTTGACAATGGAACTTCCACCAAACTCTTCCACTGTGGGATCTGTAATAATCACAATATCATGAATCGCTGGAGTATAGCCAAAGAAAATCCAGACCAGCAAAGTTTGCCCGTCATGAAGGGTGGGTTCCATGGATTCCCCACTGACTTTTGTAATAGGACAGACAAAAGTAAACAGGACTATCACAAAACTCAAGGTAAACATCAAGCTTTGCAGTAAATAGAAACAATCACTTTCCAGTTTGCTGATTTTTCCTTGGGTGGTTTGCAACATAGAAGGGATATCTTCATCCAGTTGTAAATCTTCTCTCTCCATCATATCCCCCTTTTTTGCCCTTATTGCCTTTTACTTTGTAAACGCAATCTTTCTTGCTCAAAGACAAAACGTCGTATGGCAATCTCTTTTCCCTGACCAATTTGTCGGAATTGACAGCCATAGCCATAACGCAATGTGTCTCCACCTAAATCTGCTTCCACATCACGCTCTCGTGTTAAAATAGCAATCTCTTCTTCTGTGGGTGTGGGAGCCACTGGAGCTTCTTCCTCTGATGGTTCGGGCAACTTGATTGCATTTTTTTCCATTTCCTTTCGCTTTTTCACAAAAGAAAATATGTTTTGCCCTTCTGGCGCTGGAGGCTTAGGGGGCAAGGGCGGAGGATCTGCCCGTATCAACCAAGGAGAGGACTCCCAGTCGTCCAAAGCTTGGATACGCAAAATATGGGTTTCTGTAAACAATCTAGGAGAAATTTCAGAAAGTCGTAAAACCACAGAGTCCCCCAAAGAAAACTTATGCTCAGAGGTAAAAAATACCCCACCTGCACTAATATTTTCAACCTCAGCTTGACAAAAACGCATTTTTCCACGCAAATCCATATAGTCAATTTCCATTTTAAAACGCACTGAAGTTTTTAAATCCTGACGACGCTGAACCTGATCCACCATATCAGCTGCCGAAATAAACATGGATATTTCCTTAGATTCACGCTTTAACTCATAAAAATTGCAAAAATATGTAACCAAACCTTCTACATCATCATAGAAAGTCACATATCCTTCAATCTCCATTTCTTCAATGGGGACATCTGTTGGAAATCGCAATTCTGCCTCGCCTGAGGGTTGAATGATCACAGAAGCCGTGAACAAAAATTGCCGTTCTCTGTCAAAGACATCAGCAACCTTACAAAAGAGTAATTTCAGCATAAGCTCTTTTCCTCCTAAATCATACCTGTCCTAGAGTATAACATAAATCTTGGAGAAGTTCAACTATAAATTTCCTATTTGGGTAATTTTTTATAAAAGGTTAAAATCTTTCCTTATACTATTTCCAGTTAGAAACCGTCGAATTTTTGTCTGTTTTCTTTGTTCCTGATAAGGCAGAAAATTCTTGAATCCTTTGTGGATTCAGGATTTTTCTAACGCAATCAGGGGCGAAGAAAATGGCAAGGTTTTGTTGGTTTTTAATTGGAATTAGTATTAAGTGCCATGCCTTGGATGATCCCGGATTAAATCTGCCCCTTTATAAATCGCTGCTTTCACATCTGCAGTATTTTGAAAACTAAAAGCTTGAACCTTCATCGCTGCTGCCCCGATCTTACTGACCACATAGCGAGGAGGTAGCTGGTTTAAAGCGTATGCCATAATGTCTGCACTGCACTGCTCGCAACAACAACACCCCAGCTTTTCTTTCACATCGTCGAACACTTCTTCCACAATCGCTTCTGTGATATTTTGATATATTTTACTCATATGAATCCCCCTCTTCTCGCCATCCTTGCTACCAGTGACCCAACCACTCTTACAGAAAACTAAATCTCTTGAAAAAAAAACATTTCCTAAGAGTTTAGCAATAGAATGAGTATTAGTTATTTAAAGAAGATATGACTTGACTTTCTGGTTTTTTATGATACAATAGCTTATGTGAAATTGACCCACGAATCATATCATCACAACTTATCATTCATATTATAACAAATAAAAAGAAATTTGTCTACACATTTTCACATATTTTCCATCTTAGTTTGTTAAATAAATTATAGCTTTTTGTTAACAATTTAAAAATTATAAAAATAACGGGCAATTCTCTGTGAAATCGTTTAAACAAAAAAGACAATAAAAACTGACAAAACAAGGGACAAAGGAGCAAAAACATGAGCGACAAGAAAAAAACAGTAGATCAAATCACCGATATGGAGGAAGATTTTGGACAATGGTACACCGATGTCTGCACAAAAGCAGAGCTCATCGACTATTCTTCCATCAAAGGTATGTTCATCTATCGCCCCTATGGCTATGGTCTGTGGGAAAACATCCAAAAAGAACTGGACCAACAATTCAAAGAAACAGGACACGAAAATGTCTATCTTCCCTTGCTGATTCCTGAATCCCTCCTACAAAAAGAAAAAGACCACGTAGAAGGCTTTGCCCCTGAATGTGCTTGGGTCACCTTGGGTGGTAGCGAAGAATTAGAAGAAAAATATTGTATTCGCCCCACTTCTGAGACGCTGTTCTGTCAACACTATGCCAATATCATCCAATCCCATCGGGATTTACCCAAATTATACAACCAATGGTGTTCTGTCCTCCGTTGGGAAAAAACCTCTCGCCCTTTCCTTCGCCATCGTGAATTTTTATGGCAAGAGGGACACACCATGCACGCCACCCCAGAAGAAGCCATGGAAGAAACTTTGCAAATGCTAGACATTTACGGAGATTTCTGCGAAAATTACCTTGCCATGCCTGTGGTCAAAGGGGTAAAAACCCAAAAAGAAAAATTCTCTGGGGCTGTGGACACCTATACCATCGAATGTATGATGCATGACCACAAAGCCCTCCAATCAGGCACCTCCCACTATTTCGGAGATGGCTTTGCCAAGGCTTTTGATATCACTTTCACTGGAAAAGACAACCAAATCCACCACCCTCATCAAACCTCTTGGGGCTTGTCCACTCGTTTGATTGGTGGGATTATCATGACCCATGGTGACAATAACGGTCTGGTTCTTCCTCCCAAAATCGCCCCCACTCAAGTGATGGTTATCCCCATTGTGAACAAAAAAGTAGATACCACCCCTGTGGCACAAGAACTGTTAGAACGTTTAAAAGCCCAAGGGATTCGAGCCAAGCTAGATGCTTCTGATAAAAGTATGGGCTGGAAAGCAGCAGAATACGAAATGAAAGGAGTTCCTCTTCGCCTAGAAATCGGCCCCCGTGACTTAGAAGAAGAAAAATGCTGTCTGGCACGACGTGACACCCGTGAAAAAATCTTTATCCCTCTCCAAGACTTAGAAAGCACCGTCAAAAAATTGTTGATCGAAATCCAAGACTCTCTTTACCAAAAAGCAAAGAAAAACTTGGATGATCATACAAAAGTTTGTAACAACATGGACGAAGTGAAAGCCCTCATGTCCGAAGGAGGCGGCTTTGCCAAAACCATGTGGTGTGGAGAGCAAAGCTGTGAAGAAACCATGAAAACAGAAGCCGGCGTCACCTCTCGTTGTATGCCCATGACCCAAGAGAAAATCGGTGAAACCTGTGTCTGTTGTGGAAAGCCAGCCCAAAAGATGATTTTGTGGGGACTTGCTTATTAAAGCTTCCCCGTCGCCATAAAAAAATCTCTCCCCTTTTGGGGAGAGATTTTTTATTTCATATTTTCCTGTTTAGAAAAGATTAGTGTGCTTCTCCCCATGTGTTCCCCACATGGGTTTCTGTCAACAAAGGCACTGCAAATTCTCCCACAGCTTCCATCTCTTCTGACACCCATTGTGCCACTTGTGCCCCTTCTTCTGCAGGACAATCTAAAATAATTTCATCGTGGACTTGCAACACCAAAAATGCGCCAGAACCTTCCTTCTGCAAACGTCTGTCCACAGCAAGCATGGCAAGCTTCATCACATCAGCTGCCGTCCCTTGAATGGGGGTATTTTGTGCGATACGCTCTGCCCCACTTCTACGCTGAAAATTACTGCTAGAAAGCTCTGGCACCCAACGTTTTCGCCCATATAATGTGGAGACAAAGCCTTGCTTCTTCCCTTCTGCCACAACAGTTTCCAAATAAATCTTCACTTGAGAATAAGTGGCAAAATATCGCCCAATATAATGCTTCGCCTCTGCCACGGTCACCCCAATATCTTGGGACAAGGAAAAAGCAGACATTCCATAAACAATCCCAAAATTAACAGCCTTTGCCGAGCGTCTCATCTCTCCTGTCACTTCTTCCAAGGGGACATGGAACACCTGTGAAGCTGTTTGGGTATGAAAATCCTGTCCTGATAAAAACGCAGCAATCATATTTTCATCCTCTGCCATATGGGCAAGAAGTCGCAATTCAATCTGGGAATAGTCAGCGTCCACTAGAACTCGACCTTCAGATGCCACAAACATCTCCCGAAGCTCTGCCCCCAAAGGGGTACGAATGGGGATATTTTGTAGATTTGGCTCTGTAGAGGACAAACGTCCTGTTGCAGTCACCGTGTTTTGAAAACTACTGTGGACTTTCCCCTCTGGGCTGACTACATTTAATAAGCCCTTTACATAAGTGGCATGGAGTTTAGATAGTTGTCGCTGTTCTAACAACATCCCCAAAATCTGATGTTGAGGATGGTCCTCTCGTAACTTTTCCAAGACTTCTACATTGGTAGAATAGCCCGTTTTTGTTTTCTTCACTGGTGGTAATTCCATCTTTTCAAAGAGAATCACCCCCACTTGCTTGGGAGAAGCAATGTTAAACTCTTCCCCTGCTTCTTCATAAATCCCTTTTTCCAGCTCTTCCAAGCGTGTGGAAAGTTTTTCGCCATAAAGACGAAGCTTCCCAGAATCCAAAGAAATCCCATGTTGCTCCATCCTTGCCAAAAGCCCTGACAGTGGCAATTCAATCTCTTGATACAACGAGGTCAAGCCCTGTTTCTCTAAAAGATCTGGGAGCATTCTTCCCAAAACATCCAAAGCACCACAATGAGAAGCAAAGGCTTCCAATGCAACCTCAGGGTCAGATAGGGGTGAAAAGGCATTCTCTGACAGAAAAGCATCGGCTTCGATTAAAGAAGCGTGACAATATTTTCGCACCAAATCTTCCAAATCATAACTTCGCACATCAGGGGCAAGAAGATAGGCAGCAAGTTGCACATCAAAGACAATGTTATCTGGGACAATCCCCTCTGACAGTAACTGAAATGCCAAGACTTTGCTGTGATACACCATTAATTTCACATCAGCAGAAAACAACTCTTTCAGCATTGTGCCATAATCATCAAAGCTATGCTCCAACATCATCACACAGCGACCCAGCTCTGGCTCCTGATGATGGAGGGCAATGCCTGAAAGTTCTGGAAGTGCTAGAACTGCAAGTGTTTCCCCTTTCCAGTTCTCCATCAAATCTAAAAACTGTGACAAGGTATTTTTCTGTTCCACCATGGGAACTGCAAGCCAACCCTCTTCCTCTGCTGCCATCTCTCTCAAGCCATAAGCATCAATAAACTTATGCAAATCCAAGTCTTGCAACAAAGAAATCA
Source organism: Eubacteriales bacterium (assembly GCA_044432725.1). Taxonomy (GTDB): domain Bacteria; phylum Bacillota; class Clostridia; order Oscillospirales; family Oscillospiraceae; genus JAWXUK01. The sequence continues at coordinate 17,601 of JAWXUL010000013.1, forward strand.
GGCGTTCTTTGTCAAACTCCTGAATCAGATACTCTGCTGGATGAAAATCCAACGGCACCTCTCGTCGAATCAGAGCAAGGTCATAAGACATGGTCGCCATGTCTTTCCCACCTCGCAACTTCGCCAAAGCACCCTTTTTCAAGTCAAGGGTTTCCTCTGGATCTTCCAAAAGTTCGTATATTTTTTCTAAAGAATGATGTTTTTGAATCAAAGGCAGAGCCGTTTTCTCTCCAATCCCTCGAATACCAGGGATATTGTCCGAAGAATCCCCCATAATCCCCTTGAAATCCACCAAGTGAAGGGGAGGAAAGCCATAGGTCTCGTCAAATAAGGCTGGGGTAAATCGCTTCATCCCCCCTTTTCCAGAAGAAAGATAGCACACAGTGGTCAAATCTGTCACCAGTTGCAAGGCATCCCGATCCCCTGTGACAATGACAGTTTCCCAGCCAGCCTCTTGGTCGATGCGGGCAATGGTACCAATTAAATCATCTGCTTCAAAGCCTTCCACGGAAAAAGAAGGCAAATTCATGGCAGAGAGAATCTCTTTGAGCAAAGGAAATTGCGACACCAACTCTTCTGGCATTTTATGTCGCCCTGCTTTATATTCTGGATAGGAAAGATGACGAAAAGTAGGGGCTTTTAAATCAAAAGTAACGGTGATGCTGTCTGGTTTTTCTTCTTTTTTCAACTTTTCTAAGGTGGTTAAAAAACCAAAAATCCCCCCTGTTCCTTGTCCTTTTCCATTGGTGAGAGAGACAAGTCCGTAAAAGGAGCGATTGAGTAGGGAATTGCCGTCGATAACAAGATTTTTCATATTGGTTTCCTTTCTAACGCTGGGGTTGATGTCAACGAGGAAATCTATCCTTTGAATCATGAGGGATTTCCAAACAGATTCCCCCCCAATTAGAACAAAACTAAAAAGAAAAAATTTGTACTCTTGGGTGTCAAGAGTACAAACTTTTTTTGTTCTCAGATTGCTCTAAAAAGTAGGAATGTCCCCTTCTTATGCCATCAATTCAGAAATCAAAGCCCCAAACTCAGCAGGGTCTTCCAGTGGCAAGTCTGCCAGAAGCAATGCTTGTCCATAGAATAATTTTGCATATTTTTCTAGTTTTCCTTGGTCTCCAGACTCAGCCACTTTTTTCAAATTGGCATAGGCAGGGGACTCTGGATTAAATTCCAACACACGTTCAGCGTGCATATCAGCGCCGCCGTCGATTTTGCTCATATATTTTTCCATTTCCAAAGAAACGCTTCCTTGTGTGGCAAGGACCACAGTCCCAGAGGTGAGCATGGTAGAAATCCGTACATCCACCACTTTCCCTTCCAAAACTTCTTTCACTTTGGTCAAAACATCTTTGTCTGCTTCTGTTTTTTCTTCTTGTTCTTTCTTTTCTTCTTCTGTTTGTGGCAAAGCATCCTCGTCATTGACAGATTTGAACATCTTATCTTCTAACATGCCCAAGCCTTTCATCACAAAGTCGTCCACATCTTCGAAGCAATAAAGAACTTCAAATCCCTTGTCCAAAATACGTTGTACCTGTGGCAATTTAGAGATTTGTGCCATGTTCTTCCCACAAGCATAGTAAATATACTTTTGATCTTCAGGCATACGTTCGATATATTCTTTAAATGTGACGTTTTTATCCTCTTTAGAGGACCAGAACAGCAACAAATCACGAATGGTTTCTTTGTGTTGACCAAATTCAGCCACCACACCAAATTTCAGTTGTGCCCCAAAAGCTTTCCAGAAGCCTTCATACTTCTCACGCTCATCTTTTTGGAATTTCAACAACTCGTTTTTGATTTTCTTTTCCAAATTATTAGAAATCACTTGCAATTCACGGGTTTGTTGCAACATTTCACGGCTGATATTCAAAGAGAAGTCTTGTGAATCCACCACACCTTTGATGAAACGGAAGTGATCAGGAATCAGCTCTGCACATTTCTCCATAATCAGCACCCCAGAAGAGTAAAGCTGTAAGCCTTTTTCAAATTCACGGGTATAGAAGTTATAAGGAGCCTCAGAAGGAATATAAAGGAGGGCTTTATAAGTCACGTGACCTTCCACTGAAGTATGAATGGTGGAAAGAGGTTCTTTCCAGTCGTTGAACTTACTTTGATAGAAAGCGTTGTACTCTTCCTCTGTCACCTTGCTTTTTGGTTTTTGCCAAATAGGTGTCATAGAGTTCAACGTCTTATCCTCACGACTTGTGACCCAGTCATCTTTCTCTTCTCCTGATTCAGGGTCTGTCACAGTGATGCGATCTGTTTTTTCCATCTCCATAACAATAGGGAAACGGATATAATCAGAATATTTCTTCACCAATCCTTGGAGACGCATTTCTTCCACATAATCGTCATACTCATCAGAATCTGTGTTTTCTTTAATGTGCATCACAATAGTAGTACCGATTTCTCCACCATCTGCACCTTTTTCGATGGTATAGCCATCTGTTCCTGTGGATTTCCACACATAAGATTCTTCAGAACCATAACGACGAGAGGTGACAGTCACTTCGTCAGCGACCATAAAGGCAGAATAAAATCCCACACCAAATTGACCAATCACGTCAATGTCATCCCCTGCTTTTTCTTTGTCCATCTCTTCTTTGAATTGCAAAGAGCCAGAACGGGCAATGGTCCCCAGATTGTTTTCTAGTTCTTCCTTTGTCATGCCAATCCCTTTGTCAATCAAAGTCAAAGTACGTGCCTCTTTGTCAGGGACAAGTCGAATCACTTGCTCGTCACGATTGACAGTTAAGTCATTTTCTGTCAAAGAAAGATAAGCAAGCTTGTCCTGTGCGTCACTGGCGTTAGAGATCAGCTCTCTTAAAAAAATTTCCTTGTTGGTGTAAATAGAATGAATCATTAAATCCATCAAACGTTTTGATTCAGCTTTAAATTGTGTTTTTTCCATGGTTTTTTGCTCCTTTGTATCATGTTTTCGAAAGAATTAGCACTCATGTCTGTCGAGTGCTAATGTTATGTTACCACTTGTTTTATGAAATGTCAAGAAAAAAATGAAAATTTTTTCAAAATAGGACAAGGTTTTTTTCCTTTTTTCCTAAAAGCTATAGACGAAAGATAAAAATTACTATATAATAAAATGGCAAATTTATTTTTAAAAGGAGTATCACTCTATGAAAGCTATTGTCACTGTGGTAGGAAAAGACCAAGTAGGTATCATCGCCTCTGTCTGTTCCCTTTTATCTCAAGCAGGTGCCAACATTTTAGACATCAGCCAAACCGTCTTACAAGAATATTTCACCATGGTAATGCTCGTGGATTTAGCAGATATGGACTTTGCCAAAATCTCTTCAGAACTTGACAAAGCAGGGGAAGAAAAAGGTCTTTCCATTCGTATCCAACGGGAAGAAATCTTCAACGCCATGCATCGTATATAAAAAGGGGGATCATCGTGTTAAATCAACAAGAAATTATGCAAACCATCGGCATGATAGAAAGCCAAAATTTAGATGTCCGTACCATCACCATGGGCATCTCTCTTCTTTCTTGTGCCCACCCTGACCCCAAAATAGCTTGTGACAAAATTTATGACAAAATTACAAACTATGCCCAGAACTTAGTGAAAACAGGGGAAGATTTAGAACGTGAATACGGAATCCCCATTGTGAATAAACGTATTTCTGTCACCCCCATCGCCCAAGTGGCAGCAGCCAGCAACATAGATAATTACACTTGCTTTGCCCAAGCGCTGGACAAAGCAGCCCGAGAATGTGGTGTGAACTTTATCGGTGGCTTTTCTGCCTTGGTGCAAAAAGGCATGACAAACGCTGACCGTATCTTAATCAACTCCATCCCTGAAGCTCTTGCTTCTACCAATATTGTCTGTTCCTCTGTGAACGTTGGCTCCACCAAAGCCGGCATTGATATGACAGCTGTGCAACGCATGGGAGAAGTCATCAAAGAACTGGCAGACCGTACCAAAGAGGCAAAAGGTTTTGGCTGTGCCAAACTGGTGGTATTTTGTAACGCTGTGGAGGATAACCCCTTTATGGCTGGTGCCTTCCACGGGGTAGGCGAAGGGGAAAAAGTCATCAACGTAGGAGTCTCTGGCCCTGGTGTGGTCCACCATGCCCTGAAACAAGTGGCAGGACAACCCTTTGATGTGGTGGCAGAAACCATCAAAAAAACAGCCTTTCGCATCACCCGTGTGGGACAACTGGTGGCACAAGAAGCAAGCAGACGTTTAGATACACCTTTCGGTATCGTGGACTTGTCCCTTGCCCCCACACCCGCTGTGGGCGATTCTGTGGCACGTATTTTAGAAGAAATGGGTCTGGAAACCTGTGGCACCCACGGCACCACAGCTGCCCTTGCTTTATTAAATGATGCCGTAAAAAAAGGTGGCGTCATGGCTTCTTCCCACGTAGGTGGTCTCTCTGGTGCTTTCATTCCTGTCTCAGAAGACGAAGGCATGATTGCTGCCGCCAAATCAGGGGCTTTGACACTGGACAAGCTAGAAGCCATGACCTGTGTCTGCTCTGTAGGGCTTGACATGATTGCCGTGCCAGGAGACACCCCAGCTTCCACCCTTTCAGCCATCATCGCCGACGAATCAGCCATCGGCATGGTCAACAACAAAACCACTGCCGTTCGAATCATCCCTGCCCCCAACTGCAAAGTAGGGGATGTGGTAGAATTTGGAGGACTCCTTGGCACAGCTCCAGTGCAAGCTGTCCACCCTTATTCTGCAGAATCTTTTATCGCTCGTGGAGGTCGTATCCCCGCTCCCCTTCACAGCCTTAGGAACTAAATTTTCTATGACAACGATCGTCCCTATGACCCACGCCCATCTACAACAAGTGGCAGACTTAGAACAAATATCTTTCTCACGTCCTTGGTCTTTGGAGCAACTGACGGAATCTTTGGACAAACCGGAGTATTCCTTTCTAGTTGCCGAGGATGAAGAGAAAAATGTGATGGGCTTCGGTAGCATCATCGTGGTGGCAGATGAAGGCTACATCAATAATATTTCTGTCTATCCAGAGCACAAAAGAAAAGGCATCGCCTCTTCTCTTTTACGTGCTTTTTGCAACCAATGGGAAAGAAAATTAGTATTCTTAACACTGGAAGTGCGAAAAAGCAACCACCCCGCCATCGCTCTCTATCAAAAATTTGGCTTTGTCCAGTTGGGAGAGCGAAAAAATTACTATGAAGAACCAGTGGAAAATGCCCTGATCCTAACAAAAAACTTCTGGGAGACAAAAACATGAAACTTCTTGCCATCGAAACATCCTGTGACGAAACAGCCGCTGCTGTGGTACAGGATGGACGGCACATCCTCTCCAATGCCATTGCAAGTCAAATTGAAATGCATCGTGTCTATGGTGGGGTGGTGCCAGAGCTTGCCTCTCGCAGCCACATCGCCACCATTTCTCAGATCACAAAACAAGCATTGGCAGAAGCAAATCTGGATTTGTCCCAAATAGATGGCATCGCTGTCACAGCAGCCCCTGGGCTGATTGGTGCTTTGTTGGTGGGCTTAAATTTTGCCAAAGGTCTTGCCTTTGGACAAAATCTTCCCCTGATTCCTGTCCACCATGTCCGTGGACACATCGCCAGTAACTATCTGTCACACCCTGATTTAGCCCCCCCATTTCTTTGCCTCTGTGTCTCTGGTGGCACCACCACTTTGGTGGAAGTGGAAACCTATACCCAAATGAAAATCCTCGGCTCCACCAGAGATGACGCAGTGGGAGAATGCTTTGACAAAGTGGCTCGTGTCCTTGGCATCGGCTACCCTGGTGGAAAACCCTTGGACGACCTCGCCCAAGGGGGCGACCCCAAAGCCTATCCTCTTCCACGGGGAAAAGTGGACAACGCTCCTTTAGATATGTCTTTTTCAGGACTGAAAACGGCTTCCATCAATTTGATACACAATCATCAGCAAAAAGAAGAAGCCCTTCACCTCCCAAACTTCGCTGCCTCCTTTTCCCAAGCTGTGTGTGATGTACTATTACCACGGATTTTATTGGCTGTGGAAAAAACAGGTCAGCGAAAGCTTGCCATCGCAGGGGGAGTCTCTGCCAATACACAGTTACGTAAAAACCTGAGGGATCTCTGCCAAGGAAAGGGAATCTCTCTTTATCTCCCAGAACTTTCTCTCTGTGGGGATAACGCTGCCATGATTGGTGCCCAAGGATTTTATCAATATCAAGCAGGTCTGGTGGCTCCTTGGGATCTCAATGCCAGTGCCACTTGGGACTTGTCCCAAGAACTGACAGGCAAAAAATAAACAAAGGGTAATCACAAAAAATATGCCCTAAAATTCCCCAGTGATTTTTACAACCAGACTTCAGGTTTTCCACTTTTCCACCAAGTTTTCCACCATCTTTTCTCCAATGTGGAAAACTATGTGGAAACTGTGTAAAACTTTCTGTAATCAGATGTGAATTTTCTTTGAACAAGATCAGAGCATCCCCCTCTTTGTCCGTGGGAAATGTAAGATGATTCCACCTGTAAAAGAATGAAAATCTATGCCCTCAGTACAGAGGACATAGATTTTTTTGCTTGTGAGACCACTTAACCCCTTGAAAAGGCTAAAATTTCTTTTCTTGTCTCAAGAAAGCTTTTAGCGTCCCTGTTTCTGTTTATCTCATCTCTTCCACAGAATCTTTAAAGTCTTCTCCCATATCCTTGAGATCGTCCCCTATCTCATCCAAACCATCCTTTGCCTGATCCCAAAGTGCTGGTGCCTCTTCTGTGGGCAACTCTTCTCCATAAGGATACACCTTACCATGGGCAGTGGCATAATACTGCCCGTGTTTTTTCATCAGCTCCCAAGAAGCCACCTCTTCTATGGTGGCTGAACCACTGGTTTCCATATAGCTGGTCATGCCCTCTGCCACCATGCCACCCATATCCATCCCATCACCATAAACAGAACCCATGCCCACATCATAGCCTTCTCCATAAACGCCCATGGAATCTCCTCCTCTGTTCTCGTACATAGAAGGATCTTTCCCCTCCTCTGTGCTACAAGCAGTCAAACAGACCAAACATAAAGCAGGCAATAAAAATTTCTTCAACATAGCTCACATCCCTTTCACTTTCTTCTTTTTTCCAAAAATCCATACTCACTGAAATGAGTATCTACAATAGTTTCTCCCTTAAAAATTATTTCATACTTCTGACTTTGAAAAACCAAGAGTATCATTTTGGAAATTTTTTTGAAAGTGAATTGCTATCACAGCAAAAAGCACAAGCCCACTGCCCAGCAGAAAGAAGCCCCAGATGCCCCCAGTAATACCCACAACCCTACATGTATGCCCCCAGTACTGGTAAAAATGCTCTCTTTTTTACCATAATTATTTGCTAGTTTTTGTGCCTGAGCCAGAACTGATTCCGTGCTTACCCCGCTCCCTGCCAAAGCATCCTCTTTCACCAAAAAAATCGCCTGTTCAAACATAGTCTCCTCAGGAGATTTCACCAAAATCACTTGTCTACTACTACCTTTAACCATTCTTTTCTCTCCTTTCTTTCCTTCAGTTTACCCGATCCTCCTGTTTGTTAATCATACATAAAATTTAATTCTCTCCCTAAAATCCACTTGTTTTTTTTCAAAAAATCGGTTAAAATAAGGGATACTTACAAAAGAAAAAATACACAAACAAAAAAGAATCGAGGATCCCCATGATACAACAAAAACAGGGAGATGTTCCCTTTTTCTATAGCAGCATTTTAACCACCCCCCATAGCTTTTCCACAAAAAAAGGTGGTGTCTCCACAGGAGATTTCACCAGTATGAACCTGATTTCTGCCAGAGGTGACAATCCAGAGAGCGTCATGGAAAATTATCAACGCTTTCACCACGCATTGGGATTATCTCCCACACAGTTTGCCCGAAATGCTCAAATCCACAGCGACATCATCAGAGCAGTCACATCAGGGGACTCCCTAGAGGATTTCACCAATCCAACAGCCACCTTCCCCCAAGGGGATGGGCTGATGACCCAAGAAAAAAATCTCCCTCTTTGGGTCTATTCTGCTGACTGTGTGCCGATTTTATTCCACGACCCTGTGGAAAAAGCCATCGCTGCTGTCCACAGTGGTTGGCGTGGCACAGCGCTGGGCATCGCCGGGAAAATGGTGGAAGCCATGAAAAGCGCCTATGGCACAAAGGCAGAAAATCTCCAAGTGGCTATGGGGCCATCCATTGGCTCTTGTTGCTTTTTATGCGATCTGGATGTGCCACAGGCAATGAAAGAAAGCCTAGGCTCTGATGCAGAGGCCTTTTGCCATCTGAAAGAGAATGGGAAATATGCAGTGGATTTATTGGGGATCAATCATCTTTGGCTGACAAAAGCAGGGGTAAGGCAAATTGATGACCAAGCCCCCTGTACTGCCTGTGAAACAGAGGATTTTTGGTCACATCGCAAAGTAAATGACCGACGTGGTTCCATGGGAGGGGTGATCTGCCTGTGATCAGACTTATCCTCTCCACCCTCCTCTTCCTCTCTTTGGTGAGTTGTACCAATATCTCTGCCCCTCCAGAGGAAATCCCAGTGGAATACACCCCCCCAGACATCATCGTCATGGCAGTGCCCACTCTGCCCCTTACTTTGCCCTTTTATGCCACAGAAAGTCTCCATCCCACCTTAGTGAAAAACCAACTCAATGGAGATTTATCTGCGCTCCTCTATGAAGGGCTCTTTGTTTTGGACGAAAACTTTCAGCCACAAGCCCTTTTGGTGGAAAGTATCGAAACCAGTGACGATGGCTATCGTTGGATTTTCACCTTGAAAGAAGAAATTCTCTTCTGGGACGATACCCCCCTCACTGGTCAGATTGTGGTCTCTGCTTGGAACGAAGCAAGATCTTCTGCTTCTCGTTATAGCAATCGCTTTGCCTCTATCTCTTCCTTTTCAGCCACCACAAACACTGTCACAGTGAATTTAAAATATCCAAACTACAATCTCCCATCCCTCCTAGATATCCCCATTTCCTATGGAGGTGGCGCCCTCCCCCAAGGAACAGGCCCTTATCTCTATGAAGAAGAATCCAGTTTTTTAAGCCGTAACCCCAACTGGTGGGGCAGTGCCGATTTGCCTGATACCATTGCCCTCCTCCAAATCCAAGAAAAAGAAGATTTGATTTCTGCCTTTGATGCTGGCAAAATCTCTATCCTTCGCACAGACCTGATCAGTGACCAAAGTCTTGGCTTTTCTGGAAACTATCACGTGTGGCAATACCCCAGCACGCAACTTTATTACCTTGGCTTCAATGGCAACAAACTATCAGCCAGTCAGCGACAAGCCCTCAGCTTGGCAATCGACAGAGAATCCCTCCTCACCCAAGAACTGGCTGGCTATGGTACTCCCACCACTTACCCTGTCTCTCCCCAAACTCAGGTGGGACAAGAGCTAGGCGCTTGGTCCTATGACCCCATTGCTGTGGCAGAAGAGATCGAGAGCAAAAGCGCCCTTCCTTCAAAACTAAGCCTTCTTGTGAACAAAGACAATCCACAAAAAACTGCCATTGCAACAGAAATCGCAAGGCAGTTAGAGGAATTCTCCATTGATGTCACGGTCAATCCTCTCCCTTGGGAGGACTTTCTCCTTGCCTTGGAAAAGGGGAACTTTGATTTCTATCTCAGTGAAATCAATCTCACTCCTGATTTTGACATCACGAATCTCTTAGCTGGGGGGGACTTTGCCTATGGGGTGAAATATGACAGCACTCTTGAAATCCTTTGGAACCAATATCAAAAAGATGGCATCTCTGCTTTGGGAGAAGAAGAACATTTCTTTCAACAGTTCTCTAAAGAACTGCCCTTTGCGCCTCTTTGTTTTTACCATGGTACTGCTATCAGCTTTTGGGGGCATTTGGAAGAAGCCACCCCCACAGCAAACCATCTCTTTTATCAATTAGAAGACTGGACCATTGTGGAGGAATGATCATTTCAGTTGCTTACTCAAAAAATTATGCCTTGATTGTAATGCGTTAATCTCGTAAATATAAGACTCAAGCAAATCAGGATCTGTGGTCTCTTGAAAGTTACCATAGGCTTGCCGTAACAGTTGTTGGGTCAATTTAATGGAATCAATCAAGGCAACACGTCTTTTCGCCTCTTCTTGGGCAAGGAATTTTCGATGTTTTTTGGAAATATGCCTTTGGTTCTCTGTCTTAACTGCCTGTTTTTGGGGTAGTGTTAAAATTTGAGTCATAAAAATACCTACTTTCTTTTCTCAAGAAGTCCTCAGCCCTGCTTTTCCTCTGTTCCTAGGAACAAAAAAATAGGACGAAAAACTCTTTCTGTGGATGTGTAATATTATTATGGGCAAAACTTCCAGAGAATAAACAACACTGCTAGGTATTTTTTTCTGAGAAAGAGATAAACTAGAAATAGTTTAGCAGAGAGTGACTAGACGCTCTGACTAATGAAAAAATCCCCCTGTGTTTTTGAGTAAAAGCACAGGGGGATTTATGAAATTTAATCAAATTTTTAGATTTCTCTGGCAGAAATCATTGACATTTTCACAAAAACCTGTATAATCATAAGGTAAGCAAATGAAGAGAGCCCCTAGGGAAGCCTATGGTAACAGGAGAACAAATTTTTCAATCCTTCTGTTTTCTATAAAAAAACAAAAGAATCTTTGATGGATTCATCACTTTTTCAGAAGAAACCGCATGGCAAGGGCGTGATTCCATTGCACCACCACCTTTTCCATAAGCTCTCATAAGAATAACATATTGATATCACACAGTGCTCTGTGTAGGAGGTTGCCCTATGGCAAAAATAAAATTTTTTACTGATTCTGCATCAGATATTCCACAAGAATATCTGGATAAATATCCAAATTTAGAAATGATTTCCTTCCCAATTAACACCGAGGAAGAAGAATTGCTCGACCGTGTTTCCATGACCCCAGAAGATTTTTACACATTTTTAGATGAACAAAAAAAGCTCCCCACCCATGCCCAAATTACCCCTTTCCAATTTGGAGAACTCTTCTTCAAAACATGGAAAGAAGGATACACCCACCTGATTTACACAGCAATCAACAGCCATGGCTCTGCTACCTATCAAAATGCCCTACAACAAGCAAGTTCCTTCTTCTTTGAAAACCCATCAGCAAAAGGACAAATTGAAATCGAAATCATCGACAGCGAATCCTATACCCTTGCCTATGGCTATCCAGTGATCCAAGGGGCAGAAATGGCTGAAAAGGGAACTTCCCCTGAAGAAATCATTGCCTTTATCCGTGATTGGGTGGAAAATGCAAAAATCCTCTTCGTCCCCTTTAATTTAAAATATGCAAAAAAATCAGGAAGAGTTTCCGCTGCTTCTGCTTTTGTAGGAGAAGCTTTGGGCATGAAACCCATTATGACCTTTAAACACGGAGATTCTGTCTTGATTGCCAAAGTACGTGGAGAGAAAAACGTGGTCTCTGCCTTGATAGAAGTTGTAGACGAAGACAGGCAAGCCGGTGCACCTTATTGTCTCCTAAGCACCACACTGGACGTCTTTGACGAAAGATTACAAGAAGAGTGTACCGAAGAATACGGCTATCCTCCTTCCCTCAGCACCAAAATAGGAGGCGTTATCTCCATCAATGCCGGCACTGCTGTCCTTGGTATTGTCTATCGCAAAGTCAATGAAGAATCCCCCGTAGAAAATTGGGCATGGAACTACAGCGAATATAAAAAAGCCCTGAAAGCAAAAGCCTAAAAATTCAAAAATAGAAATTATGAGGTATCGCCTTAGATTATTCTTTAAAAAGTTATGAATCCCCTAGGGATTCATAACTTTTTTACAGCAGAAAAAGGGTAGCAAAAAAGACTTCTCTTTCAGCTTTCCTTTTTTTTAAAGCTTCCCCCTTGACACTCTCCCCCTTTTTAGGGTATGATTAGAAACACGATTAAAAACTTGTACTCCTTCTAGTGCAAAGGAAAGCCTTTCCACAACACAGGGAAGCAGAGAAGATGAATCTTTTCCTGTCACTGAAACGAGTATTAGCTGGGTACCAATCCCCCCAAGAAAGAGGTGCAACCATGAAAAAAGAAGAATACGGCAATGACTCGATCTCCATGTTAAAAGGTGCTGACCGTGTGCGAAAACGTCCAGGGGTCATTTTTGGCTCTGATGGCTTGGAAGGATGTCAACACAGCGTGTTTGAAATCATGTCCAATGCCATTGACGAAGCACGTGGTGGTTATGGCACACAGGTCATTGTCACAAAATTTTTAGACCATTCCATCCAAGTAGAGGATTTCGGTCGTGGTTGCCCTGTGGATTATAACGAAAAAGAAGAACGATATAACTGGGAGCTTGTGTTCTGCGAACTCTATGCTGGTGGGAAATTCGGTGGAGACGACGAAGAAAACTATGAGTATTCCCTTGGACTCAATGGTCTTGGCTCCTGTGCCACCCAATATGCCTCTACTTATATGGACGTCACTGTCCAAAGAGAGGGCTTCCTTTACGAACTACGCTTCGAAAAAGGGGAAAACATCGGTGGACTGAAAAAAAATCCCAGCAAATCAAAAAAAACAGGGACAAAAATCCGTTGGCTCCCTGATTTAGAAGTCTTTACAGATATCGAAATCCCTCTGGACTATTACCGAGATGTGATGAAGCGTCAAGCTGTGGTCAATGCAGGCTTGCTCTTTCAACTGCGCATCGAAGTGGAAAAAGGAAAATTTGAAACAGAAGAATTTTGCTATGCCCAAGGTATTTTGGACTATGTCACAGAACTAGCAGGAGAATCAGGGCTGACCCTACCTGTGTTCTGGGAAGGGGAACGCCAAGGACGTGACAGAGAAGATAAGCCAGAATATCGTGTCCGTCTCTCTGTTTCCTTTTGCTTCACAAACCAAGACGCCCTGATTCAATACTATCACAACTCCTCTTGGCTAGAACATGGAGGAAGCCCAGAAAAAGCACTTCGTTCTGCTTTTGTCTCAGCCATCGACGGCAGATTGAAAGCAGGGGGGAAATATCAAAAAAATGAAGGCAAAATCACTTTTACTGACATTCAAGATGCCCTTGTCTTAGTGAGTAATAGTTTCTCTACCCAAACTTCTTATGAAAACCAAACAAAAAAAGCAATCAATAATAAATTTATCCAAGAAGCCATGACAGAATTTCTACGCAGTCAACTGGAAGTTTATTTTATCGAAAATCCTTTGGACGCTGACAAAATCTGCGAACAAGTGTTAATCAATAAACGCTCCAGAGAAACAGCAGAAAAAACACGTCTCAATATCAAGAAAAAACTATCTGGCTCTTTGGATATCTCAAACCGTGTGCAAAAATTTGTAGATTGTCGCTCCAAAGATGTGGCACAGCGTGAACTTTACATCGTAGAAGGGGACTCTGCTATGGGAGCTTGCAAGCTCTCTCGTGATGCAGAATTTCAGGCAATCATGCCCGTACGGGGAAAGATTTTAAACTGTCTCAAAGCAGATTACGGAAAAATCTTCAAAAGTGACATCATCACTGATCTATTAAAAGTCATGGGTTGTGGGGTAGAAGTAAAAGACAAACACGTGAAAGATCTCTCTGCCTTTGATTTAGAGGGGCTTCGCTTTCAAAAAATCATCATCTGCACCGATGCGGATGTGGATGGTTTCCAAATCCGCACTCTGATTCTTGCTATGCTTTATCGCTTGACACCCACCTTGATTCAAGATGGTTATGTCTATATCGCTGAATCACCCCTCTATGAAATCACAGCAAAAGACCTGACCTATTTCGCCTATTCTGAAGGAGAAAAGACAGATATTTTGAAAAAACTAGGGGATCAAAAATACACCCTCCAACGAAGCAAAGGATTGGGTGAAAACGAACCTGACATGATGTGGCTCACCACCATGAACCCCGAGTCTCGCCGTCTGGTGAAAGTCATGCCCGAGTCCCCTGAATCAACAGCAGATAGCTTCAATCTCCTTCTTGGGGATAATCTCCAAGGACGAAAAGAGCATATTGCAGAAAATGGCTATAAATATCTGGATTTGGCTGATATTAGCTAGGTCAAGGCATCAGAAGTAAACGAAAATATTAGTTTCATTTTTTTGAAAGGTAAATCATAATGGCAAAAAAGAAGGAACCCAAAAAACCAAAAGTAGAAGGACTCAAAGCTGATGTGGTGCAACAGCCCATTACAGCAACACTGGAAGAAAACTATATGCCCTATGCCATGTCAGTCATCGTATCACGGGCAATCCCTGAAATAGATGGTTTCAAACCCTCCCACAGAAAACTCCTTTATACCATGTATCAAATGAAATTATTAGGGGGAAACCGAACAAAATCTGCCAACGTGGTGGGGACGACCATGAAACTAAACCCCCATGGTGATGGCGCCATTTACGAAACCATGGTGCGTCTTGCCAGAGGTAATGGCGCTCTGTTACATCCTTTGGTGGATTCCAAGGGGAATTTTGGTAAAGTGTACTCACGAGATATGGCTTATGCTGCCTCTCGTTACACCGAAGTCAAGCTGGATCAGATTTGTCAAGAAGTTTTTCGAGATATTGACCACAATACCGTAGACTTTATGGACAACTATGACCAAAGTATGCAAGAACCCATGCTATTGCCTACCACCTTCCCCAATGTCTTGGTTTCTGCCAATCAGGGGATTGCTGTGGGCATGGCATCCAATCTTTGTGGATTTAATTTAAAAGAAGTTTGCGACACTGCAATCGCTTTGATGAAAAATCCAAACCATGACATTCTCTCTACCCTCCTTGCCCCTGATTTACCCACAGGAGGAGAGCTTCTCTATGATCAAAAAGAACTGGAAACCATTTATCAAACAGGACGTGGTTCTTTCAAAGTACGCTCTGTTTGGACCCATATCCCCAAAGAAAACTTAATCGAAGTCACTGAAATTCCCTATTCCACCACCGTGGAAGCCATCATTGACAAAGTGGTAGAGCTGGTGAAAACAGGGAAAATCAAAGAGATTTCCGATGTGCGTGACGAAACAGATTTATCAGGACTTAAGCTTGTCATGGATTTAAAACGAGGCACAGACCCTGACAAGCTCATGGCAAAGCTATTCCGTCTCACCCCTTTGATGGACAGCCAGAGCTGTAACTTTAACATCTTAGTAGGTGGTATGCCCCGAGTCATGGGCATCGCAGAAATCCTGAGAGAGTGGACTGCGTGGCGCTGTGACTCTGTGGCACGTCGTACCCGATTTTTTATGGAGGAAAAGCAAGAAAAACTCCACAAATTAAAAGGGCTCCAAAAGATTTTACTGGATATTGACAAGGCAATCTCCATCGTTCGTGGCACAGAAGAAGACAGCCAAGTCATCCCCAACTTGATGATTGGTTTTGGGATTGATAAAATACAAGCAGATTATGTGGCTGATATCCGTCTTAGAAACATGAATCAAGAATATATTTTAAAACGCACCCAAGAAATCAGCGAGTTGGAAAAAGAACTTGCAGAATTGCAAGGGATCTTAGACGACCCCAAAAAGATTGAAAAAATCATCAGAGAAGAACTCTCTGCTGTCAGTAAAAAATACGCTCTCCCACGACATACAAAAATTCTTTATGGACATACTAAAGAAGAATTTTTTGCCGAGGAAGAGGATCAGCCTTCTGTCCCTGTCCACTGCTTCCTGTCCCAAGAGGGGTATTTCAAGAAAATCACCCCCCAATCCCTTCGTATGGCAAGCGAGCAAAAGTTCAAAGAAGGGGACAGCCTTGCCCAATCCTGGGACTGTCAATCAGGAGATGAATTACTGGTTTTCACCGATCTCCAACAATGCTATAAAGTCCGTTTGCTCGAACTAGAAGACAGCAAAGCTTCTGTCTTAGGGGATTATCTCCCCTCTAAATTAGGCATGGAAGAGAATGAACGGGTGATTTTCTCTTGTATCACAGGAGATTTCCAAGGACATTTACTCTTTTTCTTCCAAAATGGGAAGGTCGCCAGAGTCGAGCTCTCTTCTTATCAAACCCAAACCAAAAGAAAAAAACTCACCTCTGCTTATAGTGATAAATTTCCCTTCCATTCTGCCCGCCTGATTCTGGAAGAAGAGGAAATCGTTCTTTGCTCCAGTGACAACCGTTGTCTCATCTTCCATACCTCCTCCCTTGCTTCCAAATCCACACGCACCACCCAAGGGGTGGCTGTGATGAACATCAAACCAAAAGCAAATCTTGCATCAGTTTCTCCTCTTTCTGAAAGCAATTTGCAAAATGCCCCTCGTTATCGAGCCAAAAACCTTCCCATGGCTGGTTTGCCCCTAAAAGAAGAGGATGGGCAAATTTCTTTGTTTTAAAAGGAGAAAAGTATGAAAACAAGTTGGGGAAAAATAATCAAAGAATATACCATCATCGCCCTTGCTTCTTTGGTTTATGCCATTGGCTTTAACTGGTGTTTTGTACCAAACCACCTCCCTTATGGTGGAATCACAGGGCTGATTCTCATTGCAGATTTTGTCTGGGGTGGCATCCCTGTGGGATCCATTTTAATTCTATGTAATATCCCAATTTTCTTTCTAGGAGGAAAACTTTTAGGGAAAACCATGCTTTTTCGCAGCATCTTCGCCATGGTTGTCAGCTCAGCACTGATTGATGTGGTGGCTGCCACCTTCACCTTTGCACCCATGGACTCCATTCTGGCTTGTATCTATGGTGGTGTCACCATGGGCTTTTCCATGGGCGTTATTTTAACACAAAATGCCTCCACTGGGGGAACAGATTTGCTCTCTCGTGTCATTCGTTTAAAGCTTGGCTGGATTCCTGTGGGAAGAATGATGCTCTATATGGACATCTTTGTCATTGGTCTGTCTGCCCTCATCTTAAAAAATATGGACGCAGCCCTTTATGGCTTAGTTGCCATGTATATCACAGCCATTGCCATGGATTATGTCACCTTTGGTGTGGACAAAGCACAAGTAGCATATATCATCAGCGAAAACCATCAAGCAGTGGCAGAGGCATTGACCAAAAAACTAAATCGTGGGGTGACCCTCATCCCCTCTGTGGGAGTTTGGTCAGGAGAGCAACGTTATATGCTCATGTGTGCCTTTCGCCATCGTCAAATCGTGACTGTAAAGACTTTAGTCAATGAAACTGACCCCAACGCCTTTTTCATTTCTTGCCCCGCCCATGAAGTACTGGGCAGAGGCTTTCGCTTAAATCATAAAAGTTAAAGGAGGAAACGCCGTGAAAAAAATGATTCATCTTTTTTTGTCAGGGAGTTTCCTCCTTTTTTTTACGGGCTGTTCCATCTTTGTCCAAGACACCTATTCCACAGTCAGCACCCACATTGTGGCTCCTGTTGCCGAAGGGATGGGGCTGATTACCATTGAAAACTATCGTGAATTGGTCAATGCCATTACTTATTTTGTCAGCGAATATGACAGCACTGGACAGATTCGTCTTTCCGGCTATGAAAAAGAGAACGCAAGCACAGATATGGAAGAAGCCGTCACAGAAATATTAACGAAAACAGCCCTAGGGAGCTATGGTGTCTCTGCCATTACTTGGGACGTGAACAATATCATGTCCAATCTGGAAGCAGAAATCAACATTACTTATACCAAAGAAGAAGAAAATTTTCAATCAATTCAGAAAATCGATGGTACTTCTGCTATGGTGCGAAGTATTTCTCAAAGTATCGCCAGCTGTTCTCCTGAATTGGTTTTGCAAAACAGTTGGTCTAGTAGCAACCGCAACCAAATCTCCTCCCTCCTCCAACGAGCCATGACAGATTCTGTCACATCTCTGGTGGAGATTCCAGAAATCCACGTCAGCTTTCACCCCAAAGAAGGTCCTTGGCTCATCTTAGAACTACAGTTCACTTACGAAACCAGCGAGACGACCCTCCTACGGCGCCAAGAGCTTCTCACAGAGGCTTTGGATGAACAGGTAGGGGCTTTATGGTCAATGGGGAGTATGGACGTGTTTCAGCTCATTTTAGGGCGACTTTCTGAACTTGCCAAATACAGTACCCAAGGTAACACCCCTTATGATATTCTTTTGTTAAAAAAAGGTAATAGTCAAGGCTTCGCCCTGACACTCCTTGCCTTTTGTCAAGAAATGGGTTTAGATGCCCTATTGGTAGAGGGCACCTTAAACGGCACCCCTCATTATTGGAACCAAATCACCCTAGAAACAGGGGAAGTTCATTATGTAGACGTAACCATCCCTCCCGATGAAATGGGCATATACCCCTATTTTGGTGAGGATTCTCTGGCAGCTTTGGGCTATCTCTGGGATCAATCCCTGTTCCCTACAGCAACAGAAATCGCCCCAGACGAGGAAAAAGCACCCTTCTGAAGATAGAAGGGTGCTTTTTTATGATCCTGTCACCAAAGCTTATTGCCCCTAAGAGCAGTTCTTTTTGCAGAGAAGGAACATAGCGGTGAAAAATAACAGCAATCCAGAAAAGGCAAAAGAACAAATAAAAAAAGAGTAGGTATAAAACCTACTCTTTTTAAACATGGTAGAGACAACAGAACTTGAATCTGTGACCTCTCGCGTGTGAAGCGAGCGCTCTACCAGCTGAGCTATGCCTCCACATGAAGCCATAAATGGCTTGGTGACCCGTACGAGAATCGAACTCGTGATTCCGCCGTGAAAGGGCGGTGTCTTGACCTCTTGACCAACGGGCCGTATAAGTGATATCATAGGGGGAACAGCTCCCCCTGTGATAAGGAACCCTTGGGGGAAATTTGGTAGCGGTGACAGGGATTGAACCAGTGACCTCCCGGGTATGAACCGAGCGCTCTAGCCAGCTGAGCTACACCGCCATCTCTCGCCACAAAGGGGCTTACTTTTGAGTGTCATCTTTCTCTGTCTGGTGAAAAAGATGTTATACACTAGAAGCAAGATTTATTATATCTCAAGAGAAAGCAAAAGTCAACACTTTTTTAAAAAAAAAATAAAAAAATTTTATTTCCCTTGAAAAGTTGTCGAAACATGATGTTTTGCTGGTTTTCTACCAAAAAATCACAGTGTTTGATTTCAGGCTTTTGGGCACATTGATGATTCTTTGATTTTCGCTCCCACGAAATCGCAAAGAAATATTTTTCTTTTCCTCTAAAAAAAGTCCGTCCACCAAAATATCTACGTAAGAAAGGATAGCTTTTCCATTTTCTCCCAAGGAGCCAGAAAGGATTTCTTCGTACTCATACCCTGTATAACACCAAATGTCTTTTTCTGGAAAACGCTCCTTTGCTTCACAAAGGAAGGACAGAACCTCTTCTTGATTTTCAGGGGCAAGAGGCTCCCCTCCCAAAAGAGAAAGACCACGTAAATAGCTCTCTCCTAATTTCGACAAGATTTTTTCACGGATCTCTGGGGTGAACTCTTCCCCTGCCTGAAAGTCCCATGCCTCTTGATTAAAGCAACCAGCACAAGCATGGGGGCAACCTGACACAAAGAGTGTCAGGCGAATCCCCACGCCGTTGGCTGTATCTGTCCATTTGATACCACTGTAATACATGGAAACATCTCCCTATACGTGAAGCACTCTGGAGGAAATCTCTTTTGTTTTTCCTTCATTCCAGTAATTTTCTCCCAAGTACCCACAAGTACGACGAGTCACATTCATTTTGTTACGGTCTTTGTTCCCACAACTGGGGCATTCCCATTGGAACTCCTCGTTCACTTCAATCTCTCCATCATATTCACAAATATGACAGTAATCGCTTTTGGTGTTAAACTCTGCATATTGAATGTTGTCATAAATGAATTTCACCATATCTTCCAGTGCTTCTAAGTTATGACGCATATTAGGGATTTCTGCATAAGAAATACAGCCCCCTGTGCTGACAGTTTGGAATTGTGATTCGAAAATAAACTTATCAAAGGCGTTGATTGGCTCACGAACGTCCACATGATAGCTGTTGGTATAGTAACCCTTGTCCGTAATGTCAGGGATTGAACCAAAGCGCTCTTTATCAATACGAGCAAAACGATAGCAAAGAGATTCTGCAGGAGTGCCATAAAGGCCAAAGCCGATATTGGTTTCTTCTTTCCACAGCTGCACAGCTCCACTCAGACGTGCCATTACCTTTTGAGCAAAGAGTTCACCCTCTTCAGTGGTATGGCTCTCCCCTGTGATCAGCTTGGTCAGCTCGTAAATCCCAATATACCCTAATGAAATAGAGGAATAACCACCAGTAAGATATTTATCAATGGTTTCTCCCTTTTTCAAGCGAGCAATGGCTCCATATTGCCAGTGGACAGGGGAAATATCCGAGCGAATCCCCTTCAGTGCTTCGTGGCGACGCAGCAAGGCAACCTTGCACAAGGCAAGACGCTCTTCTAATAAATTCCAGAAAAATCCTTCTTTATCCTCTGGTGCTTCTCTGGAGGCGATGATGCCAATTTGTGGCAGATTCAAGCTGACCACACCTTGATTAAAGCGACCTTCGAACTGATATCCCCCTTTTTCATTTTTCCAAGGAGACAAAAAGGAACGACAGCCCATAGGAGAAAAGACATTACCTTCGTAATGCTCACGCATTTTCTTGGCAGAAATATAGTCAGGATACATTCTTTTGGCAGAACATTGCACAGCTAGACGGGTGATATAATCGTAATCTCCCCCTTTTAATGCGTTATGCTCATCCAGTGCATAGACCAGTTTAGGGAAGGCAGGGGTGACAAAAACCCCTTCTTCATTTTTTATGCCCTCTAAGCGTTGTCTCAGAACTTCTTCGATAATCATGGCATTTTCTTTAATGTAAGGATCTCCCTCACGAAGGTTCAGAAACAATGTGACAAAGGGTGATTGACCATTGGTGGTCATTAGGGTATTGATTTGATATTGGATGGTTTGTACCCCGGATTTCAGCTCATCTCGCACTCGGTCATTGACCATACGGTCCATAATATCTTCTGGAATTTGCCCTGCACATTGATAATGGACAGTTTTACGGATTTTGTCCCGTGAACGGCGAAGGTATTTCCCTAAATGGCACAAATCCACGGACTGACCTCCGTATTGATTGGAAGCAACACAAGCAATGATTTGTGTCATGACGGTACAAGCCACTTGAAAGCTTTTGGGAGATTCAATCAGCTTACCATTCATCACTGTCCCATTATCAAGCATATCCCCCATATTAATCAAACAGCAGTTGAAAATAGGTTGAATGAAATAATCTGCATCATGGAAATGAAAAATCCCCAAATCATGTGCTTCAGTGATGTGGTCCTTTAACAAACGGCGACGTGTCAGGTCACGACTGGTTTCCCCTGCGATGTAGTCCCGTTGTGTGGCAGCAATGGCTGTATTTTTGTTAGAGTTTTCCTCTTGCAGCTCTGTATTTTCGTTGCGCAAAAGAGCTAAAATTGCCTCGTCTGTGGTATTGGTCTCACGCACCAAGCCTTGTTGATAACGATAAATAATATAAGCTTTGGCAAGGACAAATTTTCCAGCTCGTTGCAAACCAAGCTCTACCATATCTTGTATTTCTTCTACTTTCATCTCAGAACGACCTTGGGCTTCGATGCTCTGGACTAAAAGTTCCATCTCTTCTTGAGAAATCTGTTCTTCTTTTGGAATACCACTATTGATATTGGCTTTTTGGATCGCAGCTAAAATCTTTTCTCTGCAATACGTCACCATGACTAGGTCTCTCTTTTGTACTTTATCCATACTTATACTCCTTTAGTTCTTTGCCCTCTGGAAAAAGAAGGCATGGTTAGGTTTTTTATGCTTATTCTGTGGCAATTTTTCATGCCTTCTCTTTTCTAACTAGGCTTAGTATACCACATCTCTTTTTCTTTGTCTACTAGATATTGTGCTGGGAGTGAAAAAATCTTTCTACAAGCACTAGATATAATTTTTGTGATGATTTCCTCTCATTTCCTCTCAATTACGAAATCTTTTTTCAAAAATAAACAGAAGACCATTGCACAAAAAATTTTTTTGTGATATACTAAGAAAAAATTTCAGCATTTTAACCAAAAATCCCAAAAGTGAAATCGGAAGGGATTCCCCCAAAACCCTGTCCCATCAATTTTCGAGTATAAGGAACTAAATCCCTTTCATTTCAGGGGATTCTTGGTAGATTTGCAAGAAATGACAAGAAATAAGCGAATCTTTGACAAATCATTCACAAGGTTTCTCAAAGAGACCTAGTAATAAAAAAGGATTATCAGTATGAATCACAATAAAACCATTGCCATAGGCATGAGTGGTGGGGTGGATAGCTCGGTCACTGCCTATCTACTGCAAAAAGCAGGACACAATATCTTGGGTATCACCTTTTCTTTCTTTGCCCCCTGTGGTGGGGTGGACAATCAAAAAGAAGCAAAAGCAGTGGCTGATATGTTGGGTGTGCCCCATCACAGCCATGACCTCTCCCAAACCTTTTGGGAAAAAGTGATCGACCCCTTTGTATTGGCTTACAGCAAAGGACAAACCCCAAACCCTTGTTACCTTTGTAACGCCGGAGTAAAATTTTCGCCCCAAGGCTTGGGCGACACAGGTGCCACCCACTTTGCCACAGGGCATTACGCAAAAGTCACCTATGACGCTGGCTCAGACCGTTACCTCTTACAAAAAGGAAAGCATTTGCCCAAAGATCAAAGTTATTTTCTGGCTGGTCTTTCCCAAGAACAATTAAAATCTGCCTTCTTCCCATTAGGGAATTTTTCCAAAGAGCAGGTGCGAGAAATGGCACAAGAAGCCAAGCTTCCCACAGCCACAAGAAAAGATTCCCAAGACATTTGCTTTATCCCCGATGGTGATTATGTAAACTTTATTCAAAAGCAAACGAAAAAATCCTATCCAAAAGGAAAGTTTTTAAGTGTATCTGGGGAAAACCTAGGAGAGCATCAAGGGATTATCTCTTACACCGTGGGTCAAAGACGTGGCTTAGGGGTCTCTTGGACTGAAAAACTGTATGTCAAAGAAGTTTGCCCCAAACAGAATGCAGTGGTTCTTGCCACAGACAAAGAACTCTATGCCGATACTCTTTATGCCAGAAATCTGAATTTCATTGCCACCGACCATTTTTCAGGGGCAGTGGCTTGTGAAGGAAAAATCCGATCTCGCCACCAAGGAGAAGCCGCCACAGTAGAGCAAATAGAAGAAGATTTGCTGAAAATAACTTTTAAACAGCCACAACGTGCCCTGACCCCAGGACAGGCTGTGGTTCTTTATGACGGAGAGACCGTTCTTGCCAGTGGAGAAATCCAATTATCCCAAGAATAAATTTTTAAGATTGACTTTCAGGTTGACTTAAAGTTATTGTGTTACACTCATCAAAGTAAAATCATAGATACTATATATTAGAAAAGAGGACTTCCAAATGGATCAGTCAAACGTCATCGAGCTATTCTCAGGTCTTGCCCTATTCCTGTATGGTATGCATTTAATGAGCTCTGGGCTGGAATCAGCCGCAGGGGAAAGGCTGAAAAACCTTTTAGAAAAATACACTCGCAATCGCTTTATGGCATTGTTCCTAGGGGCAGGCATCACAGCGCTGGTCCAATCTTCCTCTGCCACCACAGTGATGGTCATCGGATTTGTCAACTCTGGCATGATGACCCTTGCCTCGGCTGTTTGGGTCATCATGGGTGCCAATGTAGGGACCACTGTGACAGGACTGCTCATCACCTTAAAAGTGGGAGACCTCATGCCTTGGCTCATTATCATCGGGGTTTTGATGACTCTTTTCTTTCAAAACGCCAAAGGAAAGCATACCGGTCAAATCCTCATTGGCTTAGGGCTGTTGTTCATGGGAATGGCGAATATGTCCGATGCCATGAGTCCTTTGCGTGATTCTCAGGAATTTATTTCCCTGATGACTTATTTCTCTAACCCAGTCCTTGGGATTTTGGCAGGTGCTCTTTTTACAGCAGCCATCCAATCTTCCTCTGCTTCCATCGGTATTTTGCAAGGGCTTGCTGCCAGTGGTGTCATCACCTTGGATCAAGCCATCTTTGTCCTATTTGGACAAAATATAGGTACCTGTATCACGGCTTTGATGGCTTGTATTGGTTTAAATCGTAATGCAAAACGTGTCACAGCCGTCCATCTTATGTTTAACATCATCGGTACCCTGATCTTTACCATCATCACCCTCCTGTGCCCCTTTACAGACTTTATGGAGTCGCTGACACCAGGCAATGTACAAACACAAATCGCCAACACCCACGTGGTCTTTAATATTGTAACGACATTAATGCTCTTTCCCTTTGGTGCTTACATGGCACAGCTTGCCAAAAAAATCATCCACAAAACAGGAGAAGAAGACGAAATCACTGTGCCCCACGTAGAATTTCTCACCCTAGGACATACTACAAGCAAAGAAGGCGGTCTTGGTTCTAGTGCCATTTACGGCAACCAGTTGCGGCAAGAATTACAGCGAATGATGACCATGGCAAAGGAAAATGTACAGCTTTCCTTTAAAAACGTTCTCCTAGGGGAGGATAAATATCACGAACAAGTGGTGCAAACAGAGGCGTATATCGACTATCTCAACAAAGAAATTTCCACCTTTATCGGAAAAGTCATCGCCACAGAAAACAACGAATCCTCTGCAGAAACCGTCAGTTCTCTGTTCACCATCACAGGGAACATTGAACGGATTGGGGACCATGCAAACAATATCAGCGACTATAGTACCACCATGAAGAAAAGAAGTATCAAATTTTCTGAAGCAGCCACTGTAGAAATCGAACAAATGCGAGACATCAGCATTGAAGGCATCGATAAATTGCAAGAGCACAGCGTGGCTGATATCCAGTGGCTGACGAAAGTCGCTGCCTTGGAACAAAAAATCGACGATATGACAGCACAATTCCGAAAAAACCATCTACGTCGTATGCGAGACGGTATTTGTCACGGAGAAGAAGCCATTCTCTTTGCAGAACTTCTCACAGACTTTGAACGGGTAGGAGACCATATTCTAAATATCGCAGAAGAATATACAGCCATCCAAACAAGGGTTTATGGTTAACCTTCTCTCGCAAAGCTTGGGAAAATCTTGGTGGATTTCCAAAGGTCCCCGAAATTCCCTCTTGCTTTTATTTCAGAATAATGCTATAATACATGGGACACAGTCAATGAACAAAGTTGGATAAAAGGGGAGCATTTTGCTACCCTTTTATCTTGCTTTTTTCTAAGCAATGAAAAGGAGACAAGATAATGGAAAATACAACAAAAACAATGGAGAAAATTGTCACCCTGTGCAAAGGGAGAGGTTTTATCTTTTCAGGCAGTGAAATTTATGGAGGTCTTGCCAACACTTGGGACTATGGTCCTTTGGGGGTAGAACTGAAAAACAACGTGAAAAACGCATGGAGAAAAAAGTTTATCCAAGAATCTCCCCATAACGTGGGTCTTGATGCAGCTATTTTAATGAATCCACAAGTATGGGTTGCCTCTGGTCACGTATCTACCTTCAATGACCCTTTGATTGACTGCAAAGCTTGTAAAATGCGTCACCGTGCAGACAAACTGTTAGAGGATTATGTCCACGAAAACAACATAGAAGGTTTGACCATAGAAGCCATGAGCGAAGAAGAAATGATTGGCTACATTCGTGACAACAACATCACATGTTCTTGTGGAAAATGTGATTTCACTGACATCCGTAAATTCAACCTGATGTTCAAAACCCACCAAGGGGTGACAGAGGACAGCTCCACAGAAATCTATATGCGTCCAGAAACAGCCCAAGGGATTTTTGTCAATTTTGCCAATATCCAACGAACCACCAGAAGAAAACTCCCCTTTGGGGTTTGTCAAATCGGTAAAAGTTTCCGTAACGAAATCACCCCTGGAAACTTCACCTTCCGTACCCGTGAATTCGAGCAAATGGAACTAGAATTCTTCTGTCTCCCAGGGACAGAATTAGAATGGTTTGCTTATTGGAAAGAATTTTGCCACAACTGGCTGTTAGACCTAAGCATGACAAAAGACAACATTCGTCTCCGTGACCACGAAGCAGAAGAACTGTCCCACTACTCCAACGCCACCACAGACTTCGAATTTCTCTTCCCCTTTGGTTGGGGAGAATTATGGGGCATTGCCTCTCGTACCGACTTCGACCTAAAAGCACATCAAAGCACTTCTGGAAAATCCCTGACTTATTTCAACCAAGAAAAAGATGAGCACATCATCCCCTTTGTCATCGAGCCATCTTTGGGGGCAGACCGTGTCACCCTTGCCTTCTTGATTGACGCTTATGATGAAGAGGTGCTAGATGCCGAGAAAAACGACGTACGTACCGTCCTGCGCCTTCACCCAGCCCTTGCCCCAATCAAAGTAGCTGTCCTACCTCTCTCGAAAAAATTAGGGGAAAAGGCAAGAGAAATCCAAACAGAGCTGTCTAAATATTGGATGGTGGACTTTGACGATGCAGGGCAAATCGGCAAACGCTATCGCAGACAAGACGAAATCGGCACACCTTTCTGTGTCACTGTGGACTTCCAAACAGTGGGAGACGATGAAAATCCAGCAGATCACGCTGTCACTGTCCGTTATCGTGATTCTATGGAACAAGTTCGCTTGCCCATCACAGAGCTGAAATCTTGGCTGGAAGAAAAATTATATTACTAATCCAAAAAGATAAAAGATAAGGTATTCCCTTAGAAAAAAAACGCAAAACCCTCCCCTTTGACAGGGGAGGGTTTTCAATATTTTAGAAAATATGCAAAGATTGATGTTTTTTCAGTTATATTACTTTGTTTCCTCTGTCAATCCTGTTCCATCACTTCGGTACTTTCCTCCTTCGATTGTTCCTCTAGCTGGAATATAGCACGCAACAAATAAAGGCGATGCAAAAAAGAAAGCTCCAGTGGATAACTACGATTTGGCGGCTGACATTGTGGCAAATGAAAGGTCAAAGAAACTGCTTGTCCATAGTTTGTAGGGTTTAATAAGGCATCTTTTAGGCTCCTGTCATTGTGGGGAAGATGGGGTGAATCGGCATCTCTCTGGTAAGAAAGATAGCTTTTCTTGGAGTAAGAGTCAGATTCCAAACAATTTCGACACATCAACATTTGGAAACGACGATCAAAATTCTTCTCCCCATAAGAAAAGGCAATAATCGGGCGAACACTGGTAGAGGTTAATTCACACAGCACTTCTGCACCACAAACAGGACAGGTTTTACGCTGATATTCCCCCAATCCGTAACCAGAAAATAGAAAATCCAAATCTTCCCCCTGTTCCTTAGTAGAAAAGGAAAAGGATTCCGCTAATAATTCTTTCAGCCTTTTTTTCATTTCGGGACTTTGCCTTAACAGTAGTTTACTGGAAGAAATCAATTCTAATTGTTTTTGATTGTACTGAGACATTTGCTGCATATAGCCTTTCCATTGGTCTTCGCTCCATTGGTTAAAGTTGTCATAACCTAATTCTTCGCTGAGGGGAACGGAAATCATGGGGCTGAATTGGGCAATCATTTTATATTCGCTGTATTGAAACAAATCTTCCAGCCAAGTGGTGAATGCAGACTCTCCAAACAAGACAAAAACAAATTGTGATGTTTCTCCCACCTTATGCTGTGCCAACACCCAAGAAACGTCACTGTTCACTGGCTCCTGACACAACCAAAGGTGCTGTTCTAGCAAGCCTCTCAGCTCCACAGGCCCACTTTGAATCTCACCATTTTCAGAGAAAAACGGAAAATTATCGTATTCTTTGTTCAAGGTTTCTTCCTGTATCAGCTCTCGATGCTGAGGGAAATATTGCTTTAATTTTGTAAAAACCAAATAGGGAACAGTGACCCCTTGGGTATTTTGCAGATCTTTATAAAGTTTCAGAAAAGGGGAAAAGTTACTGTGCCAGTTCCATTTTTTGACAGGGCTTTCTCTTTTGAGGAAGGTTTCCACGATAGATTCTTGTTCTGTGAGAGCAAGTGGTTTCAAATATTTTAAGTATGCTGTTGCATTTTCACTGCCCATCATATCATCTAAGTCATAAATTTCAGCAAATTTCCCTTGTTCAATCAGCTCTCCAGAAGGCTGATTTTCTTTGGTTATTTCAGGGTGTATTTTTCTAAATAAAGCAAAACTTGGCGACTGGTCGGAAATGATATAGTCTTTCGGAGGAAGAATGGCACTGGTAAACCAAAAGCAGTTATCACTATATTTACGTCGACTGCGAGTATAGTATTCAGATGAAAGTTCCAACACCAAGCAATTTTCATGAAATAATTTACTTAATACCTCGGGATTCTTTCCTTCCGGGTGATACATGGTTGGGTATAAGGCCTTGACTTGGTACGCAAATAAACCACGACAAACTAGTCCTAAAACGTTGTCAGACGGATTCACCCATCGGGTTTGTTGGTCGGTGGGGAAGAGTTTTCCCAATAAATTGTTCAGAAATTCAGGATCCAACAAGAAATCGGACGCTGGTTCATACTCAGTACCGAGCAAATCTTTAAGCATTTGGTAGTTCAGTTGTGGTCCACTGTAAGCAGAAATCAATCTTTGAAACGCTACCACTAAAAGATCTAGTTCATAATATGGTGGATTACTGATTGTCAGGTGCCCTAGTCCTTCAATGCTGTGAACCTTAATATCGCCAAAATAAGCACGCATCATTTGTTGCAGGACTTCAGGCTGCACAAGGGGATCGCTAAAGGGCAACGACTCGTAAAAAGCTTTAGACTTTGATTTTTCCTGTGAAGAGTCAGGTATGTCTAAGGATTGGACAGCTTTTTCTTCAGTTTTGTAATAAATGAAATGTTTGGGAAATACATAGTTATCCCATAGGTCTTGGGGTGCTGGATTTTGGAGAAAACTAGGCTTTTCTTCCAAAAATTTGTAAAAATAGTGAGGGTACCAAAAAGCCTTTTTCTTTTCTTCAGGAAGCTTGATATCTTCCAAGGAAAAAAGTTCATGTGTCCCATTAACCGTAGTGACACCTCGTAAAAAAGGAATATTATCACAAAAAGAGCAACGTCCATCGTCACCATAAACCTTCTGGGGAAATTTTTCGCCCAAGTAGAAAATGTTCGATTGCGGGTTTGGAAAATAGCGATATGCAATCTCCACATGTTCTTCTGCAAATTGTTTAAATATGGTTTGAAATCCCTGAAAAACCTGCATCAAAATAACGAAAGTGTCCTTGTGTGCTGTATCAAAATTGCTTCGGTCATTCCCCAAAGGAATGGCGGGACAATTCAGAAGAAAAGGTGCCAATCCTCCTCCAAATTGCACGAAAGAGCTTTCTCCATGATCTATTGGCAAGGTGACAAAAATATTACACTTTAATCCATTATTTTCTTGAAACTTTTGTAAATACGTTTCTTTTGGAAACAACATTTCCACACGCTGGCAATTTGTAGAACTGTTTTTATTTGCATAAAAATCAGTTATTAGGTCTTTGCCAGGACAAGCAGGGTCATACTGATAAGCATAAAAATACTTTTTCAAAAAGTCGCTTTTGCAAAAACAATGCTTTGTATTTTGGTCTGTAGTGATATTAAATTTGTCAATTTGATTCAGAAAATAAGTCTGCTTATTTGCGAGAAAAAAATCATCTTCCATCTGTGGAATCACCAAATTTAAGTCTTCCAAACCCTTGTCTTTGAAATGAAACGTAAAAGTCGTTTTTTCTTTCACTGACTCAGATAAACTGAATTGGGGAACGGGATAGTCATGTTTTGTATCATTTTCAGCATAATCAGTAAAACTACAATGAAACCCCGTTTTGTCTTTTGTTAGCTCCATTTTTTGCGTATCATCAAAGAGACAATGGATTCCATAGCTATCAATTTCTATTTTGTCAAAAACATTATACATACTGCGAAATCCAGTGCCTTTTCGCCCTGTTGCGGTGTTGTTATGGCTGCGTTCCCCTTCGGCAGTATAGTCAAAATTACCAGAGTACCCAGAAGCAGAAATGGCATAGAAATCTTTGATTTGAAAGCCTTTTTCTTGTTGTGGATTTTCTCGTTCTGGATAGGATAAAAGGAAATTTTTAGGGTCACTTACGTCTATATACAAGGTACCTCCGGCAATTTTATCATCGGCATTTTGCAACAATTCATACAAAGGATTGTTTGTGGGTGCTGTTCCTAAGTCACGGAAATTATCGCCACTGTGAAGGTAACTTAAGGCACGAATTTCTTGGATTTTCTGTAAGTTCTCCAGTTTATCTTCTGGCTTGTTCTTGGAATAGTCACGGGAAATAATGTAGTATATTTTTTTCTCAGCAGAAAGAAATTCTTCTACATATTGCTTCATAGAACTGGTACAAGCACCACACAGAATACTCTTTTCTAACTCAGCTTCCTCTGAAATCACGGGGGGCGTTTTCAAAAAAATAATATGATTCGTAACCGTAGGATCATTAACCTGCTTACAAGTAAAACGGACGAAATCAACAGCCAAGGTTTCTTCGACAAAAATTTGTATCTTATTGGCATCAAACTTTATTTGCTCCATATTTTCTCGAAACTTTTTGATTTCCAATGAATCACTTGAATCATTCTGATTATAGTCCCATCCCAGTTTGCTTGTGTCTTGGAACCGAAAGGGATGGTTTTTCCCTACTGAATAAAAGGTACTTTGATTTAATTTTTCACATAGTTCCTTTCGTAAAGGGTTTAAATTGTCTTTGGGATGATCAGAGCATAAGAGATGTTTGGGCGAAAAAAACAAGAAATACTTCTCCAGTGGATATGAAGGATAAATATGGAAGAAAAGTGAGAGCAGTTCTTCATAATAAAGGGAATAAGTGCTTCTTTCCTCCATAGAAAAAATATCATGATTCACTGGTTGCAATAGAGTAAAAAGTAAGGATGCCAGTTGTTTCAGACGTGAACCTTGCTTACAAAGCTCTAAATATTCCTTGTAGCAGACATCTTCTTTTTCCAGAGCAGAGGGAGTGTCATCTTCTTTATTTAGAAATAAATCGAAAAGAACTTGGTATATGGTTTTATTTTCTTGTTTTGGCGATAAATCTAAGATAAAGTTTAAAATCCACTTGGCAATCCGATCTTGTTTCTTAACGCTTGCGTCGGGTTTCTTTTTGCTTATTTTTTCTTTTTCTACTTTAAATGCATCTAAAGCATAATCCAGAAGAGCTTGTGAGTTTCCATCCACCAATGCCAATGGGAAAGTCGTATTTTCCCAAGAAATGATGATTTTATTCTCACTAAAACTCTTTGGGTAGTCAAAAAAAGGCAAAATAAAGTGGAAATAATCATTACTTTTAAGTGTTTTCTGACTTTCTACCAAAAATACTGTTTCCTTAACTGTTTCCATTTTTCCGGAAGTAATATAAGCAATTTCATCCGTTTCAACGTATTGCACAGGAAAAATTTCAAGCTTTGTGTAATCATATGCCGTTTTATCGCTCAAAATGGGGAGAAAAGTGCTTTTCCGATCTTGTGGGTTTTTTTCAGATTTTATAATTTCCGCCCAAATCTTTTGGTAAATATCTTCATCCGACACATTTTTCAGGACATTATTCCAAAGGTCATTCAAAAGGTCATTCTCGAAAACACCTTCCCAATACACATTTTTTTGCGCTTTATCTGCAAGACAATCGCATTTTTCCACCCATTCTGGAGGTAAAGTTTCCACAATATATAGCGGTTTCTGTGGAAACTTGGCTTTAAGTGTGTTTGGATACTTGGCTTTAAGTTTGTTTAAAAACTCATCTTCCATGTGGGTGCTTTCAAATGAATTCATAAAAACATCTAACATAAACGCTTCATGAAGAGGAACAAATTTATTTTCTCCTATGACTTTAAAATAAGGGATGCTTTGAAAGAGATCGAAAAATTTGTAAAGATCGCTACAATAATCATTGAAAGCCTTTACATTTTTAGAGAGTTCATCGTTTATTCCCTTGAGAGGAGTAGTAAATAGCAGTTTATTTTTAAATTCGGGAATATAAGAAAAAACATTGCCTTCATAATCATCATTTTTCAATAAATCGGGATTTATTGAAATTTCCTGATAGAATGTACCCACTATTGTGCGTAATTCTGCCAACATACGATCCAACCATAACTTTCCTTCTGTTGTGTCAGGACAGGTACGATTTTGATTGAGTTTCACAGGAAGTTGTATGGATAAAGGCGCAGAAATCATGGTGTTCGTAGGCAAAAACGAATACAAACAGCCGCCTTTCACAGAAGAATCCAAAGGTAATAGGGCAACAATAGGAAGCTTAAACTTATAATCTTCGTCGTATTTTTCTTTCGTAAGAGAAATAGGGAAACGAGACTTAAATTCCTCATAGCGCAAGAAAACATCTTTTTTCATACCAATACATGGCAAAGAAAACTTATTTCCAGACAAATTATTTTCAGACAAATTATACTGTAAATCTATTGGGAAAGGGCAGTCGTCCGTTGAGTCATAGGGTGAGCAACTGCGTTGCATTCCAAAGCAAGTAGACTTATCCCATGTAACCTTCATTTCACTAATTTTTTGTGTAAAAAGAATGGGACAATGCTGAAATCCTTGGTTGAAGTCCATCTTTTTCCTCTTTAAGCCGTAAGTTTCCAATAAAGTGTTGTAATGATTCTTTTTGTCCTCTTCGCTCACTGAAAAAATCAAATAAGTTCCACTGCCACTTTGGTCATTCAGTATAGGGGCACAGGCTTCTATTTCTGCGTGATTCCAAGATTCTGGATTAAAAATACTTTTATTTGTATTTAAAGTGTTTGTCCCTAACTTAAATTGATAGCCACCACTGTGAATTAAAACTTGGTCAAAATGGTGAAACAATGTTTTAAACCCAATTCCTTTTTCACCAATGGAAGGGTTAATTACTTTGTTTTTTTTCGTGGAATTACGAAGGGAGCAAATAGAAAGCACATCATAATTTGTCATGCCAACTTCGTCGTAGTGGATTATCATTTTATCTTCAACGGAAAAATCAATCTCAAAAACAGGTTTATCTGTGTGATAGAAGCAATCGTCGGCATTCTGAAGCACTTCATAGATAAACCACAGGGGATTTTCTTTGTTAATGCTGGAAATACTATCTTGTACTTCACCTAAGAATTGTCCAATATTTAACCCATTGACCAATTTGATAAAATCTATGGTGTTTTTTTTCCAATAGGCACTACTCCCTTGTAGAAAGGCGTTTCCTTTTTCGTCGTTTCCTTTTTCGTCGTTTCCTTTTTTATCGTTTTCTTGTTCGTAATAGAAAAAATCATATTGAGAAAGGCGATAATTGATATAATGTTGGGCTAAATTCTGTTGATGAATCTGCCCTAGCTCATCTTCTGTCATGATTTCCTCTGGGTTGGTGAAATCAGGAAGCACCCACGGTGTTTCCTTTGTTTTCTCGAAATAGTCTTTACACAGATTAGTGAAATCTTCGACTTCTGATTTCTTTATTGCTTCTTCTAAGTCTTTTATTTCTTTTGGGGTTATTCCGTTTTTAAGCTTTTGGTTTTTTTGGAGTCGGTACTCATTGGAAATAGAATAAAAACGGAGATATTCTTCATCCCACAAAGGGAAGTTATTCTCATTATTCTTAAAATACAGAAAAAATGTCTTATAAATTATGATAATGACTTTATAAGGAGGTTCATCAGTGGTCAATTTAATTTTTTTTTCTTGATTTTGTAATTGATAAACTAAGCTTTTTAATGTTTCAGAACTCACTTCATGGCGGTCTTGATCCTCCAATGTAAACGCAGGGAACTGCCAATCTGCAGGCGGGATTTTTTCTTCCTGTAATGACATAGTTGGACTCCTTTTTATAAAAATATTTCTGGGAATTTTGGTTCGATGATGTTATTTTTCCTGCAAGCTTCCGTGAAAATTGCCTGTAAGGCTTGCAGTTTTTCTTTATCTGTAGGACAAGTTTGCAGATATATTTGTATTTGCTCTTTTATTTCTTCCCCGAAAAAGGACAACATCACGCCTTGCATTTCTTTACAATATTCTTCGATGTTCTCTTGATTTTCCATTGTTTGAGCGTCTTTTAGTTTCTTTTCAATATACTTCTTCACCAAAAGATTCACATACTCTGCCAGTTTTAGATTGCCTTCTGCCGGTACAAGGTTCTGTAAGTCAGAGAATTTATCATCTAAAATCAGATCTAAGTCTTTGTTAATTTGATTCGTATTGTCTGCCTCTTCTATCTCAAATTTACGACAGAATTTGGTGAAATATCCTTTAATGATTTCATAACGCTGTTCCTTTCCATTTTCAAAGTCTTCCATACTTCCGAATACATAAAGGTTTTGTTTCTGGAGCGTTTCTTGAATATGATTAAAAATTGCATCACAAATCCCCTGATATTCTTCGTTTGTGTTGTTATTTTCGGCAGAAGGCAAGAATTCTTCTGGAGATGTGCAGATTTTTTGAGGAAGCACGTCCAAAGGAAGCACTCTACCCTCTTCAGCATATTTTTGAATTATTTTTATTTTGTTTAAAATAATAAAAAGAAATAGCTGAGTATCATAGCTTTTATTCACGGTGAGATAGTGAATGTTAGGTGTGCCTTTTTGCCCTGTACGAAAAATTCGCCCATTTCTTTGACTAAGCACAGCAGGGGTAAAAGGAAGGTCATAATGGATTAAATGTTGACAAAATTGAAAGTTTTGCCCTTCATTTGCGACAGAACTACAGATTAAAATGATAGGTTCATTGGAATTTTCACTTTGTTCCAGTACAGTTTTCTTAAATTCCTTTAAGACATATAGAAAGTTGTTGCTTTTTTGGGTTTGTCCCGTAAAAAGAAACACTTTTCCTCCTTGAAACTTACATTTCAAGCTGTTTTCTAAATGCTCGCAAGTAGAATGAAAATAGGAAAAAATAATGATACCATTGCTTTGATTTTCGACTTTATTCTTTTGAATCCTTTCAATTAGGCCTATTAAGTAGTTTAATTTACTATCATTGATGTGATCCCAATCCTTAAAGGAATCTTGTAAGTTCGTTATGCCTTTTTGAAAGTGAGTGGGGTCGTCAACCTCTTTTTCAAGATCATCGACTAGAAGCGAAGATGATTCTTCGGCTTCTTTCATTTCCTCTGGTGAAAAAGATGGTGATTTCACTTGTTTCTCCACTTGTTTTTCCAGAGCGTAGAGGGAACTTGCAGCAATACGCCGTAAAAATCCAGTTCTATTTCCAAATACATATCGGTGTTCGTTCTTTTCTTCAGAGAAGTAAGTTGCACAGAGGTCATCGTTGATTTTTTGTTCTTTCTCTGATAATGTGATTTCGTGTTTGATAATTTTCAGCTGTAAGTGATGACAAGTGGCTTTTCGTTGGGCGGTGTGAGTGGTGACAATGGAATTATTTTCGATAACGGAATCTTCGACTTCTTCTGTGATATTTCGTTGGAGTAATTGAAAAATATGCTGTAAATCTGTTTCTTTGTTGTAAATAGGGGTAGCCGTCAGGAATATCCGTGGTTTTGACTGTAGATTTTCATTGTTTTGGGACGGTTCGTTCAATGCAATCAACGTTTGAACACCATGCCAAAAACTATTTTTGTTCCGTAAATAATGTGCCTCGTCTACGATCAAAATATCATATTTGAGATATTTTAATTTTTCTTTTAATTTTTCCTGTCTACTTTCTTCTATTTGAATTTCATTTATTAAAACATTGTTTTCCAGTGCATTTTCTTCCTCAATTCCAACTGTAGTGCCAGAATCACGAGGAATAAAATAAGAAAAAGGTAAAATAACATTTTTGACGTCTTTTTTATAGTTGGTACTAAGATGAATGCCGAACAAGTCAAACAATTCATTTTTCCACTGTTGACATAATTTATTGGGACAAACCACAAGAATAGAAAAATTATTTTTTCTACCATTTTGTAGCGCATTGCGACGACATTCTAATAATTGCTTTAAAATAATACCTGTTTCAATGGTTTTCCCCACACCGACTTCATCATTTATCAACAAATTATGTGTTCCATTCCATTTGTAATACCCATCTTCTTCTTGCCTTAATAATTGAAAGAAAGGTTTGTATTGATAGGGGTTGAAGAGAATGTCACGATGCTGGAAAGGGCTGACTTTTTCCGTGTTTTGATAAGGACTGCGAATATTTTGTGGGATTGCAAGCAGTGTTCGTTTGCTTTTTGTGTTATCGTCCATAATGTTTCTCCTTTATGTGGGTATATTGTAAAAAAAGACGTATTATATCTATAATATGTATTATTATATATAAATTTGGAATTTTTGTCAAGTAAAGGTAAAAGTGAATGATACAATTTACCATGTGAAATTGTAACATAAAGGTTTCACCTTATCATTCCCTTTTTCAAATTCACAGAATCATTGTTTTCCTAAAAGGGACTTCCTGTGGTGGCACAAAGTTGAAATTTCAGCGTTATCCTGTGTGAATTGCCAAACACCAACGAAAGTGTCGTGATAGATTTTTAGCCAATTTAGAGGGCTCATTTTTCCGAATGGATTGTGAGGTATTGCCTCAGCAATTCATAATAAGAAAGAAAAAAATCCATTTATAACATAGTTATAAATGGATTTTTCTAATTTGGTGGTGGAGGTTGGATTTGAACCAACGAAGCTTGCGCAACGGATTTACAGTCCGTCCCCTTTGGCCACTCGGGAACTCCACCCCGTATGAAATTGTAAAATGCTGTGGAGCTGGTGGACGGACTCGAACCCCCGACCTGCTGATTACAAATCAGCTGCTCTACCAACTGAGCTACACCAGCATCAAGAAAATCACTTGTTAAAGTAATCACTCATCAGCAATATATATTCTATCACTCTTTATCTCTTTTGTCAACAGTTTTTTGAAAAAAATTAAATATTTTTTTATTTTTATTTTTTATGCTATTTTTGGTCCTTTTTCTCTAATTTTTGCCGTTTTCCATCCTCTGAAACTAAGAAGGTATGATCCAGTTGTGCCACCAATGTTCCTTTCACTGAATCAATATATTCTCTGCGTAAAATATCCCGCTCCCCAATTTCTTCTGCTGTCAAGCTTCTTTCTTTGGCAAGTTTTGCCAGTTCATTGATTCTTCCCATTTTTTCTTCTGTCATTTCTTTTCCTCACTTTCTTGGGACATGCAAAAGTCCCCTTGATTCTTTCTTTCAAATAAAATAGTAACTTAAAAATGATGACGAGAGTTTTTCTTTATACATACCGTCCCATAACCACCACTGTACGACCTTTTTTGGATTGCCCCCTCACCTCTTCTACCTTGCAGTTCCCTAAGCCACGACAAGTCAATAAATCCCCCTGTCCCACCAGAAAATCTGCTTTGCTGCATTCTCGGTGATTCACAAATACTTTTCCCCCAGAAATCAGCCCCACTGCCTTTGCCCGAGAGAGAGAGAAGCCTGTTGCTACCATCGCATCCAAACGTAGAGAAGCCACTGTGGATAGGATTTCTTTTGTGTTGATTTCTGGTACTTCCAAAAGAGGAATTTCTTTCAGAGAAATACTCTGTCTCCCCACAGATTCCCATTGGGATAAAATCAGCGATGCTGTTTCTTCTAGCACCACCACTTGACAACGATGGTCTAAAATCAAAATATCCCCCATTTTTCGCCGACTTAATCCCAAGCCCATCAATGACCCTAGGACATCTCGATGACCAAGGCTATTGTGGCACGTGCCCTCTAAAAACACCAAGGGAACCTCTTCCATTTCCTCTTGCCAGTCTGGCAGAAAAGAACAAATTTTTCTCGTTGCCCCTTCATATCCTCCCCACCAACGGCAATTCTGATTGCCTATTTTTTCCAGAAGAAGAGAGAAGTCCCCTTGCTCTTCTGGAGAGAAAAAAGCTGTGGAGCTGGGAATATTTTTCTGTGCAGTCAGACTATATTTATCCAAAGCAGAAGCGAAAAGCATGCGACTTTCTTTGTCCCTACTATATTGATTTAATAATTGGCTTTTGTCCATTCTTTTCTTCCTTTGTTCTAAAATTCTGTCCTTCACATACACTATCCAGAAACTTCCTTCTCTCTTCTCAGATTGATGGGAAGATGATTACGCCAGAAAGGCAGGTAAACTCCTATGCCCCATAAAAACCCAAAAGGAAATCCCTATGGCTACAGCCTTTGCCTTGGACTCATTTCCGCTTTGTCTCTCTTTTTGCTTTCTGCATTTTTTTCCTCTCAAAATCCATTGTCACCAAAGGAAGACGACTATTTCCTCTCTGACACTGGCACAGAACGAGAGCCAGACAGCACAGAATCCTCTCCCATACTGGTACCAAGTTTTCATCAAAGCCCTAGCCCCATTGATGGGGCTGACCAGTCCATTGATATCACCCTATTGCGACAAACAGGAGAAGTAGAAACCCTCAGTCTGGACGCATATCTCTGGGGGGTTGTGGCAGCAGAAATGCCAGCCACTTTTCCACTAGAAGCGCTGAAAGCACAAACGGTTGCCGCCCGTAGCTATACAGGACTGCGTCTGGCCAATCCCAAACACAGCAACGCTGTTGTCTGTGACGACAGTGCTTGTTGTCAAGCCTATATCGATGTGTCAGAGCGTCTTCGTCTGTGGGGGACAGATGCCCCTTTTTATCAAGAACATCTCAGAGAGGCAATCAGCCAAACCAATGGACTTTATGTCCTGTATGAAGACCAGCCCATTGATGCACTTTTTTTCTCTTCCTCTAGTGGACAAACTTTAGAAGCCCAAGAGGTCTGGGGCACAGCTGTCCCCTATCTCCAATCTGTCCCCAGTCCAGAAGACCCAGACATCCCAAACTATCACAGCCAAGTGGTCTATACAGAAAGCGAACTGGCACTTTTGCTCCAAGAAAACTATCCACAAATCAAGCTAGGAAGCGACCCCAACACTTGGGTCAGCGCTATCCTTGCCGATTCTGCAGGAGGAGTGGCACAAATGACCTTAGGCGGTATCACCTTGACAGGGAGTCAATTACGCAGTCTTTTTTCTCTTCGCTCCACCTATTTTACCTTAGATTATGAAAATAACAACTTTACCTTTTCTGTCACTGGCTATGGACATGGCGTGGGGATGAGTCAGTATGGGGCGAAGGCATTGGCAGACCAAGGCTATGCCTTTGACCAAATTCTCACTTGGTATTATGCTCATTGCTCGGTGGACTCCATTGGCTAAGATCGCAACGCTTCACCCCCACGCACAGCCCAGTGTCCGTGTCAATGGAGAAAATACAAGCACCCAGTTTCTGTGGCCCTGTGGCAACCTGATATTTTCTTGGCATACCTCCCAGAAACAGATTCACCGATTGCTCTGGCAAAATCCCTAAGACAGAGTGAACTGGTCCTGTCATCCCAAGATCTGTCACAAAGCCTGTGCCTTTGGGCAAAACCTGTTGGTCTGCTGTGGGTACATGGGTATGAGTCCCCCATACAGCAGCCACTTTCCCATCAAAATGCCATCCAAAGGCGCCTTTTTCACTGGTGGCTTCTCCATGAAAATCCACAAGCATAAAATCACAATCTGTTTCTCGCAAAATACGTTTGGCAACTTTAAAAGGCGAATCCAAATTCGCATTTAAATTCACCCGCCCCAAGAGATTCATGACACCAACCCGATGACCCAAGGGAGAATCCCAAACAGTCACCCCCTCGCCTGCCACACGTCCGGCATAGTTGGCAGGGCGAATGATATCCCGACAGCTATCCAAAAAATCTGCAATTTGAATCCGATTCCATGTGTGATTCCCTAGCGTGATGATGTCCACACCACAGTCAAAGACATCTCTTGCTTGGGCTGGGGTCACCCCCAGACCAGACACGTTTTCGCCATTTGCCACAACCATGTGAATTTCATGTTCTTTTTTCAGAGAGGATAAATTTTCTCGCAAAAAAACCACGGCAGCTTCTCCTACGATATCGCCGATTGCTAAGACTCGAAAAATCATGTCAAAACTCCTTTCCTTCCTATATCTTTATTGTATCTCTCTTTTTTTCCCTTGTCAAGAGGGGAACTGCCCTGTGGCAGAAGTCTAAAAAAGAGAAAAAGTTTTTTTCAAAAAACCCTTGACAAAATCCTTCAATCAGGATATAATGACACTTGTCTTTGGTCGATTAGCTCAGCTGGTAGAGCATCCCCTTGACGTGGGGAAGGTCACAGGTTCGAGTCCTGTATCGACCACCAACTGAATAAAACTATGGCTCGCTGTATAGTTGAGCCATATTTTTATGTAATTCAAAAATAAAAATTCGAAAAAGCTCCCTGAAAGGATGGTCTGCTCATGAATTGTTCTAGCATTATGTGTAAAAAAACCATTGATGATGATTCTGTTTTCTGTAAATATTGTGGTGCACGTCAAGCTGCGCGTAACAAAGCGTCTTCAGGAGCTCCTAGCCCTCTCTTAAAAGTAAACACAGCAGCCTCTGCTGCCCCAAATGTAGCAAAAGAAACTTCTTCAGCCGTGCGTCCAAGCCAAGCTGCGCCAGAACCTACCACACACGCACCTCTCTTCGAAATCCCTACACCCCCTCGCTTTGACAGCGTGCCTGTGCCAGAACCTGTTCAGCTCCCAACAGAAGTCACCTCTCCCATGGACTTCTTCATCTATGCTGGCACTTTGAAGATTTACAAAGGCAACAGTGATGTGGTTGTGGTCCCTCCTGGTGTCACCTCCATTGGTTCCAAAGTCTTTGCAGACCATAAAAACTTGAGAGAGGTTTATCTTCCTGAAGGTGTGACCTCCATCAGCACAGAAGCTTTTGCAGGCTGTTCTGCCTTAGTGAAAGTCAACTTGCCCGAGGGCATCACCTCCATTGGCCCCAAAGCTTTCATGGATTGCACCGCCTTAGAGAAAATCCTTGTCCCTCGTTCCTTGCACAAAATATTGGATAAAGCATTCCAAAACTGTGCTTCTTTAAAAGAGATTTACCTCCATGATGATGTCACTTCCATCAGCTATTATGCCTTTGAAAATTGTACCTCTTTGGAAAAAATTCATATGCCTATGATGCTATTGGTTCTCTCTGAAGGAGTGTTCCAAGGTTGCACAGCCCTAAAAGGCATCGAACTCCACGAGGGGATGAAAAATATCGAGCATCACGCTTTTGCCAGTGCTGGACTGGAATACATCGTCCTTCCCATGTCCCTCATCAATGTGGAAGAATACGCTTTCAGTGAAATGCCAGCCCTTCAAGGGATTACAGTGCCTAAAACAGCCAAACTAGACAACTATACTTTTGTTGGTACCAATTTAATCAACAAAGGCACCATCAGATATATCATGTAAGGGACTCCTCTGGATTTATGTTTCTGGAAAGCTCCCTCCATCATATTAGCCCTCCTCTGATTACAAGTCAGAGGAGGGCTTTTTACTTTTCTATTAAAACAATCAGTGGAAAGTATCACCTTTAGCCATAAAACAAAAACATCCCAATGGAGTTGATGGCAATATTAGCACAGCCATGGGTCAGCCAAGAGGGATAGAGACTTTCTGTCTTTTCATCTAAGAAATTAAAAATCACCCCTCCCACCACCAAGGCAAGGATACAAACAGCAAACACCCACCAGTCAAACCAAGTCACCATAATCGCCACGTGATACAGGGAAAAAATAATACTACTGGCGAGATGTGCAAACATGCCTGTACTCAACGCCTTTAAGCGAAAGAAGAGAAATCCTCGAAAGAAAAATTCTTCTAAAAAAGAATTACACACAGCAATATACACAGCCACAGCGATAAAATTACTTTTATTGATATTCATCCGCTCTTCCAGTTCTCCTGTCACAGCAGATAAATCCAAAAAAGCCCCTAAGAGAAAATAAGTACCTAAAATCAAAAAAAGCACAGCACAGCCCAACATCCCCGCCAAGAACAGTGGCTCTTTCTCCAAACGAAACAAGGGACGATAAGAAAAATGAGGACAAAGCTTCCAATAGAGCAGAGGAGTCCCCACAAACAAACAAATCTTTCCACAAGCTTTATACAAATAAGGAATCGGCGCAAAGCCATCAAAATACCCAATGATGCCACACGCCACCAGTGACAAACACAGAATCAAAGCAATTTCTTTGCTTTTCTTTTTTACTTTTGTAGTTGCCATCATTTCCTCCCATCATGTCCACAAAAAACGACGATGAATCGCCATCACTTCCCTTAGAACAGAAACACCATACCTACAATGCCTGAAAAAAACACAAAGAACACAGGGTGGATTTTCCACGGACTGTGATACATCAGCCCCCAAATCACCAAAGCGAGGAAAATCCCAGCAGGGAAGATCACATTCCCAAGCTCTGTTTCTTTGGAAAAGCCCACCTCGGCTACTTGCAAGGCAGCAGCCACAATCAAAGCAGCAGAAGCCGGACGAATCCCATAAAAAACACCCTTTACCACAGGGCTATCTTGAAATTTCTCTAGCATGGTGGAAATGAAGAGAACGATTGCGATAGAAGGGGTGATGATGCCCAAGGTGGCAACAATCGCTCCCAAAAGTCCAGCAGAGTCAAATCCAACGTAAGAAGCCATGTTAATCCCCATAGGCCCAGGGGTGGATTCAGAAACAGCAATCATATTGGCAAGTTCTCCTTGGGTAAACCAGCCAGTCCTTGCCCCTAAATCTTGCAAAAAAGGAATGGTGGCAAGACCTCCCCCCACCGAAAACATACCAACCTTAAAAAACTCTAAATAAAGCATCAGCAAACGAAAAAGAAATTCCCCCACAGTGTAAAAACCCATGATGGCAAATTCCCCAACCTCGTGGATGCCTTCTTCCACTGTGTGGATGCCTGATTCCAAAGATTCCCCTAAATTAAACTGATCCGTCATTCTGATTCACCTTTTTTCTTCTCTTCTTTTTCCTTTTTCTGATAAAGAACATAGCCCAAAGCACCAGAACAGATCACCAAAGTAATGGGTGAAGTGAAAAATTCAATCATTGGATGGATATCTGGATACAAATGCCCCAAAACCATCAAAGAAAACACAGCATAAAAAATCCCACCAGTGGTCTTATCCACCAATGCCTCTTTCAAAATCTTCCAAGCAGCCCCACCTACCAAAACAGCAACGCAAGCTTTCACCCCGTTAAAGCCATGGTCAAAGAGTGGGTTTTCATTGACCCCAGAAAAGAAAGAGCCAATCACGGTAATCACAAAGACGCAAGGGGTGACAAGCCCTAGGGTAGCGACAATCCCCCCTAAGGTGCCTTTGTATTTTTTCCCGATAAAAGTAGCAGCATTCACGGCAATGATCCCAGGGGTACACTGCCCAATGGCGAAATAATCAGCCAATTCCCCTTCCTTTGCCCAGCCTTTTTTATCCACAATGGTACGCTGAAGGGTGGGGAGCATGGCATAACCTCCCCCAAAGGTTGTGGCGCCAAGGATAAAAAAGGTAAAATAAAGATCTAGCATGATATTTTTTTCAAAGGAAAACTTTTTTTCTTTGGACATAATATAGACTCCTTTTTATACTATTTGTGTTCTTTTGCATTTTTATACTATTTGTATTCTTCCCTCTTCGGCTTCTCTATGAAAGCCTGACCGAAAGACAGATGTTAATATCATACCATAAATTTTATTCCATTACAATATTTACAAAAGAAAAAATTTATGCTATAATGGAAAGGATACAGAGAGAAAGAGGTGTCCTTATGCCAAAAGGCTTTTTTCCCATGATTTCTCGCATGAGATACATCAATCGTTGGGGACTTATGCGCAATTCCTACCCTGAAAATATCCAAGAGCATTCTCACATGGTCGCTGTCCTTGCCCATGGTCTTGCCGTCATAGAAAACAACCTATTTCAAGGGGAATATGACTTAGGGCAAGTAGCTTTGGTGGCACTGTACCACGATGCTTCGGAAATTTTCACAGGAGATCTCCCCACCCCCATCAAATACGATAATCCAGAAATACAAAAGGCATATCAATCCATCGAAACCATTGCAGAAGAAAAGCTATGTAACTTATTGCCCCCCTCTCTGCAAGAATCTTTTCGCCCTGTTTTATCAAACCAAGACGAAAAAATCCACGCCATCGTCAAAGCTGCTGACAAACTCTCTGCCTATATCAAATGTGTGGAAGAGGTCAAAGCAGGTAACAGCGAATTTCTCTCTGCCCAAAAGCAAACCAGAGCAGCCCTAGAAGAGAATCCCTTGCCCTCTCTGGACTATTTCATCCAAAATCTATTGCCAGAATTTCATTTAACTTTGGACCAATTACAAGAAGAATAGGAGAAACCACCATGACAAACGACATGAAACCAAGCCTAAGCTTTGGCACACCTGAAACAACAG
This sequence comes from Eubacteriales bacterium, assembly GCA_044432725.1. Taxonomy (GTDB): domain Bacteria; phylum Bacillota; class Clostridia; order Oscillospirales; family Oscillospiraceae; genus JAWXUK01. The sequence goes on from JAWXUL010000013.1 coordinate 61,703, forward strand.
AACCAGCCCCTGTTGTCACCCCAGACCTTGCCCCTGTGGCACCTGCTGCCCCTACTGCCCCCTCTCTCACCCTGACCCCAGACCTTGCCCCCACTGGCACTGTCATCCCAGAGCAAAGAGACGTGACCACCTCAGAAGAGAGCATCCTCTCTCCAGAGGAACTTGCTGAAGTGGAAAACTTTGCAAAACAAATCAACGTGGCTGACTCTGCGATGATTTTACAATATGGTGCTTCCACCCAAAAAGACGTGGCTTCTTTCTCTGAAAGCACACTACAATCAGTGCGTACCAAAGATTTAGGGGCTGTGGGCGACAATTTGACAGCTCTGATGAAAGAGTTGAAACAATTTGGCACAGAAGATCAAGAAGAAGCCAAAGGAATCAAAGGCTTCTTCAAGAAAAAAGCAGATGCCATTGAAACCATGCGTGCTGGTTATGCCACTGCAGAGGCAAATGTAGATAAAATCTCTAAAGAACTAGAAGCACATCAAGTGGTATTGATGAAAGATATCGCTATGTTCGACCAACTTTATGATCTAAACACCAAATATTACAAAGAACTGACCATGTATATTTTGGCTGGTAAAAAAGCCCTTGTCTCTGCCAGAGAAGGGAAACTAAAAGAATTAGAAGCCAAGGCAAAAGCCTCTTCCTTGCCCCAAGATGCCCAAGAATTTAATGACTTTGCCAACCTTTGCAGTCGTTTCGAGAAAAAACTCCATGATTTGGATCTCACCAGAATGATTTCCATTCAAATGGGACCTCAAACCAGACTGCTCCAAAACAACAACACCTTGATGGTGGAAAAATTGCAATCCTCTTTGGTCAACACCATTCCATTGTGGAAAAGTCAAATGGTCATCGCCATGGGCTTAGAGCACAGCGCCCAAGCTGCCCACGCACAAAAAGCTGTGACAGACATGACAAATCAAATGCTGAAACAAAACGCTGATGCTTTGAAGATGAATACCATCAACACAGCTCGAGAAATGGAGCGTTCTATTGTGGATATTGATACCCTGAAACACACCAATCAACAACTGATTTCTACCCTTGATGAAGTGCTGAACATCCAACAAGAGGGGGCCGCCCAACGTCGCCAAGCAGAAGCAGAGCTTGGCAAAATCGAAGGGGAATTGCGTCAAAAATTATTGGAAATCCGTGACGGTTCTCGATAATCCCTTTCCTTCAGACGAGAGCAATCCCTATCATTGTCCAAATCAAAACCATCTTCTTAGGAAGATGGTTTTTTTATCACAATTTCTCGCTCCTCTTCTCCTTTTCCTTGTGAAAATTCCACTTGATACAGGGGGAACTCTTCTCCAAGCTCTTGCCAAAAACTCTCTGACAAAAGTTCTGCCCATTCCACCACACAGACCCCTTTATCATAAAAATATTCATCAAATCCCAATTCGTACAATGCATCTTCTGAAACATTCTCCCCCAAACGATACAAATCAAAATGATAGAGCGGTAATTCCCCCCCTTCATATTCTTGCACCAAGGTAAAGGTAGGGCTTGTCACAGGAGAGTCTATCCCCAAGCCCTTGCCAATCCCACGTGTCATGGCTGTTTTCCCCATGCCTAAACCACCATAATAAAGAACAATGGCTGATTCAGGCAGACTTTTCCCCAATGCTTCCCCGATTGCTTCTGTTTCTGCTACAGATTGACTGAAATATTGATCACTCATACAAGCCTCCACCAAAAATTTTTTCTCTATTATACCACGAACCCCTTTTCTTTTCAAGAAAAAAGTGGTATAATAATAAATACACGCAAGTGGATCTCTAAAGTCCTCGTATCAATAGAGTGCAAAAAAGTGAAAATTTTTTTGTGCTCAAATTGTGCTAAAAAAAGTAAAGTCTCTTTACTTTTTCAAGGGAACAAAGAAAGAAATTGTCCTTTTATTGTTTGGGTTTTTTAGGGTTCCCTAAATATCTTCTGAAAGTGGGTGGTGAGCCCTTGCGCTATTTCCTCCAAGATTTTATGGAAAAAGGGGACAAAGTACTCCTTGGTCTCTGTGTCCTTGCCAGTAGTTTTGGTTTGCTTTTGATTTATACCTCCACCCGTTGGATGGAAACCTATCGAGAAACGGGGATATATCGTGAAGTGACAGTACAATTTTTCGCCATACTCATTGGCATTGTACTTTATATTTTACTCTCTGTCATCGACTTTCAACGATTTGTGGAAAAGTTTTGGCAGTGGATTTTATGTTTTAATATTGTTTTTCTTTTGTTGTTGCTCACCCCTCTGGGTACCACAAATGACTCTGGAAATCTCAACTGGCTTGATATCCCCGGTCTTCCTGTGGACATTCAGCCAAACGAAATTGTGAAAGTTTCTTTCATTCTTTTAATGGCGCATATCATCGCCCGCATCCACAGTAAAGACAAAAACATCAATCACATCTCCTCTCTCACTGTCATCTGTGGACACGCTCTTTTCACCATTGCCTTGGTGGCACTGATTTGTGGAGACTGGGGAATGTGTGTGGTTTACGCTTCTATCGTCCTTGTGACTTTGTGGGCTGCTGGACTGAGTATTTTTTGGTTTATCACTTTTTTCACCGTTGTTTTAGTGCCAACTTATATTGCTTGGACATATTATCTGCCCTATTCCTCTGCTTGGGACACAGATTATCGGATTTTACGCTTTCGTGTGGTCTTAGATCGTACCATTTCCCAAGATTTTATGGGCTATCACCAAATTCGCTCTATGCTTGCCATTGGCTCTGGCAGATTTTTTGGTCAAGGCTATCTCCATGGCACACAAACCCAATCTCTCTATTCCCACTCCCTCCCTGCCAGACACACTGATTTTATCTTTTCTGTCTGTGGAGAAGAACTAGGATTTATGGGCTGTACCTTCCTTCTTCTGATTCTAGCTGCCATTGTCCTTCGTTGTATCTGGATTTCCCAACAAGTAGACAGCTATTTCTCTACCTATGTGGCAATGGGTATTGCTGGCATGATGCTGGCACAAATCATCTTAAATGTAGGGATGTGTCTCTTCGTCCTTCCAGTCATGGGACTGACTCTTCCCTTTGTCAGCTATGGTGGCTCTTCCATCATCACTTTCTTTGTCGCCATGGGAATCGTTTCTAGTTTACGTTCTGGAAATCTCCCCTCTTGGATCAGAGATCGAAGTCAACTGGGATAAAGCCCTTCTTCCCCTGTAGTGGCTAAAATCTTACTTTTTCTGCCTCTACACAAAAGAGCAAGAAAAATATAAAATAAAAGGAGTTTTGTCATGACAAAACAAGAAAATATCCGTAACTTTTCCATCATAGCCCACATCGACCACGGAAAAAGTACCCTCTCTGACCGTCTCATTGAAGAATGTGGTGCTGTGGAAAAGAGAAACATGGAAAGTCAAATTCTGGACAACATGGAACTGGAAAGAGAACGTGGCATCACCATCAAAGCCCGTGCTGTGCGTCTGGATTATAAAGCTGACGATGGAGAAACCTATGCCCTGAACCTTATTGACACCCCTGGCCACGTGGACTTTAACTATGAAGTCAGTCGATCTCTGGCAGCTTGTGAAGGGGCTGTCCTTGTGGTGGATGCCACCCAAGGGGTAGAGGCACAGACCCTCGCCAACACCTATCTCGCCATCGAACATGATTTAGAAATTCTCCCAGTGTTCAACAAAATTGACCTTGTGGCAGCCGACCCCCAACGTGCCAAGGCAGAAGTGGAAGAGATTATCGGTCTCCCCGCCCAAGACTCCCCAGAAATTTCAGCCAAAAACGGGGTGAACATACGTGCTGTCTTAGAAGATGTTGTGAAAAATGTCCCTGCGCCTTCTGGCTCTCCCACAGCGCCTTTAAAAGCTTTGATTTTCGACAGTCAATATGACCCCTATGTAGGTGTCATTGTTTATTTCCGTGTCATGGAAGGGACCGTGAAAAAGGGAATGCATCTCCGTATGATGGCGACCAAAGCAGAATATCAAGTGGTGGATTGTGGTTCCCTCCGTCCTTTGGGCATGGAATCAGAAGAACAAATCTCAGCGGGCGAGGTGGGCTGGTTCACAGCCTCTATCAAAAATGTGCGAGACACCTCTGTAGGGGATACCATCACCCAAGTGGATAACCCAGCCCCTGAAGCCTTGGAAGGGTATCGTCCTGTCCAAGCAATGGTTTATTGTGGTATCTACACCGAAGATGGGAGCAAATATCCTGATTTACGAGATGCCATGGAAAAACTACAACTCAACGACGCCTCTCTCTCATTCGAGCCTGAATCTTCTGCTGCCTTAGGCTTTGGTTTTCGCTGTGGATTTTTGGGAATGCTCCACATGGAAATCATTCAGGAACGTCTGGAACGGGAGTTTGATTTGGAACTGGTCACCACTCTCCCCTCTGTCATCTATGAAGTCATCACCACCAAGGGGGAAAAGGTGATTGTGGACAATCCCCACAACTATCCTGACCCTGTACACATCGAATCAGCCAGTGAGCCATATTCCAAAGTGAGCATCATCGCTCCCCCTGATTATGTGGGAAACATCATGCCTCTCTGCCAAGATAGACGGGGTGAGTTTATTGATATGCAATATCTGGATCAAAACTTGGTGGAAATTCATTACTATATGCCAGTGGGCGAGATCATCTATGACTTTTTTGATGTGCTAAAGGCAAGGACAAAGGGCTATGCTTCTCTGGATTATCAGATTGATGGTTATCGGAATTCTGATCTTGTCAAGGTGGATATGCTCCTCAATGGACAAAATGTGGATGCCCTATCCTTTATCGCCCATCGTGACCGTGCCTATGGTCGTGCCAGAAAGATATGTGAAAAATTACGAGAAAATATCCCTCGTCAACTCTTTGAAGTACCCATCCAAGCAGCCATCGGTGGAAAAGTCATCGCCCGTGAGACAGTTCGTGCTGTGCGAAAAGATGTTCTTGCCAAATGTTATGGGGGTGACATCACCCGAAAGAAGAAGCTGTTAGAAAAGCAAAAAGAGGGAAAGAAAAAAATGCGTTCTTTGGGGACTGTTCAAATGCCCACAGAAGCTTTTATGGCAGTGTTGAAATTGGACGAAGAATAATCTTCCTCTTCCAATCCTACTCCAAAATACAAAACGGCAACAACTGGAACACCAGTTGTTGCCGTTATTTTTTTAAAGACTTTACCTTATTTGTATTTTATCTTTTATTAGATTTTTTCCAAACGCCCATTTTTTCTGCTTCGATGATCAGTTCATCACGGAAACTAGGATGTGCGATGCCAATGAGCATTTCTGCACGTTGCCATGTGGCTTTTCCTTTTAGGTTTACTTTGCCATATTCGGTGACAACATATTGCACGTTGGTACGTGTGTCAGTGACAGCAGAACCAGAAGCAAGTTGAGGACGAATACGAGAATGTAACTGACCATTCTTGTCGGTAAAGGAAGAACTACAGCAAATAAAGGTTTTCCCTCCGTTGGAGAGATATGCACCTAGCACAAAGTCAAGTTGACCACCTGCACCAGAGATGTGGCGAGTGCCTGCAGATTCAGAGTTAATTTGTCCGAAGAGATCCACATCTACAGCATTGTTGATGGAGATGAAGTTGTCTTGTTGTGCAATGATACGAGCATCATTGGTATAGTTCACCGGCGCAGAGAGCACTTGTGGATTTTTATGAATGTAATCATAAAGCTTTTTGGTACCAGCAGCAAAAGCAAAGACTTGCTTGCCAGGGTCCACTTGTTTACATTTACCATTGATTTTTCCAGCCATAGCAATGTCAACAAAAGCATCTACATACATTTCAGTGTGTACACCCAAATCTTTCAAATCAGATTCTGCAATCATGGTACCCACAGCACCAGGCATACCACCAATCCCCAGTTGTAAACAAGCACCATTGGGAATTTCTTCCACAATCAGTTTTGCAACTGCTTTGTCCACATCACCAGCAGGGGCAGCACCTAGTTCAGCCATAGGAGGGTTAGTACCTTCGACAATCATGGTGACATCAGAGATATGCACCCCTTGTTCCTTGACACCGTTACAATATGGGAGGTTTGGATTGACTTCCACAACGATTTGACGAGCCACTTCACAAACAGCCTTCATATGGGTGTTAGAAGGGCCAAAGTTGAAAAATCCATATTGATCCATTGGTGCCACTTGGAAAATAGCCACATCTACTTGGCAATCCTCACGATACCAACGTGGTAGCTCGGAATAACGCAAAGGAATATAAAATCCGATATCAGTGGCACAAAGTTTTCTTTCAAAGCCACCACTGTGCCATGAATTCCAGATCAGGTGATTTTCTGGATTTGGTACTTTTAAAATTTCTGGTTGCCACATTAAAATACCACCACGGAATTTTAAGTCATGAAGTTCTGGAACACGAGCTGCAAGAGCCTTGTCCACAGCGACAGGAGTGCCGGCACAGAAGCCATAGTCCACCCAATCACCCGAGTTTACAAGGGCAGCGGCTTTTTCTGGGGTACCTAGTTTTTCTTGATACATTTTGTCCATCTTTTTTTACCTCCAATAAATGTCTTTATCACAGGAACCAAGGGAACCACATGAATCGTCCCAAGAAGTGTTTGGACGATTCACCTTCTTCCAATGAATCCCATATAACTACTGGAAAACCAGTAGTAAAACCCCTGACTGAAAAGGGATTTTTACAAAGTTAAAAATCTAAATAAAAGGGTTTTACCAAGCTTCGTTGCTCAGTAGAATCTTTTACCATTGTGGTGTGTGGCAAATCTTCAAATTCCCCATGTCTGGGACGGCGATTTCTTTGCCCTTTGTTTCGTGTTTGTTTGGTCACGTGGGACTGACCTTGTTTCTTTTTGTCTCCATTTTGATGATTTGCTTGGTTGCGATTGGATTGGCGACGTGGTTTCTCTTCTGCATGAGATCTAGATTTTTCCCCTTGGTCACTGGTGTGGTGTGCATGACTGGGAGATTGACCTTTATGCACTTTTTGTGGGTGATTGTGATGCTTTGGTGCAAGAAGTCTTGCTGTGGCATCCATGATTTCTTCCCCTTCGTTCAAAGGGTTTGGGCGATGGAACTTTGTATTGGGCATAGAAGAGCCTGTTTTCACCACTTCCCCACTGCGCACCCCACGTTTGGGAGATTTACTTCCTTGGGCTGATTGGTTTCCTTGGTTCCCTTGGGGAGGTTTTTGTGTGGCATTTTGTGGCGACCCTGCGTTGCGACGACGTGCCTTGGCTTCTTCATCTCGTTGACGACGGCGATCTCTGGCCGCTGCCCGTGCTTCTTCGTCTTCGCTGTTGATGATTCTCCCTGATTTGTCTTTTTTCGGCACTTCGAAGACGGTCATAGGGTACTTATGCTCGACATTCAAAGGGATTTTCTTCCCCATCAGACTTTCGATGTCACGAAGAAGAGATTTTTCACCAAAATCACAAAAAGCGATGGCAACGCCTTCTCTCCCTGCTCTTCCTGTTCTGCCGATACGGTGGACATAAGTTTCGGGTACTTCTGGAAGATTATAGTTAAAAACATAGGATAGCTTATCAATATCAATCCCACGGGCGGCGATATCTGTTGCCACAAGGACTTGAATTTTACCTTCTTTAAACTGCGCCAAGGCTTGTTGCCGAGCCGTTTGGCTTTTGTTTCCATGGATAGCAGCGGCGGTGATTTGGGATTTTTCCAAATCCTTTGCGACTTTGTTGGCTCCATGTTTGGTTCGTGTGAATACCAGAGCAGTGGCAATCTTCTGTTCTTTGATGATATCACACAAAAGGTTTGATTTGTTGTGTTTGTCAATTAAATAAAGCTGTTGCTGAATCACTTCCACTGGGGAAGAGACAGGGTTCACTGCCACTTTCACAGGATCAACCAGCAAAGAATCCACCAGTTGGGTGATTTCTGTGGGCATAGTTGCAGAGAAAAATAGAGTTTGTTTTTTCTTTGGTAGATAGGTCAAGATTTTTTTCACATCGTGAATAAATCCCATATCAAGCATTCTATCTGCTTCGTCCAAGACAAAAATCTCTATTTTGGACAAGTCCAGTAATTTTTGCTGTTGCAAATCATTCAATCGTCCAGGGGTCGCTACTAAGATGTCTACCCCTTGTTTCAGTTTGCTCACTTGGGGTCCTTGAGAAACGCCACCGAAAATCACGGCTGTTTTCAAGGGTAGATTTTTTCCATATCCCAAGATGTTGTCATAAATTTGCAGTGCAAGCTCTCTTGTGGGGGTGAGAATCAGTGCACGGACAGGTCTGCCTGGGACTGGTTTTTCCAAACGTTGGAGGATGGGGGTTGCAAAAGCACAAGTTTTTCCTGTGCCTGTTTGGGCACAGCCCAAAACATCACGCCCTTCTAGGGCAGGGGGGATTGCCTTTTCCTGAATGGGAGAAGGATTCTTATATTTTTGTTCTGCCAAGGCTGACAGAATAGATGGGTGTAAGCCCAGTTCGCCAAAAGTCATGGTTTCCTGCTTTCTAGCATCTTTTATTCCAGATGCAAATTCAAATAATCAATGATATGCTCTCAACAGAGACATAAGGGCTCTCACCAAATCTTCTGGGCTTTGACCCGTTTTGACTGTGAGAGTTGCGTCAGCATATTTGTCATAGAGTGGGGCACGCTCTTGCAAAACCTCTGCCAAAGATTGTTCTTTTTCCATGGCAATCCCACGGGTAGAGAGGTTTTGGATACGACGCTGTAGTTCTTCAAAGGGAACGTGAAGGTAAATCACAGGCCCCAAGGTTTTCAGGTGCGTGATCATTTTCTCTCGGCAAACCACCGAGCCACCGGGAGAAATCACTGTTTCATGACAAGATAAGGAAGAGATTGCCGCTTCTTCCACATCTAAAAAGCCTTGTACCCCCAAGCTGTCCACCAAATCTTGGAGATGTTTTCCTTCGTTGCGTTGAATGAGTAGATCTGTGTCTAAAAAATCAAAAGCTATGGCTTTGGCAAGAAGCACCCCCACGGTACTTTTTCCAGAGCCAGGCATACCTATTAAAGAAAGGTTTTTCATTTATCTATCATCCTTTTTGCTGTGATCTTCTTTTTTCTATTCCCATATCCTAGTATATCACAAAGGGAACAAAAAAGAAAGAGAAATTTTTGGAGAAATCTCGTCGGTGATTTCAGAACATCTAACCTTGACAATAGGGGAAATTTTTTTCGCCTAAATATCACAAAAAACAATAAGTCCTTATCTAACACAGAACTTTTCAAAAGAAATCGAGAGTAGGGATTACATCTCGTTTTCCAGAAAATATGTGGCTTCCATATCTGCTGTAGCAAGAGCAAATCCAAGGGGATATTTGGCAAAAGCTTTGCCCACCAGATTTTTATTCTCGTCCCCAGAAAAACCCATGTGCCAGCGTATTGCCATGGCTTCTTCTCGAGAAAGTCTGAGATAGCCGTTGATGATGTAAACAGACTTTTCTCCATGACCATAGGGAAGGGGGTCATCGAATTGATAGGTAGGGACAGACTGCCACTTGCCGTTTTCATCTTTCACATTTCTGGAACCTAAATGATAGCAACCTACCTTACAGACATCGTGCAAAAGAGAGACAATAGCGAGGGTTTCCATAGAGTGTTCCAAACCATACAATTCTTGGACTCGCTCTCTTTGCATATAGTCCATCAAACAGTGATAGACATTGATGCTGTGGAAACAAAGCCCTCCTTCGAAGGCACCATGATATTTTGTGCTGGCAGGGGCAGTGAAAAAGTCGCATTTGTTTTCTAGGAAATCAAGCAATTTATCAGCACCTTCACGGGTGATATGCTCTTTGTAGAGTTCTATAAATTCTTCTTTATATTCTGACATAGGGGTACAATCCTTTCTGTTTACGAGTCCTCTCTAGTGTACCATAAAAAAGGAAAAAATACTTACCAAAGATTTTGCGAATCTTTTTGTTTCCTCTTGTGACTTTGCCAAAAATGTGATATGATAAATGTGTCTTTGCACATTTTGTGAACTAGGAGTTTTTTTGATGTACTATTTTTTACTCGCTTTT
>JAWXUL010000014.1:0-66004 GCA_044432725.1 Eubacteriales bacterium
GGAGATAGAGTTCTCGCCCCATTTCCTCCATGTTTTTACTGCTGTCTACCAAAGAGTAACAGTGCAAATTGTAACTAAGGTTAATCAAATCAAAGCCATCTTTGGGAGAGGAAACTTCAGCCACGGCACAAAACAAGTCCATTTCCTCGCTGGAAAAACTGTCTAATCGCTTTTCTAAATAGTTCAGTTCATCCAAAGACATCTTCAAGCCTGCCACACTTTTGTTTAAGGCAGTGTCATCCACTTCTAAAACTCGGACATTTGCATTTGCGAAGTTTTCTAAATGAAGATCATTGCAAGTGCTTTGGATCACTTCTTCATTGCAAGGGAATTTAACCCTAATTTCTTCGATTCCGTTCAATTTCCCTAGCGTATAGGTACGAAATCTGTCTTGTTCTATTAACATTATTGCATTCCTCCCATCCCTTGGCTTTGACTTTCCATATTTTCTACAATTTGTTCCATGGCTGGGGCATTGCCATTGTAAATGACCGTGTGTCCAGAATCACTCTGGTAAAAATCAAGGTCTTGATAATTGTCCATCAGCACACTGAGTTCTTTCAAGGTGCTGATCTCTGTGGCATCTATGAGGGTTGCCAATCCCTCACTTTTTAAGGTAAAGTCATCTTTCAGAAATTCACCCAGTTGATTCAAATGCCCCAGATTTTCCATGGTGCAACTTTGCCCCTCAATGAGCTCCGTCAGGCTAGAGGTGAACTGGTGGTCACCGAGGGAGATGGTTACGTTGGAGAATTGGCTTTCTTCTGTGACACCCATTCGCTCCAAGGATTCCTTCAATTCATTTTCTTGGTAGGGCATCCACAAGGTTTCCTTCTGACCGCTGTCATCTTTCAAAATTACGGAGAAAGGTTTCTGACTATGAATCAGGTCTGGCAGATGGGTTTCCTCATCTTGGGAGAGTATGGCAGTGGATTGGCTAGTTCTGTTCAAGTGACCATCCCTCCCATCTCTTGGTTCTGGCTGTCTGCGATTTCCATGATGACCTCCATTTCAAAGTCATTCCCATGGTAAATCAGCAAGCCCCCCTCGGTGAAGCAATGGTCCAGATTTTCTAACTTTGCCTGACCAAAACCATCAAAGTCAATGTAATCTCTGGCGCTGTCATTAAAATCCAGTGCATCGTCCAGAAGCAATTCTGCATATTCGCTGGGAGATTCCACGTTTCTGTGAAAGGTCAGTTCCTGAAGATTTTCGGAAAGGGTAGCCAGATCTTGCAGAGAAGAAATTTTCGTCATCTCCATAAACTTCGCCAGTTCCTTAGAATTTTGCTGGTACAAATCCCCCAAGCCTTCTGTCACCTGATTCATAAAAGCCAGATTTCCAAAAGTCATGGGCTGCTCTTTCAAAAAGTTTTCCAGTCGCTGATCCACGTCACAGTCATAAATTCGCAACTCCACTTTTTCCAGTTGGCTTTCCTCTGTGATGCCCATTCGCTCCAGAATTTTTTCTAACTCTGATTCATGGTAAGGGAGATAAAGTATTTCCCCACGCTCCCCTTGCTTATTCTCAAACACCGTCAAATCCACGGCAATGGCACCGCAGTCATAACTGGTGTAAGGAAGACTTTTCCCTGTAAAGAAATGCTCAAAGACTTCTGTCTGATACAGCAACTTGCCATCGTGAGTTATTTTCGAGGCTTGACCGTTGCCGTAGTCACAAAGAAATTTGCTTGCATCTTCTTCTGTGAAATTCACATCCTCTGGCTTCAGCTTAAAATTCTGCTCCAGATAAAGTTTGCTCGCCACAGCCACCAAGTCAGGCTTGTTGTATGCCACTTCCATATTGTGGGTGTTCTCTGTCAGCTCAATCATCTCTTGCATGGAATAGTCATACTCTGATACCACTGCACCAAAGGTTTCTATTTCAGGTGTCGACATCAAGGAAAGTTGCTTGGCGAGAAAATTCATCTCGTCCAGCACAAAGGTCTTGCCACAGAAAATCTTGTCCCCATCTTCTTCCAAATTGTGATAGAGATAATTCACGGCTTCCACCCTTGCTTCGGCTTTTGCATTGTTTTGGATGCCCAGCTGGTCACAGAAGTTTTGGAGTTCTTTACCTGTGGCTGGAAATTCTGCTTCGGTGGTTCGCTGGGTCTGTTCGCTGTAAAGAATAAAACGCATTTTGTCCTCCTTGTTTATTTAATTGTCTTGTTATTGTAGGTTTTTCTATCAATTCTAGTGATTTCTCAACATTTCCTCCCACATCATCATAAAGGAACACTGGCTCTAAGTCTATTCACAGATGTATACAAAGATGGGGGAGGAATGTTGGCTGAATGATACAAACCATATTAAAAAGTGAGGGGCGCTACCTAAAAGAAGTGGTGCCCTCAATTTTTAGAAGAACTTTTTTCGATTCATGAAATCCATCATCTCCTGATCCCTCGCCGTGTACATCAGCATTCCCGCCGCCGTTTTCAGAAAGGTGAAACGCTCCATATAAGGAGCCATTTTGTGGGAACCAGTCATGGAGCAGAGGTGGGTGATGACCTGTTCCTTGCTATGAAGGTCTGGGAAATCATGGAGAAGTTGACTACTGTCAAAGACGATATTGAGGTCGCTAAAATTATTCACCTGAAGCATTCTCACCTGTCGCTCCCAGCGGTTCATGTCGAAGTTTGCCAAGTCATGAAACTCCAAAATCATCTCATGGAAGATAGCAACATCTTTCATGGTAAGAGGCTTTTTGAAACAACTGTCAAGGATGAAATCAGGGATGCCCTCTGCCGTAATCAAGGTGGCAGTGATGTCGCTGTTCTCTGGCGCCTTCAGTGCCGACAGTGCTTCTTCTCGCTCTTTTTGGTAGTAGGGGACCTCCAGCACCACCGACCGTCCCTCTGCCGTCAAACGCAACAAGGAGTGGCAAGTACAGCGGACTTCCTGAATGAAGAAATTCTCCTTGCAGTCACTCGTCATCGCTGGTGCTACTGTGGTGTTTTTCGAATCTTCCAATATTTTTCCTACTTTCTTGTTGAAACAAAAAAAGGACTCAATCTCTCTTTTCAGAGAAACTAAGTCCTATTTATTTCGCTATTAAATTGTTTTACCTAGCGCCCTACATTTTTTCTATAACTTCTTGATTGTCAGTGGTCTATTTCACCCGTTCCTTCTAACAACTTTTTTCTACTGTTTGCTAAAATTTATGAAGCTGTACTAGATAAGTCCTAAAATTTTTTCTATGACAAAGGCTTCCTCATTGTGCCGACCTCCTTTGAAACAGAAGCTGATTTTGCTAATTCATAACTTTTTCCCTCTCTTTCGTCCAGAAACAGAAAAAGGACTTAATCTCTCTTTTCTGAGAAATTAAGTCCTTTTTCTGTTCATATTCAATTCTTTTTACTAGCGCCCTCAACTTTTCCTATTAAATTACCTTGTAAACGATGTGTCCTATTTCATACGTTTGCTAATATATATCCAGAGGCAAGTTGTGGCAGCCAGCCATGCCTTGTCTCTATCTCATACCTAAGCTACAATAAGAGGGAATCGGTCTGGCTTTCATACGTTGGACTATCCACGTCCGTTGAAGAAACTGCCAGCCATCCTCTTATTGCAGCGTTCGTTTTTAACAGGTAGGACTACCACGTCCGTTTCACGAAGCAAATTGAATCGGTAATGAGTAAAAAGATGGTCACTAATTCACATAATTCACCAAAAACGGAGGTTACAATGAAGGAAAATACCAAAAATCAAGAAAAAACCATCGACAACACAGTAAATGCTGTGGGAATTGATGTTTCCAAAGGGAAAAGTATGGTTGCTATTTTACGTCCTTTGGGCGAAGTGGTGGAACCACCTTTTGAAGTCACTCACACCAAAACTTCCCTGAAAAAGTTAGTAAAAACCATAAAATCACTTTCAGGTGAAACTCGTGTCGTGATGGAGTGTACTGGGAAATATTATCAACCAATCGCTCATTTTTTGTATCAGGAAGGCATTTTCGTCAGTACAGTCAACGCAAAACTCATTCATGACTTCGGAAATAACTCCATTCGCCGTGTCAAAACCGACAAAGCTGATTCGATTAAAATTGCAAGATATGCCTTAAATTATTGGCATGAGCTACCTCAGTTTACTCCAGAACATGAAATCCGATTTCAACTGAAAACACTGAACCGGCAATATGAAATTTTCTCCAAAACACAGGTCGCATTGAAAAACAACCTGATTTCCTTGCTAGATCAGACCTTTCCAGGGATAAATTCACTCTTTGAGACGCAACATAGTGGTACTGGTAAGATAAAATGGGTAGATTTTGTGGAAAAGTTCTGGCACGCAGAATGCGTATCTTCTCTTTCTGAAAAACAGTTTCTGGAAAAGTATGAAACGTGGCGAAAAAACACAAAATACCATAAAAATGAGGCATTAACGAAGAAAATTTATTCCTATTCCAAAGAAATCGTCACTGCTCTTCCTAAAAATGAGGTGACAAAAGCAACCGTTTCCATCACGGTGGAACTTGTGAAATCCTCTCTTTCTGCTCTGAAAAAAACTTTGACAGAAATGACGGAATTGGGCAAAAAACTGCCAGAATACGAGCTCGTTCTCTCCATGCGAGGGGTTGGAAAGACACTTTCGGTGCAAATTATCGCAGAAATCGGGGATCTGACTAGATTTTCAAAGAAAACTTCGTTGGTTGCGTTCGCTGGTCTGGACTCCCCTCCGTACCAGTCCGGGCAGATGGATGTAAAGCAACGAAAAATCTCCAAAAGAGGGCCTCCAGCCTTGCGCAAGGCGTTGTTTCAAGTGATGGATGCTTTGCTTCGTAGCAAGCCGCAAGATGACCCTGTGTATCAGTTTTTGGACAAAAAACGTGCCGAAGGCAAGCTGTATAAGGTGTACATGGTGGCTGGATGCAACAAATTTCTACGAATTTACTTTGCAAAGGTAAGGGAACTTTTACGATTCTTGCCCTGTGATGAGGACGACAGCGGTGCAGATGGTGCCGTAGAGTCGAAGGTGGAGTCAGGCTGTGAACCAGTGCTTCAAGGCGCTATTGAAGGATAAAATGACGGTATAATGGTAATTTTTGTCAGCGAAGGGATTTCGGTGGCTTGGTTTGTCATGCACTTTTTGAGGTAGAGAAAAAAGTTTAAATTTCTTTCAAAAAAGCCTTGACTTTTCTTTACAGGTTTCTTCATGCCTACAAGACTTTTTAATGGAATTTGCTGTGGAATCTAGCTTGCCAGCCACCATGCTTCACTCGGCTCCCTTGGTCGCTGGCTATGTATTATATGATTTTGTTCTCAAAAAGAGAAAAACCACCATCTCTAAAAGTCAAGAAATAGTGGTGATTATGTGTGATTTTTTAAGTTCTGACTAGCGCCCTCTAAAATAAGTTGCAGATTTCTATTTTTTATCTAGTTCTTAGTTCATCATTTTTTGCCGTGGTTTCAGTTTTTAATGACAGTTCGACTCCTGCAACCACCAGAAATTGGTAAAATCACAGTCTAAAAACGAACAATTTTTTTGTCGGTTTTTGGGGTCTGACCATATCACTTTTTTCTTTGCTTTCTACCCTTTGGAAACAAAAATCCCCTACACTAAAGACTTTATTTGAAGGTTTTTCAAATCACAGTCTTTGTGTAGGGGTTGTTTGGTGCACGAGGCGGGAGTCGAACCCGCACGCCCTTGCGAGCACTGGCACCTGAAGCCAGCGAGTCTACCAATTCCACCACCCGTGCAGATGATTTGTGTAGATGTTTTACAACAATAAATATAATAACACAAACTGGAATTGTTGTCAAGTATAATTTTGAAAAAATCATGGAAATAAGGGATAAAGAAATGATGAATCACAAAATTGCAAGCCCTCTAAATGATTCTAGTTCAGAGAAGAACTGACACAACGATTTGCGATTTTTCAAAAGAACTAGGGAAAGTTCTTTATCACAAGTGAAAAAACCACAAAAGATATCATGGAGATACTCCATTCAAATCTTTTGTGGTCTTTTTATTTGGTTGCGGGAATTGGACTTGAACCAATGACCTTCGGGTTATGAGCCCGACGAGCTACCAACTGCTCCATCCCGCGATATAAAAAATGGTACCGGAGACCGGAATCGAACCGGTACGGGATTATCTCCCACGGGATTTTAAGTCCCGGGCGTCTACCTATTCCGCCACTCCGGCAAAGTGGATTTAACGTCTCTCTCGATTTCGAGAGAAGGTATTTCCTTAACGCCTGATTATCATATCATAAAGAATATCCCTTGTCAATAGCTTTTTTAAAAAAAGTTTTTTATTTAAAAAATAAACTTCTTGCTACTGGCAATGAGAAGCCTTTGTATGTAAAAAGAGTCCCTTTAGAATCATCTTCTTTGACGTAAATTTGCAGAATGTGAAGTTTTAGATAATTTTTTGAAAAATTTTTTATATTACACTTGAGTTTTGCAGAAACTTCTGTTAAAATAGTACTTGGCAAAATATTATTATCAGTTTTTACAGTGGGATCCAGATAGCACGTGAAGGATAAATCTTTGATGATTCAAAATTTTTTTGATAGAGCTATTTGATAGGGTCATTTGAAAGGAATTCAATTATATTTGATTCCTTTTGATAGGAAAGGCGAACGATGGAAAATAAACCAAAACCAAGAGGTTGGAATAAAAAGGCTTTGAATGATTTGGCTTTGGCAGCCAATGGTGTTCCAGAATCCCAATATGATGTAGGTATGCGTCTATTTTACGGAAAAGGTGTCCCTAAAAATAAAAAATTGGGATTAGATTGGCTGATCAAATCAGCTTTGCAAAATAATGAAGACGCTGAATATATGCTATACACCATGTACAGTGCTGGGACCATTGTAACCCAAAATACCACAGTGGCATTTGGCTTTTTGAAAAAATCAGCAGAGGGCACCAATAAATATGCACAGTATGAATTGGCTGAACACTATATGGGACAAAGCGACTATGACGAAGCCATTGAGTGGCTGAAAAAATCAGCTCGCCAAGAACACGCCCCTGCACAATATGAATTAGGCTCTTGTTATTATTATGGTAGAGGCACCATCAGAGCAGAGGAAATTGGACTGGAATGGATTGGAAAAGCAGCCTTGAAAAATTACCAACCAGCCAAAAATTTGTTGAAAAAAATCAAGGAAATAGATTGATTTCTTTTCCGAAAAAAAGGAGAACAAACAGAATGGTACGAAAAAAGAAGGACAACACAGTCGTCGGCGAAGTCATTAAAATACTTTTTGTTGCCTTACTGCTGATCAATTCCCTTGCTGTGGCTTTTATCATGAACTACAGCTCAGCACAAATGTTAGAAGCAGAAGAACTTTACATCACCGAGGTGGTTTCTAATATTTCCAGTACAATCGAAACCACTATGCACGAATATTATACAATCACAGAACTCCTTGCCATGAATCAAACCATACGTACTGTGTTAAGGGAAAGCAGTCCTTCCAACAAGATGGAGGATCATCCTTACATCTCTACAGTGCAAGCAGAGCTCACAGAAATCACCAATAAATTTCAAGGGGACGTAGAGTTGATTGCCATTTTGTCTGTGGCACAAGATTCTTTTATCACAAACTCAGGCTATACCTCTGACCCTGGAACTTCTATGAACTCTCGCCCTTATTATACTGCCATCACAGAGAAGAAAACAGTGTTGACAGAACCTTATGTAGACATTATAACAGGTCATATGGTGGTAACCATTGCAACCCCTGTCTATGGAGACAATGGGGCAGTAATCGGTGGGATTATTTTGGATCTAACCATTGATTTTGTCAATGATTTGGTGACAGCTTTTGGTGATTCTGGTACCACTTGGGTGGTAGATAGCAGTAATACCATCATTGCTCACCCCAACACCTCTTATGTTGGTAGTGATTACAAAAGCGCAGGCGCAAGTGGTTCTGCCTTAGAGCAAGAACTGAATAACCCTTCAGGGCAACTAATCGAATATGATAGCAGTGGTACCACACGGGTGGGGTCTGTGGACACCATATCCAAACTAAATTGGAAATTAGTGGCTGGTCTGGATAAAAGCGAATACGAAGGTAGCGCCAACGATTTGGCTCGTGTCTTGGTGGTCATACAATGCCTTTCTTCTTTGGGTGCCTTGCTCGTTTGTGGTCTTGCTTTGTACAAACGTTTGAAACCTTTGGATGACGTGAATGAAGCCATGTTCCAAATTTCTCAAGGGAACTTGAACCATAAAGTGAATTTTCACAGCAACAATGATATCGGTGAACTTTGCACCAATTTACGTCTGACCATGCAGAATCTTTCTCTTTATATCGCAGAAATCAAAGAAAATCTGGCCGCTTTTGGGAAGGGCGATTTTACAAGACAAAGCGACGCTGACTTTTTGGGAGAGTTCCATGAAATCCAAAATTCCACAGAACATTTTGTGGAATTGATTAGCAATACACTGGAATCCTTGAAAGGCACAGTGGAACAAGTGTCCGAAGGCGCAAGCTATGTGGCAAAGGGCGCACAAAGTCTTGCTGAGGGTTCTGCAGAGCAATCAGCAAGCGTAGAAGATTTGAATAAATTCATTACAGACATTCAAGTTCAAATTCGAGAAAATGCTGTGAATGTCACATCAGCCAATGATACAGCCCACATCATCTCCAGAGAGCTGACCACCAGTAATACCAAAATGGATGAAATGATGCGAGCCATGGAAAAAATTAATGAACGAAGTGAAGCAATCACCAAAATTATAAAAACCATTGAAGATATCGCCTTTCAAACCAATATCCTTGCCTTGAACGCTGCAGTGGAAGCAGCAAGAGCCGGCAATGCAGGAAAAGGCTTTGCTGTTGTGGCAGACGAAGTGAGAAGCTTGTCCAGCCGTACCAACGAAGCTGTGAAAAACACAGCACAACTGATTGATGACACCCGCGAAGCAGTCCACGAAGGGAATGACATTGCTTCTAGCACCATTGAAAATTTGAAGAATGTGACCAGTGAAATTGTTGTCTTTGTAGAGGCGCTAGAGAATATCACAAAAGCTTCTCAAGAACAAGAAGTAGCCATTCTGGAGATTTATAATGGGGTGGAGAATATGACCTCTGTAATCCAAGGCACCTCTGCAATCAGCGAGGAGTCTGCAGCCACTTCAGAAGAACTATCTTCTCAAGCAGAAATCATGCGACAATCCATCGGACAATTTAAACTACATTAAAAGGATTCTATCTAAAAAGAAGAATCTTCACTTATGTAAGACAAAAAAAGAGTGTCCTAATAGAATGTTAAATTCTATTAGGACACTTACATTGTGTGATTTAGACACAATAGATGTGATTTATATTAAGTCACTGTGGGAGCCTGTACGAGATAAAGTTAAAAACAACGTATCCCTTTCGATTCGGTAAATCAATACCCAATCTGCTTCAATATGGCAATCTCTATGCCCTTTCCAGTTCCCTGTCATGGCATGGTCATCGTACTTGTCAGGAAGCTTTTCGCCACTGGCTATTATTTTGATGACTGCTGTTAATTTATCCAAATCCTTATTCCGTTTTTCCATGCGTTTAACATCACGCAGAAATTTGTTACTGGGTTTCACATGATATCTCATCCTTGTAGAATCTCTTTCATCATCAAATCTACATCTGTATAAGTTTTACCATAATTTCCAGTACGGATCATTTCTTCCACTTCTTCTAAAGCCTCTTTCGATTCTTCGTTAGGTTCTCTTAAACAAATTGCTTCTTCCAATAAATCAGACCAAGTGAGTCCTGTTTTGGCAAGTATTTCTTCGCCAACAGCTTTTATGTGTGAATTTAAGAAAATCGTCACCTGTTCCATCTTAACACATCCTTTCGAATGTAACAAAACAGACAATCTTCCGAAGAAAATTGTCTGGATTTTTGTTGGTACGGCTGACGGGATTTGAACCCGTACACCACTAGGGCACAAGCACCTCAAGCTTGCCAGTCTACCAGTTCCAGCACAGCCGTAAATTTGTTACCTGACTACTATATCACTTTTTCTGTGCTATGTCAATAGCTTTTTTAGAAAAAATTAAATTATTCACAAGGAAAAAACCTTGCATTTTCCCTGCTTTTATGCTATGCTACTATTAGCGTTAGATAACCAAAAGGAGGAATTAAAATGGTTTCAGTCAAAAAAACCTTTAACCACAAAGCAGCCCTACGTCTTTGGTCAGCCTTAACACACGGCTTAGGGGCACTGTTCGCATTGGTCGGCACCACAGTCCTCATCTGTCGTGAAGCTTATACAGGCACCAGCTTGAGCATCGCTGCTTTTGCGGTCTATGGTGCTTCTATGATTTGTCTTTACACAGCAAGTACGCTTTATCACTCCATCCGTGCCTCAGATGCT
Organism: Eubacteriales bacterium; assembly: GCA_044432725.1. Lineage (GTDB taxonomy): Bacteria > Bacillota > Clostridia > Oscillospirales > Oscillospiraceae > JAWXUK01. The sequence goes on from JAWXUL010000014.1 coordinate 10,331, forward strand.
TGGCGTATCGCCTTGCGAAAATATGATCACTGCTCTATCTATCTCCTCATTGCAGGAAGCTATACCCCTGTTTGTATCCTTGCACTGGCAAACACAGTGGGATACACTTTATTTGCTGTGATTTGGTGCTGTGCGTTGCTAGGCATTATTTTAACAGCCATTCGCTTAAATATCCCAGCTTGGGTGTCAGCAGTTATTTATCTCGCCATGGGCTGGCTTGCAGTGGTGGCGATTGTGCCCTTGTGGCAAGTGATGTCAGGTCCTGCCATGGCTTGTTTGCTGCTCGGTGGGGTGTTCTATACCATCGGAGGAGTCCTTTACGCAGTGAAATGGCCTTGCCGAAACAACCCTCGCTTTGGTTGTCATGAAATTTTCCACCTTTTCATTTTATGTGGAAGTGTTTGTCATTTTATCATGATGTTTTATTTATAATGTCCGCTAGGCAAAGGAAAGCTTTGATAGCAACTTGGAAAAAATGAAGCCTTGTGGCTTAATCTTGTTTCAAGTTGCTTTATCATCTAATCCTCCTTCTTTTCAGAAGGAGGATATTTTTGCTGTGAAAAAGCGGGGTGCGAAAAGAATTTCTAAAATTTCTCTTGCTTTTTCAGTGGAAAAGATGTATACTAAAAGTAATTTTTATTTGAAAGGGTGGTCATATGACAAGAAGATATGTGGCACGGCAAATAATTGTAGATAGGCAAGGAAAGCCCTATGCCTATGAACTACTTTACCGAAATTCTGTGGACAACTGCTACCCCAGTGGCACAAACCAAGACATCGCCACAAAAGATTTGATCTCTACCTTAAATATAGACTTCAACCTACAAGAGTTGACACTGGGTTGTCAAGCTTTTATCAACTTTCCTCGTGAAGTGATTTTGTCTGACGCAATCACTTTTGTGGACAAAGACAGCTATGTCATCGAAGTATTAGAAGACGTGAACATTGACGAAGAACTGACACAGCGAATTTTTCAGCTGGAAAAAATGGGATATCAATTTGCCATTGATGATTATACAGGAGAACAGGACTTTTCTTCCATTGAAGAAGTTGTTTCTCTGATTAAAGTGGATATTCAAGAAACATCTGTAGACCAACAAAAAATTATTCTGGCAGAGTTTAAAGACAAAAAGAAAGTGCTTGCCGAAAAAATTGAAAACGAGGAAGAATTTCAGCAAGCTTTGGCATTGGGCTATGACTTGTTCCAAGGTTATCACTTTGCAAGACCCACCTTGATTATCCGAGACAGCGTAGGATTCAGCCAATCAGCCGTGATGATGCTCCTGAAAGAAGTACGTCAAGATGAAGTGGATTTTGACAAAATAGACAGCATTATCAAAGCAGATGCAGGGCTGACATTCCGACTTCTGGCACGTGGAAACACGGCGCAATTTGCAGGGAAATCTGTCTTTACCACCCCTGCTCAAGTGGTGGTTCGTATGGGGATTGAAGAACTTCAAAAATGGGCAACGCTGATGCTCATGCAAGAAACAGCAGAAGAAGGGCAAGAACAAAAATTAGAGCAAGCCTTGCTGCGTGGTCTCTTTATGGAAAGTCTTGCAGTGAAAATGGAACCAGAACTGGACAGACAAGAGCGTTATTTTGTCTATTTGAAAGGTCTCTTTTCCATCTTCCCCTCAGAAACAAGAGATGAAATTTTTGCAGCCATGAATTTCCAAAATAAAGAAGATTTAGAAGACCTAGCTGGTGATTTGCTTTACTTTGTTTATTCCTATGAAATGGGCGACTATGACACAGTCGATATTTATATGGAAGAGAAAGAGCTTACCGACGCTGTGGTTTTGGGCTGTTATAAAAGCAGTATTGCCAGTGTAAACCAAACTTTTGCCAAAGCTTAAGGCAATCCCCTGTTATTTTTCTTTTCAAAACTTATAGAATTTTGCTTTTTAAAAGTGCTGAATCCTCTTGGAATCAGCACTTTTTTCAAGAAGAAATCAGGGGAAGTCCTTCCACAAAGGAGGGCATGGCTGTTGTAACGCGCCCTATTTAGCTTCTCCCAGTCAGGGTTTTTCTCTCTTGTGAAAGAAACGAAAGATATTTTTCTTAAAATAATTCATGAAAACTATTGACTTCCCTTCACTTTTGTGGTATACTGTCAAATTGTTGTGGTGTATCTTTAAAAATGCATCAAAACAGAATTTTATAACAAAGGAAAGGAGGAACACTATGCCAACATTTAATCAGCTAGTGCGTAAAGGTCGTGAAAAAACCACGACGAAATCAACCTCACCTGCCCTGCAACACGGACTAAACACATTGAAAAATCGTGAAACAGATCTGTCAGCCCCTCAAAAGAGAGGTGTTTGTACAGCCGTCCGTACTTCCACACCAAAGAAACCAAACTCTGCACTTCGTAAAATCGCCCGTGTGCGTTTGACCAATGGTCACGAAGTCACAGCTTATATTCCTGGTGTTGGTCACAACTTGCAAGAGCATAGCGTGGTCATGATTCGTGGTGGACGTGTAAAAGACTTACCTGGTGTGCGTTATCACATCATTCGTGGTACCTTGGATGCCCAAGGTGTTGCCGGTCGTATGCAATCACGTTCTAAGTATGGAGCGAAGAAACCAAAAGCTGCTACCAAAAAATAATTTTGTGGTCTAATTTCCGCAAACACAAATTTAACTTCGTTAAATTTGTTTCCTGCGTTGGAAATAGCTTCGTTGCGAGTCACTTGCAAAAAGCAAGCTCCTCTGACTCAGCGATTTCCGCCTTGGCTTGCGAAAATTATCCTCACAAAATACCTGTAACAACATCATTATGTTGTACAGATGATTGAAGCAATTTTGGAACAAAAATGTTGACTTGTTCTTCTTTTAGAAGTGCAAGGCAAATGCCTTGTCAGAATATTAATATTCTCTGACAGGCACAAAGGGGCAACATGGTGTCCCAAAACTACGGAATCCATATGGAATTACGAAGTACCAATGAAATCATTTATATGAAGGAGGGAAGTAAAGTGCCAAGAAGAGGAAATGTACCCAAAAGGGAAGTATTGCCCGATCCGCTTTACAACTCCACCCTAGTAACCAAGCTAATCAATAGTATTATGCTAGATGGTAAAAAGGGTGTAGCGCAAAAGGTCGTTTATGGTGCCTTTGACATCATTAAAGAAAAAACAGAGCAAGAACCTATGGAGGTTTATCTCCAAGCAATGGAAAACATCATGCCAGCCCTAGAAGTCAAGGCTCGTCGTGTCGGTGGTGCCACTTATCAAGTGCCTATCGAAGTACGTCCTGACCGTCGTCAAACACTAGGTCTTCGTTGGTTGACTCTCAACGCTCGTAAGCGTGGAGAAAAAACCATGCGTGGCCGTTTGGCTGGGGAATTGATGGACGCAGCCAATAGCCTAGGTGGTGCTGTGAAAAAACGTGAAGATACTCACAAAATGGCAGAGGCAAACAAAGCTTTTGCACATTATCGCTGGTAAGTTAGGAGTACAGATATGTCAAGAAAAGTATCTCTGGAAAAAACCAGAAATATCGGCATCATGGCTCATATTGATGCGGGTAAAACCACCACCACAGAACGTATTTTATACTATACTGGGGTGAACTATAAAATCGGCGAAACCCATGAGGGTAATGCCACCATGGACTGGATGGCACAAGAGCAAGAACGTGGTATTACCATTACTTCTGCTGCAACCACCTGTTTTTGGAGTGGATCTTCACAACAATATGACTCACATCGTATCAACATCATTGACACCCCTGGCCACGTGGATTTCACCGTGGAAGTGGAACGTTCTTTGCGTGTCTTAGACGGATCTGTCACTGTGATGTGTGCCAAAGGTGGTGTGGAACCACAATCTGAAACAGTTTGGAGACAAGCTGACCACTATCGTGTCCCTCGCATGATTTATGTGAACAAAATGGACATTATGGGGGCTGATTTCTTCAACGTTTTGGACATGGTCTATGACCGTCTGAAATGTAATGCTGTGCCCATTCAACTTCCTATCGGCGCTGAAGACACATTCAAAGGAATTGTGGATTTGGTCGAAATGAAAGCTGACGTCTATTATGACGAAAAAGGTGATGATATGCGTGTGGAAGAGATTCCTGCTGATTTGGCAGAAATCGCTGCTGAATATCGCACCAAACTTGTGGACTGCTGTGCAGACATCGACGAAGAAGTCATGGAACTGGCTCTAGAAGAAAAACCCATCCCTCCAGAAATGCTTCGTGCTGCTTTGCGTAAGGGTACCATTGATAACGTGATTATTCCTGTTGTTTGTGGCACATCTTACAAAAACAAAGGGGTGCAAAAACTTCTGGATGCAGTGGTTGACTTCATGCCTTCTCCTTTGGATATCCCTGCTATCGCTGGGGTGAATCCTGATACAGGAGATGAGGACAGCCGTCCAGCAGACGACAATGCACCTTTCTCTGCCCTTGCATTTAAGATTATGACAGACCCATTTGTTGGTCGTTTGTCTTTCTTCCGTGTGTATTCCGGTAACATTTCCACTGGTTCTACTGTGATTAACTCCACAAAAAACCAAAAGGAACGTTTCGGACGTATTCTTCAAATGCACGCAAACAGCCGTGAAGACATTGAACATGTTTATTCTGGTGACATTGCTGCTGCTGTGGGACTGAAAAACACCACCACAGGGGATACCCTCTGTGACCCTGCTAACACAATCATTCTGGAGTCTATGGAATTCCCTGACCCAGTTATCCGTGTGGCAATCGAGCCAAAAACCAAAGCTGGACAAGAAAAAATGGGTCTTGCTCTTGTGAAATTGGCAGAAGAAGATCCTACTTTTAAAACTTATACCGACGAAGAAACAGGTCAAACTATCATCGCAGGTATGGGTGAGCTTCACCTTGAAATCATCGTGGACAGATTGCTCCGTGAGTTCAAAGTGGAAGCAAACGTAGGGGCTCCTCAAGTGGCATATAAAGAAACCATCAAGAAAGAAGTGGAGCAAGATACAAAATATGCTCGTCAATCTGGTGGTAAAGGACAATATGGTCACTGTAAAATTCGTGTGGAACCAAACGAATCTGGTAAAGGTTACGAATTTGTCAATGCCATCGTGGGTGGATCTATTCCAAAAGAATATATCCCTGCTGTTGATGCTGGTGTCCAAGGCGCTATGCAAGCAGGTGTCCTTGCTGGCTATAACGTCGTGGACGTAAAGGTCACTCTTTATGATGGATCTTACCATGAAGTTGACTCTAGTGAAATGGCATTTAAAATTGCTGGCTCTATGGCTTTCAAAGAAGCTTGTCGCAAGGCAAATCCAATCATCTTGGAACCAATCATGAAAGTTTCTGTCACTGTTCCTGATGATTATATGGGAACTGTCATTGGCGACTTGAACTCACGTCGTGGACAAATCCTAGGACAAGAAACCCGTCCTGGTGCTGTGCAAGTGGACGCTTTGGTGCCTCTTGCCAACATGTTTGGTTATTCCACTGACTTGCGTTCTTCTACCCAAGGACGTGGTAACTATGCCATGGAACCTCACAGCTATGTAGAGATTCCAAAAAATATTGCAGAGAAAATTATCTCTGACCGTAGTAAAAACGACTAATTTCAAAGAAGAAGATAAAAGAAAATTTTACCTGTTTTACAGTAAATTTTACTTGCTATTTTCTTTGAGTTTTGGTAAAATAAACTCAGCGTAAGAAAAAATGATTTTTTTTAAATTTTAAGGAGGCTATTCAAAATGGCAAAACAAAAGTTTGAACGTACAAAACCCCACGTAAACATCGGTACTATTGGTCACGTTGACCATGGTAAAACCACATTGACAGCTGCTATCACAAAATTCCTTTCTTTACAAGGCTATGCAGAGCATCAAGATTATGCTTCTATCGACAAAGCGCCTGAAGAAAGAGAACGTGGTATCACAATCAACACAGCTCACGTGGAGTATCAAACAGATGCTCGTCACTATGCTCACGTTGACTGCCCAGGGCATGCTGACTATATCAAAAACATGATCACTGGTGCTGCTCAAATGGACGGCGGTATCCTTGTTATCGCTGCTACTGACGGACCTATGGCTCAAACTCGTGAACACATCTTGCTTGCTCGCCAAGTGGGCGTGCCAGCCATGGTTGTTTTCTTGAACAAATGTGACCAAATGGACGACGAAGAGTTGCTTGAATTGGTTGAAATGGAAGTGCGTGAAGTGCTTTCTGGCTATGACTTCCCAGGTGATGACATCCCTGTCATCAAAGGTTCTGCTTTGAACGCTTTGACCTGTGAAGATGGTGTTGACCATGCTGACTTCGCTTGCATCAAAGAATTGATGGATGCTGTTGATAGCTATATCCCAACTCCTGAGCGTATGGCTGACCAACCTTTCCTTATGCCTGTGGAAGATGTTATGACAATTCCTGGCCGTGGTACTGTTGCAACAGGCCGTGTGGAACGTGGTCAAATCAAAATGGGTGAAGAAGTTGAAATCGTCGGTTTCTCTGAAGAAAGCCGTAAAACAACTGTTACTGGTATCGAAATGTTCCGTAAAACAATGGATTACGCTGAAGCTGGTGAAAACATCGGTGCTTTGCTTCGTGGTGTGGCTCGTGAAGATATTCAACGTGGTCAAGTCCTTTGTAAAATTGGTTCTATCAAACCTCACACCAAATTTACAGGTCAAGTGTATGTTCTGTCTAAAGACGAAGGTGGTCGTACCACTCCTTTCTTCAGCAACTACCGTCCTCAATTCTATTTCCGTACTACCGACGTGACAGGTGTTATCACTTTGCAAGAAGGCACAGAAATGTGTATGCCTGGGGATAACGTTGACATGAACGTGGAATTGATTACTCCTATCGCTATTGAAAAAGGTCTCCGCTTCGCTATCCGTGAAGGTGGACGTACCGTTGGTTCTGGCGTTGTTATCAGCGTTGCAGAATAATCTATCTTATTATTGTAAATAAATAGATAAAATTTCACCCTCACTGTGTAAATAGTGAGGGTGTTTTATTTTTAATTTTATGTCAGCATTGTTAATGCTATCAGTATGAGACTGTGTTCATATAACTACTCACAGCGAAAATGATCATGATCACAGCGAAAATTCTCAGATTTCGTTTGTATTTATTGATGACTGATTTTTTTGTCATATATTCTGGCACCACAGGTATGATGCTGAAACTTGCAGCATAGCCCCATATCCCTAACATACGATAAATAGCATTGTCAGTGATGTCTGTCAACAACAGACCTAAGCCGAAGGCACATAAACCATATTTTAATTGTCGCCATGTAGTCCACGGCTTTTTTTCCTTCTCTTCTTTTGGGAGAGGTAATCGGTTCATAAGTGTTTCTCCTTATTGTAATAGTTGTGATTTGGTCTATTATACTAAAAAACAGCTTGTTTGTCAAAAAAAGAAAATTCATAATTTCTTTATAAATTATCCTTTACTTCCCATTGCTTTGTTGTTATAATAGATAAAAAGGGGTGGTATTATGTTAGAAATTTTAGATAAAATGATTCCCGTTGTCATTGCCTCTGTGCTCTTTGCTCTAGTGGCTTTTTTGAAAAAGCATAAAGAAAAAAAGCCTTTGGCTTTCCTTTTAACTGTGATGTTGACAGGATACTGGGGAATGATTCTTCTCATCGCACATATCGCTTGCCTCACCGCCTTGGATTTACAAGGAAGGGGAGAAAATGCTTTGGGGATGTATCTCGTTGCCTTTTATCTATTTCTTTGTACTGTTTTTAAAATCTATCAAACTGTTTCTTCTTTAAAAAATAGAAACAAGCCAACTGAACAGACAGAATAGCTTGTTTCTATTTCTTTGGCGGAGTGGGTGGGATTCGAACCCACGGTACGAGCAAGTCGTACAACTGATTTCGAGTCAGTCTCGTTATGACCACTTCGATACCACTCCATACCCATCGGTGTATAAAACCTCTGTTTTCAAATAATAACAGATTTCAAAAAAAATTGCAAGGGGAAATAAGAAAATATTTAAGAAAGAGTAATATATTTTTCACTAAAAAGTTGTGATATTTTTAACTTTTTAGGAAAAGAATGAAAAATATGGAAAAATTAGCAGAAAATAAGAAAAAAGATTACAATGATTACAAAAAGTAATATATATATATATTATAACACAAGATAAAATAAAGAAAAAAAACAAAAGAAATATGAATTTTTTTCTTGACTTTTGACAAAAAGGGTAGTAAAATAGAGTAGACTATTTATCTAGGGTCTGGACACATTCCTATCACAGCCTCTCTTTTTAGAAGGAGAAGTTAGGATTTCTGTTCAAACCCAAAGGGCGATAGACAAGTTTTAGGGAACGAATCTATCCCCAAAATCTACTTCATTAAAGAAAGCGGAGGAATACCCAATCATGTTCAAGAAAATGAAAATTTCCACCTACCTCATCAGCTGTTTTGCACTGGTACTTTGTTGTACCATCATCATCTCTTTTGCATCCCTAACAGGTTTGCAGAATATCAGCACAAACATGGATGAACTCATCGGCAAGACCATTGCAACACAACAATCCTTGGTACGTATGCGTCTCGAAATCAACATTGGTGCCCGTAATGTGCGTGAAATGGCGTTAACCACCAACACAGCAGATTATGCAGACTTTATGAAAGCAACAGAAACTGCTTTGGGCAACATTGAAGTAGAACGTGATTTCATGGATGCCAACTATGGAACCCAAAGTAACTTAAGCCAGCTGAACACAGCTTTGGACTCTTGGATTGCCATCGCCACAGGAGCGGCTGGTATGCTCCAAGCGGGTCAAAGAGATGCTGCAATTACAGCTTTGCTGGAACAGTGTTCTCCTGCCCTTGCCACATTGGATACCATTTCTGCAACCATCAATGAAGAACTTGTAACCATGACAAATGAAGCAACAGCAGACAACACTCAACAACTTCAGTTCTATATGGCATTGATTATGATTTTGTTCATCATTGCTGCTGTGTTCTCTATCGTTGCTGCTGCTTCTGCAACCAACAACATCGTCAATGGTATCAACTTGATCTCTGACTTTGCTGAAGAACTTTCTAAAGGTAACTTGGATGCAGAGATTCATTACGATGGTAAAAACGCTATTGGTCGCTTGGCTGAAACAATGCAATTTAGCTTCCACGAACTGTCTAAATATGTTCATACCATTGAAACTTACATGACAAACTTCTCCGATGGTAACTTCCGTCAAGTGGAAATTCCATTCGAATTCCTTGGTGATTTCGCAGCCATCGGTAATGCAATCACAAACTTCAGCAAAAAGATTAACTTCGTCCTTGGTGACGTGAACGAAACTTCTGGTCAAGTGTTCACTGGTGCAGAACAAGTTTCTGTGGGTGCTCAAACTTTGGCTGCTGGTGCAACACAACAAGCTTCTTCTGTAGAAGAGTTGTCTGCTACCATCAATGAAATTTCAGCTCAAGTTACCCGTACAGCTGAAAACTCACAAATTGCAGATAATCTAGCAAAAGCTGCAGGTCATGTTGTGGAGAAGAGTTTGACAGAAATGTCTCAACTTCTTTCTGCGATTGAGGATATTGCTGAAGCTTCTGAAGGCATCAGCAAAATCATCAAAGACATCGACGATATCGCATTCCAAACCAATATCCTTGCTTTGAACGCAGCTGTTGAGGCTGCTCGTGCTGGACAAGCTGGTAAAGGATTTGCCGTGGTTGCTGACGAAGTTCGTAACTTGGCTCAAAAATCTGCAGAAGCGGCTAAACGTACCACTGGTTTGATCGAGAATTCACTGGATTCCGTTCGTCGTGGTACCACATTGGCAAACAATACTCATGACGCATTTACAGAAGTTGCTGATAACTCTGGCAAAGTGCTGTCTGTCGTGGAAGAAATTGCTGCTGCTTCTAAAGACCAAGCACATTCTGTGGCTCAAGTCCTAGAAGCTGTGACTCAAATCTCTTCTGTGGTGCAAATGAACTCTGCTACTTCTGAAGAATCTGCAGCTGCTTCTGAAGAATTGTCTGGTCAAGCAACTGTTTTGAAATCATTGATTGCTCAATTCCAATTAAATGGCTCTGCAGTAGAAACTCATATCATGGAAGTTGCTTCTCACACTGACTCTTCTCCAAGCTATGCTTCTACTCCTTCTTTAAATACACCATCTACTTTGGACAGCAAGTATTAAGAACTTTGTTTTCCCTAAAAAACAGAGTGGGTTTCCTTTAGTACTGACTTTCTATCATATAAAACCACAGATTTTTAATCTGTGGTTTTTTTGTGTGTTATGAACTTATGCGAATGACAGTAGCAGAATAACACATTTCCTTTCGCTTCTACTATTTTAATCAAGAGGAGATGTTCTTACTTAGTTAGTAGAGCCATGTTTTATCATTAAAGCAAAGATGCAAAAAAGCCCACGACCGAAGTCGCGAGCTTTTTTATCTTAATAGAACATTTTATATACGTTCTTTTAGTTTGTCTTTGAGTCAGTACCTTAGTACATACCACCCATATCAGGCATACCACCACCCATAGCAGGTGCAGGAGGTTCAGGCTTATCTGCCACTAAAGATTCAGTGGTCAAGAGAATAGAAGCTACAGAAGAAGCGTTTTGCAAGGCTGAACGAGTCACCTTGGTTGGATCCACGATACCAGCAGGAACCATGTCGCAATATTCTTCTTTGTATGCGTCAAAACCATAGCCAACTTTTCCAGTTTCCATGACTTTAGAGAATACAACAGCACCTTCAATGCCGGCATTTTTCGCAATTTGTTGCATTGGATAAGTGAGAGCAGCAGAAATGATTTTTGCCCCTGTTTTTTCGTCGCCTTCTAAAGTGGCAAGTAACTTTTCAACAGCAGGAATGGCATTGATATAAGCAACGCCACCACCAGCGACAATGCCTTCTTCTACTGCTGCACGAGTAGCATTCAAAGCATCTTCAATACGAAGTTTCTTTTCTTTCATTTCTGTTTCTGTAGGAGCACCCACTTTAATGACAGCAACACCACCAGAAAGTTTAGCAAGACGTTCTTGCAATTTTTCACGGTCATAATCAGAAGTAGTGGTTTCAATGGCACCACGGATTTGGCTGACACGGGCTTTGATGGCAGAAGAATCACCAGCACCATCTACGATGATGGTATTTTCTTTGGTGACTTTCACTTGACGTGCTTGACCCAGTTGATCCATAGTCATTTCTTTTAATTCCAAACCAACATCAGAAGAAATTACTGTACCACCTGTTAGGATAGCAATATCTTCTAACATTTCTTTACGACGATCACCAAAACCAGGAGCTTTTACAGCAACCACGTTCAAAGTACCACGCAGACGGTTTACAATCAAAGTAGAAAGAGCATCCCCTTCCAAATCTTCTGCAATCATCATCAATTTTTTGCCAGATTGCATGACTTGTTCAAGGATAGGAAGAATCTCTTGAATTGAAGAGATTTTCTTGTCAGTAATCAGCACCAATGCATCATCCACAACAGCTTCCATCTTTTCTGTATCTGTCACCATATAAGGAGTGATATAGCCACGGTCAAACATCATGCCTTCTACCACTTCAGAGTAAGTGTCAGCAGTTTTTGATTCTTCCACTGTGATGACACCGTCGTTAGACACTTTTTCCATTGCTTCTGCAATCAAAGTACCAATGGCATCGTCCCCAGAAGAAATTGCACCAACACGAGCGATATCAGCTGTGCCGTTGACTTTTTGGCTGTTTGCCAAGATTGCTTCAATGGCTGTATTAGTAGCAGCAGCAATCCCTTTTTTCATCACCATTGGATTTGCACCAGCAGCAAGGTTTTTCAAGCCTTCGTGAATCATTGCTTGTGCCAAAAGAGTGGCTGTAGTGGTGCCGTCACCAGCAACGTCGTTTGTTTTGGTAGAAACTTCTTTCACCAACTGTGCACCCATGTTTTCAAAAGCATCGTCTAGTTCGATTTCTTTTGCAATGGTAACACCATCATTGGTGATCAAAGGACTGCCGAATTTTTTATCAAGCACCACATTGCGACCTTTTGGTCCCATGGTGATTTTTACAGTATCTGCTAGTTGGTCCACCCCACGTTGTAGTGCTTGGCGAGCGTCTTCGCCGTATACAATCATTTTTGCCATGTTAAAATTACCTCCGTTTAATGATTAAAATTAAGTTTATTTTGAATTGTCTATGGTGAAATCACTGTTTTTTTGGAAATATTCCCTAGAAAACAAGATTTTTATTCTACAATCGCAAGAATATCCCCCTGTTTCACAATGGTGTATTCTTCGCCGTCTAATTTCACTTGGGTACCAGAATATTTGCTGGTGATGACTTTTTGTCCCACAGAAACTTCCATTTTGATTTCTTTTCCGTCTACCATTCCACCAGGACCTACCTCTATGACCTCTGCCATTTCTGGTTTTTCCTTGGCTGCTGCGGTGAGAATAATACCACCTTTTGTGGTTTCTTCTGCCTCTACCATTTTCAGCACCACTCGGTCAGCTAAAGGTTTTAATTTCATGTTATTTGCCTCCTTAAAAAAGTAAATTAGTTTGATTGACTGACTCTTTGTATTAGCACTCGTCAGTCATGAGTGCTAATCACAATATTGATGATAACTCTTTTTGAAAGAAAAATCAAGTCTTTTTTGAAAAAAATTTCAAAAAATTTTTTTTGTTTTCTGCATAGAAGCCTCCATAGGCTCATATAGAATCTATTACACTTTACCAAACATGAACAGGTCACATTTCAGCATACCATTATAAAGTTTTCGTTTCTTTTCTGCTTCTTTGCCAAAGCAACGCTCCAGTTCTGTGTGAGAAGAAAGAAGATACAGTCTCCAACCAGAGCCCATTTTCTTCCATGTCTCCCCAAAACTACGATACAGGTCTTGGGCTTCGCTGCGTTCCATAATACGCTCTCCATAAGGAGGATTGGTGACCACACGACCGTATTCTTCTCGGCGATGAAACTCGGAAGCTGGCATTTGTTCAAAGTCCACGATATCGTCCACATCGGCAAGTTTTGCGTTGTGAGCTGCGATTTTCAAGGCTTTGGGATCGATATCACTGGCGTATATCTCGTAATTCCCATCAAACTCTTTGTCCATTGCTTCTGTGGAAGCTTCTAGCCACAAGCCAGAAGGACACCACTGGTACTTTTGTGCACGGAAAGAACGTGACAGACCAGGGGCCACATTTTTAGCAATCAGCGCACCTTCGATGGGAATGGTGCCAGAGCCACAAAAAGGATCGCACAAGGGGTCTTGCCCACGGTAACGAGCCAAAGTAACAAGAGCCGCAGCTAATGTTTCACGCAAAGGAGCCACCACGCCCTTGGCACGGTAGCCACGTTTATGAAGTCCTTGCCCTGATGTGTCTATCATTAAGGTTGCGTGGTCTTTCATAATGGAAAATTGGAGCTGATAAGTGGTGCCCGTTTCAGGCAAGATAGTCATTCCATATTTTCCACCCAGTCGATCAGCCACTGCTTTTTTGATGATTGCTTGGGAATCTGGCACTGAGTGTATCGTGGAATTGATGGCATAGCCTTTCACAGGAAAAGCACCATCTTGGGGAATATAGTCCTCCCAATTCAGTGCCTTTGTTCCTTCAAATAGTTGGTCAAAGCTGCTTGCAGTAAATTCTCCCACTTCCACAAGGACACGCTCCCCTGTGCGAAGGCAGATATTCATTCTTGCCACATCGGCAAAAGTGCCGACGCAACGCACTCTCCCGTTTTCAGCTTTTACCTTGTTTAAATTTAAGCGACGAAGTTCTTCTGCCACCAAGCCCTCTAAGCCGAAGAGGGTGGGGACAACAAAATTGATTTGGTTCAAGTTTTTTTCTCCTCTCTGAATCTCTCTCCCTTATTATAAAGGATAAGCCAGAAAAAAGCAAACTATTCCAGAAAATTTTCTGGAAAAATTTTTTCATGATAGAGAAAGGGCATAGGAAAGGGGAATTGACTGGAATTTGCAACAGAAATGACTCAGAAATTCAGGAATCAGAAAAGGAGGAAGTCCCTTTGCCCAGATCCCCTTGTCTGTACATTTGAATAAAGTTAACAGAAATTTAATGAAAAATTTTTCCCTTTCTCTAGGCAAAGAATATAATTTGTGTTATACTGTTCATACTGATGAATCAGAAGAAAATGAATCAAAAGAATTTTTCAGGAAAGGGGGGCTTTGTTATGTCGCCTAGCGTTTTTTGGCTGATTATCTTTATTTTGTTCACTGTGGGAGAAGCAGTAACCGAGGGTTTGACCTCTATCTGGTTTGCTTTGGGTGCCTTTGCCACCTTGATCGCCATTGGTTTTGGTGCTGGTATCACCACGCAAGCAGTGGTCTTTTTGACTTTTTCAGCACTTTCTATGATTTTATTACGCCCCATGGCAAAAAATTATTTAAAGCCCCATACCACAGCGACCAACGCAGACCGTCTCATTGGTACCACAGCCATGGTCACAGAAACCATTGACAACATTGTGAACAGTGGCGAAGTGCAAATCAATGGGCAATACTGGAGTGCCACTTCTGCACATGATGTTGTGATTCCTGACAAATCCAGAGTGAAAATTTTGGAGATTCAAGGTGTCAAGCTGATTGTGGAAGTTGTATAAACATTAAACTAGGAGGAAATTTTCATGGACGAAATATTATCAATTTTTATCCCCATTACCGTCGTACTCTTTATCTTGATTATCATTGCCGTTAATATCCGAGTGGTCCCCCAATCTCGTGCTTGTGTTATCGAGCGTTTGGGCGCCTTCCAAACCGTTTGGGGTGTGGGACTTCACTTCAAAATTCCTTTCATGGAACGTGTGGCAAAAAATGTCTCTTTAAAAGAACAAGTGGTGGACTTTGCCCCCCAACCAGTGATTACCATGGACAACGTCACCATGCAAATTGACTCAGTGATCTATTTCCAAATCACAGACCCAAAACTTTATGCCTATGGTGTGGATAACCCCATTTCTGCCATTGAAAATCTAACAGCCACCACCCTTCGTAACATCATCGGTGCTTTGGATTTGGAAAAAACCCTTACCTCTCGTGACCATATCAACACTTCTATGCGTGCTGTCTTGGACGAGGCAACAGACCCATGGGGCATCAAAGTCACCCGTGTGGAACTGAAAAACATTATGCCTCCCAACGATATCCGTGAAGCAATGGAAAAACAAATGAGAGCAGAACGGGAACGTCGTGAGTCTGTGCTACAAGCCCAAGGGAAAAAGGAAAGTGAAATCCTTGTGGCACAAGGTATGAAAGAATCTACCATTTTAAAAGCAACAGCAGAACGTGAATCAAAAATCCTTGTGGCAGAAGCAGACAAACAAGCACGCATCATGGCAGCTGAAGCAGAAGCAGAGGCTATCTTGAAAGTGCAACAAGCCACAGCAGAAACACTACGTCTGCTGAATGCTGCTTGCCCCAATGACCAAATCATTAAGTTGAAAGCCTTAGAAGCCTTTGCCACCATTGCAGATGGCAAAGCCACTAAAATTATCATTCCTTCTGAAATTCAAGGATTGGCAGGGCTTGCAACTGGAATCTTAGAGGCAACAGGACCTGTAGCCCCTCCGCAACCCCCACCTCCCCCCCCCACAAGGGAAGCACTTCGCCCCCCACTTGAACTATAACCACATAAAACTCAACCAACCTTTTGGCTGGTTGAGTTTTTTTCTGCACCTATAAATTCCAAAAAAATTTCAGAAACCC
The DNA here is from genome assembly GCA_044432725.1 of Eubacteriales bacterium. GTDB lineage: Bacteria > Bacillota > Clostridia > Oscillospirales > Oscillospiraceae > JAWXUK01. Next base: position 25,994 of record JAWXUL010000014.1, read on the forward strand.
TCCTCCTTCCCCCTTGACGTTTTGGGAAAAATATAGTAAACTAATTAGATGAATGCTTATTTAGACCAATAACAGGAGGAACAATATGACTCTGGAATTTTTATCCCAAAAAGAGCGGGTATCCCTAGATTTACAAGATATGTACAGTAAATTTGGTTTTGTAAAATACAAAATCAACCGATTCGAGGAATATTCTTTTTATATGGAAAAGGAACAGTTTCTCAATGACAACCGAATTTTAACTTTTTCTGATAGTCATGGAAAATTAATGGCACTGAAACCAGATGTTACCATGAGTATAGTCAAAAATTCTTTGAAATCTCAAGAAAAACACCATAAGATTTATTATAATGAAAGTGTTTTTCGCATCCCAAAGGGAGAAGATGATTTCAAAGAAATCCACCAAATCGGTGTGGAATACATTGGCCCAGCAAAGGAATACCAAACCTTGGAAATTTTAAATCTGGCTGTGAAAAGTTTAGAAAAAACAAGTGAAGATTATCGCATTTGTCTCTCTAACACAGCACTCCTTTTGTGCTTGTTAAAAGAGAGCAAACTGGAACAAAAAGAAACCATCATTCAATATATGCGACAAAAAAACAGTCACGATTTGGCAAAATATCTTTCTGAGGAAAAAATCCCCCAAGGAGATATCTTCCTCAGACTCTTAACCCTTCCCTCTGATTTGGAAGAGGGGCTTGCCACTTTGAAAATCCTAAGTAATGACACAGAATTTCAAAAGACTTTAGAAGAGTTTCGTCAAATTCTTGAGATGTTCCAACAATTTGTCCCAAAAGAAAAGGTGTATTTAGATTTCTCTCATATTCCAAGCACTGAATATTACGATGGACTGGTTTTTTCTGGATATATCCAAGGTTTGTCCCTACCTGTTTTGGTGGGAGGACGTTATGATAATTTGATTGAAAAAATGGGTGTTTCAGGGCAGTCAGCATTGGGCTTCGCTGTAGATTTATCAGCAGTGGACAAACTTTTTGGTGGAGAAACCCAAACAGTGACAGAAATCTTAGAAAAAAAGGGAGAATCTGTGGTTGACTTGATGGAAAAAGCCAATATGTTATACCAAGAGGGAAAAACCTTCCAGATTATGACTTAGGAGTGTTATCATGTTAGATATTGCATTGCCCAAGGGAAGACTTGGGGAAAAAGTATATAGTCTCTTTAAAGAAATGGGCTTTGACGCACCTGAATTTGAAGATGACACCAGAAAATTAGTGTTTGAAAATCCAGAAAAAGGCGTTCGTTTTTTTCTCATCAAACCCACTGATGTTGCTGTTTATGTAGAGCATGGCGCAGCTGATTTGGGCATTGTGGGAAAAGACAGCCTGATTGAATCTGGTGCAGATGTTTACGAGCTGTATGACCTTGATTTGGGAAAATGCAGTATGTGTGTCTGTTCTCTTGCTGATTATGTAGAAGATAAAAGCAAAACCCTTGTGGTGGCGACCAAATATCCAAATATCGCCCGAAGCTATTATGCAGGGGAAAACAGAGATATTGATATCATCAAACTAAATGGATCCATCGAGCTTGCTCCTATTTTGAAAATGTCAGACGTAATTGTGGATATTGTGGAAACAGGAAGCACCCTTCGTGAAAACAACCTGAAAGTGGATAGCAAAATCATGGACTTAAGCGCAAGGGTGATTGCGTCCAAAGGTCGTTACCATTTTAAACGAGAGATGATAGACCAAATTATAAGGAGGATGAGTGATGATTAAAATAATCAAGAGCATTGATGAAATCAAAAAAAGAAGCAACGAAATCCCCCAAGAGGTCGAGGAAACCACAAAAAATCTCATTGCAGAAGTGCGTCGAGATGGTGACGCTGCTCTCTTTCGCCATGTAGAGCAGTTTGACAAAGCAAAATTAGGATCTCTTGAAGTGGCAAACGAAGAGATTGAACAATCACTCTCCAACATGGACAAGGATTTTTACAAAACTATCAACCGTGCCATGGACCATATCGAAGGATTTCATAAAAATCAAATACAACAAGGATTCACCCATCAAAGAGATGGGGTGGTGCTTGGACAAAAAGTCACCCCCATCGAGCGTGTGGGAATCTATGTCCCAGGGGGGAAAGCTGTCTATCCCTCTACTGTGCTAATGAACGTGATTCCCGCAAAATTAGCTGGGGTCAAGCACATAACACTGGTTTCTCCCCCAAAAAGTGATGGCACCATCGACCAAAGTATTCTTGCCTGTGCCTTTTTGGCGGGTGTGGATAAACTTTACAAAATCGGTGGCGCATCTGCTGTGGCTGCTTTGACTTATGGAACAGAAACAGTGGAAAAAGTCTATAAAATCACAGGCCCTGGGAATATTTATGTGGCAGCTGCTAAAAAACAAGTTTATGGTGATGTGGGCATCGATATGATTGCTGGTCCTTCTGAAATTTTAATCATTGCCGACGAAACAGCCAATCCGAAAATCGTGGCGGGGGATTTGCTCTCTCAAGCAGAGCATGATTCCATGGCAAGTGCTATCCTATTAACCACATCAGATACCTTGGCACAAGCAGTGCAAAAAGAATTAGAAAACCAAATCGCCACCCTATCTCGTGGTGATATTTGCCGTCGCTCAATCGACGATAACTCTTATATCATGCTTTGCCCAACTTTGGAAAAAGCTATTGAATATGCCAACGATATTGCGCCAGAGCATTTAGAATTGATGTTGGATCAGCCCTTCGATTATTTGGGTCAGGTGAAAAACGCAGGCAGCATTTTCCTAGGAAAAAACACGCCAGAAGCCTTGGGTGATTATTTTGCCGGTGTCAATCACACCCTCCCCACCAATTCCACTGCGAAATTCAGTTCTGCACTTTCTGTGGATACTTTTGTGAAAAAATCTACCTTTGTTTATTACAGCGAAGCCACTTTGGAAAAAGAAAAGGACGATATCTTGCTCTTTGCAAAAAAAGAAGGACTAGAAGCCCATGGTCAAAGCGTGGCGAATCGTTTTGAGTAGGTGAAGGATGAGTCGTTTTTTTTCAAGAAATCTACAAGATTTAGAAGCATATACCCCAGGAGAGCAACCCAAAAAGGGGCAGTATATCAAGCTGAACACCAATGAAAACCCCTTTCCTCCTCCCAAAAGAGTGGCAGAGGTGGTAGAAAAATCCTGTCAAGGGCTTCACCTTTACAGCGATGACAGTTGCAGAGAATTAACAGAGACATATGCTAATTATCGCAATGTATCACCCAAAAATGTTTTGTTTGCCAATGGATCTGATGAAATTCTTGCCTTCTCTTTCCTTGCTTTTTGTCAGGAAGGGGTCTGTTTTCCAGATATCTCCTATGGCTTTTATCCTGTCTTTGCCCAACTATTTCAAATAGAGGGGGAAAAAATCCCCTTGGCACAGGATTTATCCATACAAACAAAGGATTATTTTCAAAAAAGGAAAACAGTTTTGATTGCAAACCCCAATGCCCCCACAGGCATAGCCTTGTCCTTGGGGGAAATCCAAGAGATTGTCCAGCAAAATCCCAACAACCTTGTGATCATTGACGAGGCATATGTGGATTTTGGTGGAGAATCTGCTGTGCCTTTGACCAAAAAGTACGATAATCTTTTAGTTTGTGGTACTTTTTCTAAATCAAGAAACTTGGCTGGGGCTCGATTGGGCTTTGCCATTGGTCAAGAAGAACTAATCGCTGATTTGAACAAAATAAAATATTCTTTTAATCCCTATAACGTCAACAGCTTAAGCCAAGCTGTGGGGAAAGTTTCCATTGAAGAAGAGGCCTATTTCCAAGATTGTTGCCGAAACATCATCTCCACCAGAGAAGATTTCACGGCAAAGCTACAAGAACTTTGCTTTTTTACCCTCCCTTCCAAGGCAAACTTTATCTTCACGAAAACAGAGAAAATCTCTGGAGAAAAGCTGTTTCAAGGATTAAAAGAAAGAAATATCTTAGTGCGACACTTTACCAATCCGTTGATTTCTGATTTTCTACGGATTACCATCGGGACAAAAGAAGAAATGGAAATCGTCCTGAAAAATATAAAAGAAATGGTGGAATAAGACAATGCGTCAGGCAAGCAAAATAAGAACAACCAAAGAAACCGATATCAGCCTTTCCTTGTCTCTGGAAGGCAGTGGGAAAAGCAATATCCAAACAGATTCTGGTTTTTTAAACCATATGCTCACCCTTTTTGCCAGTCATGGTAAATTTGACCTAGACTTAAGCTGTAAAGGGGACAGCGATGTGGACTTCCACCACACAGCAGAGGATATTGCCATCACCTTAGGACAAGCCTTCACAGAAGCCTTAGGGGATAAAAAAGGCATCTGTCGTTATGGTTCCATGCTATTACCCATGGATGAAGCTTTGATTCAAGTGGCTGTGGATATCAGTGGCAGAGGAATGTTGGTGGAAGATATCTCTCTAAAAACGGATAAAGTAGGAGATTTTGACACAGAATTGTGTAAAGAATTTTTCATCGCTTTGGCAAGAGAGGGAGGGCTGAACCTTCATATCTGCCAAATCCGAGGAGAAAATTCTCACCATATTATCGAAGGTATTTTCAAAGGAGTGGCAAGAGCAATGGCAGAAGCTGTCGCCATTGACCCACGCTTTCCACAGGAAATCCCTTCCACAAAAGGAGTGCTGTGATGATTGCCATTATTGACTATGGTGTTGGGAACTTGTTTTCTCTCTCAGCTTCCCTGAGCCACTTGGATATCCCCCATAAAGTGACAAAAAATCCAGAAGAAATCCATCAAGCCAGCCATATTATCTTGCCTGGTGTTGGCGCTTTTGGGGATGCAGCAAAACTCCTCTTTGATTCTGGAATGGCTGAAGTTGTCACAGAAGAATCCAAACACAAAGCACTTTTGGGAATTTGTGTGGGGATGCAACTACTATTTGAAGAAAGTTTTGAATTTGGCAGACACAAAGGATTAGGACTGTTAGAAGGTTCTATCCAACCAATCAAAGAGTCCATGACTCGTCCTTTGAAAGTCCCACACATGGGGTGGAATAAACTGAATCTAAAGAAAGATTCTGCCATTTTCAGAAATATTTCTACGGATTCTTATGTCTATTTTGTCCATTCCTATGGGGCAAAAACAAAAGAAGAATACATCACCGCTACATCTGACTACGCCATGGCAGTGACTGCCAGTGTAGAGAAAAATAATATTTACGGCACCCAATTCCATCCAGAAAAATCTGGAGAAGTGGGACTTGGGATTTTGAAGGCATTTTACAACATTTAATGGAGGAAAAAAGATGGAACTGTTTCCAGCAATCGACTTAAAAGATAATAAAGTGGTTCGCCTTTCCCAAGGTGACTATGATAAAGTCAAAATATACAGCGAAAACGTTGCCGAAATGGCAGAAGAATTTCTGGAAAAAGGAGCCAAAAACCTTCACATCGTGGATTTAGACGGTGCCAAAGAGGGCAAACCTTTAAACCAAGAAGCCATCTCGAAGATTTTGAAAGTCAAAGGTCTTTTCTTTGAAATCGGTGGAGGGATTCGTGACGAAAAACGCATCGCCGACTATCTGGAATTGGGAATCAATCGTGTGATTCTTGGTACCATTGCCACAAAAAATCCAGATTTTGTAGGAGAAATGGTGAAAAAATACGGAGATGCCATTGCCGTGGGTGTGGATGCAAAAAATGAAATGGTCGCTACCCACGGATGGCTTGAAAATTCAGGTATTCCATCTTTTGAATTTTGTCAAAAGATGGTTGACCTTGGGGTTTCCACCATTATTTATACGGATATCAGCAAAGATGGGATGCTCTCTGGCTGTGATTTACCCTCTTATCAGCGACTTTGCGGCATTTCTGGACTAAAAGTCATCGCTTCTGGTGGGGTTAGTTCTTTGGATGAGCTGGTAAAGCTGAAGTCCATGGGCTGTCACGGTGCCATCGTTGGCAAGGCAATTTACGAAGGGAAAATTTCACTGACGGAGGCACTTGCCTTATGATCACGAAAAGAATTATCCCATGTTTGGATGTTCGTGATGGCAGAGTGGTGAAAGGTGTCAACTTCCAAGGGGTAAAAGACGTGGAAAATCCCATTGAATTAGCTAATTTTTATAACAAAGCTGGGGCTGACGAGTTGGTTTTCTATGATATTACAGCAAGCGTGGAAAAACGTGGACTTTTTACAGATATCCTCACCAAAGTAGCCGAAGAAATCTTCATCCCTCTCACAGTGGGGGGAGGCATTAACGAAATTTCTGACTTTGATCGTGTGCTGAAATGTGGGGCGGACAAAGTTTCTGTGAACTCTGGGGCAATAAAAAATCCTGAACTCATCACCCAAGCAGCCAAAAAATATGGCAGTCAATGCGTGGTTCTTTCTGCTGATATCAAACGAGTAGAGGGTAAATTCCGTGTTTGTCGTTTGGGTGGACGAGAACTCACTGACCTAGACGGCATCGAATGGCTGAAACAAGGGGTGGACAGAGGAGCAGGAGAGCTTGTGGTCAATAGTATTGACACAGATGGGGTGAAATCTGGCTTTGATTTACCTCTTTTAGAAGAGATTTGCGACAAAGTAGATGTGCCAGTGATTGCCAGTGGTGGCGCAGGAGGCATGTCAGATTTTCTGGAAATGTTCCAAAAAATCTCTGGGGTGGATGCCGGATTAGCAGCCTCCATTTTCCATTATAAAACGGTGTCAATCAGCGAATTAAAAGATTATTTAGCAGAAAATAACATAGAAATGAGGAGATAAAATGGAACTGAAGTATGATGATAAGGGACTGATTCCCGCCATAGTTCAAGACTTTTTCACAAAAGAAGTGCTGATGATGGCTTATATGAACAAGGAAAGCTTTGAAATCACAAAAAAAGAAGGCTATACTTGCTTTTATTCACGTTCTCGCCAAGAGTTGTGGCGAAAAGGGGAAACCAGTGGCAATCGCCAAAAAGTGATGAAAATTTCTGGGGACTGTGACAGCGATACTCTGCTCATTCACGTCATTCCTGATGGTCCAGCCTGTCATACAGGGGAAATGAGCTGTTTCTTCCAAGAAATTCTTTGCGAGAAAGAAGGCTTTTCCATTGATCACTTGGCAGATTTGATTGCAGACCGTAAAAAGACCATGCCAGAAAAATCCTATACCACTTATCTCTTTGAAAAAGGAAAAGAAAAAATCCTGAAAAAAGTAGGGGAAGAATGTACTGAAGTGGTAGTGGCTGCCATGAACGAGGATAAAAAAGAAACCATTTATGAAATTTCTGACGTTGCCTATCATCTTTTGGTACTAATGGCAGAAATGGGCATTTCTGTGAACGATGTGAGAGACGAACTAGGCTCACGTCATGTCATTGACAAAAAAGTGAAACAAGAAAAAATGACCTAACAACGGAAAAGACAAGCACAAGGGCTATCACTGAGCGCATCGGTGATAGCCCTTTTTTCTTTCTGAAGGCAAAAAAATCCCTTCCCAAAAGAGGGAAGGGAAAAAGAGAGGGACTTAATGTTGGCATAGCTGTCCTTTAGGGAGCGAAGTTTCCAAAGAAACCTTCCATAAAGCTATTGAAATCATCTGTAGAGAAGTTGTTACTGCCTCCAGAAGATGGTCTGTTTCCACTGCTGTCGTTGCTGTTGTCGTTGCTACTTTCACTAGGTGTTGTCACAGAAAACTCGTTATTACTTTCTGTTTCAGCATTCTTTTCGTCAAAGGTAAGACTTAGTTTCAATGTTTGCCCATTTCTGGTCACCGTGAATTCTGTGGTATCGCCAGCTTTATATTCTGTCAAAGCTGCTGTCAAGGCAGCAGGGGTATCCACAGAAACAGAACCTATGGCAATGATATTATCTCCCACTTGAAGACCTGCACGCTCAGCTGCAGAGCCAGGTGCCACGTTATGCACCACAGAACCTGTGATGATTGTGCTACTTCCAGGCATATAATTGGCAATACTCACGCCGAGATATGGTTTACCAGTGACATAACCATGAGAAATAATATCAGTAATCATTTCTTTCACATCGTTAATGGGAATGGCAAAGCCCAAGCCTTCCACAGTGACCCCAGAAGAAGATTCTGCGTATTTGGCTGTATTGATGCCGATTAAGGCACCTTGTCCGTCAAACAAAGGTCCACCAGAATTTCCTGGGTTGATGGCTGTGTTTGTTTGGAGCATATTCATGGAATAGCCATCTCCTGTGGAAATCAGACGGTCTTTGGCAGAAATTATGCCGTTGGTGAAGGTAAAATCCAGTTCTCCCAAGGGATTACCAATCGCCACCACGGTTTCTCCCACCACCAAAGAATCAGAATCCCCCATGATGACTGTTTGCAGTCCTGTGGCTTCTATCTTCAAAATGGCAAGGTCGTTATCCGATTCATAGCCCACAATGGTGGCTGGGTAGACATCTCCGTTGACAAACTTCACCTCGATGGGGTTACTGGTATTGTCAATGGCTTCTTCAATCACATGGTGATTTGTCACCACATAACCATTTTCAGAAATGACAAAGCCAGAACCGGCCACAGCAGAAGAGGTGGGTTGTCCAAAATAATTGACTGTGGTAGAAACAGTGATCCCCACTGTGGCGCCCACATTCATGGTGTAAAGATCTGGCAGTGCCACATCTGCACTGCTGTAAGTCACCACTTTACTTGCTTCCAGAGGTGGGGCAGTATAGTAAATCATAGTGCTGTTCACGTCCAACAGATAATGCTGGTGATAAATCATCGCACCGCCGATGCCAAGACCAGCTGTCAGCCCGATCACAGAGCAACAAAAGACAGTAGAAAATACTTTCCCCAAGGCGCCTTTTTTCTTTTTCCGAACAGGAGGAGGGTTGATGCTTGGTGGCAAGGTTCTTGCCAATTCAGGGTCAAAATCTTTGTAGTTCATAATCTTATCTCCTTACAAATCCTAATTTCTATATTTTTATTATAGTAGTATTACCTTAAGGGAACTCTAAAATTTGCAGATATTTTTCGTCTATTAAAAAAGTATCAGGAAAAATCTGAAATGCAGTTCCCTTTTCTGATTTTCATTTTAGTGTTTAATTGTGATATCTTTGTGGAAGAAAAATAAAAAATTTATAAAAAATCAAAAAAAGAAAAATTTTTGATACAGGGCAATGGTTATTTTCATATTATTTCCTCTGATGGGAAAAATATGTGGTGAATTTGCTTGCGACATAATTTCAAATCTGCCATAGTGCCAGAAAACAGTCCCAAAGCAATGAAGTTCAGGAGCATCAACAAAAGGATAGGGGCAAAGATCATCCCCCAGATTCCTCCCACTTGTAAGCCAATATAAATACTGGCAAGAGAAAGAAGGGGGGAAAGCCCTGTTTGCTGTCCTAAAATTTTTGGCTCTAGCAAATAGCGAAAGAGCGCAGTGGCAAGCCAGATACAGAAAAGCTGTGTTGCCATTTCTGAGTTGCCCATGAAAAACACCAAAGCTGCCCAAGGGACTAAAACCATCCCAGAACCAATCATGGGAATAAAATCAAGGAGAGCAATCCCCAAAGCAAGGAGGAGGGCAAAGGGCAAGCCTATCAAAAGAAATCCCCCTAACATAATCATCCATACCCCAAGGGAAAGGAAGAGTTGTGCCTTTAAATATCCTCCAAAAGCATGGAGGGCAGAATCTTTCAGTGCTGTTGCCCATTGCTGAAACTGGGGACTGCTGTGAGATTTTAACCATGATTCATAGGGCACATAGTCACAAGCAAGGAAATAAGTGGCAAGAAAGAAAACAAAAAATCGTAAAACAGCCAATGGTAGAGCAAAAATCCACTGAGAGAGAGAAAATAATGCTGCAGATACCTGAGTGGTGACCCAGTTTTGTAATCCGCTACTCCCTACCTCTAAGCCTTGTTGCAGAATGACGGCACTTTCGCCTGTGGAAGAAAGTCTTTCTTGTATGTTTTGAAGCCATGCCAGTCCTTGGGCAAGGAGTATTTCCCAATTTTCCCCCAGTTCCCACAGTTCGTGGAGGAGAGAGGGGACTAAAATCACAAGGAGTCCCCCAAGTCCCAAAGTCAGCAGAAACAAAAGCCATAACACCAAAACTTGTCGTTTCCATAAAATTTTCTTTTCTAAGGCAAACAAGACAGGTTGCAAAGAAGCAGCCGCAAAAAGTGCAAAGAAAAAAGGTGAAGTACAGGCATACACCAAAGGAAAAGCATAAAAACCAAGAAAGCCCAAAGCAAGAAACAGGGCAAGTCGCAAGGCAACACGTGTCCATAAATTTTTTTCCATGTGATTCTCCCTCATACTCATTCCATCTAAAAACAAACAGTAACTAACCACCTCTCTGTGCCCTTGTCTACGTTGTCGTCCCCCTGAATCCACCAAGGATTCAGGACTCCTCCGCCTCGACAAGAACAAAGATAGACGATAATTTTAATTGCCTATTTTTAAATAGAAAGAGTATCTGATAAATTTCTTTGATTTATCTTGTCCAAGAAAATCTTTTACATACGAAAAAAAGGACGGTGATTTTTACCACCGCCCTGATTTTTGGATCACGTCTTATTTGCTTAAATCATTGCCCCAAGCAGTGTATTTTTCCACTTTAGCATCTGTATCACTTTTTCCAGTGCCAGAAGCCAGAATATATACTTTCACTTTTGGCTCGGTGCCAGAAGGACGCACAATGACAGTGGTACCATCTTCTGTGGTATAGCGAAGGACATTAGAGTCTTTCAGCTCCATGTCAGTCTCTTTCCCAGAAGTGGTGTCTGTGATTTTTCCTGTGAGATAGTCACGACGCTCCACCACTTTTGCCCCTGCCACTTCAGCAGGAGGATTACTGCGTAAATTATCCATTAACTTTGCCATGTTTTTCAGCCCATCCACACCAGGCATCACAAGGTTCAATGTTTTCTCACCGTAGTAACCATATTTTTCATATAGTTTTTCCAAGGCATCTGCAAGAGTCATGTTTTGAGAAGCATAATAAGCAGCCATCTCTGCCATTGCCACAGCTGCAGTCACAGCATCTTTATCACGGACAAAATCCCCTAGCATATAGCCAAAACTTTCTTCGAAAGAGAAGATAACCTCTCCTTCTCCAGAAGATTCAACCTTGTCCTTTTTCTCTGCTAAGAATTTAAAGCCAGTGAAAGTATCATGACAAACCAAGCCATTTTTCTCGGCAATGGTACGCACCATATCAGTGGACACCAAGCTTTTCAGTGCAACAGGATTTTTAGGCATTTTACCAGAGCGATTTCTTGCCCCAATCAAATAATCCAGAAGCAAAGAACCAGTTTGGTTCCCTGAAATCACAGTGAAATCGCCAGATTTTTCCTTCACCATAATGCCCACACGGTCAGCATCAGGGTCAGAGGCAAGAATGAAATCAGCCCCTTCTTTCTTGGCAAGTTCCACAGCCAAAGCAAAACCTTCTGGATTTTCAGGGTTAGGACTGACCACAGTGGGGAAATTACCATCTAAAACCATTTGCTCTGGCACGCAAAGAACATTTTTCAGCCCCACACGTTTCAAAGCTTCTGGTACCAAGTAATGACCTGTGCCATGGAATGGGGTAAAGACCATTTTAAAAGTAGAGCCCATTTTCTCTAAACTTGCTGTGTCAATGGCTTGCTCTGTGGCTTTGGCAAGGAACAACTCGTCTGTTTCTGTGCCCATCAAAAGGATTTTTCCTGATTTCACAGATTCTTCGTAATCAGCTAATTTGATGCAATCAAACACGTCCAATTTTGCCATGTTGTCCGCAACCGCTTTGGCAGGGACAGGAGGTAATTGAGCCCCATCGCTCCAATAGACTTTGTAGCCATTGTATTCTTTTGGGTTATGGCTTGCTGTGATGTTAATCCCAGCAATACAGCCATAATGACGAATGGCAAAAGAAAGCTCTGGTGTGGGACGCATAGCATCAAAAAGACGCACAGAAATACCATTCCCAACCATGATGCGAGCAGCTTCTTTGGCATAAAGATCAGAATCGTTGCGACAATCATAACAGATTGCCACACCTTTTTTCACAGCTTCAGCGCCTTCGCCTAAAATAACTTCAGCAAAGCTTTGGGTGGCGTGGCGTACCACGTGGACATTCATGCGATAAAGCCCCACGCCCATGGTACCACGAAGCCCAGCTGTCCCAAAGGAAAGTTGGGAAAAGAAACGAGATTCTTTTTCTTTTTCGTCGCTTTTGATGGCTTCTAATTCTTTTTTCTCTTCAGGAGAAAGGGAAGGGCTAGCGAGCCAGTGTTCATATTGAGTTTGATAAGACATGATCTATGACCTCCAAAAATGTTTGTTTAGTATAATGTAAGCTTTGCCTACCTATTAAGTTTACCATAGTTTTCCTTGACAGTCTAGGGATTTTTTTGTTTTTTCTAAAATAATTTACTTGTGATAGGAAGAGCCCTCTTCGATTTTAAATCCACGATAGATTTGCTCTAGTAACATAATCTGTGCCAAATGATGGGGAAAGGTCATTTTTGACATAGAAAGACCAATGTTTCCTCGCTGTTTCACCTTTTCCCCAATGCCATAGGACCCACCGATGATAAAAACCAAGTGACGTGCTTCTCCCTGTTTTTCTCCTGTCAGAAGAGAAGAAATTTCAGGGCTGTCCAAAAGCTTCCCCTCCACACAAAGGACCACCACCTTGGCAGAAGAGGGGATTTTTTCTAAAATCTTTTCCCCCTCCTTCTCCAAACAACGGGCAATTTCTCCTTCTGTGGGATTCATGGGAAGCTTTTCTTCGGAAATCACAGTTTCAGTCAGCTTGCAATAAGCCCCCAGTCGCTTCACATATTCAGCCCGAGCCTCTTTATAAAATGTTTCTTTTAATTTCCCCACTGTGATAAAATGTATTGACTGCAATATTTCTTCCTCCCTTCAGACAAATACCTCATGAGTCCCATTTTCCTAAAGTCGGGAATGAGGTGATTGCCTAAAAAAAACCTCGTCCATGAGACGAGGTTTTTTCCACTTGTTATGATTAGACCACTTGTGCGTGATCTTCCTCTTCTGGACTATGACAAAGCTTGATATCAGCCCCAACAGAGGCTAGTTTTTCTACAATTTTTTCGTAGCCACGTTCGATATGAGAGATGTTGTCCACTTCTGTCAATCCTTGGGAGGCAAGTCCTGCAATAATCATGGCAGCACCAGCACGTAAATCACAGGCTGTGACAGGAGCCCCAGTCAATCCCTGTACCCCTTCGATGACAGCCATTTTGCCGTCCACTTGGATGCTAGCCCCCATGCGACGGAATTCGTCCACATAGCGATAACGACTGTCCCACACACCTTCTGTCAGCACAGAGGTGCCCTTTGCCACGCAAAGGACAGCGGCAATTTGTGGTTGCATATCTGTGGGAAAGCCAGGGTAAGGCATGGTTTTCACATTGGCTCGGTGCAAATCCCCTAAGCGACTGACCAAGACAGCATCGTCTTGCTCTTCCACTTCCACACCCATTTCTAACAGCTTTGCTGTGATACATTCTAAATGTTTGGGAATCACGTTGCGAATCAGCACAGAGCCACCCGCAGCAGCCACAGCAGCCATATAAGTGCCTGCTTCGATTTGATCTGGAATGATAGAGTATTCACCACCACCCAGACGCTCCACGCCACGGATTTTAATCACATCAGTCCCAGCGCCCATGATATTGGCACCCATCACATTTAAAAAGTTGGCTAGATCCACAATATGTGGCTCTTTGGCTGCATTTTCAATGACAGTCAGCCCTTCAGCAAGGGTGGCAGCAAGCATGATGTTCATAGTAGCCCCCACAGACACCATATCCAAATAGATAGAGCTACCCTTTAACTTCCCATCTTCTGTTTGTGCTTTGGCACAAATCACCCCATTGAGCACTTCCACTTCTGCGCCCATGGCTTTGAAGCCCTTGATATGTTGGTCGATGGGACGTCCTCCCAGATTACAGCCCCCAGGCATGGGCACTTCTGCCCAACCAAATCGACTAAGGAGACCACCCACCATATAGTAACTGGCACGAATTTTTCTTGCCAAATCATAGGGGACTTGTCCATTGTGGATCACAGAACTGTCTATTTCAACCGTAGAAGCATTGACCATGGTCACCTTTGCCCCCAAAGCCTGTAAACTTTGAAGCATCAAAGTAACATCGCTGATCTGTGGTACGTTTTCAATTCGGCAAACACCATCTACCAACAAAGCAGCTGGAATGATTGCCACAGCGGCATTTTTGGCACCACTGATATCTATATTTCCATAAAGTGGTTTTCCACCACGAATTTGATATTTAATCAAAGCTTTACACCTCTCGCCCCCGAAACTGGGGGATTTTTCCTCTTAAATGGTTCACATAAAGTGTTGCCTTAGGGCAATGCTGAACAGATATGAAACAGAAGACTACAATTTTTACACTAGATTATTCTGGAAAAGTTAGAAATCATAGGCAGTTTCAGAACTATTTCGAGAGAATCAAAGAGTCGAAAAAATTGGTTTATTCCTATTTCTTTTTTTAAGATTATTCCTCTACTCATACTTTGGTCTCAAATGACTTTAATTATACCATAATTTTAAAAAGAATGCAATAAATAATTTTTTTTTTAGAAAATTATTTTTGTAAGGCAATACCTCCTCAGGAAGAAGGAGGGTCGAAACAAAATTGACCTGTCTCCTCTTCCTCATATAAAACAAGGGGACTCACAGGAGAAGGGGCTTCTTCCTTGGTACTAAGTGGCTTTGGTTCTATCAGCGGCAAAGATGGTGCCTCTTGGCTTTCCTCTTGCACATCTAGTAATTCCCCAATAAGGAGATTAGAGCGTAAATACCCCTCTGCGGTCAGATGCCAATGTCCAGAAGCACTGCAGTCAGCCCAAGCCTCTTTTTGGTATTCTTTTAATTTTTTAGAAAGAGGGAGAAAGTCTAGACCACATTCCCTTTCATACTCCTGTCCAGAAATCCCCTGATTGGTCCGTAAACGTAGCATGAGATGTTCTTGATTTCGTTCCCCTTGACCCACTAATTGATTACTAGAAAAAATCTGTCCTCCTCCAGACAAAACGCAGTCACAATAGGCAGTGATATCCCCCACCAAAGTAGAGCGATACCCGCCAAAATCAGAAGCAGCCGAAGCACCAAAGCCCAAATAGGGTTTCCCTTGCCAGTATCCTAGATTATGGCGAGAGTGATAGCCGTCTTTGGCAAAATTGGAAATTTCATATTGGAGAAAACCTGCTTTTGCCAAACGCTCCACAGTCCACAGATACATCTGTGCTTGTTTGTCCTCGTCAATCAAGGTTTCTCCCTGTGCCACACGGGAAAAAAGAGCCGTCCCCTCTTCCACTTTCAAACCATAACAAGAGATATGTTCAGGCTCCAGAGCGATTGCCTCTTCCACTGTTTCTGCCCAAGATTCTATGGTTTGTTGGGGCAAGCCATAAATCAAATCCAAAGAAAGGTTTTTGATTTGCAAAGACTTGCAAAGGGAAACTGCTTTACGGCTGTCCTCGGAGCTGTGAATCCGTCCCACAGAAGACAATTCCAGATGGTTTGTGGATTGAATCCCCAAAGAAATCCGATTCACCCCACCACGGCGTAGTGTTTGGAGAAATTTTTTGTCCACTGATTCTGGATTGCCTTCCACTGTGATTTCTGCTGTTCGTTCCACACAAAATCCCTTTTTGATGGCTCGTAACAAGGCATCGATGCGACTTGCCCCATAAAAAGAGGGGGTGCCCCCTCCAAAATAGATGGTGTCCACAGAAAAGAGCGTGGCTGAAGGCGACAGCAGCGCCATATGCGCCAGAAGTGCTTTTTGATATTGGTTCATGATTTCTTCTAATTTCCCTGTCTTTTCCCCAGAGATAGAGTAAAAGTCGCAATAATCGCACTTCTTTTTACAGAAGGGCAGATGGATATAAATGCCTAATTTTTGTTCTGTTTTCAAAATGTTTCCCCCCTTGACAAAAAAGTGTTTTCTGGTTATGATATAGCAACTTGAAAAATCAGAAAGACGCTTGTCTTTCTGATTTTGATTGAAAGCTTACCTAGAGCAACTTGAAAAATCATTCAGACAAGAATCATATCGTTATTGGAGTGTTATGTATGTCACGACGTTTAACCCTGACCCTTGCCCCCCATCATGAATCTATTTTAATCGGTGATATTTTACGGAGAGAATTACAGTTCTCTGCGGCAATCATTCGCCGGATCAAATGGCTTGATGACGGCATCTTACTGGATGGAGAAAAAGTCCCCACTCGTCATTATGGAAAAGCCGGACAGGTACTTTCTGCACTCATCGGAGAAGAAAATCGACGGTCTGACATTCTCCCTGTCTATGGAAATTTGAATATTGTCTACGAAGATGAGGATTTTTTGGTACTGAACAAAGATTCTGGTGTGGTGGTACACCCCACCCACTGCCATAAAACCGATACCCTTGGAAACTTTTTGCTCTATTATTATGACAGCAAAGGCTTTGGGGGAGAGTTTCACCCTGTCCATCGCCTAGACCGTGGGACTTCTGGACTGCTCCTCATTGCCAAGCACCCCTATGCTCAAGAGCGTTTCACCCAGCAACTCCACAGCCCAGAGCTAAAGCGAGAATATTTGGCGCTGTGTTGGGGAAAGGTCTATCCAGAAGAGGGGCAGATCTCTGCCCCCATCCTCTCCACTGGAGAGATGAAACGTCTGGTCCATCCCAAGGGGCTACCTGCCCTGACCCACTATAAAACCTTGAAGCAAGGGAAGCTAGGGGAGCGGGATTTCTCTCTGGTGACTTTGGCATTAGAGACAGGACGCACCCATCAAATCCGTGTCCACCTCTCCCATCTCGGGCATCCTCTTTTGGGGGACGAGTTGTATGGGCAAGGGGATATTCTGTCTCACTGTGCCTTGCATGCCTATCGTCTTTCTTTGCTACATCCCATCACCAAAAAGCCTATGGTCTTTACCTGTCCTCCACCAGAGGATATGATGGCTTTACTACCTTAAGTAATGTCAATCTTCTGGCAAGGGGCGACGGCGATGGTCCAGAGGTTCCCAAGCGGGAAGAGGCAGACGTTGCATAGCACCAAAAATCTTTTGTTTTAAATCAGGGTACTGACTTTTTAAGGTGACCAGTAAATCTTTCACCTCTTGCCGTTTGGTACTGCCATCAGCAGGACAGGGGTTGTGGACAATGGGTGTTTCCAAGCGAGTGACAGTACTGCGAATGACGCTCTCCCCCACATAGAGGAGGGGACGAATTTGGGTGATTTCCGTTCGGTCAAGCCATGTCACAGGCTGAAAACAGGAGACACGTCCCTCGTAAAAAAGAGACAGCAAAAAAGTCTCTACAGCGTCGTCGTAATGATGTCCCAAGGCGATTTTTTGGATGCCACGCTCTTGCAAGGCTTCGTGAAGTGCCCCACGTCGCATTTTGGCACACATGGAACAGGGGTTCTTTTCCTGACGATATTCAAAAATCACTTTCATGATTTCCGTTTCGATGAGGGTATAGGGCACGTCAATCTCTTGACAAAGTTTTGCCACAGGGGAAAAATCCATACCTCCCCCCATGTTCAAAGAAATCGCCTCGACAGTAAAGGGGACTGGATAGAATTTTTGTAATTGTGCCATGGCAAGGAGTAGAGTCATGGAGTCTTTTCCTCCAGATACTCCCACTGCGATACGGTCCCCCTCTTGGATCATGTCATAATCTTCTACGCAACGACGAACAAGGGATAATATTTTTCTCATTTTATTTCTCCTGAATTAGTTAAAGCTTGGATTCCACTGGGATTTGGGGGACGAAATTTTTCTCTTCCAACAGATTCATCAGCTGAGACCAATTTTCCAAAGTGCTGTCACTTTGGGTAAAGGTGAGATAAATGCTGTTGGTTCCCTGTTTCAGAGAGCGAACCACAGTGCTAGGCTCTGTCAGTTCACTGCCTGTCCCCCCTTGCCACAGGACAAATCCCTCTTCTTTGAATTGGTCAAAATTTTTCTGTAGTAAAAGGATTTGGCTGGTACTTTGGGTTTGGGCACGTAGAAGCTCTTGGCACAGTGCCAGTTCTTCTTGCTGTGCGTCTAGGCTGTCTTCTTGGAGATAAAAGCCTATGCTATGCCCAGAGCCATAAAGTTTACGCAGATAATCTCCATGACTCATCAGCTGATCCAGTTGAAAGAAAAACACAGCGTTGATGTTCCACTCCCTGAGCGTGTCTGTGAAATCCAAGGACTCTCCCAGGGTAAAGCCAAGGAATATAGGGGTTTCTGGGGTTTCTGTCACAGCACCATAAACAGAGCCTTGGCGAAATGCCTTTAGCATAAGTTCCATGGTGTTGCTGTGGTTTTGAATGAACTGGCTTTCTGTCAAGGAAGCGTTGTTGTTGGAAATCCGTACTAAATAGCCGTAACTGATGTTATGATAGCTATATTTCAGCTGGAAATAGTCACAGATCGTGGTCATGGGCACATAGGGAATACCATCTCGCAACACAGCTTGCGAGTGATAGACCTGTTGACTGCGACTGTCTGTACAGGTGCCAGTGGCAAGATTAAAAATCAAAGAATTTTGGCTGTCAGAAATGGTGACAAGTCCACTGCTTCGTTGATAGGAACTAGAAAGCCCCAAAGAAGAGCCAGTGGAACTGGAATGAAAGACAGTATAAGGCAAGCAGATATATCTATCCACCCAGATGGGTTGAGAGCTTGCTTGCATGGTCAGGAGGACATCGTTGACCCCCACAAAATAAGCAGCGGTTTCCTCTGCCCTGACAGGAGCGGGGATCAGACTCCCCAGCACCATGGCAAGGGCGAGAAAAATATGGGATATTCTCTGTTTCATCTTGGTCTCCTTTGTTGTTTTTTGCATTAGTGCTATTATAGCACAAAAAAGAAATGTTGACAAATGAATTTTCTAAGTTGTTTGTGAAGTATTTCAGTTGCCCATGCTTATTTTTAAGAAATTTTAAGAATTGCTTAAGTTTATTTAAACACGTTTGTGATAAAATTAAGAGTAAGAAAAAATAAGAAGAGAGGGTATTTTTCAGAGATACTCACAAGGAAAGTGGATAGAATGGGAGGAAAGCAGATGAAAGAAAACACGATTCTCCTGACACGCTTACAGAACAAAACTTCTTGTAGCATAGAAAAAGCCCAAGAAGCATTGAGGGACAGCGATGGTAGCTTGCTGTCAGCTGTCTTATATTTAGAAAAAACAGGAGAGACCTCTCCGCCTGACCATGAAACCAAGGGATTCTTTTCCAGTAAAGATGTGCCAAAAGAAGTGATTTCACCTGCCCCTGTTTCCATACCAGAAACTTGGACTGTATCAGCTTTTTTTCGTGTGATGAAACAGGAACTATTTTTGAATTATTTTCAGATGTGGCATCAAGACTATCATATCTCCAGCCTCCCTGTGTTTTTGCTCTTGTTGCTGTTCCCACTGACCTTCGGCAGTTTGTTTTTACTCCTGCTGATCCCACTCTTTTTCAATATTCACTACCGCTTTTCTTTAGAGGGTAGTTTTCTGGCTGAATTTAACCCCATTATGAGAAGAGTGGGGAAAACCTTTGCATCCTTAGGCAAAAAAATAAATAAGAGGTAACACATATGAAAAACCGTATTCTTTTAGTAGAAGATGAAGAAAAAATAGCACGTATGCTAGAGATGGAGCTGACCTATGAAGGCTATGAAGTGCAAAAAGCCTTTGACGGCAGAACAGGCTTAGAGCTTGCCCTCACTGGGGATTTTGATCTGATGTTACTGGATATCATGCTCCCCAATCTCTCTGGCATGGAGGCGCTTCGCCGTTTGAGAAAGGAATCCTCTCGACTTCCTGTGATTATGCTGACAGCCAGAGACAATGTCACAGACAAAGTATCAGGACTGGATTTTGGTGCAGATGACTATATCACAAAACCCTTCGCCATTGAAGAAGTACTGGCTAGAATCCGTAACGCCCTTAGAAAACAAGTCCCAGAAAAAAACACCCTGACCTTGTCCATTGGCAACCTGACCATGGATGTGGAAAGACATCTGGTCGCCATGGGAGAAGAAAATATCGAATTAACAAAAAAAGAATTTGATTTGCTCCACTATCTCTTGTTACACCAAGGCACTGTCATGTCTCGAGAAAGTCTTTTGGACCATGTGTGGGGCTTCGATTTTGTGGGAGAGACCAACTCAGTGGATGTATATATTCGCTTTTTGCGTAGTAAAATTGACGAGCATTTCGGTGTGAAGTTGATTCACACTGTTCGTGGTGTGGGTTATGTCATTCGCAAAGAAGAAGGATAACCTTGTATGGAAACAAAGGAACAAGGCAGTCCCTCTCTGACCCATCATTTGGTTTGGAATTTATTTTTAAGGCAGATGGTGTTTGTCACCACTGTGAATTTTTTGCTCATATTTTTATCAGGTGGTGCTTTGCTATTATGGGCAGAGCATAGTGTTGCCAAGGTGAACACCATCATCCTAAGCCAAGGGATGCCATCAGAAAGGGAAAAAGTCTGGCTAGATGCCAGTAATTTTCAGTTTAGCTTATTAGACCGCCCTGCACAAGGGAGCTCTTTCCCCACAAAAGAGCTGTTATCTCCCTTGACACGTAACGGTTTACGGAATGTTTCTGCTATTTATGTTGTGGAGTTTGACGGAGAAGATGGCTCCTATGCCATTTCTGTGGATTTGCGTGACACTGTGGCAACAATTAAAGTTTTCTTTTGGTTTTTGATTATTGTGGAAATGTTTTTTGTATGCTCTGGGCTTTTTGCTTATCATCGCTCTATCCACCACAGTTTACAGCCTATCGAAGACCTAGCAAATGCCACCTTTCGCTTGAATGATTCAGGGCGAGGGAAAGAGATGGACGCACTGGCAGGAGAGCTTGCCAAAATCAACACTCTGCGTCCAGATTCACGGATTCCTCTGTCAGCCACAGAAAAAGAACTTCAGCCCCTAGCCCTTGCCATCAACTCCATGCTCGACCGTGTGGAAGAGGCACATCAAAGCCAAATGCGTTTTGTCTCTGACGCTTCTCACGAATTACGCACCCCCATTGCTGTGATACAGGGCTATAGCGCCATGCTAGACCGTTGGGGGAAGAGTAATCCAGAGACCTTGCAAGAATCCATCGACGCCATCAGGGACGAGGCGAAGTCCATGGAACGCTTGATTGAACAGCTACTATTTCTGGCAAGAGGAGATAACCAGTCCCAACCAATCCACAAAGTGCCTATGGATTTATCTGTCACAGCAGCAGAGGTACTGCGAGAAGAAGGGATGTTATTCCCAGAGCATCAGCTGATTCCCCGCTGGGATGGAGATTTCCAGTTGGTGGCAGATCCGGCATTGATGAAGCAACTCTTACGGATTTTAATGGACAACAGCCTGAAATACACTGCTGTCACAGGAAGGGTTTGGCTCTCTCTGGAGCAAAATGACACATCTATGATTGTCACAGTGGAAGATGAAGGAATGGGAATCCCCCCAGAATCACTCCCCAAAATCTTTCAGCGCTTTTATCGCTCTGATACCTCTCGCACTCGACAGACAGGTGGGACAGGTTTGGGGCTATCCATTGCCCACTGGATTGTGACAGAGCATCAAGGATGGTTTGAAGTTTGTTCACGGGAAGAAATTGGAACAAGAATCACAGTGCTTTTGCCAAAAAAAGAAGGCACAGACCCTTGACATTACCCCCTGAATATCATATAATAAAAAGGAGTGAAACCATCTGTTTCGCTCCTTATTTTCTTTTACAGCACTGTGACAGATGTGCTTGGCATTCCCTTTGTCCTGTCAAAGAAGAAACAACTTAGTGGCTCCTTGGAAACATAAGAATTTTCAAGGAATTTTCTTTTATATTATACGAATAGAGGTACTTTTTATGAGTCAAGACAATCAATACACCTTTGAAAACCCCGAGTATAGAAAAACTTATTGGCATACCTGTTCCCATATCCTTGCCCAAGCAGTGAAACGGCTTTTCCCCACAGCAAAACTAGCCATTGGTCCTGCCATTGAAGAAGGATTTTACTATGACTTTGATGTGGAAACAGCTTTCACCCCAGAGGATTTGACAAAAATCGAAGGGGAAATGAAAAAAATCGCCAAAGAAAAGCTGAAATTAGAATACAGCGAAAAAACACGTAGCGAAGCCATCGCCTTTATGGAAGAAATGGACCAGCCCTATAAAGTAGAGCTAATCAAAGATTTGCCAGAAGATGCCACCATCTCCTTTTACACCCAAGGGGATTTTTGCGACCTTTGTGCCGGACCTCACTTAGGCTCTACTGCAAACGTAAAAGGCAATGGGGTGAAATTAACCTCTGCCACAGGAGCCTACTGGCGTGGGGACTCTAATCGTAAAATGCTCCAACGGATTTATGGTGTTGCTTTTCCGAAGAAAGAAGAACTGGATGCCTATGTAACCCGTGTGGAAGAAGCCAAGAAAAGAGACCATAACAAAGTGGGGAGAGAACTGGAATACTTCACCACAGCCGATGTCATTGGTCAAGGGCTTCCCATCTTGCTCCCAAAGGGGGCTCGTGTGATTCAACTCCTTCAACGTTTTGTAGAGGATGTGGAGGAATCCAGAGGCTATCTGTTGACCAAAACACCACTGATGGCAAAGAGAGACCTTTATAAAATATCAGGTCACTGGGACCATTATCGTGAAGGTATGTTTGTCATGGGTGACCCAGATGACGAATCAGCAGAGTGCTTTGCTCTGCGTCCCATGACTTGCCCTTTTCAATATCAGGTTTACCTCAACCGCTTGCGTTCTTATCGTGACTTGCCTATGCGTTTGGGCGAGACCTCTACCCTCTTCCGTAACGAAGATTCAGGGGAAATGCACGGCTTGATTCGTGTGCGACAATTCACCATCTCCGAAGGACATTTGATTTTACGTCCAGACCAACTGGAAGAAGAATTTCGTGGTTGTGTGGATTTGGCAAACTATATGCTGGAAACCCTTGGACTCTTGGAAGATTGTTCTTATCGTTTTTCCAAATGGGACGAGAACAACAGCGAAAAATATGAAGGCACCAAAGAGCAATGGGATGCAGCCCAATCAGCCATGGGTAAAATCCTTGACGATCTGGGACTTCCTTATGAAATTGGCATTGACGAAGCTGCCTTCTATGGTCCTAAATTAGATATTCAGTGTAAAAACGTCTTTGGAAAAGAAGATACCTTGGTCACCATTCAAATTGATATGCTGTTGGCAGAAAAATTTGGCATGGAATATGTCAGCGAAGATGGCAGTAAAAAGACCCCTTATATCATTCATCGTACCTCTTTGGGGTGCTATGAACGTACCCTTGCCCTCTTACTGGAAAAATACGCAGGGGCATTGCCATTGTGGATGGCACCAGAGCAAGTGCGTGTCCTTCCTCTTACCGACCGAACAGCACAGCAAGCAGATGATTTGGCAAAATTACTCAGCAGTCGTGGCTATCGAGTTTCCACTGACCACAGAAGTGAAAAAGTGGGCAAGAAAATTCGTGAGGCACAACTGGAAAAAATTCCTTATATGCTTGTCATTGGAGACAAAGAAGCAGAGGATCATACGGTGGCTGTGCGTCATCGCAGTGAAGGAGATTTGGGCGTGATGTCCATGGAGGATTTCCTACAAAAGCTGGCAACAGCTGTGACAGAAAAACAAAAAGGTTGATGTAATGACAAGAATAGGCAAAGGGGGAATTCGCCCCTACAGCAAAAAAGAAAGTACCCGCAAAAAGCCATTGATGCCACTGGAAATACTCCCGAAAGCCATTGTATTGCCACTGCGTAGCCCCTGTGGAGGGGAGCTTCGCCCTGTGATTACCGTGGGGGACGTGGTGAAACGTGGGGAACTTGTGGCTATGCCACAAAATGAACTGGGTTTCTCTCTTTACAGTGGTATTTCTGGGAAAGTCGTGGCAATTTCTCACCAACCACATCCCCTATTCGAACTATGTCTGTCCATTGTCATCAAAAATGACTTTCAGGACAGTGCTGTCAGCCACGAGAGTTTTCCCGATATTGAAAGTCTCAGCCAAGAACAGGTGCTCACTTTATTGGAAGAGCGAGGACTTCGCAGTGTAGACCCTGACGAAACCCCAGTTCATGTGAAAGTCATGGAAGGGCGAGGTCGGGTGGATACTTTGATCATCAATGCCTGTGAAGCAGAACCCTATCTCACAGCAGACCACAGATTGTTATTAGAAAGACAAGATTTGATTATCTCTGGGGCGAAGCTTCTTGCCTATGCACTGGGGGCAGTTCAGATTGTGGTGGCATTGCAAGGGGACAAACTGGATGCCATTGAAGATTTAGAGGAGAATATGAACTGGGACAGAGAGAGTATGCGAATCCGTACCCTCCCCACCCGTTATCCCTTTGGCAATGAAAAATTACTGGTCAGCTTTGTGACAGGGGTGGAAGTCCCTGTGGGGAAAGGATGGCACCATGCTCATTGTGCTGTGTTTTCTCTTGCCACCACATATGCTGTGGGCAATGCCATTGTCCGAGGAGAAATGCAAACCCATCGAGCCATCACTGTGTCTGGTTCTGGGGTGAAGCGTCCTCGTAATTTCTGGCTTCCCATTGGCACTTCTTTGAAAACAGCTTTGGAAAATGCCGAGGGGATACGTGCTGATGACATGGCACTTCTCTTATTAGGGGGACCTATGACAGGGGTGGCGCAAGAAAATTTACGAGCCCCTATTTTAGTGGGTAGCCCTGGGCTTCTTGCCTTTGGCTC
The DNA here is from genome assembly GCA_044432725.1 of Eubacteriales bacterium. GTDB lineage: Bacteria > Bacillota > Clostridia > Oscillospirales > Oscillospiraceae > JAWXUK01. The sequence goes on from JAWXUL010000014.1 coordinate 50,664, forward strand.
TCGTGATATTCCACCACATTTGCTGAAAAAAGAAGAAAATACAAAAAGAACTCCCTGTATTCGTTGTGGTCACTGTCTTTCTGTCTGCCCTATGCATCTTATGCCTCTGTCCATTTATAAAGAAATGGAGCGGGACTATCCACGGAAAGAAGAACTACTCTCTTTAGGTACCCTGACCTGTATCGGTTGTGGTTCTTGCAATTTTCGTTGTCCTTCTCGCTTGCCCTTGGCACAGAGTATCAATAAAGGACAATTTTTTTGCGTAGACGAGGTGACAGTGGAAAAGGATATCAAAATTTATGCCCCGTCTGAAAAGAAGGAATCAAAGGGTGAGGGCAATGGAAAATGGGGGAATGTCTTCCTGTCCAAAAAGAAAAGGGGGAAAAAGCCGTGAATACTTATCGTTTTCCCATTTTTCCACGACTGTCAGCCCCAACCTCTGTGACAGCAATGACGATAGATGTGATTGTTGCCCTTCTCCCCGCTTTGGGCATGGCGATTTATCTTTTTGGTTTTTCCGTCCTAGGGCTTGCCCTCTCTTCCATAGGTTTTTGTGTATTCTTCCAATGGCTCTTTGCCTTGGTCACCAAACAAAATCGTGGTTATTTCGATCCCTCACCTTGGTTGACAGGATTGCTTCTTTCCTTTTGCTATCCTCCTGATATGCCTTTAGGGGGGACTATGGTTGGCTCTTTTTTTGCCATTGTCATTGTGAAAGAGCTTTACGGTGGTTTAGGTTGTAATTTTTTAAATCCAGCCTTGGCAGGGAGACTCTTTCTTGCCTCTTCCCCCTTGCTGATGACTTCTTTTTCTCAGCCAAAACCCATGGTAGAGGCAAATTTGGTGGATGCCATGTCCCTTGCCACACCTATGGCTGCCCTTCACCAAGGCATTTTGCCCTCTGCTTCTATCGAAGAATTGTTTATCGGCTTTCATGGTGGCTCGATGGGGGAAGTATCCTCTGCGATGCTGTTATTGGGAGGCTGTTATTTACTCCTTCGCAGAGTCATCAGTCCCATCATTCCCCTCAGCTTTTTGGGAACGGTGGCACTCCTTGCCTATTTCTATCCCCAAGGGGGACAAGATTCTTATTACTGGATGATATGCCAGCTTTTTTCAGGAGGCTTAATCTTAGGGGCATTTTTTATGGCGACTGACCCTGTCACATCTCCTGTGACCTTTTTGGGTCAGGGACTTTTTGGGGTTGGTTGTGGTATTTTAACCATACTTCTTCGCTATTTTGGAAGCTATCCAGAGGGTGTGGGCTTTGCCATTCTCACCATGAATGGTCTGGTTTGGCTTTTTGATAAAGTGGGAGTACCACGTTATTTTGCCCAAGAACATTTCGTCCACAGCAAGAAATTTTTTGCTGTGGTGAAAAGACAAGTGAGAGCAGTTTCTTTTGTCGCTCCAAAATCAGACAAGAAATTACTGCAAAAACTCTTTTCCAAAGAAATTTGGGCAGAAAGAAAAGAAAAAATCAAAAGTTTTTCTTTGATACGACCAGGAGGCACAGCCTTGGGAGAAGGATTTTTAGAATCTTTGCCTGTGGCAAGTAAAGCCATCTTGTCCTATGCACTGGTTCTGACTGTGACCATTGCTGCCATTGCATTGACCCAATCCCTCACCTCTCTCCCACAACACCGAGGGGAAGAGGCGAAAATACAGGCTCTCTTATCCTCTGCCATGCCACGAGCAAACTCCATGAGTGAACTTCCCTATGAAGGGGAAGGGGCTGTTTACCTTGCCTATGCCCAAGAGGAAGTATTAGGTTATTGTGTCGAGGTTTCTGTCTCTGGCTTTGTGGACGAGATCCAACTTTTGGTGGGTGTCTCTATGAATGGCGCAGTCACAGGCATTGCAGTCCTTTCCCACAATGAGACCCTATATTTGGGAGACACCATGTTACAAGAAGAAAATCTGAGTACTTTTATTGGTCGTTCTGGAACCATATCAGAAAAAAGTATCCAAGGGATATCAGGTGCCACAATCACTTTAGAAGCAGTGCGCACAGGAGTGAACAGTGCCTTGAAAACGGTGCAGAATTTATCAAGCTTAGATTCTTCTGGCTATTTTAATTAAGGGGAGCTCTTATGTTAGATTATTTAAATATCGCAATTTCTGCCCTTTTTGCACAAAATCTCTTATTGGTTTATCCCTTTACCTTAGGGAACAATCCAAAATCTTTTCTCAGGCCAAAGGGTGCCTTTTCTCTGGGATTTTCTTTAACAGCAGTTTTTTTATTGCTGACCCCCTTGTCCAGAGTCTTTCACCAGTTCCTTGTCACTACAGAAACAGAGCATTTCCTCTTGTTGATTCTGGCACTTCTTGCCACAGTGGGGACTTATGTAGTGGGACTGACCATGGAAAAATATTCCCCTGATTTGTGGGCGATCTTTGGAGAGAGTTTTCGCTCTCTTCCCTCTAACGCTGGAGTCCTAGGGGTGATGCTGTTATCAGCCCAGCAAAATCATAGCGTCTTAGAAGCAGTGGTCTTTGGATTCTTCTCTGGACTGGGTGTGTTGATTGCTTTGGTGACTTTGGTTGGGGTGCAACAGAATCAAGAACGTCGAGGCTGTCCTCCTGTGTTCCAAGGATTCCCCATTCTCTTTATCACAGCAGGGCTGATGTCCCTTTCACTGGTGGGCTTTTACGGATTACAAGTGAACTAATGTAAGCCACAAAGATGTGGTGTCAAATAAATCAAGGGTTACAACTAATTTTTTAGTTGTAGCCCTTTCTTTTATGCCAAAAGTGCTTGTCCTTCTAGCTGTGTCAAAAAATGAGAGCAATCAAAAAAACTGTCACCCCATCAGGGGCAACAGTTTTTATTCTTGTTTATCAAGGATAGTTCTATCAGCAGAGGACTAGCTCATGGTATCAAAAACATTGATGATATCCATAGGGTACACAGCACCAGTGGTTTGGTCCACAGAAAAAGTTACCCCATCTGCATTGATTAAAAAGCTACCGGCAAACACATTACCATTTCCGTTTTCACTTTTTTGCGTGATATTAAATTTACGATAAGAGACACCATTGATCAAAACAAGACCTTCAGCGGTATAAACATTATAGCTGTCCATGGTAGTACCAGACAAACCAAGCTCTGAAGGGCTTCTGCTGGAAAGGAAAGCCACAGCATCATCAATAGACAAAGAACCTTTGCTGTTGTTATTAGAAGGAGGTGCCACCCAGATGGTGCCGTCACGATATTCCACGGTCACCACTGCACCATTATAATTCCAGTCCACAGTAATCAGCATCAAACGCTCTGTGCCACTTGCTTTTTTGCCTAAGCACACAGTACCAGCACGTTGGGTGAAGTCTGGGGTTAACATTTCATAATGCTCCCCATCCACTGGGTGGAAAGAATCAATCACTTTAAATCCAGAAGAATTCATAAAACTGACATAACCCGCTGTTGCCTGACCACCAGTATAACCAGTGGAAGTTACATCATAGGTATAGACAAATGATTCCAGCTCGTAATCTTGTAAGAAGGTCATCTCGTCTATGATGGTCACTGTTTCCACAGGGGTTTCATCTACAGTAGGGCTTAGGGTTGCTTCCCCTTCATTGGAAAGCTGTTCTTCGCTTTCCCCTTCTGTTTCAGTTTCTGTAGCAGCAGGCATGGAAGGCAAAGTAGCAATCACATACTCTTCATATTCAATCAATGCATCAGCAAGCACCAGAGCATTGTTTTCTGAAGGATCAAAAATAGAGACCAAACGTATACTGGCAAGTTTGGCATTTTCTGCATCCAATTCCTTTTGGAGCAATTCATTCTCTGCATCAATCAGTTCTTGCTCTGCTGCTTTTGCCTTTTCCTCTTCCTTGGTCAGCTCTACCATATCTGCATAAGGGTCTACCTCTGGTACAGGGAGAACATTTTTCTCGATATAGCTGAAAACATCTGCAAAGAAGACAGGGGCAGTATCACTTTCAGAGAGCGTATAAGAAACAGGTAAATCATAGGGGGATGGCTCATAAACGATCACTTCTTCTGTTTCACCACAAGACACCAAACTCAGGAGTAATGTGGTAGTGAGTAGCATTTTCATGCCTGATTTCATATCCTTCAAATCCTTTCTTAAGGTCAGTCCTTTGACCTCATTTCCTCATGCAAAGAGAGGCTACTGTTGTTCTTCGATGATAATATTGTCGTTTTCGTGGAGATGTTGCACGAAAAACCCTTCTTGACCATTCACTAGCATCAAAATTGGCTTGCTGACACGGCGGAAATCTATGTCAGTTTTATCTAGCAAATCCATTAAATAATAGGGGGAACCATCCACTTTAGGAGGTAGCTGTATCACAGAACCATTCAAAGTGATAATCCCTTGCGTCAGTGAAGTTCTTCCCCCTTCTGGTTTTGGGGGTGCTGGTTTTACTGGAGCCTCTTCCGCTTTTTTCTTTTCTTCTTTCACTGGAGCAGTTTCTTTTACTGCAGAGGCAACTGCTGGTTTCACGCTGGGAGGTGCTTCCACGTTCTCTTTGGGGCTAGTGGCTTTTTCTGCAATTTCAGCAGGGATTTCAGTGAAATCTTTAGACAAAGAAGGCAAAGGTCCTGTGGGCATTACAGGTGCTTCCTGATCTGGCAGTTGTTCTTGAATCGACTTTGGCAGAGGTGCAGTGTTTTCAAGTTGAGCGTTTTTTTCCAAAGAAGGAGCTTTTTCTGCCATTTTCTTTTCTGCTACTTCTGTTGGAGTTACAGGAGTGGCAACAGGCTTCACAGGTGTGGCAACAGGCTCTATAGGTGTGGCAACAGGCTCCACAGGAGTGGCAACAGGCTCCACAGGAGTGGCAACAGGCTCCACAGGGGTAGCAACAGGCTCCACAGGGGTCGCAACAGGCTCCACAGGAGTGGCTACAGGAGCCACAGGGGTGGCAACAGGAGCAACAGGCGTGGCAACAGGCTCCACAGGAGTGGCAACAGGTGCGACAGGGGTGGCTACAGGCTCCACAGGAGTGGCAACAGGTGCCACAGGGGTGGCTACAGGTGCCACAGGTGGTGTCACTGGGGAAGGAGACGCTTTTTTGACTGGAGCACTTGGTACGGTATCTTTGGGGAATTCCACAGCAGATTTGCTCTCTGGCATAGGTTTGATCACTGGCTTCTCGACTTGAGAAGTCACAGCACTCTGTGGTTTGGTAATGGGAATGGGGGTGATATTATCCCCACCATATATTTTCACATCTGGCTCTAAGAAGGGGCTTGCTGAATCTTCTGACAAGATGGTGAAATCTGTTTGCAGACCCATACTGCCACGCTGAATACTTCTGGTATCTTCTGGCAAAGAAACAGGGTTCCCTTCTGTATCCACAGGCTGTAGTTCTGAAGCAGTGAGAGGGCGAGGATTACGTCGCCCAGCCACAGTGGGCGTGGTAGTGCTGTTGATAGTAGTGACAGAATCTCCACTTTTCAAAGGGGTGCTCCAAGGAACTTCTTCCCCATTGAGCTGCACTTTTCCCGCATAATCCCCCAACAGTTCCTGTAGGGTACAGGTGGCAGACTCACCATCAATGGCGGGAACAAATTCGATACTATCCCCAGCACTGACCACAGCACCAGCAGCAGAAGCCTCGCCGTTTAGGCGAAGAATACCAGGGATAGAAGCCTTACCACGGATGATTTTTTTGTTACCATTGATCATCAATGCAAGGTTTTTCCCTGTTCGACCAATCAAATCAGCTGCTGTAAAACCATTCATCATTAAAATATCCAAAAGACTGAGGGTGCCACTACGGAAAAGCTTGGCACCTTTGCCGTTTAGGGTGATATGATAGCTATCATTGATCAGCCCCAAGCCAGCAGAAACAGCAATCCCCAATGGGGTGGCATATTCTGGATCTTCTAATTGATAATTTTCTGATGCAATGGTTCTGTTATAGTTGCTACCAGCCACAGCAATCCGATGGCTTTGGATTTCCAAATATCCAGCGAGCATTTCAGTGATGCCCTCTAGCTTGGACCCACCACCAGCCATAAAGACAGCCGCAGGGGAGCAACCATTGATGGCACGAATCTGCTTGGCAATTTCTTTCACCAAGTTTTTGGTGGCTTCAGAAACGGCTTCGCTGATTTGATGTCCTGTGGTATTTTCTTCGATGCCCAAAACGTTGATATATTTGATTTCTCCGGCTGACAGGTTTGTTTTCAGACTTTCTGCTGTTTTAAAGTCAATCAGGAAATGTCTCATCAACATTTCTGTGATTTCGTCCCCTGCAATGGTTGCCATGGTATAACCCACCACAGAACCATCTCGACAAACAGCAATATCAGAAGTACCAGCGCCGATATCCACCAGCACAAGGTTGAGCAAGCGCAAATCAGGAGGAATGGTGGCATTTAATGCAGCAATCGGTTCCAGTGTTAGACTTGCCACTTCAAGACCAGCAATCTGTACCACAGAATAGAGCCCCTCGACCACCTGACTGGGAAGGAAGGTGGCAACTACTTCAGCTTCCATGATCCGTCCATTATGTCCTTTGATGGTGGTCATGGGATATCTATCTAAAAGATACTGTGCAACAGTATAACCAACCAGATAGAAACGTTGGTCTTTGTGATGCTCACTGAGCTTTGATTCAGCATCTGCAATGGCGATGGCTTCCAGTTGGCTGATATAATCATCTGTTACTGTTTCCACACCAGATAACTCTACCATTGCATGGGCTCGCTCCATACGCAAAGAACGACCAGCTGCAGCCACACAGACACGGCTGAGGGGTGAGCCGATTTGCTCTTCTAGCCGTTCTTTCACAATGGTGACAATCTTTGCCACCTGATCAATATCCTCGATCTGTCCATCCATCATGGCACGTTTCACGTGCTCTTCTTTTGCCATATACAAAACATGGAACATTTCGCCCCGTGCTTCGCCTACTACACCAATTACGCTTCTCGTTCCAATATCTAACGCAAAAATAAGTTCCGATTGACTCATATCTTTCTCACCTCTGTTCTCACTGCTGTTACTTATATAATAATTCTTGGGGCTTCTTTGCCGTGTGTTTTGGGGGCGATGATATCCCCATATCTGCCGTTTGGCACATCGCCAATCAAGCGACCGTCTACCATTGTCATCACACGACGACGCATCATGGAAACATAGTTCCCAGCATGGGTGACCATAATGACTGTGGTGCCACGACGGTTCAGCTCTTTGAGCAGTTCTAGTAAATCCCAAATATTCTCGTCATCTAAATTGGCTGTGATTTCATCTACTAAAAGGATGTTGGGGCTGTTGATGATGGCACGTGCCAGTTCTACACGGCGAGCCTCTCCAATGGAGAGTTCTCCTGGGAATTTGTCCTCTACTTTAGGCATCCCCACAAGTCCCAATGCCTTGGTCACAGCTTCAGGGATTTGATGCACATTGCCACCAGCTCTTGCCACAATGGCAAGATTATCGCCGATGGTGCGACGACGCATAAGTTGAGAATCCTGCCATACATGACCAAAATTACGGCGCAGTTTATTTTTGCGAAAATCTATTTTTTTAGAAAATTTCATTTCGTCAATAAAAACGGAGCCATGGCTAGGAGGAATGACACCGCTCATTAATTTTAGTAGGGTGCTTTTTCCAGAGCCACTGGCACCCACAACGAAAACAAACTCCCCTTGTTTGATTTCAAGGGAGACATTCTCTAGGGCGTTTTTCACGGCATCATGTTGTTTATATGTGCGATAAACAGATTCTAGTCTGATGACTGGCATTGCAACACTTCCTTCTTCTTTCCCTGAATCCTAATGAAAGGAAACAAAGGCAATCGACTTTTCTACATATACTATTTTATATGATAAATGAAAATTTCGCAAGTGTTTCTTTGGAAAAAAAGAATTTATTTTTTCCAGTCAAAATAGTAAGAGGAAGAAAAGGATTGGTGCAAGCTGTCTAGGCTTTGCTTTTGGAAAAAGAAAGGGGAGAGAGGAATCAGAAGAAAGAATAGGAAAAATACGATTTTCTAGGGATTTCCTCTAGCAATGGAAAAGAATTTCTGTTATAATAGGAAAATAGAAAAAAGGAGGTGACTTTTATGGGAAAGAAAAAAATGCCCCTAGGGATGATGATTCTTCTAGGGCTTACCTTGGCGACTATTTGTATCGGTACCACTTGGCTTTTTGCGGCTTCCTTGGCTGATCCTGATCTTTTTGTAAAAGTTACCACCCCTGTGGTCGAGTTTGTAGAAGACTCTGTAGATTATGCAGAGAAACAAGTAGAAAAGTTAGGAAATTCATGGGACAACAGTGTCCAAAATGTAAAAAATTATTTCGCAGAGAAAAAAGAGTCAGTGGACGCTTATTTCAAAAGAAAAGAAGACGAAAAAAAGGCACAAGAACTCATTGCAGAACGGAAAGAAGAGGTACTGGCAGAGCTTGCATTGGAGGACAATCAGTCGTACCAAGACACAAGCCTTGCTGCCCCAAGGGATTTGGCTGATTACGAGGTGACTCATTTTGAAGTTAATGATTTCACAGGCTTAGAATTGGTGCTGGGTGGAAACCATCCTTTGATTTATTTCAACCAAACCGACCCTCAGTGGGGAAAATATGGAACTGATTCCATCTCTGGTTATGGATGTGGTCCCACAGCCATGGCAATGGTGGTGTCCACATTAAAAGGCACTTACATCACCCCACAAGAAATGTCAGATATTTTCGTGGAAGAGGGCTATTGGGCGAAAGGTGGAGGGACTTATTATCATTTTGCTGACGGCTGTGGAGAAGTATTTGATTTAAATGTTGCCTATCTCTCAGCAGAAGAAACCACAGCAGATGATTTACGTCAACATATTTTGGAGAACAGATTGATTGTTGCGTTGGTAGGGCCTGGGCATTTTACCAGTGGAGGACATTATATCGTTCTCCGTGGGGTGACTCTTTCTGGAGATATACTGGTGGCAGACCCAGCCAGTCGTGACCGAAGCTTGATTCTGTGGGATCCCCAGTTGATTTTGGACGAGCTATCCTCTTCCAGAGCTGCTGGAGCACCCATGTGGGTCTTTTCTAAAGGAGGCTAATCCGTGTTCCCTAAAGGGCAGAAAGACTGGCTCCATCTGACAAAAAAACAGAAGAAGCGTTTTGAAAAACCACCTTCCCAAAGAGCAGGAAAGGTGGTGTGTAGCATAGAAAGTCCAAGTTACAATCCCACGAAAACTTTGCCATATTCGTCCGATGAAAGGGAGGGCAATCCCAAATAATTCCCCATTTTCCTTAGCAAAAATGAACAGACAAGATTTCTGATAATTGGTCAATAGAACAAGGATCACTTACAATAGACGCTTTGATCCCCCGCTATTTTTCGGTTGATTCGTTCATCTAGTACCAGAACTTGTTGCAGCAATTCCCCTGTGGCAATCGCTTGTTGCTTCAAGCCTTCTTCCGCTTTGTTAGAAGAAGTTTGTCCTGCCAAGATTTTACGAAGATGGTTTGATTCTCCTTGGGGCAAATCTGTTAAAATTTTTGTAAATTGCTCTTTGAGTTGTTCCAACTTTTCAATCGGCTCTTGGCGCATACCAAGAAGCATACGCAAAGATACTTTGTCATTTCTATCCATACTTTCGCCAATTTGTTTACTTAAATCTAAAACTTCCCTTAAAAGATTAAACTTTTTCCGTTCTAAGATGTGAATGTCTAGGATTTCTTTTTCTGTCATCGAGTTCTCACTTTCATTCTGAGACTGCCATGGCTTCGGGATTGACTGCCTCGGCTGGGGCTGCTAAGCTGTTTTTCTCAGCCTGGCGGAAGGTATCTCTGAATTCTGATAGCATGGGACGAATATGATCCAAAAGATTTTGGTTTCGACCAATTTTAATTCTTCCCAGAGTATAGATGAAATATTCGTACATACGAGCGATATCCATGCTAACAGGATAGCTTTTATCCAAAGTCTCGTCTAAATATTTCACAATAGCGATACAGCGATCCACAGCATCCTCGAACTGAGGATACTCCTTTTTCTTCAGCATAATATCTGCCAAAGTGGAACGTTTCACAAGTTCATCGTATAAAAGTAGTAATAACTCACCTGTAGACATAGAATTTACAGATTGTTCTTTATAATTGTCATAACCTCGTGGATTCATACCACACACCTCTTTCGATTTTCCCAGAACTTTTGCCTTGACAAAAGTTCTGGGATTTTGTGTTAATCAGTATTCTTTCTAAAAGCAAACAATCATCAAAGAGAAAGGATTTCTTTCTCTCGTACTTGTCATAGAAAGAGTCATATTTTTGGATATTAATATCCACCTAAGCCAGCAAGGGCAGAACTTTGAGAGTTGGCATTTGCCATGATCACTTCTAATTTACTAAATTGACTGGTATAGAAATCAACTTTATTAGAAAGTCTTTCTTCCCAAGCCACAATCATTTCTTGAAAGTTATCAATCTTATCTTGCATAGAGTTAGAAAGGAGGGACAAAGCACTCAGTTCTGTACCAGCAGCATTGACCAAGATACCCTTGGTGGCACCAGTGACAGAGGCATAGCTTTCGATACTAGCACTCATTTTTGCCATGACCCCATCAGCACCACCAGCAGCAGTGGTAGAGGTGAAAGCGTTCATCACAGTCTCGAGATCTGTATCCAAAGCTTTACGGAAAGCATCTTCGTCAAAATCTAGCATTTCTTCGGAAGCAGTGGTACCAAAACCAACAGAGAAGCCCATATTATACACATCGATACCGAAGCTACCAGAAGTGGAGAAAACAGTTGACAGTGAATTGTATAAACTACGCATATTGCTGTCACCAAACAAGATGCCAGTTTGTGCTTTTTCGTTATAGCTGTCTACAGCAGCTTCTGTCATGCTGTTGGCATCTTCGTCAGTGAGAGGGAGATAGCCAGTACCAGATGTGGTGGAAAGTGGTACTTCTGTGAAATAATTTTTAATTTTCGACATCATTTCATTATAAGCAGTAACCATTTCTTTCACTGTATCAACGATTTCATCAAAATCTTTTTCTTCTTCAAAGGTGATGACATCATCCATCACCAAATCGTCCACTTTACTGGTCCAATCGCTGACAGTAAGGTCAATGGTATTACCCTCTGCATCCGTGTTGTTAAAGACCTTGTTCGCTGTGACAGTCAAACCTTCAATATCAAAGGTATTTGTACTACGTTCCAGTGTCAGTTGTTCGCCGTTGACAGACACCACCATGATGGCATTTTTACCTTGGTTTGCTGTCACAGAATCACTTGCACCATCATAGCTTGTGATGACTTTACTGGTACCAGCAGTTGTGACCACATCTTCTAAAATATCTGTACTGTTTATTTCTGTATCTTCTTCGCCTACGCCACCATGGTTCACTAAGACTTTATAAGAATCTTCATCATCTGTACGTAAGGTTAATTTGACGCCATCATCTGTGGTGACAAAACGTTCATTATCTCCATAATAGGATGTGATGAATCCAAGCATATCGTTGTATGTTGGTTTGTAACTATCGTCATATGAGTCACCTTCCTTGTCTTTCAGCGCAGTGACCAGTGATTCATGGTTATAGGTGACATTATCAATGGTAATACTATAATCTTCAGGTAGTGCCTTGTCTGCATCAGCAAATTCAAACCCTAGATCAATTTCCACTGTTTGCCCCATTACTGTTTCTGTGGTTTCTTTCCCCAGAACCAAATCGTCTCCGATTTTCACATAAGCGTCATCGTTTGATTCTGTCAGCATGGTGAACTTGCCATCTGCGTAAGTCAGTTCAGCAGCACCATCTAAATCTTTATTGACACGTGCCACAAATTCATCCACAGTTTCTGTTGGTGTGCCAGTATCATCTGTTGCCAAGGTATAGGTTTTGGCATCATCCCCTGAGCCAAAACCAACCACTACATCTATTGTAGAATCAGCTAGAGCAGCATCTAGTTCAGTACTGACATCAGCGCTGGTGTATTCATTTTCGTTATAGCTTTCCCCAGTGTTTCCAAAGAGTTTTTCTGCAAGTCCACCACCGAAATTGATTTCAGAAGCAGCCCCTGTTTCTTTACTGGTGAAGACCACATTGTTGGTCAAGGAAGAGTAAGCAACTGTGACTCCTGCATCGCTAGAATTAATGGCATCAATCACATCTTGCAAGGTGCTGTCTCCGTCGAAAACACCCACTTCTTCCCCGTTGATTTCCAGAATTTCACCCACACGAAGATCGCCGTCTTTGTTTAATTTTACCCATTGAGGTTCGTCGTCTGAACCTAAGTTCACCACAGTGTCACCATCAGAGTCAATTTGCTCTTTGGTTGCAGTGTTATAGGAAACAGAACCCACAGCAGTCAGATAGGATTGACCATCTTTCAAAAGGCTGTTGTAATAAGTGCCATTATATTTACTGCTGTAATCAACAGTACTGCTGTCAACGACACCTTCTCCCAAAATTTTGTCCAAAGAATCAGAGGTGGAGATGGAGTTGCTTAAAGTGTTGCCACCAAATCCCAAGAACTTCCCTGCAGTAGAGGTCACATTCAGGGTGTTACCATTGGTGGTGGATGTGATATTAAAGGAGAGTTGCAGTTCGTTGCTCTTGCCATCTCCTTCGTTTGTCACAGTGACAGAAGTACCAAATTTCTTGGCAAGCTGGTCATTCAAATCACTGGTGACATAATCAGCATAGGTACCAGAAAACTCACCTGAGGCATAAGCTTTTTTGTAATCAGTTTCTTCTGCGAGTCTGAAAGTAGAAGAAGAACCATTATAATTGACAGTGATAGTTTGCCCATCAATCAGGGAAGCATTGCTGACTTCGTCCACATACTTGCTCATATCTCTGCTAGGCGCCATAAAAGTTGCAGATTTATCATAAGAGGTAGAGGCAGTGATGCCTAAAGTACTTTTCAAACCTGAACTTGCAGAACTAATAAAGATATCGTTTCCTGCATTGTTCAGATCATTAAAGGTAATTTGCCCTGTGGAATTGTTATAAACAGCTTCCATTCTGGTACTAGCAGGGTCACCGCTGATGGTTTGTGATTTTAATTTGTCGTTGATTAAATTAGCGAGGGCTTGACCTGTGGATAAGCTATCATTATTGTTGTCAAGAATGTCAGTGTCATCAAATTCGATGGTCACTTTGGAAGAACCATAGTTCAAAGTGACATAACCGCTCAGCAGACCAACCTCAGATTTTTCACTGAGATCCACATTTTCAGCTAATGCAGTTGACATATCGTTGGATTCAGAAAGCTTGGAGCTGATAACTTGACTGGAGGTTGCTGTTTGTAACACAGCATCCACAGAAACAGGAACATCAGTAGAGCCAGAGACGCTCACTTTGTCAGCATTCTCTCCTTGTGCCACAGTGGTAATGGCAGAGTTCCAGAATGTTTGTGAGCTTAAGTTTGAACTTTGATTGCTAAAGGAAGTATATTTGGTAGAAAATGCTTGCAAATCTGCAATAACGTCACGATATGCATTTTGTTGCCATTGTTGGGTGACGATGCTTTGTTGGAAGCCAATAATCTTCATGTTATAGCTATCTACTAAGCCCTCGATCATAGATTCGGTATCTAGTCCACTGACCAATCCTGAAATTGCATTGGCGTTGCTATACAGCCCATTGACAGTACTACTGCCTGATACACTGGTGGTTGACATAATAAATCTCTCCTTAAAATAAAAAATGATTTTTTTCGAATAAACTTCTTGCTTTACTTGTAAATTGTGGTATAATATAGTGTACAAGTTGTTTTGCCAATACTTAATGCCACAAATGAATTTGACTTTTGTGCAAAATCACTAAAAAGGCACAGAAAGGCAAAACAAAATTAGGTTCTACAAAGCCTTATACTTTCTTATCGTCATTGTGGCGAAAAAGTTAATAGAACAATAGAAAAAAAGAATTCAAAATCACCCAAAAAGAAGGAGGGGATTGTTTGTCTACTATCATCGCAGTCACCAACCAAAAAGGTGGCGTGGGAAAAACAACCACATCAGGAGCCGTGCTGGCAAGTCTTGCCCTGAGAGGCGCCAGAGTATTAGGAGTGGATCTTGATCCCCAAGGAAGCCTTGGCTTTTGCATGGGTCTGAATATCGAAGATTGCAACACTGTATTTGATGTCATGAAGGGGGATATCCCTGTGACAGAGGCAATCGTAGAAACAAAATGCGGAGATATTATCCCTTCTAACATTCTTCTTTCTCGTGCAGAGCTGGAATTTATGGATGCCAAGAGAGAGTTTATTATCAAAAATATGTTGGACCAAGTGGCAAGCTTTTATGATGTGGTGGTGATTGACACACCCCCTGCTTTAAATATTTTAACAGTCAACGCCTATGTAGCTGCAAACAGCTTGATCATTCCTATGTCCCCTGATATTCTCAGTCTTCTTGGGATTTCTCAAATTAGAGAAACCATCGAAACAGTACAAGCCACCTACAATCCTGATTTAAACGTATTAGGGATTTTGCTGAATATGTTCAACTCTCGCTATACTCTGAATCAAGAAGTTTTGGAAATGAGTGATAGTATTGCAAAACAATTAAATACAAAAGTTTTTTATTCTAAAATCAGCTCTAGTGTAAAAGTGGCAGAAGCCCCTGCCCACGGGGAAAGTGTCCTGACCTATGCCCCACGCACCAAGCCTGCAGAGGATTTCCAAGCTTTGGTGGATGAAATTTTTGGAGATCGTTTCCCACGGAGAGCTTAAACTCAGATTTCCCCCTTTTGGGGATGTTATAAGGGAAATGATAAAAATAAGACTCATTTCTTCTTAAAACGAACAAGAAGTGTTTTCTCTATCTAGGGACTGAATTACAAAAGTTTAGTGGCTTTTTGAAATTATAAGTGAAAATATACGTTTCAAAAGGTTTTTTAGAGTCCCCTAGCAGTATTTCCTCGATTTGTTTCATCACAAAGGGATTGAATGTGTAAAAAAGAAATTTTCTATCAACATATCTTTTAGAAAGGAGGCGCCTTATGCCACCTAAGAAAAAAGGAAGTAAAACCACCAACAGCAAAACGGCTCACGTTTTAAACCTAATTACCACACCTGCTGAAAATTTACCAGATAAAACTCCAGCTGTGGAAGCGCCTCCACCTATGCCACAACAATCGGTACCTATGCCACAGCAATCGGTACCTATGCCACAACAATCGGTACCTATGCCACAGCAATCGGTACCTATGCCACAACAATCGGTACCTATGCCACAGCAATCGGTACCTATGCCACAACAATCGGTGCCTATGCCACAACAATCGGTGCCTACGCCACAACAATCGGTGCCTACGCCACAGCAAATGCCACCAGTGCAACAGCAAATGCCTCCAGTGCAAGAGCAAATGCCTCCAGTGCAAGAGCAAATGCCGCCTGTGCAAGAGCAAATGCC
>JAWXUL010000015.1:0-58327 GCA_044432725.1 Eubacteriales bacterium
ACCCAAGTCCTCGGAACTTCCTGTGCCACCTGTGTTGCCTAAGTCCTCGGAACTTCCTGTGCCACCTGTATTACCCAAGTCCTCGGAACTTCCTGTATTTCCTGTGGAACCTGTATTTCCTGTAGAACCTGTATTTCCTGTAGAACCTGTATTTCCTGTGGAGCCTGTACTTCCTGTGGAGCCTGTACTTCCTGTGGAGCCTGTACTTCCTGTGGAGCCTGTACTTCCTGTAGAACCTGTACTACCCGTAGAGCCTGTGTTTCCAGAACCACCAAAGATGCCAGAATCAGAATCATCCACGAAATCATCAGGGTTTGGAAGTTCTGGATCTGGTTGCCCTAGGATATCATCATCCTCTTCTTCCTCTTCCTCAGTACTGGTCACAATGGGCACAATGGTCAAGCGACTGTCAGCCAAAGTTCCTGTGGTGACATAAAATGTGCCATTCCCATTGGCTTGAACCAGCTGTAAATCAGAAGATGTGATTGCCTCTAAATAGGGATTCATGCCCTCGTTCAATGCTGTTACCATAGCAGAAGGCTCTACCCCAACATAAGAAGCACCATTCCAGTAACCAAGATTCTTATAAGGCATAGTCTGCAAAGTGATCGCATTGGACAAATCTATGCCATAAGCACATTGTGCAAAGGCAAGAAGATTCCCAATAGTCAAGTCAGTGACCACATTTTCTTTGAAGATCTCCAATAAGGTTGGCGCTTTTAAGAGCATTTCAGGGGTCAAACAAGTTTGAGCCACAGCCGTTAAAAAGTCCTGTTGCACAGATACTCGTCCCAAATCGCCAATATTCCACCCACTGTTGTTTTGACGGTGACGCACCACTTCCATGGCGTCCTCTCCATCTAACAAGCGATACCCTGCTTCTTGATAAATACGCAGATCTTGCACAGGGTCAGTGTAATCCATCAAATAAGGCACGTCAAACCATACCCCACCAACAGCATCCACTAATTTCCCCACAGCTTCCCATTGTAAAATGATATAAAAATCAGGCACAATCCCAGTCAAGCGAGAGACATGAATCTTCAAAGCGTTCATCCCATTTTCTACATAACTGGTGGAATCGCTCCCCTTATTAAAAGAATAAACATGGGTCAACTTTTTATTATATGATGTGGAATTCACCATGGTATCTCGTAATAAACTCATCCCATCAATGGTTTTATTGATGGTGTCATAAGTGACTAAAATCATGGTGTCCATGCTATTACTCACTTCGTCAAGTCCACAAACCAAAAAGGTATAAACCCCTTCTTGTCGTCCGCTCAAACTGACAGAAGGCATATCTGCCCCTTCTAAAGAGAAATCTCCTAGCTCATAATCCTCTTCTTCAGAATTGCTCAAAGACCCAGTCAGGCCAGAGCTCGTCCCTGTTGTGCTGCCACCAAAGATAGAGGTATCAACAGGCACTTCAGGCAATTTCACCCATGCTTTGACAAGCATTGCAATAATGATGATGATAATAGAAATTACCACCAAAGCTTGTAGCAGATAATACCGAAACCTTTGCCCCTTAGTCATACTGCCAACATACTCTCGATGTTCAGCCAAAAAAGCAGAAAACCCTGTCTGTTTGGTTCGTTTTCCGATTTGTTTTTTACTTCCACTCATAGAATAAGTCCTTTCCAGACCAAAAAAAGTCCACTTTCAAAGTGTCTTAACCATATTGTGCATAAGCTTCCAAGGTGTCGCTGTGGGTCTCTTTCCCACGCTCTTGCATTTCTTTTAATGAAATCTCCAGACCTTTGCCCATCCCAGCGTCTAAACTTTCGTAAGAAAGTCGTCGCAATGTCTCCAATTCTGGAAAATCACGATTCACCTCGATATAATCCGCTAAGTACAAAATTTGATCCAATTTGTTCATCTTTGCCTTCCCTGTGGTATGGCAATCAATGGCAATGCAAATCTCTTCTGGCTCCTTCAAAATCTCTCTGGCAAAAACTGCCCCAGATTTTGCATGAAGTAACTTCTCGTTCTCTCGCTCCAGCTCTGTCAAGGGATAGGCATACTGGTCACAAAAATCAAGATGCTCTTGATGCGTCCAATACTTGGTCACATCATGAAGGATTCCCGCTCTTCTGGCTAAATTCTCGTCCACTTCATACCGTCTTGCTAACTTGACACATTCCTCTTCCACCCCTTTGATATGAGGGATGCGCTTCGCCTTTACCTGTCCCCACACAACAGAGCGTAACAGGGGCAAATCCAAATCCACCAAGGTGGCTTTCAATCCATAACTGTGTTTCCACAAAATACGTCCTGCCACTGCAGGGAGAAGATCTGGAGAAAATCGTTGTTTGGACAATTCCTCTCGTATTTTGGTAGAGCTCGCCTCGATACCTGTGGGAAGGGTAATCAGTCGCACTTCATTCCCAAACTCATTTTGAATGGCAGTGGCTTGTGCCTTCAATTCTTTGCTGGGCGCTTGGTCACTACGTAAAAAAGCACAGATATCTGCAAGCTTTGCAATTTCATCTGGGGCGACCCAAGAGAAAAAGTTTTGCAACATATCCTCTCCCATGATCAGCCAAAAATGATCCTCTGGATATTGCTCTTTCAATATTTTCAGGGTTTCTATGGTATAGCTTTTCCCTTCTCGACGCAGTTCCACGTCAAGGGTTTTTACCTTACACTTCTTTTCTTCTCGTCCTCCCCCAAGGACATCTGCAAGCTTATCTGTCATTGCAAAGCGCTCAGCCCCAGAAGGAGTCCCCAGTGGCAACGTTTTATGGGGTGGATGATTTGTGGGAACAAGAAGCAGTTTCTCCAAACCCAGTTGGGTAATCACTGCCTCCATTACCTTTAAATGTCCCAGATGGGGTGGATTAAAACTACCACCATAAATACCTATTTCCAAAAAACACCCTCCTTTTTTCTTTTTATCCTCGTGCTACAGATGATTCAAGATTTTCAGCTCATTTTTTTGATTATGCCTTCTTTGTTTTTTTCTCGCCCACCAAAATGATTTTATCTTCCTTTGTATGGTTACGACGATACAAAACAAATTTTGTTCCAATCACCTGAACCACTTCGCTCCGTGTCACAGGTGCTAGTGCCTCTGCCACTTCTTGTGGGGACATGGGTGCTGTCTCTAACACTTTCCCTTTGATCAGTTCTCGTGTGTCCAAAGCTCCATTGGCTTGGGCAATTAAATTTTCTCCAATGCCCTCTTTCCCTACCATTAAAATGGTGTCAATCCCATTGGCAAGCCCACGAAGTTGGGCACGTTGTTTACTTGTTAAATCCATTTTATACCTCTTTTTATGTTTACTTTTTCTGATAGGAACCTCTCAAGACCTTGTTGGACAAGATTTTTCAGAGATTCCCTGCTACCTTTCTCCCATTGCCCCAATGAAAGAACTTTCCAAAATACGGAGTAATGTTCCAAAACATGGCATGGTTTTCAGAGAGTTTTCTTTTACTTACTGATAATAAGTCTGTAAAAACTCCCCTAAGCCCTTACGGAAACAACGAAGAGCGTTCCCTCGATGAGACATGGCATTCTTTTCCCGAGAAGACATTTCAGCAAAGGTGCGTTTCTCCCCCAAGGGCTGAAAAATACTGTCATAACCAAAGCCATCCACCCCTGTGGGCATAAAGACAATCGAGCCCTCACATTCTCCCCGTGTGGCAAGTGCCATGCCAATGGGAAAACAACAGGTGACAACACAAACAAACTTGGCTGAGCGATTGCTTTGATCTCGCAATGCTTGCAACACCAACGCATTTCTTTGGGTATCCGTCGGAGCTGTGTCTCCCCCATATCGTGCCGAATAAATCCCAGGGGCGCCCCCTAGTTCTTCCACACATAAGCCTGAGTCATCTGCAATGGCAGGCAAGCCAGTCTTGTGCATCACTGCCAATGCCTTTTTCAAAGAATTTTCTTCAAAGGTTTTTCCGTCTTCTTCCACATCTACACGGATGCCCAGCTGATCCAATGTGCATATTTCCACATCTAAGTCTGATAAAATAGTTTGCATTTCTAGCAATTTCCCTTTGTTTTGACTTGCCAGTACAAATTTCATGCTATCTTTCCCTTTCTACTTCTGGTATTTCTGCTGATTTTTCCACCATTTTCCCTGATGCTTTGGCAACATGGCATATCTCTTAGAAAATCAACGAAAAAAGTCTGTCTCTTTATCATACCCTATATTTCAAAAAATTTCAAGACATAAAAGAAAAAATGTTTTCCTCCTTGTCCAAAGCATATTTTTTCTTAGGGCAATGCTTTAGAACAAAGCCTGTGCAAAAGCAATGCCATCAAAAGCTTGGAAATCATCGATTCCCTCGCCGACCCCTACGAATTTCACAGGCAAGCCCAATTCCTTGGCGATGGCAATGACAATGCCACCCTTTGCAGTCCCATCTAATTTGGTCAACACAATCCCTGTAATCCCAGCGCTCTCTTGGAATTGCTTGGCTTGAATCAGACCATTTTGTCCTGTAGTGGCATCCAAAACCAAAAGCACCTCACGACTGGAATCAGGCAATTCCCGCTCCAAGACTCGGGCAATTTTATTCAATTCATTCATCAAATTCTGCTTATTATGGAGTCGCCCAGCCGTATCAACCAAAATCACATCAGCCCCTCTGGCTTTCCCCGCAGAGCAAGCATCAAACACCACAGCAGCAGGGTCTGCCCCCTCTTGTTGTTTGATGATATCAATGTCAGAGCGATCTGCCCAAATGGTCAACTGCTCAGCGGCTGCTGCCCGAAAGGTATCCCCAGCACACAGAAGGACTTTCTTTCCCTCCCCCTTCAGCTTAGCGCCCATTTTGCCGATAGTCGTGGTCTTTCCCACCCCGTTGATGCCAATAAACAGCACCACCGAAGGCTTGGTACTCAGATCCAACGAAGCATCTCCTGTTTCAAGCATTTCTGCAATCAGACTGCACATCGCCTCTCTGGCACCCTCCATGGTTTTGATTTTTTCTGCCTTCACCTTTTTCCGCAGATTCTCCACCATTTCCAGTGCAAGCTCCATACCACTGTCTGCAAGAATCAAGGACTCTTCCAATTCTTCATAAAAATCATCTGTCAGCTCTGTGCCAAAGCTAGAAAAAATATTTATCTTTTTTAATTTATCAAATAATCCCATGTTTTCTCTCCCTCTATTCCACCATCATATTCAATGTCTTTTCCACTTCATTCAAGCTGAGTCGCAACATACGACTCACCCCTTTTTCTTGCATGGTAATCCCATAAAGAACATCTGATGCCTCCATAGAACCACGTCGGTGGGTAATCATAATAAACTGTGTCTTGTGGCTGATATTCTTAATGTATCGCACCAAACGTTCCACGTTGCCATCGTCTAAAGCCGCATCAATCTCGTCCATCACCACAAAAGGGGTGGGACGGATTTGCAAAATAGCAAAATACAAAGCCACTGCTATAAAAGCCTTCTCTCCCCCAGAGAGCAAAGAGATGACTTTCAATGCCTTCCCTGGCGGTTGTGCCTTAATCTCAATCCCTGAATTTAAAATATCCTTGGGATCTTCCAAAATCAACTCTGCCCGTCCTCCACCAAAGAGTTCCAAAAACACCTGTCCAAAAGTTTCGTTGATTTTTTGAAACTCTCGAAAGAAAATTTCTTCCATCTCTTTCACAATTTGGGCAATGATTTTTTCCAGCTCTCTCTTGGCATCCAAGACATCTTTCCGTTGCTCCACAAAATAGGTATAGCGTTCATTCACTCGCTCAAACTCTTCAATGGCATTTACATTCACAGTGCCCAAAGAAGAAATTTCTCGTTTTAGCTCTGTCACTCGCTTCTGCCCTTGGGCAACAGATTCCAGCCCTTGCTTCTGTGCCATTGCGGCTTGATGGCTCAATTCATAGCTATCCCACAAGCGATTCAGTACTTGAGTTTCCTCTTTTTCTGTACTGGTCTTGCTCTCTTCTAGCACAGTGACAGAACGCTCTAAGGACAGTAAATGTGTATTTTTCTCTCGGCTGTCCCTGTCCTTTTGATTCCTTGCCCCTTCCAGATTCATTTTATCTTGATGACATCTGGTAATCTTCTCTCGCAAGACCTCTAAACCACTTCGATTTTCTTCGATTTTTTCTTCCATACGAAGAATTTCAGCAGAATACTCCTGATTCTCTGCCCCAAAATCTTGTATCAATCCAGAATTAGAAGCAAGTTCACTTCTCACATCTGCCAATAAATCTTCCACAGTTCTCTTGGCTTCTTGTATCAAGGCTTCCTCGTGAGTCAAACTTTCCATTTGAGAAGAAAGATGGGTGGCGCTGTCATTGGCTTTTTGCCATTTTGCCTGAATCTCTTCCTGATTTTGACTGACTTTTTCGGCTTCTTTTTGCAGTTCTATCAGCTTCGTTTCTTGTAAAGCGATTTTTCGTTGGGCTTCTTGGCTGAAGGTCTCTACCTCTTCGCTACGCTCTTCTAATTGCTTTAGCTTTTCTTCCCCTTGGAGGAGTTGCCCCTCCAAAGCCTTTCGCCGTATCCCAGAACTTTCTTTTTGCCCCTGTACTTGTAGCAACGTATCTTCCCACTGACGCATTTCTGCCCCAGCGATATCCAGTTGATACCGATCCCCAGACAAAGAAGCTTCCAAGGATTCTTCTTCCTTTTGCAATACTTCTAGCTCTTGACTTTGTGCCTCGATATCCTCTGTCAGTTTCTGGAGTTCTTCTTTTCTGCTTAAAATCCCTGCCGAACGATACGCCGAGCCCCCAGTCATAGAGCCACCAGCGTTCATCACCTGACCATCCAAAGTGACAATCCGAAGCTTATAGCCAAATTTCTTTGCAGTCACTGTGGCATAATCCAGATTTTCCATCACCACTGTGCGCCCCAAAAGATTTTGCACCACTGTGACATAAATGGTAGGATACCCCACCAGCTCATTCCCTATCCCCACAAATCCAGGTTCTTGTAAAAGCTGTTGTTTTTGGGAAAGACCACTGGCTTGGATACTGTCTAAAGGTAAAAAAGTGGCTCTACCAGCTTTTTGATTTTTCAAAAAGGAAATGGCTCTCTTGCCGTCTTCGCTACGCTCCACCACCAAATGATTCATAGAAGAACCCAAAGCCGTTTCAACAGCCAGAGTAAACTCCCGTGGCACATCGATGAGTTCTGCGATAGGACCATGAATGTTTTGCAAGGCACCTCGCTGTGCTTCTTGCATCACCTTTTTCACAGCATGAGAAAAACCTTCATACATGTTTTCCATATCAGCCAGAAGTTTTGCCTTAGACTGTGCCCCGTGAATGTTTCTCCCCAAAGTTTCCCTTTGTTGCCGAAGAGTAGCCAGCTTTTCCTCTCGCCCTGCGACACGCAAGCCGTAACCATCCACCGAATTTTTGGCAGAAATTCGTCCCTCTTCTCCTTCTGAAAGTGCTTTTTCTAAGTTGGCAAATTGCCTTTCCTCTGCCTTCAGGCTCTCTCTGATTTCTCCCAATTCTCGACGAAGAATCTCGTCTTGGTCAAAGATCTCTTGGGTCGAGCTTCCCAATGCGGAGAGTTGCACCTTCACTCCACTCAAACTCTCTTGCTCTGTTTGTGTCCCTTGTCTGATTTCTCCCAAGTAAACATTGCTCTCTTGCAAGGCTTTCCCCAAAGTCATCACTTCTTCCAAGGCAAGATTGTGGGACTCCTTGGCTCTGTCTTGACGCTGTGCCAAATCATTGCTTTTTTCTTCTTGCTCTGCCAACTGCTCTTCCAGAGACTTTTGCCGTGCTTCCTTTTGCTCTAAACTCTCAGCAAGTCGCTTGGCATTGCTTTCATTGTTGCTGATATTGTTCCTTAACACAGTAATCTGTGCCTCTTGCTCGGAAACCAGTGCTTCTTGTTGCCCCAAAGTGTTCCGAAGCCCATCTTCTTCCACTGATTTCTTGGCGGCTTCCTCGGACATGGTCTCCATCTCTGCGTATAAGGTCTCAAGCTCCACAGCCACTTGATTTCGTTCTCCCAAAGCAAGCTGATAATCCTCTACTAACTTCCCTTGCTTCTCTTTGATGTCCTCTAATTGCTCTAGCCAAAGAGAAATTTCAAGGACTCGAAGTTCATCTCGTAAGAGCAAAAATTTCTTTGCTGTTTCGCTCTGCTTTTCCAAAGGCTTGACCTGAAGCTCTAGCTCTCCGATTTTGTCCTCGATTCGAAGCATATTTTCCTCTGCACGAAACAATTTCTTTTGGGCTTCTTCCTTTTGATGTCGAAACTTAGAAATGCCAGCTGCTTCTTCAAATACCTCTCGCCTTTGATTGCTTTTCACCGACAAAATCTCGTCGATTCTTCCTTGACCGATGATGGCATAGCCTTCTCGCCCCAAACCAGTCCCCATGAAAAGACTGTGGACATCCTGTAATAGACTAGGCTGCTTGTTGATAAAATATTCGCTTTTTTTAGAAGAACGATAATATTTTCGTGTCACCATCACTTCTGTCTCTTCCATATCAAAAAGCCCTTGGCTGTTATCCATAATCAAAGACACTTGGGCATAGCTTGTCTGCTTCCGGGTCGCTGTCCCCACAAAAATAACATCTTCCATCTTGCCACCACGGAGGTTTTTGGCTGATTGCTCCCCAACCACCCAACGAATGGCATCAGAAATATTGGATTTCCCAGAACCATTTGGCCCCACCACAGCAGTAATATTTTTGTCAAAAGGTAAATAAATTTTATCGGGAAAGGACTTAAATCCTTGAATCTCTAATGCTTTTAAATACAAAATCCTTTCCCTCCTTTTCTTCTATCTTTCACTGCGATAAAACAGAAATTTGCCCTATCCCACAAGACCCCCTATGGTGAAATTTCTGGGGAAAACAGGGACATCAAAACCCTTTGTGGGGTTTCTTCTTTTTTAGGTTTCATTTTTACAGATTTTCTTATTATATCAGAAAAAAATCCCCCTTGCAATAGAGGGAAGGAAACTCCTTCAGATTATTTTGCAGAGTTCAAAAAAGATTTTTCTTTTTCTATTAAAAAATGATTTTTCTTTTCCTATTGACGTATGACTTTTTTTTCTGTATAATAACAAATAACACCTATTGAACAAATAGGCACAGCATACCCCCTTTGCTGATGTGGCTCAATGGCAGAGCAGCGGTATCGTAAACCGCAGGTTGTCGGTTCGATCCCGACCATCAGCTCCAATTTATCAAAAAACGCCGTGTATTCGGCAATCAATACCCCACAAATCTTGTGGCATTTTGACAGAACAGGAGACATCACCATGAAAGCTAAATCTTTACAAAAATATCTTGGAATCGCTATCGTCCTATGCCTCACCATTTTACCTACTTCAGCTCAAACTCTGAAAGTAGGCTACTTAGATAACTATGGTATCGTCGCTGACCTCAATTCCCTTGATAACAAAGGCTATGGCTATGATATTCTCCAAGCCTCTACCCGCTATAGCGACGTCACCTTTGAATATGTTCCAATCACAGAAGACCAGATCCAAACTGCCCTTAATAACGGCACCATCGACGTCTTTGGTCCTCTTCATGCAGACAGCAATTTTGCCCAAGAAGTGGACTATTCCCGCTCTTTTGGTGTCCAACAAATCATGCTGGTTGCCCCTGCAAATTCCAGTATTCTCTTCAACGACACAGCAAGTTTTCAAGGTAGCACCATCACCATGCTAGAAGACTTGGATTTCAGTGATTTTCTGGATAGCTATGCCACTAGCAACAAATTTCAATTCACCTACAACAAAGTTTCCACCCCAGAAGCTTTTTATTCCAGTGAAAACCAACTCCTGTTGGCAAGCTCTATTATGAACATCCAAAACCGAAAAGCCGTGGCAAATCTTGGGGTAGAGGAAATGTTTTTCGTCAGCAAAAAAGGGAACAGCCAAGCACTGACAGCTCTTAATGGGGCTCTGTCTGCCTTGGAAGTCAATGACCCTCTCTTTATGTATAGTACCCATGAAAAATACTACAAAACAGGCACCATTGCTCAGCCTGTCCTCACTGCTGAGCAACGGACTTTGCTCCAACAAAAAAGCACCTTTACCGTTGGTTATTTGGCAAATCAATTCCCCATCGAGAGCCTCGGCTCCTCTGGCGCTCCAGAAGGTGTGGCTGTGGATATTATGAGCCTTCTGGCAAAAGAAGCGGGCATCGGTCTTTCTTATCAATCTTATTACATGGAAAGTGCCTCAAATCTTGGAGGCTATGATATCAATATTGCTTGGGCTGGTACAGAAGATTTCAATCAATTTTACTATGCCTCAAATTCCTTTGACGTGAACTCTCCCCTGATGCTGGTGACAAAAGACGGCACAACCAATCCCAATGCAACGGTTACCTCCATTGGTATGCTCCCCTATGTCACCTTTGACACCCAATCAGTGAAATCAAGCTATCCCTCTGCCACTTTCTCTACTTATAACAGTTATCAAGCCTTAAGTGAAGCCATGGAAGATGGCAGTATAGAAGCTGTCCTACTCTCTGAAGCTGCAGCAGATTACCTCGTCTCTATTTTAGGGGACAATGATTACTCTGTCTACGCCACCTCTCACACCATTCCCATCCGTATTTTTATCAATAAAAATCTAGGAGAAGAATATCTCGAGATTTTCAATATCCTCATTGCCCGTGTCAACGAAACCGAAATTGATAAAGCAATTTTAGATCAAATTTCAAACTATCGCACCGAGCCTACCCTTCTGGAACTGATGGGAAGCTATTGGTATATCTATGTCCTCGGCATCGCCTTTGTCACTGGTTCTTTCTTCGCTCTTTATCTCATCTTACAACGGAAAAAGCAACAAGCTGTGCTGGATGCCTTGAACGTAGATGAAATCACAGGGCTTGCCTCTGAAATCAAATTCATCACTGATGTGGAATACATTCTAAAAACAGCCGATGACAACGAATACATGATCGGCACCTTCGATATCGACCACTTTAGCCTGATTCGAAAACAATACGGCTATGACCGTTCCAACGATGTCTTGAAAAAAATCGGTGCAACCTTGGTGGAAAACTACCCAGAAGGCTCCATTGTGGCTCGTAGTAAAGCCGATTTGTTCTTGATTTTTTCAAGACTACCAAAAGGAAATGAACAAATCATCAACAATGACAATGTCATTGACTGTGCCCAAGGACTTCTGGCATCTACCCACCCCCTTTCTATCAGCCAAGGGCTTTATCGCATTGCAGATACCACCATGCCTGTCCAACTGATGATTGACTATTCCAACATGGCTCGTCAACAAGGAAAATCTGTCTACGGCTTGACATTAAACGAATACACCAAAGAATTAGATGCAAAGCGTGAGCTGAACAACAGCATCGTCCTTCGTATGGAGCGTGCTTTGCTGGGGAAAGAGCTGATTCCTTATTATCAACCAAAAGTCCACGTGAAAACAAGTCTTATCAATGGTGCAGAAGCCTTGGTGCGTTGGTGTGATATCGACTCTGACCTTGCAGTGCCCAAAGTCAAGTATATGCCTGATGAATTCATCCCTCTTTTCGAAGAAAATGGCTTCATTGCCAAGCTTGACTATCACATTTTTGACGAAATTTGCTCCTTTATCCGACGTAATATGAAGGTGCGAGATATCCCCAAAATTTCCATCAACCTCTCTGGGGTGACCTTGCTGAAAAATGATCTTCGTGGTTCTCTTGTGGATACCCTCAATCGCTACCGTGTGGCAGCCCGTGACATTGATTTGGAAATCACAGAATCTGCCTTTACCCAATACCCAAAAGAATCTGCAGCCAAGGTAAGACAGCTTCGTGACGAAGGCTTCACCATCTCTATGGATGACTTTGGGACTGGTGCCTCTTCCCTGAACCGTCTGGCTGACATGGCTATCACCACCATTAAACTGGACAAAGCTTTCTTAGACTACAACCTTGCAGAACTAAAAGGTTCTGTCATCATCGGTAACATGATTAACATGGCTCGCCGTCTTGGTTTGGAAGTTGTGGCTGAAGGTGTGGAAACGAAACAACAACTCACAGCATTGAAAATGCTTCACTGCGATTTGGTGCAAGGATATTACTTCTCTAAACCAATCAATGAAGATGACTTCTTAGAAATTTTGGGAGAACCTGTTTGTCTTCCTGACAAAGAACGGATCAGACTCCGTGAAGAAGCAGCCAGAGACGCAGCTGGTTTGCCAGGCCCTGATGATATCATTATCCCATAAAAATAACCCCTCACCAATTGGTGAGGGGTTTTTTTTCATTCTATAGCATCTTGAATTAAGTTTGACATGGTCAAACTTTCAAACAACAGCTTTGCTGTTGTTTGAAGAAATAATGACTTTGTCATTATTTCTTCTTCAAGCTCGCTCAATAGTCAATTTGACCGTGATTTTCCAAAGAAAATCACTGAGATTGAAAGCAAAGCTTTCAATCAAAATGATTAAGCCTTATGGCTTAATCATTTTTCAAGTTGCTATATCTTTTTCATATGCGCCGAGGCTGTTTTTAAAAGGAAATTCTTCTTCCCTACTGTTTCAAAATCTAAAGTCACCATAAAATCTCCACCAGTTGCCTTTTTCCCTGTGATTTCTCCTACACCAAAGGCATTGTGCTTTACTTTATCCCCCAGATTAAAATCTAAATTCACAGGGGCAGCACTGCTGGGAACCCCTCCCAGTGCAAATTTTGATTTGCTCTTCTTCTCTGTGGTAAAGGTTTCTGCCATTTCTCCACTGCTTTCATGGCTGACACCACCTCGAACCTGTCCACTTTGCGCCAAAAGCTCTGATGGAATTTCTTCCACAAAGCGAGAGGTTCTGTTATACTTTGTCTGACCATAAAGCATACGATGGACAGCAGAACAAAGATACAGCCGTTTCTTGGCTCGGGTCATTCCCACATAACAAAGACGACGCTCCTCTTCCAGCTCTGCTTCGTCCCCTATGCTACGAATCCCTGGGAAAATCCCTTCCTCCATCCCTGGAAGATACACCTGTGGAAACTCTAAGCCCTTTGCTGCGTGCATGGTCATCATTGTCACATATTCAGAACTCTCATCATGGGTATCCAAATTGGTGAAAAGAGCAATTTCATCTAAAAATCCAGCCAAAGTGGGTGGATTTTCTGCATCACAGCCCTCTACATATGCCTGAATGGAAGAGGATAGCTCTTGGACGTTCTCTAGTCTCGTTTGATTTTCTATGTCATCCTTCTTTTTCAACATATCAAGATAACCTGATTTCTCTAAAAGAACAGGATAAAACTCTGCCAAAGGCATTTCATCTGCAAGGACAGCAAGCTCCCCAATCATCCCTGTGAATTTACTTAACTTATTGCCGTGCTTTTCTAGTTCTGGATATTGATTCACATTGTCAATCACAGAAAAAAGAGAAGTCCCTCGCTCTATGGCAATGGTCTCTGCCATTTCTTGTGTTTTTGGTCCGATGCCTCTGGTTGGTTTGTTCAAAATCCGTCCCAAACGCAAGTCATCATCGGGATTATACAACACAGTGAGATAAGCAAGCATATCTTTCACCTCTGCACGGTCAAAGAACCTTGTCCCACCCACCAAACGATAGGGCACTCCAGACACCTTACAGGCTTGCTCCAATTGGTTTGACTGGGCATTGGTACGGTATAATATGGCATGGTCTCTCCACGAACCACCCAAACTCACTGCTTCTTGCATAGTTTGAATGATGTAGTTTGCCTCGTCCCTTTCATTCTCTGCAATGTAATGAACAATGTCTTCCCCTTGTTCTGCACTGGTCCACAGGGCTTTCCCCTTTCGCCCTCTATTATTGGCAATCACCTGATTACTTGCCTCTAAAATAGTCTTGGTAGAGCGATAGTTCTCCTCTAAACGAATCACCTTACACTTTTTATATTGCTCTTCAAAATTTAGGATATTTTCGATGGTGGCACCACGGAAACGATAAATACTTTGGTCATCATCCCCCACCACGCAAAAATTCCCACGACCTCCTGCCAAAAGAGAAGCAAAACGATATTGAATTTGGTTGGTATCTTGATACTCATCAATCAAGACATAATGAAATTTCTCGTGATAATAGGCAAGGACTTCTGGGTGATTGGCTAAAAGTCGCACTGTATGGAGCAATAAATCATCAAAGTCCAAGGCTGCTGCGTCCCACAGCTTCTTTTGGTACTTTTTATAGACTTTGGCTGTCATGATTGAATACTGCTCCCCGGACTCTTCTGCCATCAAAGCATAATCCTTGGCAAGGAGTTCTTGGTCCTTCGCTCTTGATATTTCTCCCAAAAATCCACGGGGATGAAATTCCTTGTCAGAAATTTCTAATTCCTTCATGCACTGCTTCATCACAGTCAAAGAATCTGCTGTATCATAAATGGTGAAATTCTTCTCTAAGCCTAGCTTTTCAATATCTCTTCGCAGAATTCGAATACAAGCAGAGTGAAAAGTATGCGCCCAGACATCCTCTGCACTTGCGCCAAGCTTTCTGGCAAGTCGGTCCTTTAACTCTCTACTGGCTTTGTTGGTAAAAGTTATAGCAAGAATGTTCCAAGGTTGCACAGGATTCACCCGACAAATCCGAAGAATATCCTCTTCCAAGGTGGCTTCCCCTCTGACATAACCCTCTAAAATCTCTAAATCACGGCTTGTCAAGTAATCTGGCACAAGATCACTGTCAGACCCCGCTCCAAAACTAAGTAAATTTGAAATTCGCTCAATTAAAACAGTGGTTTTTCCACTGCCCGCCCCTGCCAAGAGAAGCAAAGGTCCCCCTGTGGTCATAACACCTTCCCTTTGGGGTGGGTTTAACTGACGAAACCGAAACTCGATGATCTGACGACGCAAGGCAATCAGTCTTGCCCCTTCTTCTGCTGTTAACATAATTTCTTGCTCCTTTTTCCACGATTCTAAAAAAACAATGCTCCCCAAAAAGAGGAACATTGGGAATATACATTTCATTCCTACGGATGCTAATTCCATGTAACACAAACATAACGTCTCTCTTTGTTCCTGTGATCCTCCTCCAGAACCCTCAATAAAGAATTTTGGACGCTGACTTCTTCACAAGAACAAAGAAAGACGATGATTCTTAATAAAATATCTCTAGCTCTGCTGTGATCTCGATTTCTTCTCCATCACGATACACCACATAATCAATGGTATCTCCCACCAAAAGATAGCATTTCACTAAATTTAAATCTGATATGGCAAAAGTATCTGTCCCATTGGCAGAAAGAATAATATCTCCTGTTTTCATCCCAGCACTGACCACATTACTATCACTATAGGTAAATTCTGAGACCAAAAGTCCACGAACAGGATCGCTGACAGCACCCACCTTGATGCCGATTGTCCCAGCGTCAGTATCTTCTTCTGCGATGATGCGATCCACCACTTGTTTCACTCGATAAGAAGGAATGGCAAAGCCCATCCCCTCGATGGTGTCTTGCTCTGACATGATTTTAATGGTGGTAATCCCCACCACTTGACCATATTGGTTCAGCAAAGCCCCACCAGAGTTCCCAGAGTTAATCGCTGCTGTGGTTTGTACCAAAACCAAGTTATTCCCCTCCACAGTCAGCACCCGATTCACAGCAGAAACCATACCATCGGTGAAAGTAGAGCGATAATTTGCCCCCAAAGGATTCCCCATGGCATAGCTTGGATCTCCCACGGACAAGAGATTACTATCCCCAAAAATAGCCGGTTCCAAATCCTCTACTTCTATTTTCAAAACTGCCAAATCCTGTGGAAAGTCATAGCCCACCAAACGTGCTTCATATTCCATATTGTTCCATAACAGCACCGTTGCCTTGTTGGCATCTTCGATCACATGGGCATTGGTGATGATATAACCATCCTCGCTCATCACAACCCCTGTCCCTGTGGATGTTTTCCCAGAACTGGTCGCTTCAATAAACACAATCGAGGGCAAATTTTGACTGTAAATCCCTTGTGGTGTTAAACTATTTTTTGGATTACCTTCCAGTTCCAAGGTCGTCGTGGTATCCCAAGAAGCAGCCCGAATGGTAGGAGGGCGATTCACCCCCTCCAAAGGATCAATCTCGATGACTTCCCCAAAAAATTCAGGAAAAATAGGAATCTCTTGCCCTTGATAATTCTGTACACCCAACACAATGGCAAGACAGGATATCACAAAAAGTAAGGTAAAAAAACTAGCAAAGCCCACTTTTGCCCCTGTTGACAATTTAGTTTCTGGTATTTTATTCTCTTGATAGCTTGAAATCTTTGGTATCACCACAGGGGGTGGGGTTGGCTGATGTGGATTTTCTCGCTCCCACATCCCTCCTTGCCATGTGCTTTTCCATTCGCCCACTGGACATTCCTCCTTTAAACTAGACTTAATGTAAAGGTAAAACAAGTCTCCCCTTTATCTGTCGTTACTGTTATATCCTCTTGCAATTTCCACAAAATACTTTTCACAATAGAAAGCCCCAAGCCCATCCCCTCTGGGTGGCTTCGCCTAGAACTATCTCGCTTATGAAAACGCTGAAACAACTGGGGAAGCTCTTCCTCGTTCATCACTTCACCCTGATTGATCACAGACACAAAAACTTTCTTATCCTTCACCTCGACCAAAACTCGTATCACCGATTCCTCTGTGGCAAACTTAATGGCATTATCCAGTAAATTATAGCAAACCTGTGTAATCCCGTCCCCACTGCTCATGACCATAATTTCCCCTTGAGGAATGTCCACATCTACATCCAAGTTACGGCTGGTTATTTTCCCTTCCATCCCGATGATCACCTGTGCAAGAAGTTCCACAAAGTCAAAGGGCTCTGACATAAGGGTATATTCCTCCCCTTCCATTCTGGAAAGTTCGATCATTTGTTGCACCAGACGAGAGAGTCTTTGCGTTTCTCCCCGAATGATTCCCAGTGCCTTTTCTCGCTTATGAACAGGGACAGTCCCGTCCAAAAGCCCTTCAGCAAAGCCAGAAATCGTGGTCATAGGGGTTCGAAGTTCGTGAGAGAGATTATTAATGAAGGTAGAGCGGTGTTCCTCTGCCATGGCGATAGAACTTGCCATCATATTAAAGTCTCGAACCATGTCCCCCACTTCGTCCTCACGTTTTTCATATCCGATAATACGCACAGACAAATCTCCTTGCCCGAAACGATTGGCTGCTTGGGCAAGCTCAATCAAAGGCTTTGCCTGAAGTCGAGAGGTATAGCCCACTAAAACCATGGTCATCATCGCCAAGAAAATCACCAAAAAAAACAATACCTGAACAAATCCCCCTTCTAATGCGTGGATTTGTTCATTATTAGGAGAAAAAATCACAAAACCTTGAGGCACTTCTACCCCACCAACATTCAGCGTATAGACAGTACCATAGATATATCTCTCTTCTGTGAAAATCCCACCTAAGTCCGTATATTCTTCGATTTCCCCATTCTCTAGGATGGTATCTACCACTGCCCGAGAAACATCATTGCGCCGAATGGGATATTGATTGATTCCATCTGTCGCATAGCTCACATCCCCTTCTAATGGTGTCAAAAACAAGAAGGAATCTGTCACTCGTGCCATGGTTTTCAGATACATCTCGAAATCTCGATTGGAAATATCGTGGTTTTCTAAAAACAAACTGGTATAAGCCCCTGCAAATTGGGCATTTTTTTGTGCCTTGTGTTCGATTTCCATGATGATATAAGAATGGGAAATGGAAATCACCATAGCCGTAAACAAGCAAAAAGCCAAACTCACTGTAAACAGTACCATGAGCAGTTGTTTTTTATAAAAACTATTCACTGACTGTCCTCTTTGACGGCTTCAAATTTATACCCCACACCCCAAACAGTTTTTAAATACCAACGATCGCTGACTTTTTCCAATTTCTCTCGCAAACGTTTGATATGCACATCCACTGTACGAGAATCTCCAAAATACTCAAAGCCCCATACCTTGTCAAGAAGCTGATTTCTGGAAAAAACTTTATTGGGAGATGCTGCAAGATGATACAAAAGCTCCAACTCTTTGGGTGGTGTGTCCAAACGTTCCCCTTCCACAATCAACTCATATGCCTCTAAATCCACAGAAAACCCAGGAAAAACCAATATTTTTTCTGCTTCCTCTGTGCCTCCAGAGCGTCTTAACACAGCTTGTATTCTTGCAAGCACTTCTTTGATTTCAAAAGATTTCACAATATAATCATCTGCTCCCATACCAAGAGCACGTATTTTATCTGATGTTTCCCCCTTGGCTGTCAGCATAATCACTGGGGTTTTGTCCATATCCCGAATTTTTTCCAAGACAATCCAACCACTCACCTCTGGCAGCATGATATCAAGCAAAACCAAATCAGGTTGATAGCTGGCAAAAAGCTCTAACCCTTTGGCACCATCCATTGCAATCATGGTGTCAAAGCCTTCTTTCTCTAAGTACATATCTAGTAATTGGGCAATGTTGTCTTCATCCTCGATAATCAGAACCTTTGTCGCCATAGCAAACCACTCCTTTCGAAAAATTAACTACTTATATTATACCCTATTTTACATTTTTCAGCAAGGGTTTTTCTAAAAAAATATAGTTCTTACCAAGAAAGTAAGAACTATATCAAGTAGCGCAGAAGTCATCCCTCTACTGTTTTCAATGCTTGGGCGATTTGGTCAGGGCAAGAAGTGGGTCTGCCACCACAAGGAATCCCTTCCAATTTCTCGATTGCTTCGTCAACTTCCATACCAGTGAGCAAAGTTTTCAGTCCTAATAAATTCCCAGGACAGCCACCCATAATATCAATCCCTTGAATCTTTCCATCTTCCACTTCTATTTGAAACTCTTTGGCACAAACGCCCTTTGGCGCATAATTTATCATCATACTTTTGGCTCCTTTTTACATTTTCCTTCGTCTTAGTGTTTCCCTAATGTTTTACTAAGACTACCTATAGTATATCAGAAATGATTGTAAGAATCAAGAGTCCCACAAAAACTTTTGCCCAGTCAGATTTCAGCATTTTGATAGAAGAGTCTGGAAAAGGAAAGAAACCTTGATGCCTTGCCTGCCCTTATGATCTCTCTTGCATTTGCAAACGCAAACGGTCTGCAATCATGGCAATAAATTCGCTGTTGGTTGGTTTGCCTTTGATATTAGAGACTGTGTAACCAAAATACTTTTGCAAAGTCTCTAAGTCTCCACGGTCCCACGCCACCTCGATGGCGTGGCGGATGGCTCGCTCCACTCTGCTTGCTGTGGTATGAAAGTCTTTTGCCACTTGAGGATAAAGCACTTTCGTCACTTGATTGATCACTTCAATATCAGCAACTGCAATCACAATGGCTTTTCTTAAATACTGATAACCTTTGATATGGGCTGGCACCCCAATTTCGTGAATAATGCTTGTGACAGCACTTTCCATGCTAATGGGTTTCAAATTCCAACCACGTTCGTTATTGTTTTGCATCCCTAGGATTTGTCGCATTCTTTGACAAATTGCCCCTGGTTTTGCTGGTTTCGTCATGTAATAATCTACCCCAAGGCTTGCCAGCATATCTGCCATACTGCCACGAACAAAACTAGAGCAAACAATCACTTTCACATCCTTGTTGCTTTTTTGCAGTTCCTCTAACACTTCCATCCCGTCCATGCCTGACAGCACCAAATCCATCACAATGATGTCTGGACTTTGCTCTTGACATAGGGAAAGAAGTTTGTTCCCGTCCTCTGTGACACCCACCACAGCAATGTCACCTTCTTTTTCCAGATACTCCCGAAGAGCATTGCTTTGCTCTCCATTACTGTCCCCAATTAGCACCTTTTTTAATAATTCCATCATTTCTTCCTCCTTGATTTGTGTTTCTTTGAAAAAGCTTTTTCTTCGCTTGAATAAACTCCGTTCCGAAGTATTTCCTTGCTTAATAATAAAATAACACATATTTTGGGCTAATGCAATAGTTTTACCAATATTTTCCAGAGAAATCGTTCCTTTTGTTTCGACAAAATTGGCATTTTATAGGAGGATTTTGTCGCTATTTTTAAGCTTTTGTCCGTAATTGGTAGCATTTGTCATATTATGTATCTGGGAATTGTGGAATGTCACAAGGAAAATTTTGTTATCTATTCAGGAGAATAAAGGGAATATTCCCCAAAAACACTTTTTTCTATCACGGCTTAATACAAAGAGTTTTCAACATTTCCCTTTTGATTACAAAGAAATCCCCTTCTTTTGTAGGAATATCCAAACTTTTACGTGCCATTTCTCTCTTTTTCCTGTGCCAATTAGTTCCTTTTTCTTTTCATTCTTTCGGAATTCATTATTTTCCTTTTATTGGATGCCAAGACTTAAGGCAATACCCAGCCTACCAAGGTAAGCTGGGTATTTTTGTGATAAGTTATTTTCAATCTTACAGATTGAAGAACACTTTTCCACCGTGATATTGTGCTTCTTCGCCCAATTCACGTTCAATGCGAAGTAATTGGTTGTATTTAGCCACACGGTCAGTACGGCTAGGTGCACCAGTTTTGATTTGACCACAGTTTGTTGCCACAGCAATATCTGCAATGGTAACGTCTTCTGTTTCACCAGAACGGTGAGAAGCAATGGCTGTATAACCAGCACGATTTGCCATTTCGATTGCATCCAAAGTTTCTGTCAAAGTACCGATTTGGTTTACTTTGATCAGGATGGAGTTTGCAACACCTTGTTCAATACCATCAGCAAGACGTTTTGGGTTTGTTACAAACAAATCATCGCCCACAAGTTGGATTTTGTTACCAATTGCTTTGGTGAGCATTGCCCAACCTTCCCAGTCTTGTTGGTCCATACCATCTTCCAAAGAAATGATAGGATAGTTATCAGCAAATTTCTTCCACATATTGACAAGTTGTTGTTTTGTCATTGTTTTCTTTGCTTTTGGCAAGTCATAGTTGCCAGTTTCTTTGTTGTACCATTCAGACACAGCAGCGTCAATCGCAATTTTGAAGTCTTTACCTGGAACAAAACCAGCAGCTTCGATTGCTTGCACGATTACTTTCAAAGCATCTTCGTCTTTTTTCAAGTTAGGTGCATAACCACCTTCGTCACCCACACCCATAGCAGGAGTGCCGTTTTCTTTCAAAACAACTTTCAATTTGTGGAACACTTCTGTACATTGACGTAGTGCTTCGTGGAAAGAAGTAGCGCCAACAGGCATAATCATAAATTCTTGGATGTCCACGTTGTTGCTTGCGTGTTCACCACCATTGATGATGTTCATCATAGGAGTAGGCAACACTTTCGCATTACAACCACCGATATAGTTGTACAAAGAACAACCAAGACTTGCAGCTGCAGCTTTTGCACAAGCAAGAGAAGCACCTAAGATAGCGTTTGCGCCCAAACGTTCTTTGTTGTCAGTACCGTCTAATTTAATCATAGCTCTGTCGATTGCAGCTTGGTCAAGGACGTTCATGCCCACCAAAAGATCAGCAATTTCTGTGTTCACAGCGTTAACAGCTTTGGAAACGCCTTTACCACCGAAACGGTTTTTGTCGCCGTCACGAAGTTCGCAAGCTTCATAGTCACCAGTAGAAGCCCCTGAAGGCACTGCTGCACGACCCATGGTTCCATCTTCTAGGAAAACTTCAACCTCAACAGTGGGGTTACCACGAGAGTCGATGATTTCAAGTCCTTGCACGTCTACGATTTCAATAATTTGTTTCATAATTTTTCCCTTCCTCTATCAGAAAATAAATTTTTTGCCTTAAGATAATGGAAAAACCTTCCCATCTCTTATACGCTCCTTTATAGTATACTACTCTTTTCCTTTTTTTTCAATCATTGTTTGCATAAAAAACAATGAAATTTTCAATGCTTTTTTCCTATTTTTCAGCAACATTGTCTAAAGAGCCCCTCTAAAACCCTTGAAAGAGGGAAAAAACTCTTTCTTTGCCTCTCATTTTCTCAGAAAAAAAGTCCCCTCAGCTTCTCAAAAGAAGCTGAGGGGAAAGAAGAGCTGTAAGGTATGCCCTTAGTCCATTTTAATATAGTCGCCCATCATATAACCTGTTTCTTTGCCGTTAGATCCGATAAAGGTGATTTCATACCAACCGTTTCCAGCGTCAGAAACCACAGTGATGGCACTCCCCAAAGTAGCAGTTGCCAAAATATCATGGTCTGTGCCAGCACCCGCACGAATCCGCACGCCACTTTCTGCAATGGTAGCAGAACCTGTCCCCAAAGAACCACTACTGCTAGAAGTATCAGGGCTTGTGGTGCTGCTGCCAGTTGAAGTTGTGGGTAAACTACCTGATGTCATGGTGATATACTCCCCAAGGACATAGCCTGTTTGTTTGGTGCCACCTGTGCCAGTATAGCTGATTTGGTACCAGCCATCTGCAGCTGCTGCAAGGACAGAAATCTCTGCCCCATCAGAAAGAGAAGCCAGTCTATCATAACTGGTCCCTGCTCCTGCACGGACATTCAATCCACCAGAAGCACCAGAAATCACAGCACTCCCACTCCCTGATGTGCTTGGTGTGGTAGGCGTTGTTGGGGTTGTTGGTGTGGTTGGAGTCGTTGTGTCATCGCTGAAGTTGAGGTCCTCGTCCACCCCTGCCATGTCGTCCTCCACCAAAGGTTCTTCTGTTCCACCTTGCTCTCCTGCGTCACCATCTGGAGTGACAGTGGCATCTGGAGTCACAGCAGTATCAGGACTTTCTGGAGGGGTTGTTGGGGTTTCTCCAGCGTCTGGTGTTTCAGCGATATCTGGGGTCTCGCCATCTTCCCCTTGGGTCGCAGACCCTCCCACAAGAAGAGGTAACACTTCTTGCACCACAATAAATCCAGCTGTAAAAATCAGCACCATAGAAATGGCAAAGCCCACAAAATGCCGTGGGTCCATCCCCACACCACTGGCTGCTGGACGTTTTTTGGTTTTACCAGTATAATTGCTATGTCTCTCGTCGCAGAAGGGACAACGACGATAGGTGACAGAATAATCTTCCCCACAGTTATCGCACAATACCACGTCATTGCGTTTTTGCACAGAGATTTTGCTCTCGTCTGTCTCCAGCCCTTGATCCTCTTCTGTGCTTATGGAATAATCTTCGTCCAAGGAAAAATCCTCGTCCAAAGCAAAATCTTCTTGTCGGCTTTCCCAAGATTCCCAATCGGTATCCAGTTGATAGCCCTCTGCTTCATATACCTCGTCACTGGTCTCGAAAGAGGCTGTGTCTTCCTTTAATATTGCATCCAAGTCCTCGTTTTCTCTTGGCTTGTTACTCTTGTTTTTTCGTGCCATATATCTTTGTCCTCCATCCTTTGTACCCTTGCAAATTCGAATACGCCCACTTTAATCTTACTCCTGTCTGTCTATCTCTTCCACTGCCTTTGCTTCACGATTCTTGGGGCAAAGGGTCTATGAGACACAGTACACAATAGGCTATTTTATATCATACCTTTTATTTTCTCTCCAGTCAATGGGTAAAGCAAAAAAAGTTTCTTTTTTTTTGCCTTTCCCACTCTTTTCCTGTCATTCCGAGTTTTTCCACAAGGAAAGAAAAACTGGGAAATTTCTTTTTTTAATCCCATTCTTTTCCTTGACCTCCCTTCTCTTTTCTAGTATAATAAAAAATTAGTAACTTAAAATCCCTCATCATGATTCGGAGGTTTCCAATGGAATTTTCCATTTATACACTGGGTTGTAAATCCAACCAATATGAAAGTCAAGCAATGGCAAAACTCTTAAACCAACGTGGTCACAAAGAAGTCCCTCTTTCTGAGGCTTCTCAGGCTGTCATCATCAACACCTGCTCTGTGACAGCACTCAGCGACAAAAAATCAAGGCAAACCATTCGCTCTTTGAAAAAGAAAAACCCAAAAACCCTCCTTGCTGTCTGTGGTTGTTATGCACAGCTAGAACCAGAAGAAATCGCAAAACTAGAAGTCAACCTCATCGGTGGCACTGGAGATCACCTTTCTTTCATTCAAGAGTTAGAAACCCTTTTTGCCCAGTACAATCCAGAAGTGCGACACCTTCCCTTCAATGACCCCAGATTAAGACTGGGGATTGAACAGCTCCCCAGTGGAGGCTTAGAAGGCCGCACCCGTGCTTTGTTAAAAATCCAAGACGGCTGCGAGAATTACTGTAGCTATTGTATCATTCCCTATGCACGGGGGAAAATTCGCTCCCTCTCCCCAGTGGATTCCGCACTTGCCATTCACGATTTAATCGGACAAGGCTTCTCGGAAATCGTCCTCACTGGTATCGAGATTGCTTCTTGGGGAAAGGATTTACCAGCACAAGAATCTCTCCTTGATTTTCTTGCTATGGCAAATGATATCGCCACAGGATACGCAGAAACAGAAGGAAAAGAAATCTATTTTCGCCTTGGCTCCCTAGAACCTAGGACGATCACCCAAGAATTTTGTTCCCAAGTTTCTAAAATGCCAAGCGTCCGTCCCCATTTTCACCTTTCTTTGCAATCAGGGAGCGACACAGTCTTAAAGCGAATGAATCGGAAATATAACACAGAAAGATTTTTCCGGTCCCTGACTTTTCTGAGAACAGCCTTTGACAAACCTGCCCTCACCACAGATGTGATTGTTGGTTTCCCCCAAGAATCTCCAGAGGAATTCCAAGAAACCCTTAAGTTTTTGGAAAAATGTGCCTTCTCTGCCCTCCACGTATTCCCCTATTCCCCCAGAGATGGCACTCCCGCTGCCAAAATGGAAGGACAAATCACCAAAGAAGTGAAAAGCCAACGCAGTGCAGAAGGCATCGCCCTAGGAAAAAAAATGCAACAGGCATACGAAAAGCAGTTTATCGGTACAAGCCTTCCTGTTTTATTTGAAAGCCAAAATCTACAGGAATCTTTGTGGACAGGGCTCTCACCACAGCACATCCAAGTCACCGTGACAAGTCAAGAAGCCCTACAAAACAAAACTTGTCTGGTCCATATCACCGCCCAAGAAGATAACAGATTAAAAGGTCAGCTGTAAACAAATCACAAGAAAAATTATAAGAAAAAATAATCAAAGACATTACCCCTGATGTGGGATTGTCTAATACTCTTTCTATTTAAAAATAAACAATTAAATTATCGTCTATCTTTGTTCTTGTCAAGACGGAGGAGTTCTGAATCCTTGGTGGATTCAGGGGGACGACAACGTAGACAAGGGCACAGAGAGGCGGTTAGTTACTGTTTGTTTTTAGATGGAACGAGTATAAAGTTAAAAGGAGAAATAATATGAAATTAGGAATCGTCGGACTGCCCAACGTGGGCAAAAGCACTCTATTTAATGCTATCACCAATGCAGGGGCTGAATCAGCCAACTACCCTTTCTGTACCATTGACCCCAACGTGGGCATGGTCACAGTCCCAGACCCCAGACTGGATGCCTTAAATAAAATGTATCAACCAAAAAAACTCACCCCAGCTGTCATTGAATTTGTGGATATTGCAGGACTTGTGAAAGGCGCCAGCAAAGGGGAAGGTCTTGGAAACAAATTTCTATCAAACATTCGTATGACGGATGCCATCGTCCATGTGGTGCGTTGCTTCGATGACGAAAATGTGATTCACGTAGAAGGCTCTACTGACCCCATCCGTGACATGGACACCATTGATCTGGAACTGGTCATGGCTGATGTGGAAATGGTGGAACGTCGCATCGAAAAAGCCGAAAAAGCTGCCAGAGGAGATAAGAAGTTCCAAGGGGAAGTGGATGTGTTCCAGTCTCTGTTGGCTTGGCTCAACGACGGAAACTCTGCCCGCAGCTATGAATGTGATGAGGACACAGCAGCCATCATCGCCACCTCGGAACTCCTCTCTTTAAAACCCATTATCTACGCTGCCAACCTTGACGAAGAAGGCTTTGCCTCCCCAAGTGTTGTGCCTTATTTCTTGCAAGTGCAAGAACGTGCTGCCAAACAATCTGCCCAGTTGATTCCCATCTGTGCCCAATTAGAAGCAGAGATTTCTGGACTAGACGGGGAAGAAAAAGCAATGTTTTTAGAGGAATTGGGGATTGAACAATCTGGATTGGATCGTTTGGTCACAGCAAGTTATGATCTGTTAGGGCTGATTTCCTATCTCACCTCTGGCTCTGATGAATGTCGTGCTTGGACTATCACAAAAGGGACCAAAGCCCCTGGTGCAGCTGGGAAAATCCACACAGACTTCGAACGTGGCTTTATCCGTGCAGAAGTGATTTCCTTCAATGATTTGATTTCCTCTGGCTCTATGGCTGCTGCCAAAGAAAAGGGTCAGGTTCGCTCAGAAGGCAAAGAGTATGTGGTGGAAGATGGTGACATTATCCTGTTCCGATTCAACGTATAAAAGGAGCTTTTTATGACTCAAACTCTGATTTCGATCACCATTTTCGCCTATCTAGGAGTGGTCTTGTCCATCGGCTACTTCTTTTCCAAGCGAAACCGTTCCGCCAACGAATTTTATTTGGGAGGGCGAAGCCTAGGTCCTTTTGTCACAGCCATGAGTGCAGAAGCTTCGGATATGTCCTCTTGGCTTCTCATGGGACTCCCTGGGGTGGCGTATGTCTCTGGCCTTGCTGATCCCTTTTGGACAGCCTTGGGGCTGGGGATTGGTACCTATTTAAACTGGAAAATCGTCGCCCTCCGTCTGCGTCGCTTTTCTCACACACTGAATGCCATAACCATTCCGGCTTTTTTCTCTCAGCGCTATGCTGACCACAAACATCAACTCAGTGGACTGTCTGCACTGATTATCATTGTTTTTTTCATCCCATACACTGCCTCGGCATTTGCAGCCTGTGGGAAATTATTTTCCACCATTTTTGACATTGACTATACCACAGCCATGCTCTTTTCTGCCTTGATTATCTTGGTTTATACTGTCTCTGGTGGGTTTATGGCTGTTTCCTTCACTGATATGATTCAAAGCATTGTGATGTCCTTTGCCCTCTTCTTTGTCTTGAGCTATGTTGTCACCACAGTGGGTGGTATGGGTAATATCTTCGATACCATCGCTTCTTATGATGGTTTTTTCTCTTTGTTCCAAAGCCACGAAACAGGTCCAGTGGTAGAAGAAATCATCGGCACAGGGAATCCTTATACCATGCTTTCTGTCATCTCTACCTTAGCTTGGGGCTTGGGGTACTTTGGAATGCCCCATATTCTCCTACGCTTTATGGCAATCGAAGATGAAAGAAAACTGCCCATTGCACGTCATGTGGCTGTGATTTGGGTTGTCATCTCCATGATTCTTGCCATTTTCATTGGGATTGCTGGTCGTGTCATGACCCATTTGGCTTATATGGACAATCTGGAAGATTCCGAAACCATCATCATCCAACTTGCTGGGCTTTTGGCAGAGTATAATGCCCAATATGCCATCATCGGGGGGCTGATTTTAGCGGGAATTCTAGCTGCCACCATGTCCACAGCAGATTCTCAACTTTTGGTGGCTTCCTCCTCTGTATCACAAAATCTCATCTCGGAATATTGGGGCAAAAATCTCAGTGCAGAGATGGGCTTGCTTGTGGCAAGAATCTCTATTGTGATTATTTCCATCATTGCCATGTTCCTAGCCGCTGACCCCAACAGCTCTGTCTTTGGGATTGTATCCTTCGCTTGGGCTGGTTTTGGTGCCAGTTTTGGCCCTGTTATGCTCTTATCTCTTTTCTGGCGACGTGGCAACAAAGAAGGTGCCATAGCTGGTATGCTTTGTGGTGGTGCAATGGTCTTTTTGTGGAAATACCAAATCGCTCCTCTGGGAGGCGTCTTTGCCATATACGAACTGTTACCTGCCTTTTTAACAGGACTCCTTGCCATGGTCGTTGTCAGTTGTATGACCCCTCCCCCCAATCACGAAGTAGAACTGATTTTTGATGCTAGCATGATGCCTGTACCTCCTCCTCGCCACGAGAAAACACCTTGGTTTTCTTTATTGACAGATAAAAAGAAAAAAGACTAAGGCAACAAATGTTAAAAACCACCTGAATCCTCAAAAGGGATTTCAGGTGGTTTTTATCCTGTTTTTTCAAATTGTTATTATAAAATAGGGATTTCTTTTCGTTGTCTCTTCTCATAATAAACGTAAGAAGAAAAGCCCAAGGATTTCAATAAGGCAACTGCCTCCACAATCCCTGTACTCATATCTTTCGTTTGATGGGCATCCGAACCGATGGTTACATATTTCCCACCAAGGTCTTGATACCATTTTAAA
This sequence comes from Eubacteriales bacterium, assembly GCA_044432725.1. GTDB lineage: Bacteria > Bacillota > Clostridia > Oscillospirales > Oscillospiraceae > JAWXUK01. The sequence goes on from JAWXUL010000015.1 coordinate 28,072, forward strand.
ATGGGAATCCAGTCTGTCACTGTTTGACCTCGGGTGGTGTTTACTTCAAACACTTTGTCATTTTTAAGGAGATTTTCCAAGACAGCCCGAATTTCCTCTTCATAATTTTCTATTTTAATGAGAGAGTCAGGGGGCAGATAGCGGAAGGGATAGTTGATATGCCCAAAGCTGTCATAAAAAGTTTCCTGACTTTGACGCAGTAAAGCAGCAAAATACTCCTGAAAAAACTGAAGAAAAGCTTGGTGACTGGTCTCTCCTTGCAAAGCATAAAAAATTCCAATCCCTTGGGCAAAATCCGTTGACTTCACCGCATGAACAGAAGCCAAAATAAAATCCAGTGGCAAACCATCAATGGCAGCCTGTACTAAATCAGGTCGGACATATCCCTCCCCAATCTCCACCCCAAAAAAGAGAGAGAAATCTTGGGTCTCTTGGTATTTTTCCTTTAAACCCCACAGGTGAGATTGCCATAAAGAGAGAGGTGGCTTTAATTTTGGATTTTCTTCGTCTACCAAATCCCAGTGGTCTGTGGGACAAAGAAACTGAACCCCTCTTTTTTGTGCTGCTAAAATTTGTGCTTCCATTGGCGCTGTACTATCTGGACTAAAATCTGTATGAAAGTGAAAGTCTGCATATTGTTGCTTCATTGTCCTTCTCCTTTTGCCTTGTCATTCTGTTATCATTCTTGAATAGTATAACAGATTTTGCCACAAAAAGCAAATCCAAAAAAAATATATTTTTTTACAAAAAAGTCTTTACAATTCAAAAAAAACAGTTTATAATAGTAATAATGTTTCATTGTGACATATTATATACATTTTCTTGTGCCAGAAAATACGTTTTAATGTGCCACGAAAAGGGCTCACTCTCTTATGCAACAAACAAAGAGATTTTTCCCCTACACTGGGCTCTTTACAAATGAAAATAGCACAATTTGGATTTCCAAAAGAAAGTTGGTTACTTATGAATCACAAACTTACAGGCATTCGCAAAGCAGTTCTCATCCGTTTTTCAATCATTTTTGTTTTACTTTTGGTTTTGATGATTTCTTCTGTGAATAACATCAATTCTGTCCGTAGCACAAAAAACGAAACCGAACGTATCAATCTGCAAATAGATGGATTGAACAAATCCTTGGCAGCACACCAAGAATGGGTAAAAAATCTGTTAGAATCCTTTACTGTGGGCACTGTCTTCACAGGTTCTAATGACCCAACCAGCTGTACCCTTGGGCAATTTTTGTATGGGGATTTAGTCAATGAATATTACGCTGATTTTATGTCAGTGGTAGAACCTGCCCATAATCGTATCCATGAAAATGGTGTGATTATTGTCGCTTTGGGCATGGCAGGACAACACGAAGCCGCTGATATTTTCATGAACGAGATTGAAGCAGATCTCTTGCTCATTGTGGAACAAATCGCAATTCGTGAAGCAGCACTCCAAGAATATTTGGTAGAACTTGACGACTTACTAGAAAAAGAAATCAACGTTGCCATGATTACAAATCTAGTTTGCGCTTTCTCTGTTGTTTTCATTTGTATTACCACAATTTTCTATATCAAAAATAAAATCGCTGTCCCTCTCCATTTGATTTCACAAGAAACAATCAAGCTTTCTACTGGTGATTTAGCCTTGACTTTCGACAAAAACACCTCTGTAACAGAAATCTATCACCTGACCACTGCCTTGGACACCTCTGTGAAAGAGCTCTCTCGCATGATCAAAGAAATTGATGATAACGTGAACGAGTTGGGGAAAAAGAACTATACTGTCTACCCTTCTATGACATTCCCTGGAGAATTCAAAAGCATCGAGCACTCTTTGGGCGAATTGATTACAGGTGTTCGTAGTACCTTCTCTGAAATCAATCTCACCTCCAATCAAGTGGAAACAGCTTCCGAGCAATTTACCGTGGGTTCTCAGCTTCTGGCAGATGGCTCCACAGAACAAGCTGCCTCTGTAGATGAGTTGACCACCACCATGACCCTCATGACCGAAGCCATGCACGAAAGCGTGGAGAACGCAAGAACTGCCAATGATTTAGGCAAAAGTGCAGCAGAAACCGTAAACCAAAGTACAGGTGAAATGAACGAATTGATGGCAGCCATGTCCGATATCGAAGATTCCACTGCTGCTGTCCATAACATTGTGAAAACCATCAATGATATCTCCTCTCAAACCAATATTCTTGCATTAAATGCCGCTGTAGAAGCTGCCAGAGCAGGGGAATCTGGTAAAGGCTTTGCTGTGGTGGCTGACGAGGTGAGAAACCTTGCCCAAAAATCTGCTACTGCTGTGAAAGAAACCTCTCACCTTATTGAACACTGCTTGGAAGTGGTGGCAACTGGTGCAAAACTAGCCAGTCACACAAACGAAAGCTTTGGCACCATGCGTGAAAACGTGTCTGAAGTCATTGAGCTGATTACCAAAATCGCTTCTAGTTTGGAAGAGCAAAACGGAAGTTTGGACACCATCGCCATGGGTATGGATCAAATTTCTGCTGTGGTACAAAGCAATACTGCGACCTCGGAAGAAACTGCTTCTACCTCGGAACAACTGAATGCACAGGTGAAAAACCTGAATAGTTTGGTGAGTGAATTCAAACTAACTGAAAATGAGCATAGAATGGGTCTCCACAGAGAAGTATAATAATTTCTCTCTCAAATAAAAGTTTCCCCTTGTAAATTCTACAAGGGGAAACTTTTTTCTACTGTTATTCAAAAAAGTAACCAGACAACCCATAAAGTGGGTCATCTGGTTACAATACTTTACCTTCTCAAAGGTTCTTATCTTGTGGCTACCTGTTCTACCTTTTCTCTGAAAAGTCGGATTCTTTCTTCCTTATCTAAAATGGCTTCATTCAGATACGCTTCTATCTCGCTAGAGGTGCGTAGCTTCATCACAATCTCTGTGATTGCCTTTGCTTCTTCTGGTGTCCAAAATGATAATTCACGTCTAAGTGACAATATTTCTGAAGGAGAGACAGAGAAATTCACATTCCCAAATCCTAAGAGCAGTGGCACCATTCTTGGATCTGCCACCACCTCTCCACAAAGAGTAATGGGAACTTTTTTTTCATTGCAACAAGAGATGACATTTTTCAAAGTACGAAGAACACTTAGATTAAAGGGGTTATAGTGTTCTGCCACTCTCAAATTGCCCCGATCTGCCACTGTGAGGTATTGGGTCAAATCGTTGGTTCCAATGGAGATGTAATCCACATAATCACAAATCAAATCCACCAAAACTGCTGCAGAAGGGGTTTCGATCACCACACCCAATGGCACATCATCTGCCACAGGAACGCCCTCTTCTTTTAATTTCCCACGGCAATCTCGTACAAACTCTGCCACTGCTTGCAATTCATCCATCTCAATCACAAAGGGCAAGAGTAAGGTAATATTAGGACAAACTGCACTGGCACGTAAAATGGCTCGAATTTGTGTTTGGAAAATATCAAGACGACTGAGACACAGTCGAAGAGCTCGCTGTCCCAGAAAGGGATTTTCCTCTGGCTCCAGAGGAATACAAGGCGCCACCTTGTCCCCACCAATGTCCAAAGTACGAATGGAAACAGGCTTGGGCGCCATCATCTTCCCCATGCGACTGTATACTCGGAATTGTTGTTCTTCTGTGGGTAAGTGTTGAGAATCCATGAAAAGATATTCTGTTCGGAACAGCCCCACACCATCAGCCCCTAAGTCTAATGCTGTATAAATCTGTCCAAAATCACCAATATTAGCAAGGAGGGAGAGTTTTTCCCCCTTTGCCGTTTGCGTTCCCAAACGACGAAAACTTTCCAATTCCCCACGTTCTTTGTTAAAATGCTTGCTTTTCTCATGATATTTCTCTAGCACAGTGGGCTGTGGATTGCGAATGGCACGTCCTGCGCTCCCATCTACCACAAAAAGATCCCCTTGTGCCACATGATCGAAAAGACAATCCACGGAAAAAATGGCGGGAATCCCTGTGGCTCTGGCTAAAATCGCACAGTGGCTGGTGAGACCACCCTTTTCACATAAAATGCCTGCTATTTTTTCTTCACTTACCATACTCATAAGAGAGGGAGTCAACTCAGTCACGCACAAAACCACAGCTTTTTCCTTTGGGAAAGAAATATTTTGTTGCTGACCCTGTAAAATTTCTATTATGGTATCTCGCATATCCAACAAATCTTCCCCACGTTGTGACATCAACTCATCTTCCATGGTTCGAAAGTAGGAAAGGTATTTTTCAAAAACAGAAAATACAGCTTCCTCTGCTGTGTTATTTTGCCGAATTTCTTCATGAAGCTCTTCTACAAACTCTAAATCCCGTGCCATGAAAATTTGTCCACCTAGGATTAAAGCATCCTCTTGTCCCAAAAGGTCTCTTATTTTTTGAAACATTCCGTAAGTTTGATTGCAGAAGATGTCGATTCCCTTTGCCAATCGCTTCACTTCTTCCTGAAAAGTGCTGAACTTGCTTTGGGAAATCTCCAATTTCATGCTATTTATCACATGGATTTCGCCGATGCCAACACCAGTGGAAACACTGATGCCCTCTAAAATTTCTCCTATTCTCATGGCAACTCTCCTTTCATATGTGCGAGAATATGCGTAAAATCACCTATTTTTCTTTCATATACCAAGAGTACATGATATTATTATTTAATACAAATTATAGCATATAATTTGTACTTTTACTATCTGACAAATAAGAGTTTTTTCCTCCTAAAAAAAACTTATTTTTGACAAATTTAACAAAATGCAACAAGGAGCCTTTCGAAAGGATTTGACAAAAAACACCACTTATGCTATGATGAAGAAAAGAATGGAGAGGAGGAGCAACGATGTGGAAATGGCTAAAAGAAAAATTTCTTGCTCACATACAATTTTCTCCTGAGTTTCACCATGATGACTTGAGATATAGCTATAATTCTCAAACATTTCGTCGAAATTTTTCAGGAATTCCCCAAAAACTAATTTCTTTTCTGCTCCTATTATTTGTGTTTTTCATGATTTATCTCAACACAGTCTCTACCCTGTCCCCCATGAAAGCACATTGTTACTTTCTTTCCTATGTCATCTTACTGATTTTTATGCTTTACCCTTTGAAAAAGGGAACCAGTAAACGGGAAAATTATATCCCTTTATATGATGTCATTTTGGCTTTTTCTGGAATTATCTGTCTGCACCAATATGTTTCAGACTTAGAATCTCTGAACTATCAAAGTAGTCTGTTAAATTTACAATGGGACACCCAATCACTTTATGCTTTCATTGGCATTTTAGTACTGGCAGAAGCTTGTCGTCGGGTGGTGGGACCCTCTACCCTTTGGTGTGTCTCTCTCCTTTTTCTTTATACCTTGACCATTGATCGCCCCATGACAAGGATTTTTTATGATCTTTTCCAAAGTGATATTGGCATTTTAGGTGCACCAGCAAAAGTGTGCGCCTCTTATGTGGTGATGTTCATCATTTTTGGCTCTTTTTTAGAGTGCATAGGTCTGCCACAATATCTTATCTCTTGGGCAAAAGCCATTGCCGGTGCCACAGTGGGTGGTCCTGGGAAAGTTGCTGTCATTTCCTCTGCTTTTTGTGGCATGGTTTCTGGTAGTTCTGTGGGCAATACTGTCACCACAGGGAAAACCCTTGTGCCTTTGATGTTACAATATCGCTATCCCCGCTCCTTTGCCGGTGGCGTCGTGGCTGCAGCTTCGGTGGGAGGACAACTGATGCCCCCCATTATGGGTTCTGCCGCATTTCTCATCGTAGAATTTTACGACATCCCCTATGGGGTCTTGGTTGCAAGAGCCATGGTGCCAGCTTTTTTATATTTCTTAGGCGTATACTTTATGGTACATTTCAAAGCAAAAAAACTAGAGCTTCGTGGCTTGCCGAAAAAAAATCTCCCCACCATCCAAGAGCTTTTACCAAAACTCTATCTCACCATTCCACTGATTTTATTGATGTATCTCTTAGTCGTGAACTTCCCTGTGGCAGATGCAACCATTTATGCCAGCTTACTTTGTCTCCTCCTTGGATTATTGGACAAAGAAGACCCTCTGACCTTTGCCAAAGTGCTAAAAGCCTTGGAATCCTCTAGCCGTTCCATTCTGCCTGTGGCTGCTGCCTGTGGTATGGCAGGTGTCATCTCTGGGATAGTGGTCACCACTGGCTTGGGACAGTATCTCATCTCTGCTGTGATTTCTGTTTCCCATGGGGAACTTTTTGTAGCACTGCTGATGACTATGCTGTTCTCTCTTTTACTAGGTACGATGATTCCCACAATCGTCAATTATGTCATTATGGCGACCATAGGAGTCCCCATTTTAGTCATTGGTATGGGGGTAGACGTGGTGGTTGCCAATATCTTTGTTTTTTATTTCGCCATTGTCTCTGACATTACACCCCCTGTCTCCATGGCTTCTTACGCTGCTGCTGCCATGGCAAAAGGAGAATATCTGAAAACAGCCCTCGCTGCAAGCTATCTCTCTCTGGCTGCATATTTGATTCCTTTTCTCTTTGTCTTATACCCTGCCTTGCTTCTCATCAATACCAGTATATTTGAAATCGTTTTATTACTTTTCACAGCCTCTGCTGGTATGTTTGCTATCGCTGCAGGGACAATGGGCTATCTCTTCACCCACCTGTCCACAGGTCTTCGCCTGACTGCTGTGCTGTCTGGCTTGCTGATGATTTATCCTGAAACTTACACTGATATCATGGGGCTTGTGGGCATCAGCCTTTTGGTGTTTCAACAAAAAACTGCCCTACGGAATATTGGATAAGTCAATATAGCAACTTGAAAAAAGATTAAGCCACAAGGCTTAATCTTTTTGATTGAAAGCTTTCCTTTCAATCTCCTTTTCAAATTTCCAAAAGAGATGTCGCCCTAATCAGATTAACACAATGCAAAAGGAGCTATGCCTTATGGCACAGCTCCTTTTTTATTATTTCACAATCAAAGTGGTTCCTGTCATTTCCTTTGGTTGCTCTAGTCCCATCAAATCAAGCATGGTGGGTGCTAAATCAGCAAGAACCCCATCACGCAACTCCACCTTTGCACCAGTAATGGCAAAAGGCACTCGATTGGTTGTATGGGCTGTGAAAGGAGAACCATCTGGCTCGTACATCTTTTCACAGTTACCATGGTCAGCAGTGATCAAACACACACCACCCATTCGTTGAGAAGCTTCTACCACACGATTGACACAGTTGTCCATAGTGGAAACTGCCTTACAGGCTGCGTCGTAATTTCCTGTATGACCAACCATGTCGCAGTTGGCAAAGTTCAGGATAATCACGTCATAATTTCCACTTTCCATGCGTTTTACCACTTCTTCTGTCACTTCATAAGCAGACATCTCTGGCTTTTCGTCATAAGTGGTCACTTTAGGAGAAGGAATCAAAACCCGATCCTCTCCTGGGAATTCAGCTTCCACACCACCGTTGAAGAAGAAAGTGACATGGGCATATTTCTCTGTTTCTGCAATACGCAGTTGGGTCAAGCCCAAAGAAGAGATATACTCCCCGAAAATGTTATCCAACTTTTCTCTGCCATAACATACCAAAACATTTGGCATAGTAGCATCATACTCTGTCATACAGACATAGCACACAGGGAAAAAGCCGTTTCTACGCTCAAAGCCGTCAAAGCTCTCGTCCACAAAAGCACGGGTGATTTCTCTGGCACGGTCAGGGCGATAGTTAAAGCAGATGATACCATCTTTTTCTTTGATGTTAGAACCCTTTGTCACAACAAATGGCTCCATAAATTCATCTGTCACATCGTTGTCATAGGATTTTTGAATGGCAGCCACAGGATCTTCTTCCACAGGGCCTTCACCAAAGACCAAGGTGTTATAAGCACGTTCCACACGGTCCCAACGTTTATCTCTGTCCATGGCAAAGAAGCGACCCATGACAGTCCCGATCTCCCCGACTCCATTCTCTTTACAGTAGTCAGAAATTGCCTTGACATAATCAATCCCAGAGGAAGGTGGCACGTCACGTCCATCCAAGAAGCAGTGGACATAAACCTTGCTCAGACCTTGTTTTTTCGCCATGTCCAAAATCCCACGAAGGTGAGAGGTATGACTGTGAACGCCCCCATCAGACATCAGTCCATAAAGGTGCAAGGCAGAACCCCATTCACGACAATGTGACATCACTTCTTTTAATGCTTCTTTTTCAAAAAAAGCACCTGATTCGATGTCTTTTGTAATTTTAGGCAAGTCTTGATACACAATACGTCCAGCACCAATGTTAGTGTGTCCCACTTCACTGTTACCCATTTGCCCTTCTGGCAAGCCCACTTCTAAACCAGAAGTGGCAAGGAGACTGTGAGGACCTGCGAAAATCTTGTCTAAATTAGGCGTGTCAGTGTTGGCAATGGCATTGCCTTTGCTTGGGTCTTCACTGCCGTATCCGTCTAAAATGATTAAAGTTGTAGGTGTTTTCATAAAAAACCTCTTTTATTCTTAGTTTTTCCCCGTCATGAGGAGTATATTTTTTTCTAATTAACCCAGTGTCAATGCTTCTTGCAAAGCATCAGCCAATTCTTGACCACCTTCATCAATCATGACAAAAATCACGATATCATCAGCAATGGTTTCAACAATAGCTGTTTCTGCAGCGGCAACAAGACCAGGATAAGGCATCATGCCACCCACTGGCTCTGACCAAGAAGCAATCATTGTGTCAACACCAGCCAAAACGGCATCCAATTCACCCTCTGCAGGCTTCATCACAGCCACACAATAAGGCGTCGCACTGATGGTTGGGCAAACAATGGCATAGCCCTCTAGTTGATCAGAAGTCAGATTCCATGTAGGAGTGAATACAAACTCCCACATATCATCTTCATCAGAGACCACAGTAGGGATTGCAAGGGATTCAGGGTTACGGAGAGAGTCTAAGATTGCTTTATAAGACTCAGAAAGTTCGTTCCCCACCAAAGGTGCAACTTCTTCTGGTACTTCTTCCTCAGCGCTGAAATAATAACTATCAGCGTTCCCCACAGCAATTGCCACTTCATAACGTGTCATGGTGTCTTTTGGACGGAATCCACTGGAATCCCCAGTCAGCAATTTAGCTTCAAATGCTTGGGTCACAAAATCTGCGTATTCAGAATTGATATCAGCATAATCAGCAATATCAGCAACATTGCCATCCACTGCTGCGAAATTACCTTGACCCAAAGCTTGGATCATGAAACAAGCCACTTCTTCACGAGTGATGTCTTCACCCATGTTTTCTAAGGTGAAACTAGAAGGTAAAATACCCATTTCTTGCCCAGCGATAAAGTAATTTTCGTACCAATATGCTTGTCCGGCTTCCCATGGTGCCACTTGGGCATCACGTAGATTCAGCATATTCACAGCAAACTCTGCACGGCTCATGTTGTCCCCAGGACGGAAAGTGGTGTTGGTTTCACTATAACCTGTGAAATAACCCTTTGCAACCACTTTTTCTACAAAGACTTCATACCATTCACCCACAACGTCAGGGAAAGCAGAAGAAGGAACTTCTGTGGAGACTTCTTCTTTCACTTCTTCCTCGACTGTGGGCATATCTTCGCCACCAACACCCATGTCAGGAGATTGGTATACTTGCTCGTCTAGGTTCGCATCAGAAAATTCTTCAGTGCTTGCAGTGCTATCCAAAAGAACGCTGTCCTCTGTCAATTCCTCTGCAAAAACAGGAGTCGCAGCCACAAGGCTTAGAGCAAGTGCTGTGGATAAAAATTTATTAAATTTCATATTATTATTCCTTTTGAACCCTTAGTTCATACATTTTAATTGATTATTCTTGGTTTGCTGCATTGATGATTGCCACAAAGTCAGCAGGCTTCAGCGCAGCCCCACCGATCAGACCACCGTCTACATCTGCTTGTGCCAACAATTCTTCTGCATTTTTTGGGTTCATAGAACCACCATATTGAACAGTGACAGAACGAGCCACGTGTGCACCATAGTCTTTACGGATAATGGCACGGATTGCTTCGCAAACCTCTGCTGCTTGCTCGGAAGTCGCAGTTTCCCCTGTGCCGATTGCCCAAAGTGGTTCATATGCAATGACCACATGACGCATTTTTTCAGCAGGCACGCCAGATAATGCAGTTCTCACTTGATATTGAATCAAATCCATAGTCACATCTAGTTTACGATGCTCTAAGCTTTCTCCCACGCAAAGGATAGGAATCAAACCAGCATTGATTGCTGCATGGACTTTTTTGTTCACTGTGAAGTCAGTTTCATTGTAGTATTCACGGCGTTCACTGTGACCAATGATCACATATTTTGCCCCTTGTTCTTTCAGCATTTCTGCTGTGATTTCTCCAGTATAAGCGCCAGAACTCTCATAGTGACAGTTTTGTGCACCAATGGCAATGCCACATTCTTTGAACATACGCACAGCAGCTGGAATGTTCACAGCAGGTACGCACAAAACAACATTGCACCATTTTCCTTTTGGAATGATTTGTTTCAGCTCTTCTGCATAAGCCTTGCTTTGGGACAGGGTGTTGTTCATTTTCCAGTTCCCTGCGATAATTGTTTTTCTATAACGACGATTCATGTTAATTTTCCTTTCGTATGGACCGTTTTTCACGGTTTATTTCATTTCCTTGAGCCCAGAAATCACCTGAACCCAAGGAAAAAGATTGATTTTTTTATGCGTCTTGTAGGCAAGCAACCCCAGGCAACACTTTACCTTCTAGCAGTTCCAAAGAAGCACCACCACCAGTAGAAACGTGGCTCATTTTTTCTGCTACGCCAAATTGTTCTGCTGCAGCTGCGGTATCACCACCACCCACAATGGTAATGGCATTACATTTGGCTAGCGCATCCCCAATGGCTTTGGTACCAGTAGCAAAGTTAGGGAATTCAAACACGCCCATAGGACCATTCCACAAGACTGTGCCAGCAGATTCGATTGCTTTGGTGAATTCTGCAATGGTTTTTTCGCCCACATCAAGACCCATCAAACCATCAGGAATATCATCTCCAGCTTTCACAGGAGTTGCGTCTTTGGAAAAGCTGTCCCCACAGATGGCATCGCAAGGAATCAAAAGGTTCACGCCTTTTTCCTTTGCTTTGACCAACATATCCTTGGCATAATCCACACGGTCATCTTCACAAAGGGAAGTACCAATGGTAAAGCCTTGGGCTTTTTTGAAAGTATATGCCATTCCTCCACCAATGATGATGGTATCAGCAATGTTCAGCAAGTTTTCAATGACAGCAATTTTGTCAGAGACTTTTGCCCCACCCAAAATAGCCACCAAAGGTTTTTTAGGTGCTGCAATGGCTCCACCCATAATTTCTAGTTCTTTTGCAATCAGGAAACCAGAAACAGCAGGAAGGAATTTGCTGACCCCTTCTGTGGAAGCATGGGCACGGTGAACAGTTCCAAAAGCGTCAGAGACATAGAGATCTGCAAAAGAGGCAAGAGCCTTTGCGAAAGCAGGGTCGTTTTTGGTTTCCCCATTGTCGTAACGAAGATTTTCAAGGAGTACAATTTCTCCTGCTTTTGCTTCTGCTACTTTGTTGGTTGCATCTTCACCAATGATGTCTTTACAAAAGGCAACTGGTTTCCCAAGCAAAGAAGACAAACGCTCTGCCACAGGGGCAAGAGACAAAGCAGGTTTCCATTCGCCCTTTGGTTTCCCAAGGTGAGAACAAGCGATGACAGTAGCTCCTTGCTCTAGTAAATACTCAATGGTAGGTAGTGCTGCACGGATACGTTTGTCATCTGTAATCGCACCTGTTTCTTTGTCTTGGGGCACATTGAAGTCACAACGAAGAAGAACTTTCTTTCCTTTGACATCCACATCTTTGACTGATTTTTTCTTGTAATTCATAAACTTTTCGTTCCTTTCTGATTTGCACAACGAATATGTGCAGAGAATTTTATGGGTTTTGTGATTTCTACGCTGATTTGTAAGGTTTTGTTCTTTTTCTTTGGCAAAAAAGGATAGTCTTGTTGTCGCAACGCCTCGTAACAAACAATAGAGGCAGCATTGGACAAGTTCAGACTTCTCTCTGTTCCCTGCATGGGAATCCGAATACAACGCTCAGGATAGGCACGTCGAAACTCTTCTGGCAAGCCTGCGTCTTCTCGTCCGAAAATGAGAAAAGGATTCTCGCCATAGGAAACATCGCTGTGACACTGTTCTGCCTTTGTGGTCAAAAGCCACAGATTGTCAGGGGGATTTTTTTCAAAAAAATCCTCTAAGTTTTCATAAACTTTCAAATCCAATCTGTGCCAGTAATCCAGTCCAGAACGCCGTACTGCTTTTTCGCTTAGATCAAAACCCAAGGGTTTGATGAGATGTAGGGGGCTGTTTGTTGCCACACAAGTGCGACCTATATTACCTGTATTCCCAGGAATCTGGGGCTCTAGTAAAACGATATTAACCACTTTTCCCTCACCTCTTTCGTGACTATTATATCTCTTTTTTGTGAGCATTTCAACATATTTTTTTCAAATACTCGTCTAAAACGCAAAAAAAGGTATTTGTACTAAAAACCTCCCCCTGTTTCTAGGCAATTTACACAAAAATGACCGAAAAAACCACTGACAAAATTTCCCTTATTCAACAATCTGTAATCAAATCCACTGGATTCCTCTTTTTTTTATTACAAATTTTCACTGGAAATCTTTTCTGCTGGCTCTTTTTCTGCTGTTTTCTTTGGTGAATTTTAGTGTATGGCAATGAGACAGCAGCGTTAAGAGAAGAAATATTTTCTCCTCTTTGCCACTGAAATTTTTTTAAGCTTGTCCTTAAAAAAATGCCATGCCCCTCTTGTTATTTACAGAAAATATGGTACAATAGATGGAATGAAAAATTCGAAGGAGAACAGATCATGACTATCACTCAATTTAAAGAAGCCAGAGAAATCATCAAAAATATTATTTATCCAACCAATCTGGTATATTCCCCTGCTTTTTCAAAAAGTTCTAGAAATCATGTCTATTTCAAGCCTGAAAACCTACAGGTGACAGGGGCTTATAAAATAAGGGGGGCTTACTATAAAATCAGCACCCTCACCCCAGAGCAAAAACAACGTGGCTTAGTCACAGCCTCTGCGGGAAATCATGCCCAAGGGGTTGCTTATGCCGCCCAAAAAATTGGGGTGCCTGCCACCATTGTCATGCCCACAGCAACCCCCTTGGTCAAGGTGAATAACACCAAAGAACTGGGGGCAAAAGTCATCTTACATGGTGCTGTTTTTGACGAAGCAGCTGACATGGCACAAAAACTGTCACAAGACGAGGGTCTGACCTATGTCCACCCTTTTAATGATTTAGATGTTGCCACAGGGCAAGGGACCATTGCCTATGAAATCTTTCAAGACCTTCCTGATGTGGACATCATCTTGGTGCCTATCGGTGGAGGAGGACTTTGCGCTGGGGTTGCTACCCTTGCCAAACAACTGAAACCCTCGGTGAAAATCATCGGCGTAGAACCCACAGGGGCAGCTTCTATGGATGCCAGTCTGAAAGCTGGGGCTGTTACAGAGCTGGACTCTGCCACCACCATTGCAGATGGGGTTGCTGTGAAAAAAGTAGGGGACAAAGTATTCCCCTATGTCCAAGAAAATCTGGACGAAATCATCACAATCTATGACGAAGAGTTGGTTCATTCCTTTTTGGATATGCTGGAAAAACACAAAATGTTGGTGGAAAATGCAGGGCTTCTCACTGTGGCTGCCCTGAATCACCTGAAATGCAAAGACCAAAATGTTGTTTCTGTCCTATCTGGTGGGAATATGGACGTGCTGACCATGGCTTCTCTGGTCAGTCATGGTCTCATCAGCCGTGGTAGACTGTTTACTTTCTCGGTCCATTTGCCAGATCGCCCCGGAGAGCTTTTGCGTGTGGCAGAAATTCTGGCGCAACTTTCAGCCAATGTGGTAAAGCTAGAGCATAACCAATTCAGCCACATCAATCGACAACAAGGGGTAGAACTCACCGTTTCTGTGGAAGCCTTCGGTCACGAGCACAAAGACGAAATCCTGTACGCTCTACAGAAAAAAGGCTATGATGCCCGTGAAGTATCCACCCGTGCGATAAATTAAAGGAGAAAATACATGATTGAAATATCTGCATCTTTACTTGCTGCAAACTTTGCCCATTTAATTGGGGATATTCAAAAAATTCCCCAAACTGACTTTCTCCACGTGGATGTGATGGATGGACACTTTGTCCCCAACCTGACCATCGGGGTTCCTGTCCTCCAGTCCCTGAAAGCAGCCACTGACATTCGCCTTGACGCACATTTGATGATCACCAAACCACGGATTTTGCTCCGTGATTTTTGCAAAGCACAACCCGACCGCATCACTGTCCATGTAGAATCTGACTCAAACGAGGGCTTGGAAGAGGCTTTTTCCATCATGGACGACTATGGTGTGAAAAAAGGGCTTGCCCTTCGCCCCATCACCAAAGCAAGCGCTGTCCTCCCCTTTATCAAATCCATGGACATGATTTTGGTCATGACTGTGGAGCCTGGCTTTGGTGGTCAATCCTTTATGATGGAACAACTGGAAACCATTCGAGACATCAAAGCCCTTTGTATGAAGCATAACCCAAATTGTGTCATTCAAGTAGATGGTGGCATCAATTTAGAAACAGCACCTTTGGTGAAAGAAGCTGGGGCTGAAATTTTGGTGGCTGGCTCTGCTGTCTTTGGTGCCTCTCACCCCAATACTGCCGTGGAAGAATTGCGTAATTGTTAAGGTAATCCACGTCAGTCCACGGGATAATTCACTTTCTTCTATGATAGCTACCTTTAGGGAACCTCTAAAAACCCCTAAACAACAATAAAACAATTCCTTCGCCCTAATTTTTGCCCTGAAAAAGTTCTGAATCCACCAAGGATTAAGAACTTTTTCAGAACAATCTAAGAACAAAAAAATTTGTACTCTTGTCCCCCAAGAGTTTTTAGAGGTCCCCTTTAAACAAAAATACCTCCTCTGAACATCTATGTGTGTTGAGAGGTTCAAGTGAGGAAAAACAATGGCAAAACAAGAATTTCCCCCAGCCCTAGAAATTTTAGTGGAACACTTCGCCTCTTTGCCTGGCGTTGGTCGAAAATCAGCCCAAAGACTTGCTTTTCACATTTTGTCTCAGCCTAGTGAAAAAATTCAGGGTTTTGCCAATGCCTTGGTACAAGCTAAAAGTGAAATCAAATGCTGTCCCTCTTGCCAAAATCTTAGCCAAGGCGAGGGGCTT
Organism: Eubacteriales bacterium; assembly: GCA_044432725.1. Classification (GTDB taxonomy): domain Bacteria; phylum Bacillota; class Clostridia; order Oscillospirales; family Oscillospiraceae; genus JAWXUK01. The sequence goes on from JAWXUL010000015.1 coordinate 43,299, forward strand.
TGTCCAGTCTGTGCCAGTGACAAACGGGACAAGACCATGATTTGTGTCGTCGCTGACCCCAAAGATGTGATGGCACTAGAGCGAAGCCACGAGTATACAGGAGTCTATCACGTCCTCCACGGGGTCATCTCTCCCATGCAGCGAATCGGTCCTGATCAGCTGAAAATCAAAGAATTACTCACACGAGTGGACCAAGAAGAAATCAGCGAAGTGATTATGGCAACAAACCCTGACACCGAAGGAGAAGCCACTTCTATGTATCTCTCTCGCTTGCTCCAAAGCTTCCCTGTGAAAATCACACGTCTTGCTTATGGTATTCCTGTGGGGAGCCATTTAGAACACACTGACGATGCCACCCTCCTTCGTGCCTTAGCAGGACGACAACCTGTCTTTGTAGGAGAAGATTTCACGAAAGATACTTTTTAGCTCAGACCAATCCCACAAGCCCTTTGTACGCAAAAAAACTCCTAAAAAAATTTTTCCAATATCTAATCTCTTCCCTCTTAACTTTTAGCATAAACTGACGATAAAGGAGTTATAGGAACGTGCAAGGCAACAAGTGAGGCAAGGATGCCCTATGGCAAAAAACAATATGATATAATCTGAAAGGAGTCAATGACAATGACAACACAAGGAATTAACGGCATTAGCCCAAATTACGCCCCAAATACGGCTGGCGTACAAAAATCTCAACGAGAAGATGAGGAAAAAGTAGAAGGTCGCACACCTCCCCCCCCTCCTTCACAAAAGAATTTTGATACTTATACCCCTAGCGCAGAAGCAACAGCTGCTCTGGCTGCTCTCTCAGAAGAACTGTCTGAAGAAGTAGACGATACCACTGAAGCAGATGTGGATGCTGACATCTTAGCAGAACTTGCAAAACAAGACGAGGAAGAAGTCACCACAGAAACTGAAAGTGAGACTGAAACCAGTAAAGGCATTGACCTTGCCACTGCCACTCGTTTGAAAGCAGAACAACAAGAACAAGCTGCTGCTTTTCTACAAAAATTAGCTGGAATGATCAAGGGACAAATGAGCGCCTCTTACACAAAAATTTCTGATATCATCGGAGAAATTGCAGAAGGCATTTCTGAAACTGACCGTGCCGAAGCAGAAGAAGCTGTCAGCGAAGATGGCTATTGGGGTGTGGAGCAAACAGCAAACCGTATTTTCGATATGGCTTATGCTTTGGCAGGTGGCGACGCTGACAAAGCAGATGAAATGATGTCTTACATTGAAAAAGGCTTCGAAGAAGCAGAAGCAGCATGGGGCGATGAACTTCCTTCCATCACAGGAGATACAAAAGCCCGCATTGATGAACTCTTTGCTGAGTGGACCAGTACTTCTGGCGTCGAAGTTGCCACTGGAGCTTAATCCTTCATTAAGAACTTGAATACAAATCAAAAAACCACTCTGGTTTCACACCAGAGTGGTTTTCTTTTTCAAAATAACACAGGTCTTACAGATCTCTACATAAACTCATTGCTTCTGCATCTGCCACCAAAGTGAAATTAGGATGAAGTTGCAAAATAGAAGCAGGACATTCTGGTGTGATTTTCCCGAAAAATCCATCTCTCACTGCTTGTGCTTTGTTTTTTCCGCTGGCAATCAGCACCACAGAGCGAGCTTGCATGATTTCACGAATCCCCATAGAAATCGCTTCCTTCGGCACTTCGTCAATAGAGGCGAAAAATCTTTTGTTGTCCTCTAAAGTACTAGGAGCAAGGCGAGCCACATGAGTACCACAGGTGAAACTATCGCTGGGTTCATTAAAGCCAATATGCCCATTGCTCCCCACACCCAAAAGTTGCAAATCAATCCCACCCATGTCCACAATGCGTTGGCTGTATTCTTCGCAAAAGACTGCCAAATCTTTGGCAAGACCATCTGGGGTATAGGTGTTTTCCTTGTCAATGTTGATGTGGTTGAAGAGATTTTCATTCATGAAATAACGATAACTTTGGTCATGGCTTGGGTCGAGACCCACATACTCATCTAAATTCACCGAACGAATCTTGGAAAAATCCAATAAATTGTCCTTGCAATCAGCAACCAACTGCTGATAAGCACCAATGGGGCTAGAACCTGTGGCAAGTCCCAAAACAGAATTTGGCTTTACCATCACTTGGGCTGCAATCAGTCTTGCCACATGAAAACTGACAGCGTTATAATTTGCAACAGAAATGATTCTCATAAAAATTTCTCCTTTTTAATGATAAGCAAGTTCCCTTTCTAATGATTTTTTTAAACCATCAAGGCTTGCCTATGTTTTTTTGTTTCTTCCAAAACCTCTGCTTTAGGACTGATATAGCAAGATGCTCTACTCCCTCTATTTAAATTGTAAATATTAGATAGCGTACCAGTGTTCCCTTTGCAGTACAACTTATCTTACCACAGTACTACCTAAATTACAAGGGATGATTCGTAAATTTTTTTCTGCTCCCCCAGAAGAAAAATGACAAAAAAGTATCAAAATTCTTCTTTTTTTCTCTGGCAGTCTTTTCTCAGAAAATTTTTCAGATTGTCCTGAAATGACGCACTTTTTTCCTCTGTTAGAAAATATATGAAAAAAGTTTTACAAAAAACCTTGACAACATACTTTTCAATGTGTTACAATTTGGTTACAATAAATTTTGTGAAGATGACAAAATTTTGTAAAGAAGTATACTCGACAGCAGAAGGAGGAAATTATGCCAGAAAAAACTAAAACTGAGGATGGATTAACTTACAAAGGACATCTGTTGCGCCGAAAAGATAATCTGATTTATTACGGCACAATGGCAGAAAAATATATCATTATGTTACAAGTCGCTTCTACCCATACAGTGGGTGATTTGCCTGTGGCAAACAAAGTAGCAGTTCGTTTAGAACACACCGACCCAAATGTGAAAAGTCGTGACCGTGTGCTGAAGAAAACAGAAAAAGGAAATCTCTTTGAAGCATTAGACGTTGCCACAGTGTGGCTAGACCGTGCCCTTGCCACTGGTTAACAAGCCTTGTCCCCAAAGAGAATGAACCATCAATTTTACTTTACCAATGAGAGGAATTACCATTTCATGAATCGATATTTACAACAGATTACTATAACTATGACAGCCGTTCTTGCTTTGTCCACTTCTGCTTTGGCTGCAGAAGGCACCGTCACAGCTGACAGCTCTCTCCGCCTACGTGCTGAAGCCAACACAAGCTCTGCCATTATGGCAAATATGCCTGCAAATGCTTCTGTAGAAGTCCTTGCAATCACTGAAAGTGGTTGGTATCAAGTGAACTATAACGGCAACGAAGGCTTTGCTTCTGGAGAATATCTCACTGTGGCTGACACCAGTAGCCTTCCTCTTATCAAAGACCCAGTCTATGGCGTGATTAACGACGGTCCTTTGAATGTTCGCACAGGTCCAAGCACAGAAGATAGCGTTTCCACCATCTTTGCAGCTGGCACTGTTCTTGTTGTCTTAGATGACAGCAATCCTGAATGGTATCAAATCGAAGAAGGCTATGTGAGTGCTCAATATATTGATATCATCACTGCTGAAGAAGCAAGTGTCCTTCGTGAAGCAGCTGCCAAATCTGGCTCTGCTGTAGTTGATTATGCAATGCAATTCCTTGGTTATCGTTATGTTTATGGTGGTAGCACCCCCAGTGGCTTCGACTGCTCTGGTTTTACCCAATATGTTTACAAAAATTTCGGTGTCACCTTGAACCGTAGTTCTCGTGACCAAGTGTATAACGGGACAGCTGTTTCCAGAAGCGAACTGCTTCCTGGTGACTTGGTACTCTTTGCAAAAGGTGGCTCTACCATCACCCATGTGGGTCTTTACATCGGAAACAACCAATTCATTCATGCCTCTACCTCTACCACTGGTGTCATCATCAGTGATATGGACAGCGCATACTATACCACTGGCTTTGTGTGTGGCAGAAGAATTCTGTAAAAGTAAAAATATCCTGATTTTACAAAAACCTCCTCTTTTCAGAGGAGGTTTTTGTGATGCTATTTATGATGTGCCAAAAAATAAATTCACCGACCAAGTGGCAAGAAGAAAGCCTGTCAAATCAGCACAAAGTGCCACAGGAATGGCATAACGTGTTTTACTGATACCACAAGCCCCAAAATAAAGGGTAATGGTATAAAAGGTCGTTTCCGTAGACCCCAACATCACAGCTGCCGTCCTTCCCAAAAAGGAGTCTACCCCATATACTTCCATCAATTCTGCCCCCACCCCCAATGCTGCAGAACCAGACAAAGGACGCACCAACATCAAAGGCAAAAGCTCTGAAGGTAGCAGAGAGGGCAGTGGTAAGAAGCTGAAAACTTCCAAAGCCCCCGAAGCTCTCACCATGGAAATCACTGTCAACAAGCCCACCAAGGGAGGTAAAATGCGAAAAACCACCTCTAAACCCTCTTTGGCACCTTTTAAAAAGGCAGCATAAAAATCAATTCCCTTCCCCGTGGCATACACAGCTATCCCTGCCAAAAGCATAGGCACAAGCATGGTGAAAAAAGTCATCCCCGCTCCACCCCCCATCGTGAGAAAAATCGACACAGCAAAATCCCCACTGCCACAGACCCCAAGGAAGTGATCCAAACAGCTGGCAATATTTCAAAGGGATTTTCACTGCCACAAGCAGCCCGTAAGGATGCCACAGTGCTGGGAATCAGCTGAATGGATGCCGTGTTACAGACGATAAACAAACAAAGAGAATCTGTGGCTCGCCCTCCTTTGCTATAAGTGGCAAGCCCTTTGGCTGCTTGCAATCCCAAAGGTGTGGCTGCATTTCCCAAACCCAAAAAGTTTGCCGATATATTAGCAGAAATGTCTCCCATGGTCTTTTGATTCTCTGCCACATCAGGGAAAAGCCACTTCAATAGAGGTCTGAGTAATTTTGCCAACTTCTCAATCAATCCACACTGTCGCATAACCTCCATCATCCCTGACCAAAAGCAAATCGCTCCAGTCATGGAAAAACACAGCTCCACAGCTGATTGTCCCCCTTGGATAGAAGCAAAAGAGACTTCTTCTATATTCCCCGTGATAAAAGCAAAAAATACGGATATCACCAGTAAAATCGTCCACAAATAACTCATCGTCATGAAATATCCCCCCTTTTCTGCTCATTATATGTACAAGAAGAGCAAAAAATGACAGAGGTAAATCTGCCATTTTTCCACAAATATCTTCAAAAAAAATTCATAAATCTAGGGGTAAATATGAATAAATTGGAAATTTTTCCGTTATGATGGAAAAAGTAATTGGAAAGCGTTGACAAAGATTTTTTATTCTGTATAATAAGTTGTACAAGGTATAGTCAATGAAGTACTTGTAAAAAACGAATAGATTCGTAAAAAGAAAGGATGATTTAATATGAAATCAACAGGAATTGTAAGAAAAGTGGATGAACTAGGACGTATTGTCCTCCCAATCGAGCTCCGTCGCACCTTAGACATCGCTGAAAAAGATTCTTTAGAAATATACATGGACGGTTCTTCTGTTGTCTTGAAAAAATACCAACCCGCTTGTATTTTTTGTGAAGACAGCTGTGATGTGATGAACTTCAAAGGTAAAAACGTATGCCCACAGTGTATCAAAAGCTTGCAAGATGCAGAAATTTAATCAGATAGAACATGCTTCCCCCACCAACTGTGGAGGAAGCATTATTTTTTTCCTATGAATATCCCTGATTTTGTAGCCCTTCTCTCAAGGAAATTTTCAGCACCACTGCTGTCCTGTCATCCTTTCCCCCTTCTGGGGTTTTTTCAATGATATCTCTGGAATAATCCTTCATCTCTTCCCCAGAAAAGCTTTTCATCAAGTCACAAAGCCACAAATCTTCCTCGCCTCCACAAGAGACCCCGTCACTGACCAGAACCAAATAATCATCTGGTTCCAGACTTAGTTTAATTTGATCTGGCGCATTTTCACCCCCAAAATCAGCACCAGCTGGCATAGATTTTCCCACAATGCGTCTGACTTCTTTCCCACGACGAAAATAACTAGGAGCAGCACCATATTTGTACAAAACCCCTTGTGCTGTCAGCAGATTTAGTTCTAATAAATCCACTGTAGTAAATCCTCCACCGGCTTCTCCCCGTAGGGCAAGGGCACCATTCAAAATATGCAAGGCTTGTAAACTATCCACACCCGCTTTTAAAAATTGCTCTAACAATTCCGAAGCCAAGGTACTTTCTCCCCTTGCCTTCTCGCCGCTCCCCATACCATCACAGACAAGAACAAATAGTTTTCCATCTTCACGCTTAAAACAAGTGCTCTTATCACCACACACCCGCTCCCCTTCTTTCTTCCAAGAAGCAAACCCAGCCACAGCCATAAAGGGCTCTAGTTGAGAAATCAGCAAGCGGTCCCCCTCTCGTGTCAATCGAAGGGGTACTTGTAGCATAGATGCCATCTCTGACACAGCTGACTGACTTTCTAAGATTGCTGTCTCCTCTCCTAAAATTTCCCCTTGTAACAAGCCAGAACTGTTTTCCACCAAGGATACTTGTGCCTCTATCCCCATATACTGTAAGTATTTCCCTAATTTTTTCGTCTTTTTCACCTGAGGATGAATTTCCTCGCTTAATTGTTCCGAGGTATGCTCTAACAACATAGACAGTTGCCCATACTGCTGACACACTGCCACTCTGCTTTCACGAAGCTGTGCCTGATACTGGCGACGGTAAAAAAATGCCGTCAACTGATGGTTCACCTCGTTTAAAAATTGTGGAAAGTGAAGGCAACGATTGGCAAAGTGTAGGGAGAAATCTTCTCCCTCTGCCCTTCCTCTGGCAAGAATGGCAGAGCTTGCGTCATTCATCACATTTCTAGTGGAATAATAATCCTTTTCCCAACATTCGTTTCGTAAATAACATTTTTGACACACTTTCTGGGCAGTCCGATGAAAGATCACACCCACATCGTTCTGATTACTGGGACTGCGAAAGGCTGTTTTCAAAGTTTCCCCCAACAAGCGAAAGGCATCCGCTGCCCCCTCTAGTTGCCGTCTTGCTCTGTCCAGTTCTCCATGCTCTCCTTGGACTTCTCCTTCTTCTTTCAATCGGGGAAGGCTTTCTAGCCAAGAAATGGGCAAGAAACAAAATAACAAGGTGCCAAAAAACACTTCATACAAAATCCCTGACCCTCCTGACTCTTCAAAACCCCACAAAAGAATGGAGCCATTGGCAAGAAAAAAGGTAAGTCCACTGTGTAGACGTGCCTTTCCTTTGAAAAATCCCGCACACATATTGGAAAATCCCCATGCTGTGGCGTATAAAGCTTCTTGAAAGGCAACCAGATCCAAGGCAATCCCAGCACAGACTCCAGCGATAGCACCAGCCCCTATCCCTTCTCGCCAGGCAAGAGTCAAGATGACTAGCACAGCAAGGCTTCGCCCCAGAGAAACGTCTTTCCACAACATCAAACCTGAAACGCTCAGTAATAATCCACAGGCAAAAAACATCAAAGCAACACGATGGGACAATAACTCTAGGGATAAGCTCTCTTCCTCCTTTCGCAAGGGTGCCAGAATTTGATAAAAACTCCATGCACAAAAGAAAATCACCACAAGCTCACCCAAAAAGCTGAATACTTCCAACGGTGTCCAACCGCCAAAACTTAAGTAAACAAAGCCTGTCACTGCAGAAATACAACTGCTCACCCCAGCCATCACCCATGGTTTTTTCAATACTTTCACATCATAAAAGCAAAACCCCATGGAAAAAATCAAAATACAAGCAGAAATATACCGTAATCCCAGTGAAAAATTGTGTAACAACAAATACCCCAGAGAAGCCCCAATCAAAGAAGCCACCCCAGCTACCCCCGCTCCTGAAGCCGCTACCATCGCAACCCCAAAAGGCGCTGAGATTGAAAAAATCACGCCTCCTGCAAATATGGCTGACAGGAAAAAATGGATTCCCCAGACAAGCCATTCCATCACATCATTCACATTCTCCTCTTTTAAACCAGTATTTTCTTTGGCTATCATGCCTTTTTCCTCCTTAGTTCTTGGGATTTTTCATCCCTTTTTTGGGGAACCTCTGTAAACCTTGTTCCTCCTTTTCAGTACTCCTTCCCCAAGGTATTCCCATTATATACCAAATCAAAAAAAAAACACGTCGTTTTCACCTTGTCTCTTCCTTAGATATTGCGTCTTGCTCTGAAGTATGATATACTATTTTCTAGAAAGAAGGAGAATGAAAAGGAGCCTGTGATGAATTACTTTATAACATATGAAGAACGAGACAAAAGTGACCCTTATATTGAATTTATGGTGGGAGAGTATGAGCATTTTGCCTATGACCAGCCCACTTCTCTCTATTTAAGTGCTTATTTTTTAGCAGATGAAAACGATGTCTTGGAAACTCTTGAAATTTATTTAGGTTTAGATTATTATGGTTGTGTCAAAATCACCCCCGCCAACTGGGCAAATTTTCTGGAAGCACTGGACTCCATGGAAGACAGCCATGAAAAAGAGATTTTGACAGACTTGTGCCAAGATTTGGAACTACCAGTCTTAGAAGCCTTTGAAGAAAAAAATTATTTCCACATCGTGGGGATGTAATCAAAAGAGAACACAAACGGGAAATTTTCTCCCATGCCCTAGCATTTGAAAGGAAATATACAATGAAGGAAGATATACCACAATGCGTAGATTACGATAAATTGAATCTCTCTCCAGAAATGATGCAAGCCGTTGGGAAAAAAGGCTATGTGACAGCCACTGCAGTCCAAAGCCTTGCCATTCCACCCCTCCAAGAATGGCATGACGTCATTGCAAAAGCACCCACTGGCACAGGGAAAACCTTTGCCTTTGGTATCCCCATGGTAGAGCATATCGACCCAGAAGCCACCCATATCCAAGGACTTATTCTCGCACCAACCCGAGAGCTTGCCATCCAAATTCGTGACGAATTACGTGACCTTTGTGCCTTTAAACCAGCTGTGAGAGTGGTCTGTCTCTATGGAGGACAACCCATCAACAAACAAATCACCCAACTAAAACGCAGACCACAAGTCATTGTGGCGACCCCAGGCAGACTCTCTGACCACATGAAACGTGCCACAGTCAGACTGGATAAAGTGGAAACTGTGGTTCTGGACGAGGCTGACAGAATGCTTGATATGGGCTTTGTCAAAGACGTGACTGCTATTTTGGACAAAATAAAACATCGAAAAAACCTTGCCATGTTCTCTGCCACAATCAGTCGTGAAGTGATGGACATCTCTTGGATTTATCAGCGAGACCCCGTGGAAATCACAGTATCAGCCAGCGAAGAAAATAAGCCTGATATCAACCAATATCGTTTGGATATCCCCAGAGAAGAAAAACCCGCCCTTCTGAAAAAGTTGATGAAATTAGGAGAGTTTGACCGTGCCATTGTATTTTGTAACACCAAAAACATGGCTGACCGACTTGTGGGACTCCTTACCATGGACAAAATCCTCTGTCTTGCCATCCACGGAGATATTCCTCAAGGACAACGAGAGAAAACTCTCTTACAATTTCGAGAAGGTAAGTTACAGATTCTCATTGCCACAGACGTGGCAGCTCGTGGTCTGGACATTGATGATGTGGATGTTGTTTTTAATTACGATATCCCCGATGAAACGGAATATTATATCCACCGAATTGGTCGCACAGGACGAGCAAAGCGTCATGGCATTGCCTATTCCTTTGTCTCTACCATCACTGAAGGCATCAAGTTGGATGAAATCAGCAAACATTGCAAAAATCCCATTCCCTTTCTCACTGTCACAGAAGAGGGAACGTTAGAAGAAAGGGTGACAAAATCATGAGCCAAGAAACTGATTTAAGCTGGTTGGAAATCACAGTCAGCACCACCACGAAGGAAATAGAGGAAACCTGTGCCCAACTAGCAGGTGGTGGCATGACAGCTCTTGTCATCGAGGAAGAGGAGGATTTTCTTCAGTTTCTGGAAGAAAACCGTCAATATTGGGATTATGTGGACGAGCAACTGCTGAAATCCATGAAAGGTGTTGCTCGTGTGAAATTCTATGTGACCAATGATGACAACGGCGCAGAGCAACTGAAAGAGCACACAAAACTTTTGACCTTCCCCTATGAAGTCACCGAGCTAAAAGAAAAAGATTGGGCATACTCTTGGCAAAAATACTATAAACCTCTGGAAATTGGGGCAAACTTATATATAGTCCCTGAATGGGAGCGAGAAAATCCTCTCCCACTGGGGAAAATCCCCTGTTACCTGAACCCAGGACTCACCTTTGGCACAGGGGCACACGCTTCCACCCAACTATGCCTTGAATCTGTGGAAGCCCATACAAAAAAAGGGGACAGGGTGCTTGATTTAGGCTGTGGCTCTGGTATTTTATCCATTATGGCGCTGATACTCGGGGCAAAATCAGCAATCGCCTTGGATATTGACCCTATCACCCATAGCATTGCCACAGAGAATGCACAATTTAACAATATCACCTCAGAGCAATATACCGTCCTCATTGGAGATGTCCTCAGTGATCATAAATTACGAGAACAAATCTCTCAAGAAAAATATCCTCTCATCTTCGCCAATATTGTGGCAGATGTGATCCTTGCACTGGCACCCTTAGTGAAAGAATTACTGGCTGACAAGGGGATTTTCCTCTGCTCTGGTATCATTGACAATCGAGGGGAGGAAGTGATCGAAGCACTGGAAAAAGAAGGATTTTCTCTGGTGAAAAAGCGAGAAAAGAATGGATGGATTGCCTTGGAATGGTGTCTTTATGAGTGATACTTGGGAAAAATATTACGGATTCGCCAAAAAAGTCCCCATCACCTTATCTGAGCAAGGACGCACCATCGTCCTCAGCGACATTCATGGTAATCTCCCCTTTTTAAAAGGTATCCTGAAAAAATTGTCTTTTTCCCAAGAAGATACCTTGATTTTTCTAGGGGATATGTTAGAAAAAGGGAAATACAGTCTCCAAACCCTTCGCTTTATCATGGAATTAGAGAAAACCCACCGTGTCTATACCCTTTGTGGCAACTGTGACGCATATATTCTCTTATTTTTTGAAACTGATGATTTTGACTCAAGTTTTTTTCAAGATTTCCTCAGACGACCTCTCACAAAACACAGTATGTTACGACAAATGGGACGAGAAGCCGGTGTCAAAAATTTAAACGACCTTCCTCTCCTACGAAAAACCATCCGAAAAACCCACAAAGATATCTGGGATTATTTAAAACAACTCCCCACGATTTTCGAAAGCGAAAAATACTTTTTTGTCCATGGTGGTGTGGATACCATGGAGGATAACCCAAGACTTCTTGCTTGGGATTGTATGAAAAACGACCACTTTCACGAGCAAGACCACTGTTTTACCAAATATATGATCGTTGGTCACTGTCCCACCACCCTATATCACGAAGATTTTCAAAATGCCAGCCCCATCATAGACCATGAGCGAAAAATAATTTCCATTGATGGTGGTTGTGTCTTAAAACTAGATGGACAACTGAATGCTTTGATTTTAGAAGATGACAAAATTTCTTATGACAACTTCGATGGTCTCCCTCTCATTCGTGCTTTAGAAAGCCAGAATGCTTCTGAAAATCCTCTGAACATACGTTGGGGACATAACAAAGTGAAAATAATCTCCCAAGAAGGGGAGTTCTCCCTCTGCACACATCTGGAAACGGGGAAACAAATTAAAATATTAACTAAATTTCTCCATCACAGAAAAGACTCTGTATGCTGTGAAGATGCCACAGATTACCTTCTCCCTATCCAAAAAGGGGATATTTTCTCTTATTCAGAGGAAGTGTCCCAAGGTGTTTTGGGAAAAAAGGAAGGTGTCACAGGGTGGTATCTAGGAAAATATGAAAAAATATAAGTATTCAACCTTCCTTGCCCAAGGAAATCCTTATGCTATAATAGAAAGGCAAAGATTATGCTAGAATTTCGAACCCTCACCTTAGAGGACTTACCAAAATTACGCCACTTTTTCTCTTACAGTGGCAGTCGTATTTGCGACACCACCCCAGGAACTGTTTTTATGTGGCGAGATATGTACCACACAGAATACGCCATCCATGACAACTCACTTTATTTTAAAGTTGATTATCAAGGAGGCTCCACTTTCACCCTTCCCTTAGGCGGTGGAAGGACAGAACATTATCGAAACATCGCAGAATACTGCTGTCACCATGGTTTATCTCTCAGCTTTTATCCAGTCCCCAAAGAAGAAGTAGACCGAATGGATCAGCATTTTGATTCCATTGAAGCAATCCCCACCCGTGAGACCTTTGACTATCTCTACTCTGCTGAGGATTTACAATTTTTCAAAGGTAAAAAGCTCAGTGGACAAAGAAATCATGTGAACCGTTTTCTAAAAACCTATGAAAATTGGGAATTTCGCAAATTTGAAAGCACGGATGTCCCTGCCATAGAAATCTTTTTAGATGAATATAATAAAAAAATCGAAAAACAATCAGATACCTTTCACGAAGAATTGCTAAAAACAAAAGAAGTGCTATCTCACTTCAGCATCTATGACATGTTTGGCGGTATTTTGTTTGTAGATGGAAAAATTGTGGGCTTTTCTCTAGGAGAAGTGGTGGGCGATACTCTTTTCACCCATATTGAGAAAGCAAATCGTGAAATTTTAGGTTGCTATCAAATGCTCGTCTCGCAATTTGCCCAAATGTACGCAGGAGGAGCCACCTCTTTCATCAACAGGGAAGATGACGCTGGAGACGAGGGACTTCGCACCTCTAAACTTTCCTATAAACCTGTTCTGCTTCTTGAAAAAAATGTTGTGAAAGTCGCAAGCCCTTGCCACTTTCAACCGAAAAAAAATACCGGCTATCAGTGGAGATAAATAAAAGGAAATCCCTTGCTCATCAAAGCAAGGGATTTCTTATTTTTTATTTTTGATATAGATGGACATCAATAAAAACATGGCTGTCCCTACAATCACAACAGCCAGCCCCGTGGTCATAAGAGAAAATTCTTCAGCAGACAGAATTTCTCCCCCAAAATATAGCCCTAAAACAACTCGAAGCATTTGCACTAAAATAGCACTTAAACAAGCCCCCAAAGAGCCAATCACGTAGTAAAAACCTCTGTTTCTATGCTTAGGAGTGATGGCTCGGAGAGGAATCCCCCAAGCAAGGACAGCAAAAAACAGCGTACAAACATTAAAAAACATTACAGGTCCTCTCCTTCTTCTTTTCTTTTTTGATATAGATTTATAATTTCCCAAATTATTTTTCCTACCCCAACTACAATGGTCAAAGTTTATAATAATAATTTTAAATAAAGGATATCATAAAGAATAGCGACCATAATACAAAGAAAAATCCCAAAGGCTAATATTAGTTTCAGCAACCAAGAAGCAAGTCCTTCTTCCACAGGAGGGTTCACTTCTATCTGTTCTATTTTACTAATTCCTGAAAAAAGCAGAAAGAAATATTTCATAAATCCGTCCATTGATTGTCACATGCCCTGTGAAACTATCCCCTAAATCAATCATAACTTTTTTTCATCCTTTGTGCGTAAAAAGCTAAGATCTTTTCTAAGATGTAGTTACATAGTATGCTCAAGAAAATCAGCGCTATTATTTGTACAAAATACAAAACACTGCTTCCTAAAAAAGAAGCATACCCCAATACTCTGCTGAGATAAAGCAAGATAAAACAGTGGTTCAAGTAAATAGGATAAGAAATTTGATTCACTAACATCATCCAAGGACGAAGTTTCACTTTGCTGGCAACTTGTAACGTGGTCAATATCACGAACCAAGTGTAGACATCGTGAAAGTAAAGGAAATAAGGATTGGCCTTCTCGAATAAATAACTTTGGTAAGTCAACACCAAACAAATTGTGGCAAAAATCACCGTCCCACCCCATAGAATGCTTGCGTATTTTTGAATTTTTTCTAAAAGTACTGTTCGATACTTTCCACAATAAAGCCCCAATACCCAATAAACTAAAAAATGAGAAAAAAATCGATCAAAAAAGATCGTATGATTGGGCAGGATACTTACATAAACTGGCGCTAAAAGATGTTTTAAAGTATATTGCAGAACAAATGCCACAGAAATCCCTATGTGGGGGGGAACTTTTCTCATCATCCACTGCCAGATAGGCATGAGCAAATAAAATTGCATGATGACTAAAACAAAATAAAATGGTGCACTTAATGTCCCAGAAAAAATATAATACAACAAATCGCTGGCAGAAAAGGAAAAATAACCCCAAATCACAAAATTAACATAATATATCACGTTCCACAGAACATAGGGGAGGAAAATCTTTTGAAAACGCCCCTGTATATAAGGTAAATAGGTCGTAATTTCCTTAGAAAAGCCAATTTTGTAGCCACTTAAAAAAATGAACCCACTTATGGCAAAAAAGCTTAATCGCCACATAGCAAGGACCAGAGAAAACAGAAAGGTACTTCTATCCCCAGAGGAAATCATCTCGCTACTACCGTGTATAAATATAATCAATAAGCAGTAACACACATTTAAGAAGACTACTTCTGTTTTTAATTTATTTTGTTCCATTCTACGTTCCCTCGTTACTAGAGAGCGGATAACAGCTCTCTATTTCTGTTTTGATATCATAAAAAGGATAGCGAAAGGTGAAAATGATCTAACATTATAAAAAAAAGAGTGACATCTCTGTCACTCTCTTATTGTGTCGGCACTACCTATCTTCCCAGACCGTCTCCAGCCAAGTATTGTGGGCAGAATCGAGCTTAACTTCCGTGTTCGGAATGGGAACGGGTGGACCCTCGACCTAATCAGTACCAACTATTCAGATGTTTACACCCTGAAAACTAAACAATGTACACAAGAAACACAGAGCAAACAAAGCCTGCACAATTAAATTGTAGGTCAAGCCCTCGGCATATTAGTATCAGTCAGCTACACATGTTACCATGCTTCCACCTCTGACCTATCAACGTCATAGTCTACGACGTGCCTTACTCCATAAAGGATGAGAGATCTAATCTTAGGGAGAGTTTCACGCTTAGATGCTTTCAGCGTTTATCTCGTCCAGA
>JAWXUL010000016.1:0-53230 GCA_044432725.1 Eubacteriales bacterium
CTTATCTTCATGGTCGCTGACTCGGAATGTCTTTACAGTAGTTTTTTTCATTCAAATAACCTCCTTGTAATAACGAATTAATTTCTTGTTTTTGTGGTGCAAAGTACCTTACCTCTACGGCAGTAGGAACTTTTTGATACATTCGAAGAATGTAATACAAAAAGGATGCTTGCCACGCTCTTCCCCTAAATGACTGTGAAAATGATGTGAAATGAATTAATTTCTTTTCTTTTTGACTGTGAAAGTGATGTGCTCATTTTATGGTAGGGGAGAAGGAAAAAACATTTTTTCTGATTTCAGCAATCCCCACTGTCCGTCCTCTTTTTGCTGAAGATACCGCTTTTTCACATAGCGAATCTTCTCGACTGTCCAGCTTGCACCTTTCTGTGGAATCAAATTTTCTGAAATTTGTCGTACTGATTTTCCTTGATTTAGGAGATTCATAACATGACGAATGTGGAATATTGGGATAGATTGCTTTCTTCCTGCGCCTCGTTCATTGTGCTTTTTCTCTGGAATAGATTCTAACTTTTTTAGTAACTTTCCACTTTCTTCCACGCATCTTGTATAGTCCTTTTCAAGTTGACTGAATCGAGTTGTGAGACCTTCCTTTTCAGCTATTAATGCCTCAACCTCTTGCTGAAGAAAATTCAACTTTTCTTTAGACTTTTCCAAATCCATCAAGGCTTCCTTCTTGGCAATGCCTTCTCGAACCAGCTGGGTTTTTAATGCTCCTATTTCCTCTTGTAATTGTCTCTTGATGTGTTCAAGCTCTTTGGCTTCTTTGATTCCAAGTAAACTGATGATTGCCAGTCCTTTCCAAAATTCTTTGTTATTAAAAGACGATGACCATCGTCTTATGGACGATAGCATTGAAATCTATCGTCCTTAGTTTGTTAGATGAAAAATAGTTGTTTTCACTCTTTTACTGAGCTATTCTTAAAAAATACACCATTTTTATTTCTTGCTAAGTTTCATGGGACGATAGGACGATTAAATTTACCCACCCATAATTTTTCTTTTTTCCTTCTTTTACTTGGTACATGATTTTTATCGTCCTGTCGTCCTAAATCCAAAAACAGGGATTAAATATTCTTGTTTTCAGATAAATTAAGAGTTTTTTGTGATATTTCACGGAGGATTGCAGGGACGATAGAATTTTCGTTATCGTCCTGAATTGAAATCTATCGTCCCTTTCATTTTTATCCAATGTAAGTAAGGGTAATCATGCGAATATTTCCCTTTTTTTGATTACTATAATGAATTTTCATCTTTTCAAGTAAAACACCCAAATTTACATTCAAACTGTAGGTCAATTTTTGTGGAATCATCTCCAAATTCAAGCATTTGACTAATTCTGTCGGTGTACCTTGCCAATTTGCGTTATTTTCATGGATGAATTTTCCCATAAGATGAACAATAGGGTCAAGAGGGGGCTCTACAAAGGGAGACTCTTCCTTGATGTACTGCCAAATTCCTGTTTCACTACGTTGAACGAAGAATTTTTGGTCTGGCACATCACGTCCTGTTATTTCCAAAAATGCTTCATTGCTACTGCGAGCCTTCTTTCGCAGTAACAGAGAGCCATCCACTGAACCAAAAATACCTGTTGTGCCTGAAATCATTTCAAAACTATCCTCAGATTTTTGTTTTCTGGTGTGATGTACTAGAAGTAGACTTAGTTGGTGTTTGTCTGCAAAATCTTTGAAATAGCCCATGGTTTGGTAATCTCTTCCATAGCTAACTACTTCTTGACAATTTTGAATGACCTTTTGAAAAGTATCAATGATAATCAGCTTTGTTTTAGGAAATCTTTTTAAGAATCCTGTCATTTGGTCGAATAACCCTGTTTCCATGTGCATACAATCCACAGAAAGGTGCAACTTTTCGCTACATTCGGTTCCATACATCGAAAACAATCTGCGTTGCAATCTCTGATAATTGTCCTCAAGGCCAAAGTAGAGAACCTCTCCTTGATTTACCTTTCTTTGAAAGAAAGGAAGTCCACAGCTGACATGATACGCTAATTGTGCCACGAAGAAGGACTTTCCAACTTTAGGAGAACCTGCCAGAATGTAAGTTCCCGGGTATAAAAAATGATCTACGATGGCAAGTTGTGGTGGGAAAATCATCTCATACAGTTCTGGCATAGTGGCACTGAGAAGAGGAATGTGATATTCCTCTTCTCTTGGGTATGGGTTGGCTTCTGCCATTTTTACTATATTTTCCACCATACTTTTTGCAGTTTTTATATTGCTTTTTTCCTCAGCCTGTGGTACAATATCCATGTTATTGTGAATTGACTGCTCCCCATCTACGCCAATAGATGGACTGGGAGTGGTCATTTCTTTTTGTGGGTCAAAAAACTGATTCAATCAGCATCACCTTCCTTCTGGAACCCTTCCATAATGGTTCCGATATAATTTATTGTGTCCAATTGGTCTTTTGTGGGAGAACTTTCTCCATTTTGCTTCAATTCTTCCAAAATTTCAAACATATGATTCCGAAGTTGCTTGAACACTCTGGGATTTCCTTGCACAATCACGTCTTGATTCAGTAATTTCTTCAAAATGTAGTCTTGTTTGCTCAAACCCGACATAAGAGCCAATTTATCCAACATATCCGCCTCTTCTGGTGACATACGAAAGGCTACCACCTTATTTCTCCACCGATTTTGTTCATCTTTTCGTTTGACAGACATATTTCTCACTCCATTCTTAAAGTATCTGCGATTTCTCTCTGTTTCGAGGGATAAAGGTGGGCATAGCGATAAGTAATGTCGATGCTTTCATGTCCCACTCTATCGGCGATTGCCACTGCTGAAAAGCCTAATTCTATGAGCAAACTGACGTGGGAATGTCTCAAAGAGTGAACTTTTATCCGTTTTACCCCAGAATTTTCACAACCACGGTTCATTTCATGGTGTAAGTAACTCTTGGAAATAGGAAACAATCTTTGGTGGTTCTCTAAGCCATACTGTGCCTTAAAAAAGTCCTCTAGTTCCTCTGCTAAAAAGTCCGAAATGGCTATGGTTCGCTTACTCTTTTCTGTCTTAGGGTCAGTAATGACATCTTTGCCCTTGATTCTTTGATATGATTTGGAGATTTTCAGGGTCTTATCCTCTAAGTTAATATCACCACGAGTCAAGGCCAGTAACTCACCCATACGAATCCCACACCAGTACAAAACTTGAAAGGCATAATAGGAAAGTGGCTTGTCCCTCATTTCATCTAAGAAGAGCAAATACTCCTCTTTTGTCCAGAAATCTACTTCTGTCCCTTTCTCTTTTCCCATATTACCTGCTTTTTGTGCTGGGTTAGACTGTAAACCATAGAATTTCACAGCATGGTTCAAGGTTGCACTGAGCTGATTATGCAAGGTTTTTAAATAAACAGGGGAGTAGGGATTCCCTTTGCTGTCTCGATAAGCCATCATTTCATTTTGCCACTGAATTACATCACGAGGTTCTATTTCGTTCAACTTTTTATTCCGAAAATAGGGGAGAATCTTGGTGTTGAGAATATGCTCTTTGGTCAGCCAAGTGTTTTCCTTCAAGCGATTTTTAATATCTCTACTGTAAACTTCTAGGAAATTCTCGAAATTCATTGACATATCGGCAGATTTTTGTTGTAAGAAGTCACGTTCCCAAGCCTGAGCTTCTTTTTTTGTGGGAAAACCACGCTTCAACTTCTTGGTCTGTTTTCCTTGCCAGTCTTTGAAATAAAACTGGACGTACCATGTGCCTTTTTTATCGTCTTTATATGCTGGCATGTTGGTTCACCTCCTGAAATCCATAAAATTTCTCTTGGAAATACTTTCGACTGACGCGTCCAGAGAAGGTCATATACCCTTGTGCTTTCAGTTGTTGGTTCATCTCACGTACTAATCGGTAAGAGTGAGAAATACTGATTTGCAGTTGTTGTGACACTTCTTGGGATGTCATGAATTGTGGTGTTTGCTCCTCTGTGAGCTGTGTTGTGTTGATTTGTGTCATGCTGTGTCCTCCTAAATTTTGTTAAGGTACTCTTGTACCTCCTATATCATATCATTTACTTTTGTACCTGTCAAGGGGTTTGCGAAAAAATTTTTTTCTTGATTTTGACACTTAGATGTGATACAATAGTAACTGAAAGGTTGGTGGATTTTCATGAGAGCTGGTGAAAGAATCCTATTTTATCGTAAAGGTGTGGGTTTAACACAGAAAAAACTGGCAGAATTGTCAGGAGTGAGTGAAATATCTATCCGAAAATATGAATTAGGTTCCCGAAATCCCAAACCAGAGCAATTAAAAAAGCTGGCAAAGGCAATGGGGTTGGGCGAAAACGAACTTTTAGATATTGAGATAGCTGATATCAATCTTCAAACACTCGGTGATTTTGCGGCTATTATTTACCAGTTTGCCGAGAAAATGGAAAGTTTCTTGGGGTGTGAGTATGATGAAAATGGAGAAATACTCGTGGAAACCATGTGTGTTCGGTTTAGAAATCCTCAAATCTGCCACACTCTCTCCTTAATGTGCGAACATTTTTCCTCCATAGGAAAATCTCGTGAAGAATTTCTGTCAACCAATCCAAGCCAAGAAGAGCAGGCTGCCTATTATCTGACAGAACAGTTTTTGATTTCTGAACAGAAAAAAGAATTTATCAACCGTGACGTGCCTTTGGTGGAGCCCAATGCACCTGTGAATAAACCAATGCCAGATTTCAGTAAACTGTTCCCTCCAGAATCAGAAGAATAAAATGAGCAAATAAAAACCCCCTCTCGTTTGAAACATTGATGTTCAAACAAGAGGGGATTACCCTTTTATTTTATTGAAGAATGATGAATAGAATCAAAATAGAATCATTTCACATTTTTATTGATAAAAAACCCTGTATTTGCAATGGTTATAAGGTTTTCTGGAACTATTCCCACTCTACCAGTTATAGACCTTCTAACCTTTTATTTTCTTTCTCCTTTGATTAAAAACTGTTGTTTTAAGTCGTGGATTCTCTCTAGTTTTTTCGGCAAGAAAAAGTTTTAAGTCCAAAATAAGCCCACGGTAAGCCTAGAAATTATCTTACTCTTCTTTGGTTTTCTCCATCAAATCTTGCAGTGCGTCAGCCAATTCTACCCCTTTATTTGGGTAGAGGTGGGCGTAGGTGCTCCATGTGGTTTCCACTGATTCATGCCCAAGCCGTTCCGATACCAACAAGATAGGTTGACCCATATCTATCAAAAGACTGGCGTGGCTGTGACGGAGATCATGAACCCTTATCCGTTTCACCCCTGCTTTTTTCGCATAGCTCCCCAAGGCAGCAGATAAAGTAGAACGTGCAAAATAGAAAATCTGATCATCTTCCTGAACGCCATAGAGACGATTGATGTAGCTATAGATTTCGTCATATAAGAAATCTGGGATGGGGACAAGCCTCATGGATTTTTGTGTCTTGGGGTCATAGAAGTGGTCAATGCCATCTTTACGGCTAGTTGTCTTACATACATTTATCATTTTATCAGGGGTGATGTCCCGGGGGAAAAGAGCGAGGGTCTCCCCTACCCGAAGACCCGTCCAAAACATAATTTGAAAAGCAAGGTTCATTCCTGGCTTATCTACCTCAGATATAAATTTTTCAAACTCTTCCAAGGTCCAGAAGTCCATACTGTCTGCCTTCTTCTTACCCATGGACCCAGCAGATCGCACAGGGTTTGTGGGGAAGTTGTAATATTTTACTGCAAAATTGAAGATAGCTGACAGTTGATTGTGGAGTGTTTTCAGGTAGGTTTCAGCATAGCCTTGCTTCATCATCTCCCCTTGCCACTTACGGACCTTAGTAGGAGTGATTTCATTGATGGGCTGATCACCGAAAAAGGGGAGGAGCTTTGTTTTGAAGATGTGCTTCTTTGTGTCAATGGTGGTGGCACGGAGACGAGTCTCCATATCTTCAAAATACAGAGCAGCAAGGGAAGAAAAGGTCATGTCACAAGATTGCTCAGCCTTGGCAAGAAACTCCCTTTCGTATTCAAGTGCATCTTTCTTTTTTTCAAAGCCACGTTTTTTGGCTTGCTTTCGTTTTCCTTGCCAATCGGTGTAATAAAATCTTGCTGACCAAGTGCCACGTTTTTCATCTTTGTATGCAGGCATTGGGACCTCCTAGCGTTTATTTATTCATTGGCTTCTTAGAAATACTTCCATCCACAGACAGGCTCACTTCCATCTCTCGGCAATGATTTGGCTCACCTCTAAAATGAGCTTTTAAGTCTTCCAAAGATTCATCCAAGAGTTTGCAGGTGTTTTCCTCTGAAAAAAAATTATCTTGTTTTTTATTTTTCATAAAATCAAATCCCTTCTTCTTGTTTAATTAGATCTACAATTTGCTTTATTTTTGAAAGTTCTTTCTTATCTAGGTTTTCCTTCTCATTCTTAGGATATGCGAATAATAAGTAAATTTTTTCACTTATCATCAAATCTACATAAATGACACGACCACCACCTGATTTACCACGACCATCCATGGGGACACGAACCTTACGAGCCCCAGATGAATCAGCCATCACAGCACCAGCTTCAGGGTTTTGTATCAACAGACCTTGAAGATAAGCTAAATCATCATCACCTAAACCCATTTTTGCCCAAGATTGTTCAAATGCTTTTAACATACAAAAAATACGATTCATTCTATCTCTTTCTCTCCTCTGTGCCATCTGATAAAGTAACCATAACCAAATTTTAAAAGGTCATTTGCTTAAAAACCCGAACTACCTCTTGTGATTTTGGAAAAGTACATCAAAAAAGCAGTGAAAAAAGATAGTATTTGAAATAATTGGTAACATTTTTTGCTTTTCAAAAAATGGAAACTATCTTTTTTATATAGGTAAGGTGATAAGCACGGCATTAAGTCTGGTGACTAGGTAGGGTGCTAGGTAAGGTATCAATTCAGGACAGAGGTATAGTTGATTAAACTTTACCATTCTTGTACAACTCATCACAAGATAAGTCAATTTCATCGTTCCAGCTAATACCATAACCACCTACATCTACTTTGACTTTGGAAAATAGTTCAGCAGATTGGCAGAGCTTTTGAAACGGTTCTAAGTCTAGGTTTTTAACATGGTATTTCTTTTGTTCCCCTGATAAGAAATGAACATCCAAACAAAATTCAGGAAGGGGAGTTACTTTTTCTATTTTGTGAAAATTCATAAGGTTTTCCTCCTTTTAAATTGGTGGGAGTTGCTTGAAATTTTGGGTTTCCCACATTTCTAACATATCGGTTTGGTATTTGCCTAACCAAGCAATGACTTCTTTTTGGGATTTTGATGGCAAGTCACCTTCCATCATTATTTTTGTTTTAATTTCATATACCCCTACAAATTCACCATCTATTACATGAAAATGTGGAGGGTTATGTTCGCTTTGAAGGAAATACATTTTGATTACCATACTTCCTAATCTTGTTATGACAGGCATAATTATTACCTTCTCTTTCTCCCCTACAACACATTAGGCAAGGAACCATCATTCTTCAGTGCCTAAAGTTTCCCAAACTTCTTCTTCCTCAAAACCTTGTTCTAATAAAAACTCCATTCTTTTAATTGTGTAGTCAGTTACCAATGGATTTATCATTTCATTGTATTCCAAAAATTTTGCTTGAGAAGCTGTACTTCCAGTATCCACAAAATCCATAAGAATTTCTGAAGCTTCAGAAAAATTGCGTACATATGTCATAGCACTATTTTTTAAATGATTAAAATCATAATCGCTTTTGTATAACGCAAGAAGCTTATAACATTCTTCTTGACGGTCATAAACACTTTGTGCAAGCTGATACAATTCCAACATTGTTCCTTGACCATCCGCAACCATATTTATTCCATCATTTAAAAGATAAAAGTAAGTTTCGGCTTGTTCTATAATTAAGAAGATATCTGCATCAACTTGTTTGATTGCTTCTTTTTCTGTTTCTGTCAGTTCGGCAACTTCTTCGGTTTCAAGAATTTCCTCCTCAACAGATTCTGGAACTTCTGTGTCGGTGGGAGTTGTACTTGCTGGGGTGTTAGATGGAGTGTTGGAAGATGAGGGTGTTGTGCTAGATTCGTCACTACATCCAACAAGCCCAAAAGCCAAGGTGGAAGCCAACAGTAGGCTTAAAATTTCTTTCTTCATTATAAATACCTCTTTCAAATATAGTTTAGGTCTGACTTGTATTTTCTTTTGCGTTTTCGTAAAATCGGCTACCTGCGTAACTTATGACAAAACAAACTATAGTTGCCAACATAAGCAAAACAAAGAACGATGCGTGATATTTGGAGTTCCTTGAATCTTTCCCCAGATTAAGAAGCCATATGAAAAGAATAACTAAACTGGCTATGGCACAGCAAATCATCACAACAAAGAAAAAAAGCATAAACCAACCACTATCCAGAAACCACACGCTATCTCATCTCCTTATAAGTACGGCTTGATATCTATTATCTTCTCTATGCTCTTTTCTCTCTTGAGTTAAGAGCATATTTTTCTGCCCGAAGCATTCCTTTTATTTCTCCACGAATTTCTGCCTTGTCAATATCATCAAGTAACATAAACAAATCATCTAAAGATACATTGTCTGTATCAGTTGATAAACAAGTAGGCATTTCTCGTCCAAGTAAATAGTCAACAGTCACTTCAAAGCTATCAGCAAGTTTTACTAACATTTCAAGAGAAGGCTGTCTATTTCCCTTTTCATAGTTACCGTAAGTTTGCTGAGCAATACCTAAAATTTTTGCCATATCTGCTTGTGTGAGACCTTTTTGTTTTCGCAATTTATATAAATCAGTCATGAAAAGCCTCCTAATCAATTTAATTTTACAACAAAAAGAAGTGAAAAGCAATACAAAAAACTTTTTACAACAAAATGAAGAAAAACGCTTGACATTTACTTCACACTGTAGTATTATTACTTCAAGATGAAGTAAAGGGAGGTGATGAGATGAAAGAATGGCTTGTTCAATTAAGAAGAACAAATGGGCTTACGCAACAGCAAGTTGCAGAAAAATTAAATATTTCTCAACAATATTTTTCTTCTATTGAAAATGGAACAAGGAAAGAAAATATGGATATTGATTTAGCAACGAAGATTGGTGGAATCTTCAATCTTACAGTCACAGAAATTATAGATTTAGAGATGGCAAAAACCACAGCCACCACCACCGACCCACCCATTGCACCAGCGACCTAAAATGTATCGTAAATAGGAATCTTAAAACCTGTTTATATTTCAAAATGGAAGGAGGAAAACACATGCAATTACATGAAGCGAACAAAAGATTAAAAACCAAAATCAGCGAAGAGGAACTATGGTCAATCCATGAAATTTACTGTTTGATGGATTTTACAAAAGATGAATTTTGCAAAATCGTTGACACCCTTGGTGTAGAAGTGCTAGCTTCCAAGAAAGAGCATTTTGCAAGATTGGCAAAGGCTGAACAAATGCTGAAAGCCAAAGAACGACATTTGAAAAATCTGACCAAGCTTGAAGAAGTGAAAATGGGAATATCTATTTTTCTTGCTGAGGCAGAGCGTTTGGAAGAAGACATTGCCTTATATCTAGAAGAGGAGGAAATACCATGAGCAAAGAAGTTCAGTGGGGCGACAATTTCGGAGAAGGCGAAATTGTCTGCACCTGTGATCAGTGTGGAGCTGTAGAAAGCTTTGAATTCTGCGACAGCGACATAGATTTCAAGTCAGTCCAAGGTGAACTGAAAGACCTTGGTTGGGTCAGTGGAAAATTCAATAATGAATGGTATGATTTCTGCTCGCTAGATTGCAGAAGCGATTTCAACTAGCCACTACCTAACTCTTATTTTACATCAAAAAAGGAAAGGCGACCATGAGCAATACTTACGATAATTACTACAAAACTTGTAGAACCATGGCAAAAATCACCCAAGAACAAGCAGCTGAACTGCTACACGTTTCCCCTCGCACTATGTCCGATTATGAAAACGGACACACTCGTGTTCCTGATGATATTGTTGACACAATGGCAACGATTTATAATAGCCCTTTGCTTGCGTGGTGGCACCTTAAAAAAACTAGCGTTTTAGGGAAATATATCCCTGATATGATTTCACCCAAAAGCAATGTTGATGTGGCATTTCAGTTGATTCTAGCACAAGATGATTTATCTCCCACGGTGGACCTTGTGAAAAAAATCATGCGAGACGGCATCGTCTCTGGGGATGAAGAATTTGATTACGAGAAGGCGATGGAAACCCTAAAGGCAATCATAGGTAAGCTACTGTCAGTGGTGGTATTTGAACCAGAAAAACAGTGAAAGGAGGAACAAAGATGATTTTCTATCAAGAAAAGGACGTGGCATTGATTTTACAAACTTCTAATTCGGATGCTTACAAAATCATTCGTACATTGAAGACAGAGTTGGAAGCGAAAGGTTATTTGACCAATGTGAAAAGCGGAATACAGGCAAATTATTTTCAAGAACGATTTGAATTGTCGGAAAAAGACTGTGTTTCAGCATTGCAAGGACACTACTTAGCTTTTTATGGAGTCGATGAAGTATCAGCCATATTAAGAACTGGTAAAGCAGCTTCGTACCAAGCGATTCGCACCTTACGTGAAGATTTTGAAAAGGAAGGTTTTATGCTTCCGAAACGTGGATATATCCAGTCACATTATTTTAGAAAGCGATTTAAGCTGTCGCAAAAAGAATGCCAATCAGCATTACTACAAGAAAAGGAGGCAAGTTAGATGAATAACGACAATTACAACGGAATGCTTACACTCATCTGTGCCTGTGTGCTTGCCATGATGGTGTGTGGTATGTCAATCATTTTGGAAAATCACCAATATTGCGACATTGCTTATGATTACAGCCACCATATCAACCTAGAGGCAATGGAAGCAACAACTGTCATTGAACCAAAGAAGGAAGTTTTGGAAATAAAAATGCCAATGTTGTCCTATCAGAGGACACAAGAACCAGAGGAGACAGGCTATGTCTATTACGATGTTCCTTTATCCGATGAACTCCAAGAATATACTCAAGACCTTTGCTTAGAGTTAAATGTAGATTTCCCCTTAGTCCTCTCTATCATGGCACAGGAGTCTAAATATGGACTGGACTCCATCAGCCCCAAGAATAAAGACGGAACGAAAGATTATGGGATCATGCAGATTAACTCTTGTAACCATGATTCTTTGGGACAACGGCTAGGAATCACGGATTTCCTTGACCCTCATCAAAACATCTTAGCAGGTTTGACTATGCTTGCTGATTATTGGTATTTGAATGACTATCAGACAATCGCCATGTACTACAATTCAGGACCAGGCACTGGCAAATCCAACGTAGCAAAAGGGATTTGGACTCCCTACAGTATTGAAGTAATGGAAACATTAAATTTATTGATTGAAAGGACAGATTAATTATGAATAAAGCTTATAAACATTTAAACGGAACAATCTCAACAAACGACGAGGACTACGGAGTTTGCCCATATTGCAAGGCAAAATATGAAGCCTTTGAGCTACAAGATTTTGAGGAAATGACTTGTGACGAGTGTGGTGGTGAATTCACCGTGGAGCGTGAATACAGTTGTTCCTACAACAGCACATCTCTGAAAGCCCCTACTAATTTGAGCCTTGAACCTGTATGGGATGAAGAATGTCAAATGTATGCGTGTCCTCGTTGCCATGAAAAAGTTGGTGGTAGTGCTGAAGGGGATAAAGCCTATGTAGAAGAGAAAAACAAGGAATATAGCTTACTCTGTAATCGTGATGGAACACCTATGAAGAAAAAAATGCACGATAACTATACCTCCAAAGAAGAAGAATGTCCTGATTGTCACCTTGCGTTGGAATGGACAAAGATTTTGGAAAAGGAGCAAGGGGCATGAAAATCCAAGAGCAAAAACTAGGCAAGCTGAAAGAAGATGATCGTCTGGAATTAGCTTCCTTGTTGGTGAAAGCTGGTTATAAAGTGCAACTTGGTCGTGAGAAATTGGGGACAAGCACAT
Source organism: Eubacteriales bacterium (assembly GCA_044432725.1). Taxonomy (GTDB): domain Bacteria; phylum Bacillota; class Clostridia; order Oscillospirales; family Oscillospiraceae; genus JAWXUK01. The sequence continues at coordinate 11,998 of JAWXUL010000016.1, forward strand.
CATACAACCATTTTATTGAAATTTTCGGAGACAAGGAGGTAGTCACATGAAACAAACATTCTCCCAAGCATTGGAATATGTGGTAGATGAAATCACCACAGAAGAAGGAGAAATCCACATTGATATCGTGACTCAAGCACAAATTGAGTTCGAAAAAACTTCTCATAAGAAAGAAAGCATGGATATGGATTTCCTCTTGATGTTAAGCAAGACCATCGAAGAGAAGGCACTCTGTTATCATCTCCATGGTGTGCACCCATTAACAGCCATCGGGGAAGCTGTATGAGTACAAAAAAGAAAAAGGCACGTTCCGAAGAACGCACCCCTTTTGTTGCCCCTTTATTGTACCAAGAAAAAAAGAATTTGTCAAGGAGGATATTATTATGTGTCAATGTCATTGTGATCAATGTTCTGGGGACTTCGAGTCCCCAGAACCAGATGGAATTTATTTCTGCGAAAAATGCAGTTACAGCATCCACGAGGATGATTGGCATATTGAGGTGGACGGCTTAAGATACTGCGAACATTGCATAGAGCAATTATCCCAAGCGGAACTCTTGAAGCTATTAGATATCCCTATTTTAGGGGTTTACAGGGGGAAATGTTGATGAATGAGTTAATTACTTTGAAAACAGTCCCAGAGATTTATCAGACTTTGGAGGCAATCAAAGGGGATTTGGAAGCCAAGTCCCAAGAGGCGCTTTCTCTTGTATGCACTGAAGATACGGTGAAAGAAATCAAGAAAGTTCGGACAGATATTCGTAAAACCAAAGGTGATCTAGACAGCCAATGGAAGGCCATGGAAAAGGAATACATGAAGCCTCTTGCTGATTGTAAATTGGTGTATAAAGAAGCAACCCAAAGTATTGATTTTGCTGATAAAGAGCTTAAAAGTCGAATTGATTCTGTCACTGATGAACTTGCTCGTGCTCGAGATGAAAAATTAAAATCCTTTTTTGAAGAAAAGAAAGAGGAATTGTGTATTTCTTGGGTGAAATGGGAACAAATTGCTTGCAAACCCATTGCTTCTAAAAGCGATAAATATTATCGAGAATTGATGGCTACATCACTTGAGAATGTGGTGAAAGATATTTCTGCAATAGAAGAACTCCCCAACAAAGACTTAGTCAATAGCTTTTATTCCAAAACACTTAACCTCGCACAAGCAATGGCGCAGGCGACTGAGCAAGAGAAATCTATTCTTCAAGCAAAGGAACAGATGGGACAAGCCATGGTACAAATGCAGCAAGACACAGCCATGGAAGAAATCAATCAAACAATTCTAGAACCTATGGTCGAACCGATTCAAGAGCCAGAAATTATAGCACCTATGGAAGAGCAACCACTTTATACTGTGAATTTCAGTGTAAAAAATGCCACCATGGGACAGCTGAAAGCATTGAAACAATACTTAATCGAAGGAGGATATGAATATGAGTAATCAAGGCATGACCAAGCAAGGGAAGACATTGAGTTTTTCAGATACAGTTTCTACACCAATTTGGCAAGGGAAACTTACCTCTACCTTCGGAGACCAAAAGAAAAAAGACAGATTTGTCACTTCTATTTGTGCAGCCGTGGGAAACAATCCAGACCTTGCAAAATGTGACCATGGCAGTATTCTAATGGCAGGACTATTAGGAGCAGAGTTAAACCTCTCCCCCTCTCCTCAAATGGGGCACTTTTACATGGTGCCCTACAATCAAAAAGGAGCTGACAAACCCAAGGCTAATTTCCAACTAGGCTATAAAGGAATGATTCAGCTGGCTCACCGCAGTGGGCAGTACAAAAAGATGAATGTGGTGGAAGTAAAACAAGGAGAGCTTCGGTCCTACAATCCATTCACAGAAGAGATTTGTATCGTCGCAATAGAAGACCCTTATGTCAGAGAAGCCACAGAAACAGTTGGTTATTTCGCATACTTTGAACTCATCAACGGATTCCAAAAGACAATTTATTGGAGCAAAGAGAAAATGGATGCCCATCGTTCTCAGTTTGTTAAATCAGGGAAGTTTTGGAATACTCATTATGATGCCATGGCTAAAAAGACTATCTTACGTCAACTAATATCTCGTTGGGGTATTATCTCCACTGAAATCGAAAGAGCAATTGTTAGCGAGGGCACCCATGAGGAAGAACAAGATTTTACTCCTCAGATGGTGCCACCACTACAACAACTTCCACCACAACCAGCACAACCACAAATCCCACAAGGGCAAATGGCGATGGAGGAATTTCCACCTGATTATTATCCACAGCAAGAGGTGGTGAATCTCGGTGACGTATAACATCATCTCATCGGGAAGTGAAGGGAATGCCGTGCTTTTAAGCTGTGGCATATTGATTGATTGTGGGGTGTCTTTCAAAAAATTGAAAGACATCGCCAGTCACATTAAGTTGATTTTCCTCACCCATGAACACAGCGACCACTTGAAGCTCAGCACCTTAAAACGATTGTTGGAGGAATATCCGAAAATAAAAGTGGCTTGTAGTGAGTTTCTACTTCCCAAGTTGCAAGAACTGCCCCTTAAGAAAATCAGGGTGCTCCCCGTGGGCGCCTTGGTTTCATGGGGACCTTTCCAAAGCCAAAGTTTTCCCCTTCACCACGATGTCCCTAATGTAGGTTGGAAGATCTGGGAGAAGGGGACAAGCTTAATTTATGCGACTGATACAGTCTCAATGAGAGATGTGGTGGCAAAAGATTTTGATTATTACCTCATTGAGGGGAATTATAAAGAATCAGAAATCAAGGAAAAAATGATAAGAAAAATGCGTAACGGTGAATATGTTTACGAACATCGTGTTTTACAAACACATCTCTCCGAAGAGAAAGCCATTGCTTGGCTTATGGAGATGATGGGGGAGCATAGTCGGTATGAACTGATACATCAGCATAAAGACAGAGCAGAAACCGTGGCGTAGGGGGGGGGAATATGCCTAATAGAATTTTGAAAGGGAGTATTTGTGCAAGTGAAGAAGTGGACCAATTAACTTGGTTTGAAGAAGTTTTCTTTTATCGTCTAATCGTCACCTGTGATGATTATGGCAGATACGATGGCAGACCTGCCATGTTAAAATCAAACTTATTTCCGCTGAAAAGTGTGACTGAAAAACAAGTGGTAGAAGCTCTTAATAAGTTATCGACTGTTGGAATTGTGTGTCTATACGAAGTAGATGGCAAACCGTTCCTTCAATTGGCAACTTGGGAGAAACACCAAAATATCAGAGCACAAAAAAGCAAATATCCACAACCTGAACACAACGAAATGCAAGGGAAAATTGTTGCTTGCACGAGTAATCCAACTACCACCAACGATGGTAAAGGGAAGAGTTTGCATACAGATGAAAACAACTGTATGCAACTGTATGCAAATGCACCCGTAATCCAATCCGAATCCGAATCCATATCCGAATCCAATCCGAATCAGAACTACGCCACAGGCGATGGGCGAGCAAGCTCTGCCCTAGTGGAAGCTGCTGTTTTTAATCTTCCTCAAAACGATGGTGATTTATATCCTGTTACCCAAAAAGATATTGACTTTTGGCAAGAATTATATCCTGCAACACAAGTCGAAACAGAGCTACGAAAAATGATTGGTTGGTTGGATAGCAATCCAACAAAGCGTAAAACAAAAAATGGCATGAAAAAATTCATCACTGGTTGGCTTGGTAAAAATCAAGATAACCCAAGTTATACAACCACCAGTAAAACAGCTCAGCCAGCTCAAGAAAAAGGCTTTATGGCTCATGCCAAGCAGTTGTATCATAATTACTCAGAAGAACAGGAGTGATTTACATGGAAAATAAGTTACAGATTATTCACAGCGATCCATTGCGGCATTATCGACCTAAAAATAGCGAAATTTGGAGACGTGCTGAAAGTCTACCTGCTGAAATGTCTGGTGCAGACAAGCAAAAAATAAATACACTCATTGCGGGGGAACTGGCTGTGCTGCAAGTAGCGTTTCCAACACAAGCAAGGAATTTCTCACAAGATGAAGTAGAAGCTACAAGTCACTTATGGCAAGAAATCTTTGGAAGAATCCATCCGAAGCTATTACACGAAGCGGTCAAAAGATTTATATTCAAAGACAGAAAAGGCTTTTTCCCTTCGCCTGGCTTGATTGTTGGAGAGGTGGAGCAGATCATGGAGGAAATCATAGGAGAAGAAAGGATAGAGCAAAATTACGAATATTTAGATGAATTTTTAAAACAACGGAAGGAGAATGGTACATGGCCAGAATAAAGGCTGGAACCCTAGAGTTTGTAAATAATCTGAAAAAGCTAGGAAGTGGAAAATACCAAACATGGGAGGTATGGCAAGACTTTGTGATTATGACAGCTTGTGCTATATCTAACGTAACCGATAGAGCAGACAATCATCACCCCCATAGAGAAGAAATGTATTTGGAACGGGTGAAGAAATACACCAAGGAAGAATTACTGATTATGAGAAGCCTTTATTTTGAAACGGTGGGAGCCTACGAAAAAAATCCAGAGCAAGACTTCTTGGGAGAAATGTACATGCAACTGGAACTAGGGAATCATTGGAAGGGGCAGTTTTTCACCCCTTACAATCTGTGTGAAGCCATGGCAGAACTCTCTGCACCTGAGGCTTGTCAACGAATTAAAGAACAAGGATACATCACTGTCTTGGACCCAACCTGTGGTGCAGGTGCCACTCTCTTGGGTTTTGCAAATACCTTGATGAAACGACAATACAGCGGGGAGCTGAAAGTAAACTGGCAAAACCATGTCCTATTCATCGGGCAGGATATTGACACAGTGGTAGGGCTGATGTGCTACATCCAGATGTCTCTTTTGGGTTGTGCAGGCTTTGTTAAAATTGGAAACTCTTTGACAAAACCTCTTACAGTTGGAGAGGACGATACAGATTACTGGTACACGACCATGTATTTTCACGAAGTGTGGCACACCAGACGATTGGCAAACGCAATGGATCGTTTCCTTTGGGACAAGCCTAAAGAAGTATCTAAAGAAGAGCAACAGGAAGAAAAACAACAGGAAGCTGTTTATGTCGTAAATGAAGTAGGACAGCTGACATTTTTTTGAAAGGAGCAGTTATGAGTAAAATATTGAAAGAACAACTTGTTTCAACAAACAACAATATGCCATGCGAACCGATAGCTCAATTTTTGCAAAAGGCAGCAAAGAAAAACAAGGTATTAGAAAATGAAATTCTAAATCCTGATAAGAATTTTGAGAACTGCTTGAAATATGTAGAGACGCAAGTGAAAGAAGCCTTGGGTAGCAAATCAGGATGGATGGATGATGAAAAGGTCTATCAAATGGCACAAGATTATTATCTTAGCGATTGTGGTCCATCGGAAGAACCAGAACAACAGGTTGAAAAAGAAGACTCCATGATAGATGGACAACTTTGTTTCTTTTAGGAGGATAGGATGAAAAAGAAATTACTATCCTCCACGCCTTGGAGAAAAATAGACCTTAAATTCCAAGAAGGTCAAAAATACATTGTGACCTCTGATTTATTAGCGCATGAAAGAACTCTGGTTGTTACCTTCTTCCCCACCACAGAGCCAAAGGAACAACCAGAGCAAGCAGAGTTTAGAATATTTCTAAACCAAGATGATTATATCACGGAATATCCCCATAAGTCAAGGCAATGGAAAACAGGCAGATTAGAAACCCTTCTGCCATATGGATTTGAAAAAAACACCATGGCTTTGACAGAAGAAGAGGGGAAAGAAATCAATTGTTTCCTCCAAGCTGAGGGGAATCCTGTCGTAAATATTGTGGAATACCAAAGAAAAATAATGAAAAGTCGCTATATGAAAAAAGAAGACACCGAAGAGGAGCAAATAGCACAAGAGCTGAAGGACCTCCCTCCCTTACCTGATGATTTTGCAACTTGGGTTGAGAATGAAGCTATGATCGAGAGTAGATATATCTTTTATCAATATCAATCGGGGAAGAAGGAGCAACAAGGCTATTGTACCCATTGTAAAGAAGATGTGATCATAAAAGCACGTCACAATGATTTGGGAGAATGCCCTAGTTGTCATAGTAAGGTGCAGTTTAAAACTGTCTCTCGCACCAAGAATGTGATTGATACACAGGAAGTTGCCATTTTACAAAAATTCAAGGTTGCCTTTGTCGTGCGATATTTTTCTGTGAGCAAAATATATAAAAATTACAAGGATACACAACTAGACTTAAGGGAAATCTGGCGAGAAGTACACCCTGTTGATTCCTCCATACCAAAGGTCTATGTTTTTCGGAAACATCCAACTTTAGATAAATCCAGATGGTTTCGGGGGGACAAGCATAGTTTTTATTACGGTTCTTCTACCGTATACCTAAAGAATGTGGCAGAAGTATTGAAAGGCACCAAGTATCAGTATTGTGCCTTGGGCGAATTTCTAGGTAGAAATCAACACGTATGTGTCCATCGTTATTTGGCAAAGTATCAACAATATCCTTGCATTGAATACCTTGTGAAATTAAAACTGGATAGGTTGGCAAACGACCTTATTTATGGGCACTTTTTCCGTTGCAATATCCTGATGGAAGGCAAGAACCTGAAAGAGATTTTAGGGGTAGGCAAGGACAAAGTCCCCTTGCTCCAAAAGCTAAACGTGTCCGAAGCAGAATTGGCTGTGGTACAAGAGATGGAAAAGTATGGTCTCAACTTGAAAGCCGAAGACCTGAGAAGAATATTTACTTTGATAAGACCAACTCACGCAAAGCAACTCTTTGAACTGACGGAATATGCCACAATACACAAGATTTTGAACTATATATCTGCTCAACAGAATCGGAACGCTTTTGCTTTGTGGAAAGACTACTTGGGCGCTGCTAAAACCCTTAGCTATCCTCTGGAGAATGCCTTCACGTTGTTCCCACGGGAATTGGAACAAGCTCATGATTTGGCTACCTCTAGGGTGACAGAGAAACTGAGGACAGAAGGAAGAGCCAATCGGAAAGCATTAGAAGAAAAAACATTGGCTTATCTAAAAGAATTAAATGACCAGTATTACTTTGAAAAAGGAAATTTCTTTATTATGGCACCTGAAAAACTCTTGGATTTGGTAAGAGAAGGCAGTATGTTGAAACACTGTGTGGGTGGCACTTATGTAGAGCACATGGCAGCAGGGGATACGGTGATTTTGTTTCTTCGAGAAAAGGAAAGACCGACCAAGCCTTACTACACCATAGAGATATTGGAAGGTAATATCAACCAATGCCATGGCTATAACCATTCACCTCCCACCGAAGAAGTAGACGAGTTTTTGGATGCCTTTACACAACAAAAATTGAATCATTATGAGGAAGCGGGGTAAAAGAAATGCACAAAACAAAAATTGATTGGGCTGATGCAACGTGGAATCCCCTGACAGGCTGTTTCCACCAATGTCCCTATTGTTATGCTGAGAAAATGTCAAAGCGATTTTCGGGAGATGTCAGATTGAACCTCACCCAAACAGAGCATTACCAAAAAGAGGGAGAGCTTTATACATTAGAAAAGCCCTTCCCTGCAAGGAACGGGCAAGCGCTGATTTATCCCTTTGGCTTTGCTCCCACCTACCACAAGTACCGTCTGGACGACCTAGACAAGTGGAAAAATGGAGTGAACATCTTTGTTTGCTCCATGGCAGATATGTTTGGGGCTTGGGTGCCAGAAGAATGGATATTAGAGATTTTCAGGAAGTGTCAGGAACATCCTCAGCATAACTACCTGTTTCTGACGAAGAACCCCAAAAGATACCAAGAATTGGACAACAAAAACCTTTTGCCACAAGAAAGCAATTTCTGGTATGGCACAAGTATCACCAACAATACAGCAGACCAAAATGTAGAAGATTGGTTTCGCACATTGACCTATCCAACTTTTCTGAGTATTGAGCCCATTATGGGAGAAATAGACATGTATCTTTCAATCTTTTACGATGTTGATTGGATTATTGTGGGTGCTGAAAGTGGTAATCGGAAAGGGAAAGTGAAGCCTGAAAAAGAATGGATTGACCATATCGCAGAACATTGCAAATCTGAAAACATTCCTCTTTTCATGAAGGGGAGTTTGGAGGAACTGATGGGAAGGGATTTTACCACAGAATTTCCCTCTTTGCTGAAAAGCAATCGACCTTCACAAAAATTATCAGCCTGTTGTTTGGAATGTCAAAAGAATTTGAGAAAAGCTGATATGACGGCAATTTTGTCAAGAGAAGGCAGACAACGGAGTACAAACACAGAAGGCTATGTTTGTGAGGAATGTTTCGGGAAATTACGGGAAGGATGGGCGTTTAGTGGCTTCTAAAAGTTGGACAGAAGAAGAACTACTTTACTTAGAAGATAAATGGGGGACTTTATCTATCCCCACAATAGGAAAAAAACTAGAACGAACAGCTTGTGCAGTCAAGGAGAAGGCTTACAGACTCGGGTTAGGACCCGTGCTGGAAGCAGGAGAATACATCACACTGAATCAGCTCTGCCGGGGATTGAAAGGATATAGTATCCATTCTTATGAAATCACTTCTTGGGTAAAAAAACGTGGATTGCCTGTGAAAAAGAAAAAAGTAGATCAAAATAGTTTTCGTGTGGTGTACCTGCTTGACTTCTGGATTTGGGCAGAAGAAAATCGTTCGTTTCTAGATTTCAGTAGGATGGAACCTTTGATTTTTGGGGAAGAACCACCTTGGGTGGCAGAGCAAAGGAAACAAGATTTCCATCATGTGCCTCAGCAAAACAAAAAACCTTGGACTGAGTACGAAGTCCAAAGGCTGATTTACTTAGTCAAACAACAAAAGTACAGTTGGATAGAAATTTCTAAGGAACTTATTCGTAGCAATGGTGCCATTGCTAGAAAGTTACAAGACTTGGGTATCAAAGATCGTCCTGTGAAATCCTACACTCATAATAAATGGGAACCAGAGGACTTTGAAAAACTCACATCAGGGATTCTCAATGGCGAAAGTTATGGAAAAATCAGCGAGAATATAGGAAAATCAGAAAAGGCAATCCGTGGGAAAGCATATCAAATATATCGCACCGAGAATGCCGATAAAATACGGAAAATAATCAAAAATAAAGGAGAATCATCTACATGAATCACATTTCATTATTAGGACGACTGACTGAAAACCCTGTTTTACGTTCAGTCAGCGATGGCATTAGCAGTGCCAGCTTCACATTAGCAGTCAACAGAAGCTTCAAAAACAAAGAAACAGGGAACTTTGAAGCTGATTTCATTGACATTATTGCTTGGAGAGGGACTGCTGACTTTGTAGGCAAGTACTTCACCAAAGGTCAATTGGTGGCAGTGGAAGGTCGCTTGCAAATTGAAAGCTACACTGACAAAGAAGGAATTCGTCGCCGTGCTGCAAAAGTTCAAGCAAGCCAAGTCCATTTTGCTGAGAGCAAAGAAAAACAGCAAGCACCTCAACAACAAACCCAAGCACCTCAACAAGGTACAGCACAAGCTCCACAGTCTCAAGGGGGGTATCATCAACCTGACGTGGCTTCTTATTATAATCAAGGGCAACAAGGGCAAGGGGGATATGCTGTACCAATGGGGGGGAATTCAGCACCTTCTGGACAGTATACCATTCCCAATACGCAACCTGCTCCAAGTGGTTATACAGTGCCACCTGAAGAACAAGATTTTCCGTTTTAAGGGAGAACTTCAATGAATAAAATAAGAAATGTTTTGCCAGAGAGTGTTCTGATGAACTACAAACTGTCTATCCACCCTTGCGACAGAGCCATAGATTTGTTTGAAAAATGGCTTGATACAGAAATCCCTGAGCATAAAGGGGTGAAACCAGTCTTGTCGTACGAAGGTGATGCTGACATCATATGTATGGATTTTGAAGAGGCTATAGATTACATCGAATCCGAAAGTTTTAATTTATGTGGTCATTGCACAGCAGAAGCGTTGACATCTCCTGAAGAAGCAGAGATAAATGGAATTACGCAAGATAACTATTGTCCACAATGTGGTACCAAAATTGATTGGAGTGAAGAAGATGATTAAACCAAGTTACGCAATTCAGGGGTGTGATATTTTTGAAACATTCCATGATGTGCTATATAGACCTTTTCCTGAAGAACCAGACGAAAAGAGGCTTGAATGGGCTTATCTTCAAGGTGAAACCTATGTGATTCGGAGAAAAGGACAGGATGAAAATTCTCCTGTGGTGATGTTAAATGCAAGAAGTCCACAAAAGGCTTTGACAGCATACAGAGCGGAGTTTGGTGAATTGATACAGGCAATTAAGCCACATGGAGAAACTTTTGATGATGATATAACAATATTTTTTTGTGGTTCAAAGGACTGTAAAATGAGCATTTGCGATAATCAAGACGGGTTTCCGAAGTTTTGTCCTTGGTGTGGAGTGCAGCTAGATTGGAGCGGTGTGGAATGACAGAAAAATTAAAGCCTTGTCCATTTTGTGGGGGAGAAGCCAGTTTGTATGAATACAACAGAGTGCAACATTCTGTAGAATGTGACAACTGCAAGGTCGGACAACCTATTTTCACCACAGAAGTTGAAGCGTGGTCGAAATGGAACACACGCACCACCAACTGGAACAAGTATCCAGAGGTGAAGCCAGAGGATAGGCAAAGCGTCTTAATCGTCCATGATGAGGGTGATGACAACTTATTACCGCACGAACTGCCCTATTATTATGTTGCGTGGTATGACCAAATGAGCAATATGTTCTGGGGAAGACCAGAAGAAGACGAATTTGGAAATGAAAATGAACCGCTCTTTCTGGGTAAAGATGTCACCCACTGGCAACCACTCCCAGAGCCACCAGAGGAGGTCGCCCACGATTCAATAGCCAAACAGGGGTGACTTACACCCCAGACAAAACCATCTCTTACGAGGAATGGGTGAGACATTGCTTTCATCAATCCCATCCTCAAGAGCCACCTTTCCCCAAGGCTGTCCCATTGGTGATGGAAGTACAGACGTATCACAAAATCCCTAAAAACGCCACAAAGGCAGTGAAAAAAGGGATGGAAGAGAAAGGCATTTTACCAGCCAAGAAGCCTGATGTGGATAATCTCTTGAAGATTATTGGGGATAGCCTAAATGGTTTTGCTTACCACGATGATTCACAAATTGTTGAGGCAAAAATCGAAAAGTTCTATGGAACAAATCCAAGAGTGGAGGTCCGTATATGGGAGAAATGATTCGTGCTTTGGAAAAACGTGGCTTCTTGAAACAGTGGGGGATTTCCAATCCAGAACCAAAGCCACAAATCACAAAGCCCACAGCAAAGAAGTATACGGTGGATTCCTTGCTTGTTGCATTTATCGAAAATGGAGGGTCCATTCCTGCCTTGGCACAATTGTCAGAGGTATCAAAAAGCCACCTCCGTCTGATTGCAGCAGACCAAAGGACAGTTTCTGGTGATGCTCAAAATCGTATCATGTCTGCCATCTTCGAATTAGAACCAAGTTTGGCTCTCGTAGAGGTAGAACCAGTCCAACGGAAAGTGACAAGAAAAGAATTGCATAAGATGTATGACCAAGTGAAAAGAGGAAAGGATGGGATTGCCCATGGCACGAATTATTGATAAATTAGCAGATGATAAAGAGTTTTTAGCTCTTTACATCGCAGTGCTTATGCTGAGTGGAAAAAATAGTAGCTTTAATCAAATGTCTGATGGTTTTAATAAAATTGCCACGTCTTTAAATATAGATATGGATGAGATTACTGCCGAAAAAAAATATCAAAAAATGAAAAAAGAGTTTTTGTCTTGTTTTAAGAAGGAGAAATAACATGAATCAAAAAAATTTATCAGAAGCTTTGGGTAAAATTAGAGGAGCTGTGGCGAAAAACAGCATAAACCCTAGCCTAGAAGGTGTGAAGTGGGAGGGGAATACCCTCACAGCATATAACTTGCAAATTTCCCAAGAAATCACCATAGAAGAGGCTGCCGAGAGACCTTTTATCCTAACTACAAAAGCAATGGATTTGATTCACAAATTGCCTGAGGAAGAAATTGAAATTGAAGTGATGGATAACAAGGCTGTGCAAATTACTTGTGGTAAAGTGACTAATACTTTTTATTCCATGAGCGTAGAAGATTACCCAACATTGCCAAAAATGACAGTGGATAAATCTGTGCATGTGGATTTGTTTGAATTAAAGCTTGCACTATCTCAAATTTCTTATGCTATTTCAGAAAATGAAGAAAGGGTGCATTTGACAGGTGTTCGTTTTTTGAAGAACCAAGGGGAAACACGTCTTCACTTGATGGCTTGTGATGGATATCGGATAGCTTGGTCTCAGATTTCCTTTCAAGAGGAAGAAGAATCCTTTGACTTCGTGTTACCTCAAGCAGGTATGGAGAAACTTCAAAAAATCAAGGCAAAAAAAGAAAAATCACTTGCTTTATCTGTGTCTGAAAATCATTTGCAGTTTTCGTGGGAAAACATGGTGCTTACCTGTCGCCGTATCACGGGAGAGCATGTGGATTATCAGCAAGTATTTTCTTTCCCCAGCGAGCCTGTCTCTATCACAGTGACGAGACAGCCTTTAATAGACAGTCTGGAACGTGCCCTACTTTGGGAAGTAGACAAAAATAGTAATGTACTACAGATGAAATTTTTCAATAATCGACTCTTTCTTACCCTATCTTCGGCTAAGGGAAGCTATGAAGAAGAGCTGGAAATCACATCAAAACTGGATCTAACCTGTGGTATCAACCCACGTTATTTATTGGATGTCTTAAAGGCAGAGCCGTATGAAGAATTAAATTTCTACATTTGTGACGAAACCTTTGGTATCGTCATTAGCCAAAAATCTTTGTATCAGATGGAAAATGGTGAATATCTAGAATTGACTGGTGTTCCTTTGGAACATGATGGGGTGCATCGGGTTCTTCCAAGGAGGGGCAAGTGATGCAGAATATACAATATATTCAAAACATCCAAGAAAATTTTTTTGATGTAGCTCCCCTGACGAGAAGCTTTTTGCAGTATGCTATGAGCAATCCAAATGAAAATATTCCTGTTTATCCTAAATCAAAAACATTACCAGAAGCAGAAATTGAATGTCGAGCCTTGGTTTCTGAATTACGAGATTTGGAAATTGATGGAGTACAAGCTTATCCAGTTTTCCAAATCTGCCATGTGGAGCGAGATAAAATTTGGTGTGATTTTACATTGAATCCAGATCTTATAGGGATATTGTTGGGAAACAAATTGAACTGATAGAAAAATGAGAGAGGTGGACCATTGAGAATTGCCCTACATGATGCCGAAAAGGAGCATATGCCCAAGAAAAGTTTCCCAAATCTTGCGCTGATGAAACTATCTGCTTTCCACAAATCCCATGGTGATACAGTGGAGTGGTGGACTCCCTTGGCGCAATATGACAGGGTGTATTCCTCCAAGGTCTTCGACTTCACCCCTGAAAATCCCTATCTCCCTCCCCATACAATCAGGGGAGGGACAGGGTACAAAGACATTCCTCTGAATCAAACTTTGCCAGATGATATAGACGAAACCTTTCCCGATTATAGTATATATTCAAACTGTGATTATGCCATCGGGTACCTAACCCGGGGATGTCCTAGAAAATGTCCTTGGTGCGTGGTACCAAGCAAGGAAGGTGAAATCAAAGCATACCGAACCTGGCAAGAGGTTGTCCGAAGCGATACCAAGAAATTAACCTTGCTAGATAACAACATCCTAGCTTGTGACCATGGTATTTCCCAACTTGCTGAACTAGCAGAGACGGACTATAAAATAGATTTGAACCAAGGCATGGATGCACGTCTTGTCACCCCAGAGATAGCCGATATTTTAGCAAAATGTCAGTGGCAAGGGAAGAATAAATCTATCCGTTTTTCTTGTGATCAGAAAAGCCAGATTGAGGACCTCCACCGAGTGTGCCAGCTGATGGGTGAGCGTGGGGTTTTGCCTTACCGTATCTTTGTCTACGTCTTAGTGACAAAGGAGATTGAGGACGCTGCTTTCAGAGTGGAAGCGTTGAAAAAACACAAGGGTATTTTTCTTTATGCACAGCCTGAAAGGAATGACTCCAAAGGAATTATTCCTAATGGTGAGCAAATGGAATTCGCCCAGAGGTTTGTGTATAAAGGGGCATTCAGAAAGAAAACTTGGGAAGAGTATAAAAATAGACGTATATTTTAATGCTGAAATGCACGAGTTATGCACGGTGCAGTATAAGTTATGCACGATGATGTAAAAGAAAGGAAAATGAAAATGAAATGTGATTTTTGTAACGAAGAGAAAAAAAGTTGTCGATATTACTCTTCTGATTATAGTGATGAAATTTTTTGTCGTGATTGTCTTTATGAGATGGATTTAGAAGAACTCTTTTTGCAATTGTTTGATATTTGCTCTAGTAATCTAAAAGTGGAAAGAAAACAGCTTCTTGATATTTTTGAAGAAAGTCAGCTGATTTCTGAGGTGGAAGAAGATGAAGAATAGAGATTGTTTGTCTGTGGAAAGTATAAAAAGCCTTATATATTGCCTTGAGGATTGCAATGATTTTGAAAAAGAAAAATACGCAACAGCAGAAGTAGTGGCATGGCTAGAGCAAGAAACCACAGAACTTGAAGGGGTTGAGCCTGTAGATGATCCCGGGTGTTATTGGATGTGTGGGAATTGTGAATTCGGTGGAATTGATGAAACTGACAACTTTTGTACCCAATGTGGTACAAAAATCAAATGGAGAGAAGAGCTATGAACGCAACACCCCAAGAAATCAAGAGCCATAAAGCAAAAGCCATGCGATACAAGAAGGCTGTACTGGATACACTGAGCCATGAAGCAATCATCAGTGAACTCTACGACATCAACGAAGGGTGCGAAACCATTCATTACATCACAGACAGTGAAGGCTATGGGCAACTTCTGGGCGCAATGGAAGGCGATGAAGATGATGCCTTCGAGTTTAAAATGATGTTTTCTGACGTTTGTGCCAAAGCTGAGATGTTACTTGAAGAGTTGATGTACAAAGATTATAAGGATTTTGACGATTGTGTAGTTGCACTGATTGGCAGAAATCAAAAGTTGGTGGGTTATGATTCAGTCGAAGAAGATTATTATTCCTTGACAGAATATGAGGTAGAACTTGCCACCACAGAATCAGGAAAGAGAATGTGTCGTAAAACCAAGGCTGATATGCTTGCTACCATTGGTCAAGCCATGAGTACAGTGTTGGCCTTCATTGATTTGAGACAGCAATATGACTACTTACAAGCGACTATGGAAATTATTCTAGGAGAGAATACAGCAATTTTACAAAATATCAAGAGAATTGACGAGCTGTATTTTGAATCAGAAAAAAGTGAATTCCACAAGGATAACCCAGCCACCAAAGAACTGGATAGAATCCTCAATGAAATGCCTGACCGTTTTTGGATTGAATAGGAGGAAGCATGAAAAGAGCAGAAAAAACAAAGCTTCTTTCTCGCTTGTTAGAGTCGAAGCTGATTTGTGATCAAGTCTATTGGGCAAGAGAAGTCTCCTTAGATTTCAACACATCCCACCGAAAAAGAGTGGACTATATGTCTTTCAAGCCGAAAAATCAAAGTTCAAGTGGCATAGAAAAGGGGATTTTCACTTGCTATGAAGTTAAAAGCTGTTTTGAGGACTACAAAAGTGGGCATGGATTGAATTTTATCGGAGAAAAAAACTACATCGTCACAGATATGGTAACTTACAAGAAAATTCTATATGACATTGACCATAATACAGGGGTTTATGTTGCTTTGCCTGTAGGCGCTGATAAATTTGAAGAATGGGACTCCCCAAAAGAGTTGGACAGCAACACACAATACGAATTGAATTGCATTAACAGTTGCCATGAGACAAACAGAGATTATTCTATGAACGTGCTTTTATTTTGTATGCTCAGAAGTGGCCATTGATAGATGAAGGTGAATCATGAAAAGAACGTGTAAAGAATGCAAAACAAAACATGGTCCTTTCGGTGCTTATCTACACCTATGGAAAACGCATCGTAAAGACCCAGACTTTCAAAAAAGTCAGAGATGGTTATTGCGTGATATCTACGATAGGGAAATCTACACCATGTGGAAGGCAACTCTTTTCCCTTTCTATTGGTTCGGGTTAATTTTGATAGCTGTATTTCACCCAGTGCTCGAATTACTCAAAGTAGCAGAATCTTGGTATAAGAAGAGAAAGGAAGATAACAGTGAGCAAGACAAATTATCGCATTGACATCGTAAAAGATATCATGCGTGATGATGTGTCAGATGAAGAAAAAGGTCTGGCAATCATGAAAATGCTAGAATTTAAAACCCTGAACCATATCAACAAAGATGAATTGGTGGAGATAATTCGATACCTCTTCCCCTTGGTGTTTGATTTGGACGTGGAAGATGATGTTCCCGACACAAATGTCGGGAACGACAACCGAGAGGAGGAAACAACTTGAGATCGGATGTATGTAAAGTTTTTGTAGAACGAATGAATATAAAAATGGAAGAGAAGGCATTAAGCAAAGTAGACATTTGTAAATTTTTAAACATTGATTCTACAACAGTAGAAAAATGGGAAGAGGAATTGCCTCCCTTAATTTGTTTGCATGATTTAGGCGAACTCTTTGAGTGTAGCATATCTTATTTACTTGGGGAAGAAACAGATAATGCAAATGAAGTATGATGGGTTTTAAATACTTATTTTCAGAACCAATTCTCCTTGACCCAAAATTCAAAATCGAATGTGAAAGATTCTATGGTCAACCGAAGTTAATCAAGACCAAAGATTGTAACAATAAGAACAAGATAGGTTCTGTGGATTTTATTCCTCAAAAATGTAAAAGTACTCTTTGGGTCAACGAGAAGGAAAGAGTTTTTGTTCTTCATCGGGATTGGTTCTCGGTAGCTATTAGTCGAGACGAAGCAATAGAAAGAAATCTCCTGAGTAAACCAGCACGAGAGAAGTTTATTTATCGTGACAACTGGGGGAGTGTGGTATTGCGCAATGAAGCAGTCTTTTCTTTCGACTTCCCCGATTTAGAGATTTTCCCACCGAAGAACACAGCACACTTAACAGAATGCTTCTTTGCCCATTTGAAAAACAGTGGTCGCACAGATGAAGATGTTTGGCCCTCTGTGTTCATGGAATGGGAAAGGTATTTTGAAAGAATTTTAAGATGTTTAACAGGCACTGAAAGGAAGGAATCTTTATGAAAAAAATTGCTCCCAAAAGCCAATTAACAGAAGAAAGTTTTTGGAATAAAACAAACTATGAAATTTTCCTTCGAAGCCAACAATCGGACAATGCAGATTATATTATGGATTTGAGTAAGATTCTGAACAAGGCAATAGAAGAATACTTGACAGAGAAACAGAAAGACTATCTAAAACTCTATTATTATGAGGGTTTGAAGCAATGTGAAATTGCCAAAATTTATGGAGTAGAAAAAAGCACTGTTTCTAGAGTGATTGCCAATGCAAAGAGGAAAATCAAAAAAGTGGTAGGACTTTATTTTTGAAGGAGGAACACAAATGAAAAGAGACGAGAAAGAAGAGGTTGGCAAACGTATCAAAGAACAGATGGACAAGCAGAACCTTTCCTTTCGGGATGTTTGCCGAGATATGAAAATCACAGGACCAACCATGGAAAAGTGGCTTAATGGAATCCATTTGCCAAGTACCAAGCTGTTACCAGATTTGGCGAGGTGTTTGGATTGTAGTTTGGATTTCTTGTTTGGCTTGGAAAAAGGAGGAATTAAAGTAGGAAAAAAAGGAGAGAAATACTTTTGCCCTAAATGTGACTGTACTATCTACT
Organism: Eubacteriales bacterium; assembly: GCA_044432725.1. GTDB lineage: Bacteria > Bacillota > Clostridia > Oscillospirales > Oscillospiraceae > JAWXUK01. The sequence goes on from JAWXUL010000016.1 coordinate 29,785, forward strand.
TTGGAAATCGTTATTGCCATGTTTGTGGAGTAAAGTTTGAATGGTTAAAAAGGAATGATGGTAACAAGGACTCGTAAAGGAGGAACACATGATTGAAATAACGAAAAGGTCTCTTGGCTTCAAATTCTGTTGCACAAAATGTGGATGTGAAGGGACGTTTGACACAAAAGATTTTAAAAAGACTGAGTTAGGCACGTTGGCTATCCAATGTCCTCAATGCGACACAAGAATTGAAGAGAATTGTTACGAAGTAAAAGAGCATTGTTTTGACACATGGAGTGGCGAAACCATCCCAGAACCTCAAGATTTGCAATGTGGATTCTGTGGGGAGTATGGTTCTAGAGTGGTAGTGGTTGAGTGTGGAAACTGTGGGAACATTGGGGAAGGAAATGATTACACGGAGGTGGTGGAAAACTTCACCAATACAGACCGTGGAGATGAAGTGGAGGTATCTTATGGAGAAGATTAGAAAAATAAAAGGGGTTTTGCCCCAAGAATGGAAAGATGAGATATGTTTGGAAGTTTTCGAGATACTAGAAGAAGTGAACCCAGCAGAATCAGAAGAAAATGATAAAATGTTGGAACGATTCAAAGGTGTTTTAGAAGCCGTAACCGAAGCAGAACCAGAAGGTGTGGCACCATTCACAGAGTGGGACGATACATTTAATGGATATATGGCTTCTTGTGGGAAATGTGAAAAAGGATATTTCCCCAAAAATTCTTTTGTCTATTGCCCATACTGTGGCACGAAATATAAATGGGGGGAAGTAACATGAAAGAAGACCAAGGAAAACCACATCCAACATTTTGTCCAACACAAATTATTCATGATATTATCGAGGTCAGAGAATTTGCCATGAGCAAATATTCAGATCCTGATAACTGGAAAAAAGTTGACAACATCAGATTCATTGAAGCATTCCTTAGACATGCATTGGCATTTTGGGCAGACCCTCACAGTGTTGATGAAGAATCAGGATTGTCACATTATAAGCATATGGCTTGTGGGCTTGCTTTTATCTGTGAAAATCTGAAAACAACGAAAGAGAACGAAAATGTTAGCACAAAAAGATGTGGATTGGATTGAAGTAGGCAAAACAGTTTCTGGATACTCCAAACACGCAATGAATTTATTTGAAGAAGTAGTAGAAGCCTTAGAATGTTTCTGTAACTCGTTAAATTCAAGAGAAGCGATTCCAATAAGAGAAAGACTTAGCCCAAAAAAGAAAAGTTTAGAATATCAACGGAAAATAATCCTTAGCCAAAGTCTCCCATATAAAGAAATTGTACCAAGAGCAAGGTCTCAATTATAAAAAAAAGAAGGAAGCTCTCGCTCCCCCCCAAGACAAAAATATTATATCATAATCACAGGCAAGAAACAAGGATATTTTAAGGAGGAGCGAGAGGCATGACACAAACGATAAACGAGAAAAAGGAATATCTCCAAAGAGCAAAAGGGTTGGATCATTCCATTCGGTGTAATGAACAGGAATTAGAGGAAATCCGTCAATTGGCGATGTCTGTAGGAATTACCGATTATGAAAAAGAGAGAGTACAAGAAAGTAGCTACAATCAAGAAGCGCATTTCACAAAAAAAATAGAGTGTTTTATTGAAATGGAAAAGAAAATTAAAGAAGATACACTCAGATTATTGAACGTCAAAATAAAAATTCATGAAAGTGTTCAAAGTGTAAAAAATTTAGAAGAAAGATCTGTATTGCAAAACAAATACCTATTAGGAAAAACATGGGAGGAAATCAGCGAGGAATTGCACATGTCGATATCCACTGCTTGCCGAATTCACGAGAAGGCATTAAACCATTTAACGTTTTAAAATATAGAAGTTGAACAAGTTTGAATAGGTTTGCAGTTGTGTGAATATGTAATATATGATAAGATATAAAAGTAAACTTAGAATAATATTTTAAGTGATACACCATAACCTTCTCATCCGTTGGTTTTGGTACTACTTTTATTCCTCAGAAAAATCACAATCCTTGAACAGTCCGTTTCCCAATAGGGAGACGGGCTTATTTTTATCTATTTACATATTACATAAGAAATGGAGGAACCCCATATGGCAAAAAGCAAACTTACCACAGAACTGGTTAAAACCCTTTGTGAATTAAAAGGAAAAGGCTTATCCAATAAGGCTGTTTGTGATGGAGTCGCTATCTCCGAAAGTGTTTTTTACGATTGGCTTGCCAAAGGAGAAGAAGCCCTTTTAGTTGGAAAGAAAAATAAATTTTCGGAGTTTCTGGAGGCTTATAAAAAAGCCGAAACTGATTTCAAATTATCTCTCATGGCGAAAATCCAACAAGAATCTGGGAAAGGTAGTTGGACTGCCTCTGCTTGGCTCTTAGAGAGATGTTATCCTGCTGAGTTCGGGAAGAAAACCATCGAATTGACAGGCAAAGATGGTGGAGCAATCCAAACGGAAGCCAAGCATTCTGTTGATGTGATGATGGAAAAATTATCGGATGAAGATTTACTCCTCTTGGAACAGATGGCACTCAAAATAGAAGAGGACGAATAATTATGATAGGCAAAGAATTACTTGCACAGCCTGACCTTTTGAATAAAATTCAAAGGGAAAAGGCACGTCGCTCTTTGTCTCAATTCGCCTTGTACACTGATTCACACTATGTTCTCAATTGGCACCACACTCTACTATGTCAATACTTAGATGATTTCGTTGAGAAGCGACGAAAGCGAATCATGGTATTTATGCCCCCTCGTCATGGGAAAAGCGAGCTGGTGAGCCGAAAGCTCCCAGCTTATCTTTTTGGCAAAAATCCAGATTGCGAGGTCATTGCGGCTTCTTATTCTGCTGACCTTGCAAGTAAAATGAACCGAGACGTGCAGAGAATCATTGACAGCGAAAAGTATCGTGATGTGTTCCCAAATTCAACTCTCTTTGGTAAGAATATTCGTTCTGTGGCAAATGGCTCTTATCTCCGTAACTCCGACGTATTTGAAATCGTTAATCATCGAGGGTCTTATCGTGGCGCAGGTGTAGGTGGTGGTATCACAGGAATGGGTGGTGACTACATCATCATAGACGACCCCATCAAAAACAAAGAGGAGGCAAAGTCAGCAACCCAAAGACAAAACCTTTGGGATTGGTATACCTCTACATTATACACTCGTTTGGAAGGTGGGGGCTCATTGCTTCTGACTTTGACACGGTGGCACGAGGATGATTTGGCTGGACGGCTGTTGGAGCAGATGAAGAAAGACAAAGTTGCTGACCAATGGGATATATTGATGTTACCCGCCATCTGTGAAGATGAAAACAAGCACCCTCAAGACCCAAGAGCAGAAGGGGAGGCACTGTGGGAAGAAAAATACAATCACCAAGAACTTGCCACCATCAAAGCAAACATAGGCACATATGACTGGTCAGCGATGTATCAGCAACATCCCAGGTCAGCTGACGGCACAATCTTTCAGCGGGAGTGGTTTAATAAAAGGTATCGTCTTCTTCCTCATGATGTTACTTTGATTCAGACATGGGACTTGCCTTTCAAAAACAGTGAGGCTTCGGCAAAATGTGCAGGGCTTGTCATGGGAAGACGGGGCGCAGAAATTTTTATTTATGATTGTATCAATGAAAAAATGGACTTCCCTACTTCTGTGGCAGCCATTAAGAATATGACAGCCAAACATCCTCAGGCACGAGCCAAGGTCATTGAAGATAAAGCCAATGGTCCTGCCATCATCGACTTTCTGAAAAGAGATGTTCCGGGGATGGTTGCTTTTTCACCTCGTGGAAGTAAAGAGGATAGAGCCTTGTCCGTTGCTCCTTATTTCGAAGCAGGGAATGTGTATTTTCCAGAAACGGCACCATGGGTAGCCGAACTGGTAGAAGATTTGGTTAAGTTCCCATCTGGGGTTTACAAAGACACGGTAGATGCCTTGGTGCAAGGAATTTTATATCTGATGGATAAACCCAAAGCATTCACGATTGGAGCGGGTGCAATTTTAGAAAAAAGCAGTGATTGGAAAGTGTAGAGGTGTGTGACATGGCGAAAGATAATTACTTTTTAGAAAGCGGAAACCAAGGATTAAATCGTTGGGGTGGTGTGATAGATGAGGAGTTTCTTCGGGAGTTACGAGGTGCAAAAGGGATTGCGACTTATCGTGAGATGGCCGACAACGATGATATGATTGGTGCGTCTCTATATGCCATTGAAATGCTGATACGTCAAGTGAAATGGGATGTGGAAGCAGGTGGCACAGAAGACAAAGACGAGGAGTGCCGTGAGTTTGTTCTTTCTTGTATGGAAGATCTGGACATGCCTTGGACGGACTTCATCTCCGAAGCTCTCAGCTTTTTGACCTATGGTTGGTCATGGCATGAAATAGTCTACAAAAGACGTTCTCCAAACAGCAAACATGGGAAGAGTAAGTTTTCTGACCATTTGATTGGGTGGAAGAAACTGCCTCTTCGAAGTCAAAGCACCTTGCACCATTGGGAATTTGACGAGACAAATGATGATTTACTTGGGATGTGGCAGTCAGCACCTCCATATTACAAGCAAGTATTTATCCCAAAAGAGAAGTCCCTTCACTTCCGAACGAAATCGCAAAAAGGGAATCCAGAAGGGAGAAGCATTTTGCGCAACGCCTATCGTTCTTGGTTTTTCAAGAAGCGATTGCAAGAGCTAGAAGGAATTGGGATTGAACGTGATTTGGCGGGACTTCCTGTACTGATTACTCCTGAAGGGTTAGATTTATTTGCCCCTGAGAATGCGGGGCAGAAAGCTGTGGCTGATCGCATTGTTCGCACCATCAAGAGAGACGAAAACGAAGGTCTTGTCCTTCCTTATGGGTGGGATTTGAAACTACTTTCTTCTGGTGGCTCTCGACAAAATGACACAAACCAAGTGATTGAGCGATATGATACGAAGATTGCTTCTACTATGCTGACAGACTTTGTGCAACTGGGACATGAGGGTGTGGGGTCTTATGCCTTGTCTTCTGATAAGACGGCATTATTCTCCACAGCTTTGGGTTCTTTTATGGATATGATTTGTCAGGTGATGAACACACAGGCAATCCCCAAGCTCATTGACTTGAACAAAGAAGCATTCCATAATATCACCGATTATCCAAAGCTTATCCATGGGGATATTGAAACGAGGAACTTGGAAGAGTTAGGTAGTTTCCTCAAAAATGCTGTGGGAACGGGGACCATCACCCCAGACAATGCCTTGGAGGAATATTTGAGAAGAGAAGCTGGTTTGCCTGAAAGAGACGAAGAGTCTACTTATGAAATGAATGGGACGGCAACTTCTGGTTATACCTATCAACCTCCTGAGGAGGTCTAGCCATGGCTTTTGTGTTTCGCCCCCCGAAAAGAAAGAATAAAAGGAAAATCCTGAAAGCAAAAGAGCGTGAACTGTATCAGCGACTAAAGGATTTTATCTCCAACGAAGAGCCACAGCTTGTTAGACTTCTTGAAGTGATGTGGGCAGAGCAAGGAAAAGCTTTGACCTATGAAGAACTACAACAAGCCTATTTCCAAGGGGACTTTACTGGGGCGCAATGGCAAAAGTGGATAGAAGTTTACAGCCAATTGATTTTAGAAGATATGCTTCCTATCTGGGAATCTGCTGCTGTGATAGGTGCTACCAACGTGGCACTGGACTACTCTATCCCGTTTTTGTCACCCAGTGATTATTCAGGCGACTATTATAGGCAATATGGTGCCGAGCTGATTACAAATATGGTTGAGCAACAAAGGGAAGCAATTCAAAGCACTTTGTGGCAACTATTTCAGAATCAGGATATGAATTCTACAGAAGCAAGCTATTTCCTCCGTCCTCTCATTGGTTTGACAGCACCACAAATGGCAAGCAATTACAAGTATTATAATAATATTTTGGAAGGGCTGAAAAAAGATTTCCCCTCTCTCTCCTCTACAAAGGCAGAGGAGCAAGCACGGAAAGCAGCCGAGAAGTATGCGGCAAGACAACATCGCTACCGTGCACAGATGATAGCACGGACAGAGCTTGCCACTTTTTACAACGCAGGGCAAGACCTAGCCATAGAACAAGCAATCGCAGAAGGCTTACTTCCTCCCATGGACAGTATCTGGAGTACGGCAATCACAGAAAGTACTTGTGATATGTGTCGGCGCATGGATGGGGAGAGAGTGCCAAAGGGGAAAGTATTCTCCAATGGAATGAAGTTTCCTCCTGCTCATCCTCATTGTGGTTGTGCGGTGATGTATGAGCCTAGTGAGGAGTGGCTTTATGAGGATGGGAATATTCCTAATCATGGGTTGACAAATGGGGGGATTGGTGGTAATATGGAATCAGGTGATAGAATGAGAGAAACCAAACCGAGTTATACTATAGATGCAGATAATAAAGTAAGAGTAGATGTAACGCCAGAAAATTATACCTATGATTTATTACCAAAGTTAGATAAAATATGTGTGCCAGTAGGGAAATTGACAGGGTACTCTTTGAATATGAATCATAAAGGCGGAAAAAATAAAGCATTTCGTTTAAAAGAAAAATTAGGTTATGATTTGACCAATTATGAACATTTACTTGATAACATTATCTCAAATGTAAATAAACATCAAGCATTAGAAAAAGGCGATTTAGGATATGGAATGAGGTACGAGGTGATTATTCCAATGACTGGTCCAAATGGACAAAACGCAAATGTTTTGACTGGCTGGATAGATAGCGATGAAACAGGAGAAATGTCCTTAACTAATGTTTATATCAAATAAGGAGGAAAAACAATGTTAAAAGATTTTTCTTGTGTACGATTAGCTGATGGAGAGTATGGAGTGAACTTAGAACTACTTTCTAAAAAAAATGAGGTATATCTGATTGAAATTTTAGAAGAAAATGATACTTCAGGAGTTCCTTTAGATGAAATTCCAGTTCATATTTCTGAAATTAAAGCAGTTATCGAATACAAAGATGGACAAAAATTTGAAATTCCTCTTGATACTTTTGAGCAATCAATACCACCTGTTTCTTATCGAACTTACCGAGATAGCATGAGCATATCCAATCATTAAGTATAAAAGCACCCATCTCGGGTGCTTTTTTTATGCCCAAACACCCCTAGAGGGTGTTTTTTTATGCCCAAAAGGAGGTGAGGAAAGTGAAAAATAATTTTAAGGTATTGAAGTCAGACGATGAAAGACGGCAAGTCTTTGGTTGGGCTTCGGTGGCAGTGAGGGTGACAGGGGAAGTGGTGTGCGACCATCAGGACGATATCATTGAGCCAGAAGTTCTGGAGCAAGCAGCCTATGACTATGTCGTAAACTTCGGTGTAGCAGGAGAAATGCACGAGAATTCCCATGTAGGGAAACTAATTGAATCGGTGGTATTCACAGAAGAGAAAGCAGAAGCAATGGGCATTCCTTCTGATATTCTGCCCCAAGGATGGTGGGTAGGTTTCCAGATTTATGATTTGGAAGTCTGGCAGAAAATCAAGGACGGCACTTACACTATGTTTTCTATCGAAGGCACAGCAGACCGAGTGCCAGAAGCAAATCCAGTCAAAGAACTTGCCCAAGAAATTGCTGAATTATTAAGCAGAAAGGAAGATTGACCATGGCATACAAGCTAAAAAACTTGCAAATCACTAGCACAGATCTAGTAGACCAAGGAGCGAATCCAGAAGCACATATTGGCCTTATGAAGCGGAACTTCGGTCAACGATCTAAGGATTTCGTGGCAGGACTTTTTCCTCCAAAGGAAAATGCGTTCTTGCCCTACTCTGTACCAACACCACCAACACAAGGAAGAGGACAAGAGTCTTCTGCCTTTGAGGACCATATTAACAAAAATCATATTATTGAGGAGGAAACACCTATGACAGAAGAAGAAATTTTGAAAAGAGCCGAGGAAATCGCCAAGGCACGAGGAATGACCCTGTTCACTGAAACGACAGTGGAGAAAAGCGTGGAAACCGAAGTGGAAGTAGAGGTCTCTGAGGACGTGGCAAAGGCATTGGAACCCAGTGCTGAAGTCATGAAAAGCTATGAGAGCAAGATTGCCAAGTTGGAAGAAACTGTTGCCTTGGGAGCACTTGAAAAGGTGGCAAAGAAGTATGAGGACTTAGGGTATGAGCCACAAGAACTTGCTAAAAAGCTCTATGAGATGAAGCAGAATGGTGTTTATGAAGACTATGTTGCCTTATTGGAAAAGAGCCTATCTTTTGTGGATAACCAAGGTGTTTTCAGCGAAGTTGGAAAATCCACCTCAGAATCTCTCCCACAAGAACAGCTACTGGCTGACATCGTGAAGCGTGACGGTTGCACACGAGAAGAAGCCTTTATGAAGGCTTATGCAGAAAATCCAGACTTTGCTCGTGCCTATGATGCAGGCTACGTGAAAGAATAAGGGGGTGATTTTATGAGTTTTGAATATATGAATTCTTTTGTGAACTCCTCCCCTACTGTCCGAGAAGTGGCAGGGGAAGAATTGGTAAATGCTTGTCATAAGGCAGTCGCCTATGATGAAGATGGGGAAATTGTCATTGCCAGCACAGGGAAAGAAGCCATTGGCTTATTGCTTTCCTCCACTGAATCAAATGTTTCCCTTGGGGAAGAAGTGGATGTGCTGATGAAGGATGTTGGCTTGCTTGTTTCCGCTGAAGCAATCAGCAAGGGCAATTTTGTGACCATTGCAGATGGCTGTGGGAAAGTCGCCACCTCTGGCACTTACATCTTTGGACGTGCCATGACTGAAAGTTATGAAGCTGGTGATGTGATTCAAGTGCGTGTTGGAGCTTTTGGCTCTGTCATGGCTTAAGTAGAAAGGATGATGAAAGAATGAACGTATTAAAAATGGGAGAGGCACTGGTATCCAAGAAGTTTAAGCCTCATGCATATCTAACAGGAATCTGTTTGCAACAAGTGCAAAATCCAAAAAACTATGTATCTGGGAAAATGTTTCCTATGGTACCTGTCAGCCAAAGCTCTGGATATTATCGTGAATTTTCCAAAGCTGACCTCATGCGTGATAGTATGGGACCCAAACCAGAACTTGGGCATATTGCTCCCGCCATCTTTGGTAGCCGTGAGCATATGTATGCTTGTACAGTGGATCAGGTGCTGACGGGGATTGATTCCATTGCCCAAGTAGATTATGATCGTGCGGGATACCAAGGTCTTACCAACCCCAAAAACGCAAAAGCGATTTGGATTGGTAATCAAATGGCTATGCACCTTGACGTGCTTTGGGCGAAGAAATTCTTCAATGCAGAAGCGTGGGACACTGTCTTTACAGGCACAGATTCCACACCTGGTAGCACTAGCTTTTACAAATTTGACAATGCAAATTGTGACCCTGTCCAAATGATGGGGGAAATCACAACTAAAATGTTAGAGCAAGGATTATACGAGCCAAACAAAATGTGTATTGGGAAATGTGCCTTTGACGCACTCCGTTACAATGAAGGTGTTTTGGACCGTATCAAATACCAAGGAAGTGAAGCCAATCCTGCCAACGTGACAGAGAAAGTTCTTGCTTCTCTCTTTGGCTTAGAAGAGATTGTGGTGGCAAAGTCCTTGGTGAATACAGCACCTATGGGGCAAGAGCGTATTGAATATATCTGCAATCCCGATGATGTGTTGTTGGTGCATACCACTGCGACACCTTCCGTGGACGAGCCTTCTGCAGGTTATACCTTTATGTGGGATCCTTTGGGGAATGGTCAGTTGACTCCTACCACTCACTATGATGGTCCTCTTGGCACCCACAGCGAATACGTGGAAGGCTTGATGGCAGCAGACCATAAGATTGTCTGTCAAGACTTGGGGGTATACCTCTCTGGTGCTGTGACGGCAAAAGTATAAGGGGTGAAAAGATGTTTATTGCTCTGAAACCAATCCACTTTGATAAGTGGTATCAAGTAAACGAGATGATTCCTGACGGGGTCATTGCTCCTAAACAGGTAAAAAGACTACTAGCTTCTGGACGAGTGGCTCTAGTAAATGCAGAAGCAACTCCCTTGAGTTCGCCTGAACCCAAGGGAGTGAACCCTCTTCTTCTTGACCTTTTTGAGAAACTTCTCTTGGAAAAAGGCGAGGATGAGCTTTTGGTTCTTTTTGAGAAACTTCTGATGGAAGAGGAAAGCGTTGTGGAAACACAGGAAGAAATCCCACCTGAAGAAACACAGATGGAAATACCTGAAGAAGCCACCGAAAAAGAACAAGTAGAACTGCCTGTGGAAGAAAAGCCTGACCAAATCGAAAAAACTTCTGAAAACGAAGAGCCTTTGCTTGTGGAAGAAAAGGCGGTTAAAAAAGGCTCTGTGAAAAAAACAAGCACAAAAACCTCTAAAACGTAGGAGGTGAACCTATGACTTATACTTATGACCCCATTAAAATACGTAGTTTGGGTACAGACCAAATGCGTTTTGAATTGGGTGATACCATGGTGGAAGGAGGGGAGGATACTTCGGCATTGTGTGATGAGGAGTATCTTTCTATCATTGCGGACGAAAGTCTTTCCACATGGAAAGAAAAGAAACTAGAAATCCTATCAGCTATTTTGCACAAGCTTGCCTTTCAAGTGGATACCAAGATTGATACCTTGGAATATGATTTCTCGACACGAGTGGCACAGTGGGAAACCATGTACGAAGATTTGAAGGAAGAAGTAGAAGAAAAAAACTTCCTGAAGTCTATGCCTTCCATGGCGAAAATGGGGAAGAGTCATTTCTGGGACGGCATGCATGACAACAGGGGACGGTGGTAAAGCAGATGTTTGGTACATCATTCTTAGCTACTGGAAAAGGTGTTATGATCTTTCAGGTGCTAAGGCGCTCTCCACAAAAATCCTCTGGGGGGAGGGTTTTGTTGGGGGAACTGGAAGAGTTGGGGGAGATACGGGGGTCTCTTGCCAAGTCACGAGGAACAGTAGAAAACCAAAATAAGCAAGTGACTCATCCTGTGTCTCATGTAATCATCGTGAAAGGTGTGCCAGAGATTGCCTTACAAGTGGGTGATGTGCTACGTCATGGGGGAAGGGATTTCATTTTGAATACCATCCCCTATGACGTTGGTGCTTTGGGACATTGGACAGAACTGTATTGTGAGGAAAGGAGAGATTTGATATGAGTAGTAACGCTTTTGGTAAAGCCTCTATCGCCTTGCAAAAAGAAGTGTTGAGTAAATTAGATTCTATTGAAAAACAAGTGGCAAGTAGAGCATTTATTGCAAGCAACTACCTCCGTAATTCAGCCTTGACAGTGCTTAAGAACGAAGGGTCAGGACGGCAATATTATAAACCGAACACCAGAGCTTTGTATCGTGCCTCTGCTCCGGGGGAAGCTCCTGCCAAAAGAACAGGAAACTTTCGCCAATCTTGGCAACCAAGCACCACAGTACAACGGACAGGTGGCAAGTACATTGTGACGGCACGAACAGAATCAAACATGAAGGCGGGAGGTTATCTTTTGGGGGATTTGCTTGAGAATGGTACGTCTAAGATGAAAGCTCGCCCTTATAAAGAGGCAGTTATCAAAGGTGCTGAAAGTAAAATTGAAGCTCTATTTAAGAAGCCTTACACTTTATGACCGAAGAAAGAGGTGAAAAGAAATGCTTAAAAAAGAAACTATTTCCCTATTTGACAGGGAGAAAATTTCCATAGGAGATGTGGTGCAGTATACACGTTTGGGTAGTGGCAAACAGCCAAGGACGGCATTGGTACAACAGGTATCTCCCGAACGTCTGACTGTGGTGTTTTGCAATCTCCAAACAGGGAAAGTCAGCTATCAGGTGATTTCGGCAAAGGATGTGAATGCTGGGATTTACACACTTACATTCTGGGAAGAGAAGGGATTCATGGAGGACACCGAGTCTGATTTACCAGATTTGGAAGAAAGCTTGGAAGAGGACTTGGAAGAGGACTTGGACGAAGAGGACGATTTAGAACAAGTCCCTGAAGAAAACAGTGACTTAGAGGATGTGGATTTTTCTGTATCAGTGGAGGACTAGCACATGATTGAATCTTTACTTTTGAAACAAATGACAGAAGATTCTTTGCTTTCTGCCACCTTGACCAAGTACGGAGGAGAGCCATCTGTCTTCTACCAAACGGCTCCACCTGACGAGGACAGCAACTGGGATGAAATGTGTTTTCCACGGTTGCAGTTCAATTTAGATTTTAGTTATGACCCTGAACGAAATCGGGCAGGGGTTTTGACAGTGGACGTGTTCACCTGTGCTTTAAACCAATCAGCAGATGGGCGAAACCCAGACAGGATATTGTCAGAACGATTAGAAGAAATCATCTCTGGAATGTTTTACACTCCCAAGGGAGGACAGACTTTCAGCGCTGTGTGGCAAAATTCAGAAGCTTATGTTTTCAAAGATGAAAGCGAAGTAGAAACATTTGGTATTACAGTGACTTTTGACCTGATTGCTTTCCCCAAACAGGAAACTTTTTCCCCTGACCCTATTGTGGGATTGCAAAGTTGGGCGAAAGAAAATTTCCCTTCGGTGAAAGTGATTGGCCTAGAAGATTTACCAGAACTATGGCGACCTTCTGATGAGGAGCCTGCCTTGTACTGGCGAATGACAGGAGCAGAAGCCACAAGGGAGATGTTTGCCTGTACTTGGTACATGGGTGAATTTTATGGGCATATCTCTTGTGATTCTTTGGAAGAGCGAAACAGATGGGCAAGGGCAATTTCCGAGGGAATCAGTGGAGGCTATTCCCTGAAATTAGATGATGGGTCTTTCCTACGGATTGAAAAAAACCTCTTTCGTCATGATGGGAATCCATTGTCTGAAGGGCAGATTGCTTTGAGTGGAGAGTTTGGGGTGTTATCCCAAAGATATACAGGGGTGTCAAGTGACATTCCCTTGAACAACGGACATTTTACGAAAAAGGAGGAGTGTAGCATATGGAACAAGAACAAATTGAACTAGAGACAACAGCCTTAGCAGTTGATCAAGAAGTGAAAGAAGAGTTGAAAAAGGAACCTAAGCCAAAGGTGAGTAATCGTAGAGAGAAGCCACCACTGACAGAGGCAACATATAGCATAAGCGATTTGGCAAGTAAATTTGCGAAAAAGAACAATCTGCGAACTGATTTAATTTTAGTTGCCTTACGTGAAGGTGGAAAGACAAATTATACAGTGAAAGAGGCGGAGAGTTTGATTCTTGCGATTAAAAAAAGGGAGGTGAAGTAGATGGCAAGTTTTTTTACAATAGGAGAGACAAAAACCAGACCCGGGATGTATTATCGTTACGAGAATTGGGGAACACCTCCCACGGTAGGTGCTGATGATGGGAAGTGTGCTTGCACCATTCGTTCGGATTGGGGCCCATTAGACTCGGCTGTTTTACTGGAAAGTTATGATGTCATTGGAGATTATTTTGGTACAGGTGGAGCGGGAGGCACAGTAGATATCCCCTTGGAGCAGTTTGGTGGTGGTGCAAAATCTGTTCGTGCTGTACGTGTGGGCAGTGGAGGGACAAAGGGAAGTTATACACTCTTGGACGAGGATGGGACAGAGGTCCTTTCTTTAAGATTAAAATATGTAGGTTCTCGACCTTTGTGTGTCACATTGCGCCCCACAGTAGAAGCTGAATTAAGCGGAGTAGCTGAGTGTGAGCTATTGGTTTTAGAGGGGACTACTCAGCTAGAACGAATCACCTTTGATAATCAAACTGGAGAGAAAGTCACTTGGGCTTTGGTAGGGAAAGTCAGTCATTATGTTGATTTCTTGACTGTTGCTGTGACAGATTCCAAGCTTGCTACCATTGACCAAAAAGCCTTTGTTGGAGGAACTGATCCTGATGTGACAGTGGACTCTTATTCCAATGCCTTCGGGGTTTTGGAGAATTATCGTTGGAATGTTTTGGCGTTGGATACAGAAGATCTGGCTGTGCAAATGATGGTGCAGAGCTTTGTCAATCGTATTTATGAAGATGGGGCCTTTTGTATGGCTGTAATTGGGGAGCCAACCACAACGGCATTTGAGACAAGACTTTCCCGTGCGTCTTCTTTTAATGACTACCAGATGGTCTATGTTGGATCAGGTTTTGTGGATATGTCAGGGAATGTGTATGAGGGAACTTTGGCAGCCGCTAGGGTTTCTGGAATGATTGCTGGGACTAGTTCTAATAAGTCTATCACTCACTTATGCCCTTCTAGCGCTGTTGATTTGGTGGAGTACTTATCCAACGCTCAACAAGAACAAGCAATTTTAGCAGGTATGCTGACATTTTCTTTATCATCAAGTAATGTTGTTTGGGTTGAATCAGGGGTGAATACCTTGGTGAATCCAAATGATGATCAAGACGAAGGGTGGAAGAAAATCAAGCGAACGAAAGTGCGTTTTGAGCTATTCCAAAGACTGGCTGATACAGTGGAAGGCCTTGTTGGTCGTGTGAACAACAATTCTGACGGCAGAGCCACCATCATTCAGGCTTGTAATAATATTTGTAACACCATGGTGGCAGAAGGGAAGCTTCATACAGGGGCTTGTGTAGCCATTGACCCTGATAGAAGTCCAGCTGGAGATTCTGCATGGTTTGTGGTTTATGCAGATGATGTGGACGCTTTAGAGAAATTATATTATAACTTCAAATTTAGATTTGCAGTTGAAGATTAGGAGGATATTATGGCAAATGGATTAAACGATCAAAGTATTTTAGATGTAAGAAAACTTATGTCTGGGAAGGACGGGCGACTTTTTGTCACAACGGATGCAGGGGAGAATATTTTTCTGGCTGAAGTTGCCGAGTTTACAGCTTCTCTTGATATGACCAATGCAGATGTTCAACCAGTGGGAAGCACGTTGATTTATGCAGTGACCACGGGATATTCTTTATCAATTTCTGTGAAAGAAATGTTGGTTCGAGATGATGTGATGGGGGCTGAATTGATTGAAAGATTAAATACAGGATGGATGCCCGCTTGGGATTTTCAGGGTGCTATGTCAAGACCAGATGGACAGGAACAACGGATTATTTATCGGAATTGTGTCTTGGCTGGTTCTGTATCCCTACAGAATTTGACCCCTGGGGCGATTGTGGAGAGAAACTGGAGTTTCCGTTGTAATGCCACACCAGAGATGATCAGTATGTTTACAGGGGATATTACTTTGTAAACAAAAGTGATGTAATTCCCTGTTTTGGGGGAACACAATGAAAAGGAGAATTGAATATGAAACAAGAAAATTTACTAGAAAACACCGAAAATATGACAACAGAAGAGGTTTTGGAAAATGAGGGTAATTTGCTCTCTAATTTGTTGGAACTTGCCAAGAGAAAAGAGGACGAGGCCTATTTCCGAAAAATCGAAATCAAAGGGGAAAAAGGAGAGGTGAAAGCGACCTTCCGTCTCCGCCCCATGAGTTCTGAAGACGTAGAAAAATGCTCCAAGCAAGCCACTCGCTTTGTGAAACAGCCTTCTGGTAAGCCCGAGAAGGAAATGAATGTCAGACAATTCCAATCTATTTTGATTTATGAAGCCACTGTACCAGAAGATCAAAAGAATTTCTGGGGGAATATTGAATTAAAACGAGCCTTGAATGTTTTGGATAACTTTGACATGGTGGATAAGTTGTTACTGGCTGGGGAGAAGGCTTCAGTAATTGAAATCATCAATGAGATGGGTGGATTTTCTGAGGAAGTGGTAGAAACAGCAAAAAACTAATCAAGGCTGGGGGGAGGACACGGATGATGATGGAAGTGTTGTACTACTTCCCAGCCCTTGGAGGAATTGACGATTACCTTGCTTTACCCTTGGAGCGAAAAGCTTTGTATCAGGAATTTGTTTTGGCAAAACGTGAAGAAGAAGCTGTGCTTGCAGGTGCAAAGGTGGAAAGAAAAGTATTGTCATAAATACAAGGAGGATGGGTTTCACCTGTCCTCCTTTGATAACCTATACATAAAAAGGAAGGAGGAATTGAATGACAACAACAGTGATTGACATACAAGCTAGAGTGTCTGACGAAACAGGCTCTGGTACAAGTTCAGTCATTAGAAATCTGACTAAAATTGAACAATCTGCGCAGAGTATGCAGAAAACCCTTGCAAATGCACAAAACATGACCAAGCTAGAACTGACTGCCTCTTTAAAAGATTCGGCTTCGGCTGGACTTTCGGGGATTATGAGTTTGGGGAAATCTTTGAAGGGGTCTGTCTGGTCTGTCACAAGCAAATTGATAGACTATGCCACATCGCCCATAAAGGCAATCTTAAATCTAGTGAAAAACCCCATTGTCCAGACGGTAACTTTGATGGGGATAACGGCAGGGGTTACAGATACTATATCGACTTACGCCAGTTATGAGCAGACCATGGCAGACACCAAGGCTGTGACAGGGGCTAGTGATGCAGAAATGTCGGCAATATCCACGGTTGCAAAAGAGCTTGGTGCTACCACCACTTTTTCTGCTGCAGAAGTTGGGGCAGGTGCTTCGGTTCTTGGTACTGCGGGTTGGGGGGCTGATCAAATCACCTCTGGTTTGGGTGGTATTGTCACCATGGCACAGGCAGGAAGCGTGGACATTGCTACAGCGGCAGATATTAACACATCTACCATTGCACAATATGGCTTGCAATCTAGTGACAGTGGTTATGTAGGTGATGTGCTTGCCTCTACGGCCGCTAATAGTAAGACTGATATTTCTGGCTTAGGAGAAACATTCAAATATGTAGGCTCTACGGCTTCAGCACTGGAATTTTCCTTAGAAGATACGGCAATTGCTGTAGGGCTTCTAGGGAATGCTGCCATTGATGGTTCTCAAGCTGGTACCTCTTTGAGGACATTGTTTACTAACTTGGTAGACCCCACCAATGATACAGCTACAGCAATGGATAAGCTAGGGGTTTCCTTGACCAATGACCAAGGGGAGATGAATTCTCTCATGGATATTATGTTACAGCTTCGCACTGGGTTTTCCACTCTCTCAGCAGAAGAACAAGCTTTTTATGCTTCCTCTCTGGCTGGAACAGAAGGTCTATCTGGTCTTCTTGCCATTGCCAATGCAGGGGAAGAAGATTTTGATAAATTGACGGCTTCTATCTACGGTGCCGAGGGTGCTGCACAGGCTATGGCAGATACTAGGGTGGACTCTCTCTCTGGAGATTTTCCTGCCTTGTCATCTGCTGTGGATGGGGTGAAGATTTCCATCGGAGAACGGCTTGCCCCGACACTACGTTCCTTTGTACAAATGGCGACTGATTATGTTCCACGAATTGGGGAAGCCATTGACTCTGCTCTTGGGGTTTCTCAGATGAGGTTCTCTATGTTAATAGAAACACCTGAATGGGAAAGTGCAGGTTTAAGCGAGAAAATTACATTGACTTGGAATGCCATGGTGGGAGATCCCTTTATGGAGTGGTGGAATAATGGTGGGCAAGAATCAGCCATGGCGCTTGCAAGCAACGCAGGGAACACCTTAGGCTCTGTGCTTTCTGGTGGTCTGATGACGCTCTTGGGTGTTGATATTGGTGAAAGTGCCAGTGTGGGAATGCAAGTTGGTAAAGCATTTGTAGATGGTTTTACAGATGGTTTTGATTTTGATGGTATTACTGAGGGACTTCTCAATGCATTCAAAAGCGTTGCAGGAGAAGCGGGCAAAATATTTACAGGTGATGCAACAGGAAGCTCTTGGCTTGCTGCTGGGGCAATGGCTTATGGTGGAGTCAAAGTAGCAAGTGGATTAAAAACAGCGGTTGATGTGGGGAAAGGTATTTACGATACTGGTTCTGCTGTGGTTGGGGCTGGAAAGGCACTATCCACAGCTTCTAGTTCGACTGGTTTAGGGTCGATGGCTCTTTCTACAGCGGGAAAAATGGCTCAAAGTGCAGGAGTGGTTTCTCTTGTTTTTGACGGACTTTTAGGATCGTCAAAGTCCGAAGAATGGCTTGGTGGAAATTCTATTGGTGAAAACATTGTGTCTGCAATCAGTGGTGCTTTAGGTGGTTCAAACAGTGGCTTTGGTGGTGCTTTGACAGGAGCTGCCAAAGGTGCCGCTGTGGGTTCTCTTTTTGGGGGACCCATAGGAACTGGGGTAGGTGCTGTGGTTGGTGGCGTTTCTGGTGCCATAGGGGGCGAGCAGATTGCCCAAGGAATTGATACTTACATGACAACCATTGGTGAAGCTTGCAGCACTTTCGGTGGAAGATTTAGTGAAATATGGAAAAAATCCATGGAAGAAATCTCGCAAACAAATGATTCAAGAACAACGGAAACAAAGTCAATCTTCAACGAAGTATCGACAAATTATTTTGGAAATTTAAGCGAAGCATGGACAACCTTTTGGAGTGAAACAGGGACTACTTGGTCGGAGAAAAAAACCGAGGCTTCTACTTGGCTTGGTGAAACCACAACAACTTATTTTGGAAACTTAAGTGGTGCTTGGACTCTTTTCTGGGATGAGACTGATAACTTTTGGTTAAGCAAAAAAGACGAAGCTTCTACTTGGTTAAGTAGTACCACAACTGAATATTTTTCAAATTTAGACAGAGCTTGGACTACTTTTTGGGATAATGCCTTTGGTTTTTTTACTAATTCAGTTCCTAATGCTTTAGAATCTGTTTCTGGTTCTATCTCAGGATTTTTCTCGAATTTGAAAGGTGGAGTGTCAGATTTTTGTTCCAATGCCTTGGCTAGTGCGGGCAATTGGATTTCTACAGGGTTTAACACGATTACAGGAGGTGCTTTCTCCAAATACGCAGAAGGTGGGATTTTATCTACACCTCACCTTGGTCTAGTGGCAGAAGACGGACCTGAAGCGATCATACCTTTGGGAGGGAAAAGACGTTCTCGTGGTATTGCCTTATGGGAAGAAGCAGGAAGACAGCTTGGGGTCACGGCTTATGCTGATGGTGGCATTATAGGGCGTGGGGAAAGAATTCCTACCATTGTAGGCGCCAGTGGTTCTTCCGTTGCCACAACGGAAGTGCATATCACAATGGGTCCTACTAATTTTCAAGTGACTGTACCAGATGGGGAAAAATCAGATGTGGTATCAGCAATTCGTGAAAATATATCTGAATTAACAGAGGAAATAGCTTTAGAACTTTCCAAAACAATCAAGCGAAGTTTTTCTAATATGCCGATTTTGGGGTAATGGGAAGGTAATAGGATAAATGGAAATAAATATCGGAAAAATGACCTATGCTGTGGAGATTTTAACAGAGACTGGAATGAGATATGATTTATCTAGTGCTATGACGGCAATGCAGTGGGAGGATTGTGCAGGGGAATTGTCTCAGCGTGGGACATTTATGTTTGCAAACTCTTCTTTGGGAGATACTTGGCTTCATGCAGTGGCGAAAATTGGCTGTATTATTTTGGTTTATAGCGATTGGGGTGAGGGAAAAACCTTGGTATATCAAGGGAAGATATGGGAATGGACCTATTCTTCTGGGGTGAACAAGGAAATTACCATTTCTACTTATGATTATGCTAAATTTTTAATGCAGTCCTCTGATTCTTATTATTTCACCTCTGGCATGGATACAAAAGACATGATTGAACGGATTGCAGGAGATTGGGGCGTTTCAGTGAATTATCAATGGGGGCAGACCATGACCCATGAGAAAAAGGTTTTTGACAGACTCAAAATTGGTGAAATTATTATTTCTTTGGTGGAAGAGGTAGCAGCCCATTGTGAGGAAACGCCCGTTTGTATCTGGAAAGATGAGACATTTACTATTGTGCCACAAGGCTATAATGATTTTGTGTTTGAATTGGATATGTATCGTGTGATTTCAACAAGAGACAAGATTTCAGTCAATGACATGGTAACACAAGTAAAGGTTATGGGAACAGCAGATGATGAGGGGCGAACTTTAGTAGAAGCTGTGATAGAAGGGGAACAAGATTTCGGATTACTCCAGACTACTCTTGTGCGAGACAGTGACAAATCTTTAGAAGACGCCATTGCAGAGGCAGAAACTTATTTGTCCGAGCATGGTAGTCCCGAGGAAGAGATTGGGGTGGTAGCTGTAGATTTGCCTTTTTTAAGAAAGGGAGAGAAAGTGAATATTTGTGCGGGTAATTTGATTGGGAATTTTTATGTTTTGAGTGTATGTCATAATGCTACGCAAAAGCAGATGTCGTTAACTTTGGAAAGATGTTGATAGAAAGGTGGTAATTTGATGGAAAAAGTTTTTTGTATGCATATTCAAACAAGAATCATAACGTTTGCGGAAGTTCCTGAAAAATTAAGTGAAGCTGTGGAAGCTTTGAGTGAAGAACAAGAAGGGGCGATACCCCAAGAGAAATTTGATTGTTGTTTTTATGATTCACAAAAAAATCCAGAATGTTTCGAAATGCAGATGATTCAGGGGAATTATGATAAAAAAAATAAGTGTATTTATTGTTAGGGGGTTTGGAATATGGCAACTTTAGGAGGAAAAAGCATAGGCTCTTCTGTTTTTATGGAAGAAAACGGCACAAAAGAAGAATATATCATTGTACATCATGGTCTACCTTCTTCAGATTACGACGCAAGTTGTAATGGTACTTGGGTATTCAGAAAAGATATTTTATCCATGAAATCGTGGGATAGTACAGGTGTAAATGGCTACAGTAGTTCCACGATTCATAACTATTTGAATGGTGATTTTCTATCTATTTTTTCTACTTACATTCAAAATCAAATAAAATCAATCAAATTACCATTTTGTAATAACGGGGCAGTGTCCAAGGGGTCCAGTGGACTTTTATGTAAAGCTTTTTTGCTATCAGGCTATGAAATAGGATGGACAACCAGTGATGCGGTTATGCTGACTGTAGAGGGGGCAAAATTAAGTTATTTTATTTCTGGTACATCTACAGACGCAGAGGCTTTACGAATTGCAACATTTTCTTATGTCGCTAGCCGTTGGTGGCTTCGCACCTCTTACCAAGCAGAGAGTGAAAGAGCCTGGTATGTGGCAAATACAGCTTCTTTTAATATCGCTACTTCTGTGACTGAGTATGGGGTTCGCCCTGCTTTTATTCTGCCATCTACTATGTCGGTGACAGATAGTGGTTTACTTACGGACAATTCTGCGCCAAGTAACGGCTCTGCTTTTTTCCCTTCCACATATCATCCGTCAGTGGGTGACACAGTCACATTAACTTGGTACGAGGGAAGCGATGTTGATGGCAATTTAGAGGGTTATGTGGTTTCTAAATCTTTAGATAAAGGGACAAGTTGGACAGAAATTTACAGGGGTCCTGCACTAAGCACCACTGATTTGATTCCAGATGTAGAAGAAGTGCAATATCGTATATTTACTTTTGATTCTCTTGGAGCTGAATCATCAACAAGAGGAACACAAGTTTACGTAAAAACCAACACACCACCTCAAATTTCAGGAAGTGATGAGAATCTGGGACAATTCACCACTGCATTTACAAAAACTTATATCGTCACAGATGACGAAGGTGGTGTGGTTACAGTTTCCGAAAAAGTGAATGGTGTGCTTTTGAAGTCCTTTTCTGTGACTTTGGGAGGCACAAATACCTTTTCTTTTTCACAAGCTGATTGGGCAAAATTGGGGAATGGAAATCATGTGCTTACCATCACAGCTACAGATTCTGAAGGAGAATCGGCGACACGTACCTTCTCTTTTAGTAAGATGGAAACAGAGATACATCTGCAATATCTTGAAGCTTATGAAACTACCAATCCTGTTAGTTTGGGGATATTGACTGTGAAAAAGGAAATTCCAGAGGGTGCGACCTTTTCAGCAGAAGTATGTAACAACGGCTTTGATGATAATCCTACTTGGGAGAACGTGACAGCTGCTGTGAATTCGGGTGGACGGTTTTATTTGAACAATGCAACAAAAACAGCGAGTAAGTGGGGATATAATGTAAGAATCAAGGTAGATCGTGGAACTGCGGTAGGGGAATGCTGTCTGTCTGAAGTCAGTGGCTATTATAAATAAGAGGAGTGATAAATTTGGACGCAAACGAAGCGTGGTTAATAACACAGGGGCTTGTTAATTTTATTGTTTTTCTTGCTGGGGGGATTTATGCAGTGGAAAAACTGAGTGTTCCTTTTAAAAAGCTGATGAACTTAGGGAAAAAATCTCAAACAGAGGAACAACGTTTACAAGGTTTGGAAGGATGGACGGGGAATCAGCAAGATGATATTGACCTTTTAAATGAGGGATTTGTCACGATGGCTCGGGCCGTTGAAGCCATATTGGATCATATTATTGTGAAACAAGAAGGCAATGGTAAGTGTCATGCAGCACAAAAAGAGGTGGATGATTTCTTAAAAAAGAAATCATTGGCGAAAAAAAGTAAGAAATAGGAGACTTTTTTATGGATTATACATCTATTTTATTAGCAATAGCACTCTTTTTTGTTGGTATTCTTTTTTTGGTTATTCTACTTCGAATGCCTAAAAATCAAGCACAAGAGAAAAAAGCTATCAATACTTATGAGGTGCAAGAAGAAAACAAAGAAGAAAGACATCATGTTGAATGTTCAAAAGTAATCATATATTGCCTTCTTGCAATCTGGGGGATTGGCGCTTTAGTAGGGCTTTGGGTAGTGGTTTTTCGAGATGTATCTGTTTTAGATATGGTCCAAAATTATATTTCTACCACAGCAAATGTAGGTGTTGTTGCTTACACTGGTAAGGCAGGAGTGGAAAATTGGAAAAAAATGAGCAACACACAAACTATGACTAAAAAGGAGGAACGAACACACAATGACGAATCAAGCTGATATCGAAAGAAAAAAGGAATACCTCCGACAAATGAAAGGAATTGATGAATCCATCCGTTGCAATCATTTAGAGCTTGAGGAGCTACAAAGACTAGCCACCTCTGTGGGAGTTACAGATTATAGTAAAGAAAGAGTGAAAGAAAGCCATGGCAGAACGGAGGCATTTTTTACTGTAACCGTGGAGAAAATAGAAGAGATGGAAACAAAAATAAAAAGTGATTCCTTTCGCCTGTTTAACCTTAAAATTGAAATACGTGAGAAAATACAAGATTTAAAAAATAATCAGGAACGTGCTGTTTTACAGCACAAGTATGTTTGTGGGAAATCATGGGAAGAAGTCAGTGAGGACTTATATGTATCTATTGCGACTGTGCACCGATTACATCGCAGTGCCTTGGAACATCTTTGTATATGAATCAAAAAAGCACCCATCTCGGGTGCTTTTTGAAAAGGCTAATAACAGGTGTTGAAGATCTTGCAATATTTAGAACGTTTAGTTTTTTTTTGAGCCCAAAATAAGCCCACAGGTTAAAAAGGTTCAAAAAAGCAGATATATCTATATTGATTTTCACTCGTTTTCTTCCGATTATTTAGCTTTGTTTAACAGGAAGTTATAAGTTATTTTTTGTTGTATTACTCCCACTCAAGACGGAAACCCTAATCCACAGAATTTTTCTGGTTGGTATTAGTAAGTTTTTCTGTATTTTCATAACCTTTTATCTAAATTATTTTCTCTCTCGAATTTTTTGTACTCAATT
>JAWXUL010000017.1:0-52346 GCA_044432725.1 Eubacteriales bacterium
GTTGGAGAGCAAAAACTATGGTCTTTCTCATTCCAACACTAGCTTGAAAGAAGAAAACACCAAACTTAGAGTGGAATTGACTGGGTTACAGAAAAAATATCAGCAAGTGATGGATTTTCTAAAAATTAAGGAGTTGATGTTGGAATTGGAAAAATATTTGGAGGGTTTGAAGCAAGCTGTTGTGAAGAAATCTCCTTTGGGCAAGAAGAAATCAAGGGGGATGGATAGGTAGAAGTGTAAACAAAGACTGCGTGAGGGCAGATACAGGTAAAGAAAGGGAGAAAATATGAATTTTATTGAAATGCTGTACTGGAGACGGCTTAGTCCGTGGGAGAAACGTCGGCTTGAGGGTAGCGATTATGATAGACTGGCGAAAGAAATTGTTGGGGATGAAAGAAAACTGTGTGAAGCCTTGTCTGATATGGCTGATTCGGAGGAAATGCTGTCCGTCTTTGCTCACTTGATGGAAACTAGAAGTGAATTGACGGCTCTGGTAGATAGAGAACGATTTGCTGAGGGCTTTCGGCTGGGTGTGATGTGTATGGTGGATTCCTTGGTAGATTTGGGTGATGGGGAATAAAAACGTGTTTCAAACAGCTTGAATTATGAAATATGCACAAAATATAAGATGTTGGAACATCTCGCTTGAAAAATAAGAAGATGTATGCTATACTAAAAGGAGTGGGGAGATTCCCCGCTTCTTCCTTATTTTTATAATTGCAGCACGCCGCAATTTTACCCAACCAGAAAGGAATTAACAAATGAAAAAATTAAAATGTGCTTCGTTCTTCGCTGGTGTAGGTGGTATTGACCTTGCCTTTGAACAACACGGCTTTGAAACAATATACGCAAATGAGATTGAACCTTTGGCTTGTAAAACATTTGAAGCAAATTTTGAACTTAAAGTAGATAATCGTGATATAAATGATGTAAAGAACAATGAAATTCCTAGTTTTGATATTATGCTAGGTGGTTTCCCTTGTCAAGCCTTTTCCGTGGCAGGTTATCGTCAGGGATTTGATGATGAAAAAGGGCGAGGTACTCTCTTTTTTCAATTAAAACGTATTTTCTTGGATAAAAAACCAGAAATCATCTTCCTTGAAAATGTGAAAAACCTTGTAGGGCATGATTCAGGGAATACTTTCAGAGTGATATTAGAAGAACTTGAAAAAGCAGGCTATTACGTAAAGAAAGAGGTGCTGAATGCCATGCACTACGGCAATGTTCCTCAAAATAGAGAACGTATTTACATTGTGGCATTTCGGGACAAGTCTTTGTCTCAAAAATTCGAGTTTCCTAAGCCCATAAAGCTAGAAAATGAACTAGCGGATATGATAGATTACCATGGAAAACAGGATTCAAGATACTATTACACAGAAGATTGTCCTTTTTATGAGCAATTGGTGGAGGATATGACCTCACAAGAAACGATTTATCAATGGAGAAGAAAGTATGTCAGAGAAAATAAGAGTAACGTCTGCCCTACTCTCACAGCAAATATGGGAACTGGTGGACATAATGTTCCTTTAGTCCTCACCGACACTGGGATTCGCAAGCTGACACCCAAAGAGTGCTTCAATCTCCAAGGCTACCCAGAGGGCTATGTTTTACCAGAAGAAACTGCAAACACTCACCTTTATAAACAGGCTGGCAACTCCGTGGTTGTGCCTGTCATCGCACGGATTGCTGAGAACATTCGTGCCGTTTTGGAATAATGAGCGATAAGTTGAGAGTAGCTTCTCTCTTTGCTGGCATGGGAGGAATTGACCTCGCCTTTCAAGAAGCTGGCTTTGAGATTGTGTGGGCTAACGAGATTGATGGTGCCGCCTGTCGGACGTATCGTCATAATTTTGGGAGTAACCATCTGATGGAGGGGAATATTTCAAAGGTAAATCCTCGTAATATTCCTGATTTTGATGTACTGACGGCTGGGTTTCCCTGTCAGCCTTTCTCCATCGGAGGTCTGCAACGTGGGTTTCAGGATAGGAGAGGTAATCTTTTCTTTGAAATAGCAAGGGTTTTAGATGTAAAACGTCCTCCTTTTGTCTTTCTGGAAAATGTGGCGAACCTGATGGAGCATGACCATGGGAGGACTTTTCTTGTTATCTACAATACTCTGGTTGAGTTTGGCTATGTGGTGAAATATCATGTTATGCCCTCCTTTGAATATGGAAATCTACCACAAACTCGAAGCAGAATCTTCTTGGTTGCTTTTTTGGACTTAGAACAGTGCAATCGCTTTCAATTTCCAGAGCCACTTCCCCTTACAACTGGTATCAATGACATCATCAACCGTTCTGAAAAGAAGCATGATATTTACTATTATGAATCAGATAGCCCTCTTTATCCTAACCTCTGCCGTATCGTAAATGACAGTGATTTCATTTTTCATAACAAAGACAGGGGAATTATTAAAGTTCGCAATAGAATGTGTCCAACTTTGACTGCGAATATGGGCACATATCCAAACAGAGTTCCTGTGGTCTGTGAGCAATTTGGTATACGGAAGTTGACCTTGAGAGAGTGCTTGGATTTTCAAGGATTTCCTCAGACTTTCTATTTTCCCAATAGTATCAAGATTGAGGACGCATATAAACAGATTGGGAACAGTGTGAGTGTGCCTGTGATTGAGAGAATTGCTAGAAATTTAGGAGATATTTGTTGAATTTATTCTTCTTCCTCTTCTACTATGACGTGACCGATGTAATCTTCATAAGTACCGATGTCAGAGAAGTCGATTTTGTAAGTTCCTTCCTCTGATTTTGTGAAGATAACACTGTCGATACCGAATTTTTCGAGCATTTCATAGGTAACAAGGGTATTTTCTGGCAGTTCAAAGACAGTACGAAGTAGCCACTCACCAAAGATTTTGTTGGGATTGCTCATGATTGCCTTACCATCATCTTGACATACTTTTGTAGGAATCACAGTACCATCAGGCATTTGTAAGTCGAAAACAGTGTCACGAGGTGGGAAAAATCCCTCTGATATCCGTCTATCTTCTGCTGGATAAGGAATATACACTTCATTTGGGTTTCTGCTCCGTCCACCTGCATTCCACTGATTCAAACCACTTTTTTCAGCCACAAAATTCCCTTGTTTTTTGTTAAAAGAGTATAATCTTAGGCAAAGTTTATTGCTATAATCAGGTGCTTGTGGCTCTAGCATGGAAGTTTCTGGGTTAGAGCTGGCTAGGTTCATCAAATATGCGTAAGGGTCAGCCATGATTTCTACTTCAAACTGGTCAAGAATGGTACAATCGTCAAAAATCATGTAGAGTGTATTTTTGGAACTACTGAAGTGATATGTGTGCTTTTTATCTGTAAAATAGGTATTGTTTACGTTACCACGGTCAGCAATGACTGAAATATTGTCAATATCTATAGTATCAAAGGCACATTCTAAGATTTGCATGGTGTTAGGGATTCGCTTGACAATGTGGTAAATCATTTCATCAATACCATGCATATTCTTAGTTGTTCTGATACGCACATTGCGATAGTCTGCCACTTTTTTTACCAAATCTAAACCAGTGAGGTCTTTGTAGGTTTCACGGAGTTTCCCAAACTCGGCAACCTTCTGGTCATCGTTGCCCATCCAAGTTTTCAGACCGATACCAATCTTATTTTGCTTTGCGTCGGCAGAACAATCGGAGCGACTTAAATTCTCTGCTTCAAAGTATTTGCAGAAGATATTTTCATGGGCTCTGTAAGGGAGATAGGGGCAGTTGCTTTCGGAAAAGAGTAAGGTAAGGTTGCCGATGAGGGAGAGCATTTTCTTGTAGTTTTCTTGATGGTGGGGTGGTTGGTTTTCGTAAAACATGGGCTTGATTCTCCTTTGTGTATGTGGTATAATTTGTATTATACAGGAGAATGGGGAGAAATGCAAGGGAAATCTCTCTGTGTAAAATAATTTAGAAAGGTAATGATTATATGTCGGTTATTATATTTATTTCTGAACGGCAAAAAATATTTCAGGTTGAGATTCCTGAGTTTGAATCTGCTATTACGTTTTCGACTACTCTCCATAAAAACTTTGTAATCCCTGAGCATATCGCACCATTAGCAATTAAAGAAGAGGGGAAAAATGAAATCAAACAATATATTCAAAGTCTCCCTTACTTCAAAACAAACAAAGTCTTGAATAGAGTCATAAATTTTTTCGAGAGAATAAGCGAAGATGAATTTTTCTTTTTAGTATTGTCAGATAAAATTTTTAGTGAGCCTTCAATAGAATATGAATATTTTTCTTTAATGCAAGAATCATTAGTATACTACAATCTTGGAGAATCAGAAGAAAGTGTTACCGAAATAATGAGGGAGAGAATATCTGAATTTCAAGAAAACCTTGATTATGTTTCATCGTTGTTGTATCATTTTGATAGGTTATCTCATCCTACAAAAAAGACTTTTATGGGAGAGTCTAATAAAGTCAAACGAAAATGTATTTATTGTAAAGGGACTCAAGGCGATACAGAGACAACCTTCATCTCCGAAGCCCATGCTATTCCTCATTCTCTTGGAAACAAGTTGTTGTTTCAAAACGAAGAATGTGATGGTTGTAATGATTTTTTTTCAAAAGAAATGGAAGAAGACTTATCAACCTTTTTTTTACAAGAGCGATTAGCTTTTGGTATTTCCTCCAAACAAGGTCTACCGTCCTTTCAATTTGGTGAATGTTTACTTAGATATATAACACTGGAAGAATTCGGTAGCGGTAAGGGTTTAGGGAAATTTGAATC
Source organism: Eubacteriales bacterium (assembly GCA_044432725.1). Lineage (GTDB taxonomy): Bacteria > Bacillota > Clostridia > Oscillospirales > Oscillospiraceae > JAWXUK01. Next base: position 4,742 of record JAWXUL010000017.1, read on the forward strand.
ATTAAGGTCAACAATTAAAGTAGATGATTTCAAAGAAGGCATCGCACTTTATTCACCAACAGGTGAATTTCACAATATTTACAATTCTCCCTATGTGCCAGTACGTGTCTATAAAGCTTTAGTAAAGTCAGTGATAGGTACTATATCTCAACGAGAACTTATCAACTTGCAAGAAACAATTGACTGGTTAATGGATGTAAATGACTACAGGATAATGGCGAATATCTTAAAGTATCAAAATCGTGTTATTGTTAAGGAACCTCAATTATATACTTTTATATTAAAAGAGGAACACGATTCCTTACCTCATTATTATGGAGATTTTAGGCTTGGTCGAACAATTTTAATCTTTCCTATACCTTTTGCGAAACAAGATAAGAAACGTTTTTCTAAAACAACCGATTATTCAGATTTTGAGAAATATATGAGTGACTTTATGCAACATAAGTTTGAAATATTAGACTTTTCTAGTGTCGAACCTGTTAAATTGACATTGTCATTGTCGAATGATGAATTTACTCACTTTTGTACTGATTAAGAGTTTTAATCAAGTATAAAAAACAGAGACTTAGCTATTTCTTATTGCTTCTCTGATATTATTTTGATATTAAAACAAAATATACTGAAAATAACGTGGAGAAAACTAGCTGAAAATGTTGCGAAAAATAGAGAATTTGAATAGAAACTAACCAGATATTTTAATGTCTGCCTTGAGTGGGAATGATTGCCACTTTCTGGACTGACAACATACAGAAAAAATAAGCCTTTATTTTAGCCAGAAATTAACCAAAACAGTAACTTTTATCATATCTTTTTAGATGTCTTAAAATCCTGATACTGTTTTGATACTAAAAATCATTATCCCAATAAAATAACAGGGTAATCCCCTCTTATTTGAACAACAAAGTTCAAGTAAGGGGGGATTTTTTCATGCTCAAATTTAGTTCGAATTGTAGCCAGTCACCACCACACATCTTTTCCACAACTAGAAGGAAACTGTAACTTCCACTCAAAATACTGCTCCTTTGTAATCTTACCAGATTTTAACTGTTCCTTACGAAGAAGCCACTCACTCATAAAATCATTCACTAAACCATAATTGAAATACATTCCTACTGGTGGCTTGGATGGGTAATCATCATTGTCATTATATCGCACAGACGTGTCATCGGAAGAATTGGTCTTGCCTTCATTCCGAACCATCTGAAATAAATTTATCATACCTTTATTGCCCTCCTCTAGCCAGAAGAACGTGAACAAAATATCAGTGGCTGAACCTGATGCCACGGTAACAAAATTTTCTGAATTCACATTTAGGATTTCTGCGATTTTTAGCAAGGCATCCTTCTTTGGCACTCGATAATTGGTTTCGTACTGGGCAATTCGGTTGTCTGCCGTAGATTCTGAAAAGCCCAAAGCAAGCCCTAATTCCTTTTGCTTCATATTTCTAAAATTGCGAATAATCTTGATTTTATCTCCGATTGTCAAAGTATTCCACCTCTTTTTCTTTGAATTAATGATATTTTCCAGAGGTGTAGATTTAACCCCTCTGCCTATTATAACACATGTCGAAAAAGAATGGAAGAAAATATTAACAAATTTGATAATTTCCTATTGACATTAACATAGATGATAATGTATACTATGTATCAGAGGTCATTAACAAATAAGCGAACCTCGATATTTGAAAGGAAGGTAATACTTATGCAACAAAGCAAATTTATCACATCTGCCGAGATGGCAACGGAGCTGGGAGTTTCTAAATCCTATGCTTACAAACTGGTGCGACAACTGAACGAAGAATTGGAGAGCCGTTGGTTCTTCACCCTGTCTGGTAAGGTCAGTCGCACTTTCTTTGAAGAAAAATTCTATGGAGTGGGAGGTGAAGTCTAATGCCAGCCTATAAAGATGAAAAGAAAGATAACTGGTACGTTGCTTTCTACTTCACAGATTGGCAAGGGAAGAAGGTTAAAAAGCTAAAACGAGGATTTGACACAAAAAAAGAAGCCCTCGCATGGGAGCGAGAGTTTCTGCAACAACAATCAGCCGATTTGAGTATGAAGTTTGAGAAATTTGTGGAAATCTATAGCGAAGATGTAAAGGCACGTCTGAAAGAAAGCACTTGGCTTACCAAGGAACACATCATCAACACCAAGATACTTCCCTATTTCAAAGAAAAACCTATCAATGAGATTCAAGCAAAAGATATTATCCAATGGCAAAATCTCATGATAAAAAGCAAAAAATCAAATGGTGAAGCCTACTCCCCTGTTTACTTACGCACTCTCGGTTCGCAATTATCAGCTATTTTCAATCATGCAGTACGTTTTTATGACTTAAAATCCAATCCTGTGCAAAAAGCAGGACAAATGGGTAAGAAAAAAGGTCTGGAAGTAGAATTTTGGACGAAAGAGGAATATTTACTCTTTGCTGATGTCATGAGAGATAAGTCCCTGTCCTATTATGCCTATCAAATGCTCTACTGGACTGGGCTTCGCATGGGCGAATTGCTTGCCTTGACCTCGAAAGATTTTGATTTTAAGCAGAAAACAGTCACTGTCAGTAAATCTTACCAAAGAATCAAAGGACAAGACGTGATTACTTCCCCAAAAACAGAGAAATCTAATCGTACAATTTCTATGCCTGATTTCCTTTGTGAAGAAATGGAAGAATTTATTGCATCGCATTATGATTTACAAGACACTGATCGCATTTTCCCTATCACCAAAAGCTACTTACATTCAGAAATGAAGCGAGGGTGTAAGGTTTCAGGAGTCAAACACATCAAAGTTCATGCGACCAGACATTCTCACGTCAGTTTATTGATAGAAATGGGTTTTTCTGTGGTGGCGATAGCTAATAGAGTGGGGCATGAGAGCGAAAATATCACCTACCAATATTGTCATCTTTTTCCAAATACGGAACGAGCTATCGCAGACCAACTCACTATGGAGGACTAACCATGAAAAAGAAAAAAGATGAGCAAAACCGTTGGAGAAATAAACTTGTTTCCTTTCGTATGTCCCCAGAAGAGTCAGATATGTTGGATAAGATGGTGGCTATTTCTGGATATAGCAAACAGGACTATATAATTTGTAAACTTTTAGATCGTTCTGTAGTAGTTCAGGGAAACCCCAGAGTGTATAAGGCACTGCGAGATACAATGGTAGATATTCTTTCTGAATTAACCAACTTGAACGGCACTCCCCCATCGGCAGACTTACTTACAACCATTGACCACATTACTACTGTGATGGAGGGACTGGAGGGAGGTGAGGAAAATGCAAAAAAATAAGCCCTTGTCCTGCAAGACAAAGGCTTAGGGCATACATCTGGCGAACCAGTGGTACACTTAATCAACAATAATAGTTTACCACAGTTCGCTCCAAAGGTCAAGATGTTTCGACAAATGACCGAAATAAAAATCTGTTTTCCAATCCTCACCCCCTTTGACTTTCTTGACTTTCTGCCTTTGCTCCAGAGATTAGTCAGAAAGTCAGAAAAGTCAAGAGGGTTTGGCAAAGGAAAAAGAAAAGGAGTGAAACTTTGTTTCAACAAGAAAACACAATAAAATGGGGAGAAATGCGACCTCTCACGTTGGAAAAAGAGCAAGTCCCCTACTTCCCTGTGGAGAAATTTCCTAAAACCATTGCAGATTACGTTTTTTCCGTGTCTGAATTCACCCAAACCAATCCTGATATGGCTTCGGTGGTGGCATTAGGGGTGCTTGCTACCTGTAACCAACGGAAATTTGTGGTTCAAGAGAGCCACACCGAACCACTGAATCTTTACACCGTAATAGTGGCTGAACCTGGGGAACGGAAGTCAGCAGTCCTACAACTACTGACACAAGACTTATTGGCATATCAAAAGGAAGAAAACCATCGCAGACAAGATGAAATCAATAGTTATCAAGTGGATAAGGAGTTATTAGAGAGTGAAATTCGTCAGTTAAAAGAGAAAAAGAAGATAAATCCAGAAGATTTACGTCAACAACTCCTTGAGAAAACAAAGGCATTGCAGAACCTAGAAGAAGTCCGTCCCATTCGGAATTTTTGTGATGACTGTTCCCCTGAAGCATTGGTGGGGCTTTTGGCAAAGAATAATGGTGCTATGTCGGTCATTTCAGCCGAAGGAGGCATTTTTGACATCATTGCAGGCAGATACAGTGCAAAACCTAACTTGGATGTCTTTTTGAAAGGGCATTCTGGTGATGAAATTATGGTTGATCGTAAAAGTTCCGAAGCCGTAGCCATATCAAACCCAGCCCTCACCTTTGTTCTCGCCATTCAGCCAGATTTACTCCAAGAAATCATGGGAAATCACACCTTGGGTGGGCGAGGACTGTTGGCTCGTTTCCTTTATTCCGTTCCAAAGAGTACTGTAGGCAATCGGAAGTATTCTGGAGATAAAATTCCTTTTGAAGTAGCACAAAAGTTCAAGTGGCTTATCAATGACTTATTATCTGTTCCTACCACAGACAATCCAAGAATTCTCTCCATTTCGTCAGAAGCTAAGGTTCTTTTAGAGGAATACTTTTATATTATCGAAGGAATGTTGGGGAAAGCGCAAACAATCAAAAACTGGCTTTCAAAACACATTGGAGCCGTCATGCGTATTGCAGGCAACCTACATCTAGCCAGTGAGGAAAAGAATTTACCTTGTATCACGAAAAAAACTGTAGAATCAGCCATTGAAATGGGAAAATACTTCGGTTCTCATGCGAGATATAGTTTTGTTACCCTCAACGGAGAGGAAGAAATGAAGAAAGCGAAAGATGTACTGTCAATTCTTACAAAAATGCAAGAGAACCCAGTCACAAGACGTGAATTATTCAGAAAAGGTGGTAATCGAGGGTTAAAAAAGCTAGAAGAACTCTGTCCCACTCTAGATTTACTGGAAGATTACGGCTACATCAAGCAAGTTCGGATGATTGTGGGTGAGGGTAGTACGAAACCTAGTGATTTGATTTTCTTGAATCCACAATATGAACAAAATATCAATAATTAAGGAGAAATGAATATGAATGACACAATGATTATCGGCATAGACCATGGATATGGTAACATCAAGACGGCAAGTACCTGTTTCAAGACAGGAGTGGAGTGTTTTGAGAAAGAACCCACCTTCAAAAACAATTTGCTTACCTACAATGGGAAATTCTACACAATCGGAGGAGAACACAAAGAATTTGTGGCAGATAAGGTAAATGACGAGGACTTTTATATCCTCACTTTGGCAGGCATCGCAAAAGAAATGGAATTGCGTAAGATTTCCTCTGGAAAAGTACATCTTGCTGTAGGATTGCCCCTAAGTTGGATGTCGGAGCAGAAAGATAGCTTCAAAACTTATCTTTTACGAAACAAAGAAGTAGAATTTTCTTTCCGTGGCAAGGAATATCAGGTAGAATTTGCTGATTGTAACGTCTACCCACAAGGATTTTCAGCAATTTATTCTCGGATTTACCAGTTCTCTGGAGTAAATATCCTTGCTGATATTGGAAATGGAACCATGAATATTATGTACATCAATGATAAAGTCCCAGTACAAGAGAAGTGCTTCACAGAAAAGTTTGGAGTGTACCAGTGTATTCTGTCGATTCGTGAAAATTTTCTGAAAACCCATGGTATTACCTTACAAGATAGCCAGATTGAGAGTATTCTTCGCACAGGCAGGGCTGATATTGATGAAAAGTTCTTAAAATCTGTCCGTGAGAGTGCAGTGAATTATGTCCACGGTATCTTCCGTCGGCTTCGTGAAAGAGAGTATAACCCAGATTTGATGCGACTTTATGTTGTGGGTGGTGGTTGTTGTCTGGTGAAGAATTTTGGAGATTTTCAGGCAAATCGAGTGAATATTATCGAGGATATTTGTGCAACGGCTAAGGGATATGAATTTATTTGCAAAGAACGTACTGGAAAACAAGGGAGCATGGTTTAATGAAGAAGAAATCTTTTACCATTCGCTTAGATTTAAGCAAAGAAGGAGATAAACAGGCTTGAAACTACCTAGAAACCATGGATAAACAAAAATATCGTTCCTACAGTCAGCTTTTTACACAGGCAGTCAATCACTTTTTCGCAGAAAAAGAAGAAGCTGACTTGTTACCTGAAATCAGAAAGATGATTAAGGAAGAGGTAGGGAAAATTCAAGTGGTTTCTGTGGAGAAATTTCAGGAAGGTAACGAGGAAACTCTGGCTGAATGTAATTCGGAAGAGGATATACAGAAGGCATTTGATTTCATAGACAGTTTCTAGTGACATCAAAGTGGTGCATTTTCCGTGGTTTGGTATCACTCTGGTGCAGGTTCTGACATCAAAGTGATACCAACTCCCCACTCAAAAAACGTCCCCTTACCCTCGTCTTACGTCCCGAAAGACAGCCTAGCAGAACCATTTGGCAAAGCAAAAAGGGGCTGACAGGCTGAAAACGCACCCACGTCTAACCTACCCCCTCAGGGGTCGCAATGCACCTTTTGATACTTTAGTGTCAAAAGTGCTATTGCGTTGCTTTGGACAAAGCAACACGTTTCAAATAGTTCTCATTCCCAAAACGTCCCAAAAATATCCCTTTCCAAAACGTCCCAAAGGAATCCAGTCCAAAAAAGTTCAAAAGAAGCTATTTCAGAAAAAATCCATTCCAAAGGAGGAAATAAATGTTAAAACGAACCCTAAGCATTACCAAAGGCAAAGGCTCTGTAGGGCATAACTCTCGGAAGTTCTTTGCCGAAAATGTAGACCAAGAACGGAGCAAAAATAACATCTGCTTTGTCAATCAGGATATCAAAGAAGCCTACCACTTTCTTTTTGAAGAAGCACTGGCACGATTTAATGCCAAGCAGAAAAGAAACGACAGAAAAATTGAAAATTACTATGAAAAAATACGAACCAGTCGGCAAGAAAAATTATTCCACGAAGTTATTGTACAGGTGGGAGATATGGAAACCATGTCAGCCACTGGAGAGTACGCAGAGTTGGGTAAAACCATTTTAGAGGAGTATATGGAGGGATTTTCTGTTAGAAATCAAGGTTTGCACGTCTTTTCTGCCTATTTGCACATGGACGAAGCCACTCCCCACCTCCATATCGACTTTATCCCCTACACCACTGGGAGCAAGAGAGGACTTGACACTAGAGTTTCTTTGAAGCAGGCTCTGGAAAAGTTGGGTTTTAAGAGTACATCGGCAAAAGATACGGAGTTAATTCAATGGCAAAACAGTGAAAAGGAGCAACTTTCTAAGATTATGTTGGCTCATGGGGTGGAATGAGAGAAAAAAGACTCCCATCGGCAACACTTGTCCGTGTATGATTTTAAGGTAGAGCAACGTGCTTTAGAATTAGAGCAGATTGATAAGAAAGTAGAGGAGAAACAAGGAGAAGCTCTCCATTTAGCAGATAAAATCACTGTTGAAAGTGAAGAATTGGAGCATATCAAGGAAAAGAAGTCCAAAGTCAAAAAGGTTGAGGAAATTCAAGGCAAGCCCTCACTGGTTGGCAACAAAGTCACTGTGGATGAAGAAGTCTTTCGAGAGGTAAAAGTGCTTGCTACCAAGCAAATTGTTGGTGAAACGAAAGAAAAGAAGCTAAAAAAGGAACTTATAGAAGCAAATCAGAAAATTGAGCAGAAAGATTTGCAGATAGTAAAGCAAAGCAAGGAAATTTCATCTCTCAAATCCGTATCTTCTGTTTTGAAAAGCAAAAAGGAAATCGTGAAATTGCAAGAAGAATTGAATGAGAACAAGAAAGAATTGACCTATTTACGAAGATTTAAGGAAGAAATTCAGGCAATTTTCAAGTTGGATAAGGTGAAAGAATTTTTTGAAAATATTGGACTCTTGGTGAGAATACAGGAGTTGATTCAAGAAAAAATGCCACCAAATAGAAAGGAGCATAATAATGATTCCAGATAATGTAGTAGAAGAAGCAAAAAATGCCAATATTGTGGACTTTATCATTCGATATTATGGCTTTTCCTTTAAAGAAAGTTATGGAAGCTATCGTTGCAAACAACACCCTAGCCTTGCCATAGCCAGTGATTGTAAAAGTTGGGCTTGGCATAGTCAGGACTTGTTTGGGCATGGTGCGATTAGCTTCGTGATGAAGGTAGAAGGGTTGAGCTTCCCTCGTGCAGTGGAGGAAATTATGGGGTATTCGGCATGTCATGCACCGATTTATAAAGAACCAGAGCCACCCAAGGTTCTTCAACTTCCAGAACGTGGGCAGAATTGCAAGAAAATTTGGTATTATCTTTGCAATGTTCGTTGTCTTGACCCATCCATTGTAGATCAGCTGATTGTTAGTGAGCGTATTTACCAAGATATACGGAACAATGTTGTATTTGTGGGTGTAGATGGCTGAAATACTCCTAAATTCGCTTGCATGAGAGGCACTTACCCACCGAAGCCTTACCGAAAGGACTGTTTTGGGAGCGATAAGGCATACAGTTTTAATATGACTTATGGCTATCCTTCAAAACTTTTTGTTTTTGAAAGTCCAATTGATTGTATGTCCCACGGTAGCTTGAAGAATTTGAGGGAGCAGAACCCTTATGCTTACTTAGATGATGGGAGATTGTCCCTTGGAGGGGTGTCAGGTAGGGCTTTGGAGTGTTATTTGAAGCGATTTACCAGTATTAAAGAGATTGTTTTCTGTCTGGATAATGATGAAGCAGGTAGAAGTGGGGCTGAAAAATTGGCTGATAAATATGGTGGTAAGGGCTATGATGTGAGGATTGAGTTGCCAAGCCACAAGGATTATAATGAGATGTTGGCGGCTGAATTGGAACAACGGAAGGTTGTCAATGGATAAATAGGAATGGATTGTGCCATTTCTAAAAGAAAGGAATTGTAAATATGAATTTTATTGAAATGTTGTATTATGGGAAATTTCACCCATTTGAGAAAATTTGGTCAGAGGGTAGCGACTACAGAACGCAAGCAAATAAAGTGATTGCGTATGAAGAAAAAATTCGTGAAGCATTGTCTTCCGTGGCTGATTCGGAGGAAATCCAATCTACTTTTGAACAACTAATGGAAACAAGAAGTGTCATGACAACACTGGTGGAGAAAGAACAATTTGCAGAGGGCTTTCGTCTTGGGGTGATGTGTATGGTGGATTCTTTGGTGGATTTGGGTGATGGGGAACGGTAGGAAGGAGTGTCGGGAGGGCTGTGGTTTCACAGCTCTCCTTTTTTATTGAAATCGCCAATATATCTTGTAATTCCACAACGTCTATGGTATAATATTAATTCAAGTAAACAATAGGAAAGTTGGTGAACTATGGACACTCAAACTGGTCAATTCGAGGTGACAAAACTTTATATGCCCACAACAAACAAGGGAAAGAAAAAAGCTACTGATAGCGATACAGCGATATTATCACACAAATCTATCGAATTATTTGCTGGTGGTGGTGGCATGGCTTTAGGGCTTGAAAAGGCTGGTTTTGAAGCTGTAGGACTGTTAGAAATAGACCATTCTGCTTCTGAAACATTGAAACAGAACCGACCTGCATGGAACGTGATAGAGGGTGATATTTCTGAAATATCATCTCTGGAATTAGAGGAATACTTCCATATTGCCAAGGGAGAACTGGATTTATTGTCTGGTGGTGCTCCCTGTCAGGCATTTTCCTATGCAGGCAAGCGACTGGGCTTAGAGGACGCACGAGGAACTTTGTTTTATCACTACGCCCTCTTTTTAGAAAAATTACAACCAAAAATGTTTTTATTTGAAAATGTGAGAGGTCTTTTGACCCATGACAATAAGAAAACCTATCAAACTATGCTTGAAATCTTCCGTGAAGCTGGCTATTCTGTGTCTTATGAAGTGTTGAACGCATGGTCTTATGGTGTACCTCAAAAACGAGAACGTCTGATAACCGTAGGCATTCGTGATGATTTGGTCGGGAAAATTCACTTTGAGTTTCCTACTCCACACAAATATAAGCCAATTTTACGAGATATTCTTTTGGACTGCCCTCAAAGTGAAGGCACAAGCTATTCAGCACATAAAAAAGAAATTTTTGAATTAGTGCCTGCAGGTGGTTATTGGCGAGATATTCCACCCGATATTGCTAAGGAGTATATGAAATCTTGTTGGGATATGGAGGGAGGTCGCACTGGTATATTGCGTAGATTGAGTTTGGACGAGCCTTCCCTCACTGTCCTTACCTCCCCTAGCCAGAAGCAGACTGATCGTTGCCACCCCTTAGAAGCAAGACCATTTACAGTCCGTGAGAATGCACGTTGCCAGACTTTTCCTGATGATTGGGAATTTTGTGGTAGTGTTGGTCAGCAATATAAACAGGTAGGCAATGCTGTGCCTGTGAATTTGGCTTATGAAGTGGGGCTTAAAATCAAAGAAAGTTTAGAGGGCTTAGAGTGATGTGGAATTTATCATTTATTACGGAAGAAGAATTAACAGAACACGTTGGAAATACCATCGAAAAGTACGGAGAGAAACTGAATTCTTTTGATTTGAAGCGATTCAATAAGAATATTGTTGACCCTGTGAAGCTGATTTTCGATAAGACTGTGTATAAAGCAACTTGGGACGAGATTGTCAGCAATGAAATCTTTCGTCAACGTGACAAGTCGAATAACAATGATATTGGGTATTTTCATCAGAGAATCTTCAAGTACATGAAGAATTGTTCAGTGCCTGAAACTGGATGGGATGTGGTTTTTGAGGACGAAAATGGAATTGTCCTTCCTGATGGTGTAGGAACAGTCAATCGTGTCTTTGTTGAGATGAAAAATAAGCATAATACGATGAATTCGGCTTCGGCTGGCAAGACATTTATTAAAATGCAGAGTCAACTGTTGGAAGATGATAATTGTGCTTGCTTTTTGGTAGAAGCCATCGCCCAGCATTCACAGAATATAAAATGGGAAACCACGGTGGACAAGAAGAAAGTCGGTCACAAATTCATTCGTAGAGTGAGCATTGACCAATTCTATACTTTGGTTACAGGACAAGAGGACGCATTTTATCAGCTTTGCATGGTGTTGCCAGAGGTGATTCAGAAAACAGTGGATAGTGCAACCCATATCTCCGTGCCAGAGGACACTGTAATGGATGAACTTCGTGAGATTGCAAAAAATCACGGAACAGACGAAGATACTGCAGTGGCTATGGCTGTTTATATGCTTGGTTTTGGTGGGTATCGGGGGTTTTAGAAGTGTAGGACTATAACCTGATACGAAGAATTATTAAGTTATGATAGAAGTAAATATTTGTCAAGCTTTGAGTTGGCAAAAAGGGCTGAGTTTTAATATAGTGAAGGAGGTATTATATGGCTATTTTAGGATTTCAAGAATTTATGTTGCCGATTTTACAATATTTTTCAGATAATCAGGAACACTCAGTAAAAGAAACTAATCAATATATCGAAAATTATTTTGTACTTTCTCAAGAGGATAGGGAAAAACTTTTGCCAAGTGGTAAAAAAAGAGTTGCCTATGATAGAACAAGTTGGGCAATAACCTACCTTAAAACAGCTCTTTTGATTCAGTCTACAAGAAGAGGTGTGTATTCTATCACGGACCGTGGACATAGTTTTTTGAGCACACAACCAATAGAGCTCACTGTTCGTTATCTAACAGATAATTATGAAGAAATACGCCTTAAGATAAAAGGGTTTAATGACAAAAACACTAACGAGGTTGAGATATTACCCCCTAAAGAAGCACAAGACCTTTCACCCGAGGAAGTTATAGAAGCGAATTTTGAATCTATACAAGAGAGTCTTTCACAAGAATTACTTGAACTTATTCTTCAAAATTCGCCTGCATATTTTGAGAAATTGGTGATTGATTTACTGGTAAACATGGGTTATGGTGGTAATCGGAAAGAAGCAGGGCAAGCTGTGGGTAAAAGTGGTGATGAAGGCATTGATGGTGTGATAAATGAAGATAGGTTGGGCTTGGATAATATCTATGTGCAAGCGAAAAGGTGGGCTATTGATAATACCGTAGGTAGACCTGAAATACAAAAGTTTGTTGGTGCTTTGGCTGGAAAGCAGGCTTCAAAGGGGATCTTTATTACAACTTCATCCTTTTCCAGTGAGGCGAGAAATTATGTGCAAACACTACAGCCCAAAGTGATTTTAATAGACGGACGTGAACTTACACAATTTATGATTGAGTATGATGTGGGTGTTTCTACTTACAATACCTATGTGATTAAGAAAATTGACACGGATTATTTTGAAGAGGTGTAATCTTGGGAAAAATTAAGTACAATTTCTTTTTTCTAGCTCATGAGTATTTATTTTTGTTTAGGAAGTGGTTATGGCTTTGCTAGACTGTGTACCCGTAGCTACTTACGGAGGAAAACTACGATGGATGCACTTTGTGAAATTGCAAAAAATTATAAAATGGAAGAAGATACTGCTTAACTATGACTGGTTATATGCTAGAAGTTAGCACGTGTCTGGAGTTGAAAATTTTTAATGGAGGTTTTTATGAAAGGGTTACAAACACAAATTGAGGAAGCATCTCGCAGTATTTTTACAGATAGTTATGCTATGTCTATTGGAGAGCTTATGAGCATGTATAAAGAGTTTGAAATTGATGTTCATCCCGAATTCCAAAGATCCTTTCGCTGGGATTTATCACAGAAATCATCTTTTTTAGAGTCTATACTTTTGGGAATTCCAGTTCCACCAATTTTCATATTTCATCGAGAGGATGGTATTTGGGATGTAATAGATGGACAACAAAGACTTTCCACTTTATTTGAATTTTCTGGAATTTATCGTGATGAAAGTGGAGAATTGAAAGAACCTATAAAATTAATGAAAACGAAGTTTTTACCAGCACTAGAAAATATTGTTTGGGAGGGTATTGAAGAAGATTATCAGTTTACACCAGCTCAACGAATCTTAGTTAAGCGAGCTAAAATAGATATTAGGATTCTTAAAGCAACCAGTGACCCAAGTGCAAAATATGACCTTTTTCAAAGATTAAACTCTGGTGGATCACACTTGTCACCCCAAGAAGTGCGTACTTGCCTAATAATTATGGAAAACAAAGACTTATTTGAGCAACTAACCGAGATGGCTCTAAATTTTGATTTCAAAGCAACTTTACCTTTAACTGAACGGGCAATCAGTCAACAAGAAGATTTGGAGTTTATTGTGAAATTTATAGTTGCTCGTCATTGTAAGACCACTAATATGCCTTCAAGTTTGCATGAACACCTAGATAATTCAATCATCTCCTTAATACAAGCAGATAACATTGACTTTAAAGAAGAAAAAGAAATTTTTGAATCAACATTTAATTTATTGAATAAAATGTTAGGAGGTGACTGTTTCAAACGTTATAACCACGAAAAAAGAACTTTTGAAGGAGCAATAACAATAAGTGCGTTTGAAGCTATGGCTCCTGCAGTAAGCAATCATTTAGATTTTTATAACAAGTTTGAGGCTACTTCCTTTCGGGATTTAGTAATAAGAATGCATAAACACACCAGCTACACACACGCAGGACGACGATCTACTGACAGGTTCAAAGCTTTATTACAAGTAGGTGGGGATATTTTTAATGGCGATAACAATACAAAATTATGAAGAGTTAACTGTGGCTCTAGATGAAGATACACAGTGGCGTAAAAAAGAAATTGTAGATATGCGTACAACTTGTTTCATGCCAAATTGTCCCCCATCTATTTTACGTTCTGCTTTTGTGTTATGTTGTGCACATTTCGAAGGTAGCATAAAGTTTTCCTCAAATGCATATGTAGCTTTTATTTCTGGGCAAGAATTGAAGCATGCTGATTTAAGAACAGAAATATCTGCTTTGATCATCAAAAAGCAAAAACACGTTCTTTTTGGACTCCATGACACAAAAAAAGTAAAAGTTTCCGTTGTTTCTGACATATTGCAGACTTACCTAAATTTATTGGAAGCTAAATTCTTTATGAAGATAACCGACAATGATCCTCCAATCACAACGCAAGGAAATCCTACTTCAGAAATATTGGAAGAAATTTGTAATATTTTAGGAATTAGCTATGCTGATGTTTTTGAATTAAGAGCTCCATTTATAAACTCAGAATTATTAAAACCTCGAAATCAAGTGGCACATGGTGAACGGCGTCCAATAACAAAAGAAGAATTATCTGAAGTTGCATTATTTGTAACAGAAATAATGGATGCCTATAAAGAAGAAATATTAAAAGCTGCATTTAATAATCTACATCTAAAAAATTCTTTGTAACAATTTAAGGAGAAATTCCTCTTGTAATTCAGAAAAAATTGTGTTATAGTATATCTGTACTCGCAAACCAAAAACTCCATAAAAAGTGAATTTGGAGTTTTACCCTGATACTGTTTTGATACTAGAATATTTTATACTCAAAATACTGGGGAGAAAAAGTGTGCGAAATCAACTTAAAATCACACTACAAGAGTACAAGAACACCACAGAAAACTTTAACTTTGCTGAGTGGGAATGATTACGCATTCCAAAATTTTCAACATTCCTAAGCAAAATACAGCTATAAACAGAGAAAATAACATCAAATTCACACTTTTCACTAATATTTATGAGTGCAGAATTTGACGTGGCAACGAAATGGCAACATTTATTATAAATAGGAAAGCAGCGAACTGATGTGATAATCGGTTCGCTGTTTTTTTCTTTACTTTCAAAAGAGGAGGAAACTTGTCAATCTTCTCTCTCCTCCCCTGTTCGTCTGCTATGGATTGCCTCCATATTTTCTTGGACTAACGGTTTTGGGTAAGTGTATCTCCACTGGTCATAGTCCTCTTTACTGATTTGGTCGTCACGGTATTCTCTGGACATCTTTCGCCAGTCGGTAAGAAATTCGTTAATAGACGTGTAAGATGGGTTCGCCTTGCCATCTTTCCTCTTATTGATTCGCAAGCAAACTTCTCCATCAATCTCCCCCACCGCCAAGCCATACATATCTTCCAGAGCAAATAGGGTGTGGCACAGTCCAATTTGGCTGTCAATGTCGGGAACTCGTAACGCTGCCACTTCTACGTCGAGTGCTTGAGCTATGGCAAGAAGTAAGTCCTCTTTGGGGATTCGGGAACAGGATTCATATTGGGCAATGCGTACATCTGAACTTTTTTCGGTAAAACCTACTAAAACACCTAGCTGCTTCATTGTCATTCCCCTTAAATTCCGTAAAAAGTTGATTCTTTTTCCTATCGCCATCTGTTGTAACCTCTCATTTCTGTTAGTTTCTTTTCCATAGTATAACAGAAGTAGTTAGGATAGTCAAGATAAATTAAATGTTTTTTCAAAAAAGCTCTTGACAAAAGCAGAATCATTCAGTATACTAACACTACACTAAATAAAAACAGTAAGTATTTTTGATAAAATCTATCCATTTGAAAGGAGGTGAGAAAATGAGAGTAAATTTTATGCGTGTGGAGGAAGTTGCTACGGAACTTGGAGTTTCTAAGTCCTATGCCTACAAGCTAGTGCAGAAGTTGAACGAGGAACTGAAAGAAATGGGATATTTGACGGTGTCTGGTCGGGTTTCTCGTTCTTATTTTGAGGAAAAACTCTATTCTGGCAAAGAAAACGGAAAGGAAGTGAAGTAAATGTCGGTACACAAGGAAGCCAAAGGCACATGGCGAGTGATTTATCGCTATGTGGACTGGACTGGGGCGAGTAAACAAACCAGTAAGCGAGGTTTTCGGACAAAAAAAGAAGCCCTCGCCTGGGAGCGAGAGCAACAAAGCAAGGATTCGGCTGATTTGGATATGAATTTCGCCAGTTTTGTGGAATTGTATGAAAAAGATATGAAAAGTCGTCTGAAAGAGAACACTTGGATGACCAAGGAGCATATCATTCGGGACAAGCTACTGCCTTTCTTTGGCGGTCGCAAAATGTGTGAGATTGCTCCAAAAGACATCATGGCATGGCAGAATGAAATGTTGAACGTTATCAACGAAAAAGGCGAGAAATACTCCCCTACTTACCTGAAAACTGTCCATAACCAGTGTTCTTGCCTCTTCAATCATGCTGTGAAGTTTTATGGTTTGAAAGAAAATCCTGCTCAAAAGGTTGGAAATATGGGCAAGGCAAAAAGTAAGGAGATGTTGTTTTGGACGAAGGAAGAATACACCGACTTTGCCAAGGCGATCATGGATAAACCGCTTAGTTTTTACGCCTTTGAGGTGCTGTATTGGACTGGGATTCGTGAGGGTGAGTTGCTGGCTCTCACCCCCGAGGACTTTGATTTTCAACGAAAAACACTGCGAATCAATAAGTCTTATCAACGATTGAAGGGCAGGGATGTCATTACCACTCCTAAAACGGAAAAATCCAATCGTGTCATTGTTCTGCCTGACTTCTTGTGTGAGGAGCTAGAGGAATTTATTGCTTCTATCTACAAAATTCAACCTAGCGATCGTCTTTTTACCATCACCAAAAATTATTTGCATAACGAAATGACGCGTGGCTGTAAAGAGTCTGGGGTGAAACGTATTAGAATCCACGATTTAAGGCATTCCCACATCTCTAGTCTGATTGATATGGGTTTCTCTGCTATCGCCATTGCTGACCGAGTAGGCCACGAGAGTATTCGAATAACGCTCCATTACGCGCACCTGTTCCCTTCTCGGCAAACAGAGATGGCAGATAGACTGAACGGCGAAAGAACTGGGGTGATTTAATGTCTGCAAAACGTAAGGACGAGCAAAATCGTTGGAGGAATAAGGTTGTCGCTTTCCGTATGTCCCCCGAAGAAGCGCAACAACTGGACGTGATGGTGA
The DNA here is from genome assembly GCA_044432725.1 of Eubacteriales bacterium. Lineage (GTDB taxonomy): Bacteria > Bacillota > Clostridia > Oscillospirales > Oscillospiraceae > JAWXUK01. Next base: position 21,499 of record JAWXUL010000017.1, read on the forward strand.
AGTTGGCAAATTGCTCGAAACAGCAATATATAGTTTCCAAATTACTTGACCGCACTGTGGTAGTACAAGGAAATCCTCGCATTTACAAGGCTCTTTCTCAAACTTTAGACGATGTTTTGAAGGAATTGAAAGAGGTTTCTTCCCCTAGCACTGACCTTTTGACTACCATTCAGCAGATTTCCACCGTGATGGACGGTTTGAAGGGAGGTGAGGAAAACGCAAAAAAATAAGCCCTTGTCCTGCAAGACAAAGGCTTAAGGCATACACCTGGCGAACCAGTGGTACACTAACACTTAACAATGAAAGTATACCACAGTTCGCTAGAATTTACAAGAATTTTAGGAGGACTTTTATGGAAAATTTTATCGAAACCTGTAACCCCCAGGGATCTGTGCAATTCTCTTCCCAACCTTATTTTGAAGAAACCCCTTTCCCAGAGCCACCGTTCCCAGAACCGCCACCCTATTGGGGAGAGGACTCTTCTCATCAGCAGTATCAACAGCCTTTGCCAGTGAAAAAACTGACCACTATGACTGGTGCGACCCTTATGACCACTGAATTTGAGCCCCTTTCTTTTGCAGTTGACCAGATTCTTCCCCAAGGTGTGTTCATTCTAGCTGGTAGTGGGAAAATCGGTAAGTCTTGGCTGTCTTTGGATCTGTGCATTGCAGTTTCCACTGGAGGACAGCTCTGGGACTATCAAGCTAACCAAGGCGAGGTGCTGTATCTTGCCTTGGAGGACACCTATGCCCGACTTCAACTTCGCATGGCACACATTGGAGTGGAACACCCTGACTTAACACGGCTTCATTTCTCTGTTCAGTCCTCTGGTATCAGTGATGGGCTTGTGGAGCAGGTGAACGACTTCCTCACCGCCTTTCCTGACACCAAACTGGTGATTATTGACACTCTGGAACGGATTCGCAACACGGAAACGGATAAAAGTATGTATTCTTGTGATTATCGTGATATGACGAAGCTACGAGAAATCACTGATTCCAGAAAAGTGACCTTGCTTTTGGTACATCATACTCGTAAAATGCACGATGCCGACCCTCTGAACACTCTTTCGGGTAGCACCGGGCTTGTGGGATCGGTTGATGGAGTGTGGGTTCTGGGCAAAGATGAGCGGACAGGCACAACAGCAAAGCTAACCATCGCTAATCGTGATACTGAAGGCTTCTGCTTCAAATTAGACTTTGAGAAAGAGCATTGTCGGTGGAAATTCTTAGGACACGTTGAGCCGTCGGAAAATCCTGATGAAGTGCTGTGTAGTCAGATTGATTCCTTTTTGCAACAGCCTTTTTCTGGCACTGCTACCGACCTTTGCGACAAGCTGAAGACCTGGGATAGCTCGGTAGAGTGTTTCCCTTCCAGTCTGACGAAGAAGCTGAATAGCCTTTCTGGTCTGTTGAAAAGCAAGTTTGGGATTGCAGTCACCACGGATCGAAACAAGAAAAATCGGATTATTTCTTTGGCAAGAATTTGATCGGGTGACAGGGTGACGGGTATTTTTCCTACCCCTCTTGTCATCATGAGGTGTCACCCAGTGATGGGATTGGTGACAGGTTCGTGAAATAAGGGTGTACAGAAATAACCTGTCACCCTGTCACCTCTCCCCTAGAATTTTGAATGACATCAATGTGGTATCAGGTGTAAAGCCGTGGTATCAAAGTGGTGGCAAAGTTTGGTGGCATTGTGATACCAACTAAGGTAGAGGGGACATATTTTTCATTCTAAACAATCCCCTCGTCCTTCGTCTTACGTCCTCCGTCCATCGTCTACCGTCTTACGTCCTCCGTCCCCAAAGACAGCCTTGCAAACTGTGAACCGCAGTGAAATAAGTTTGTAAGGTGGCTTTGGACCTGTCTGTTTCCGTAGAAACCGCAATGCTACTTTTGATACCGCAGTGTCAAAAGAGCTATTGCGTTACTTTTGGAAAAAGTAACAAAACCTAGCGAGCCCCTTCCGCATTAAATCAACAAGAAAGGATGATTCAATGATAAAACGCACCCTCTCCATCGCAAAAGGCAAAGGCTCTGTGGGGCATAACTCTAGAGCCTTTTCTGCCGAAAACGTAGACCCAGAACGAACTCCCAAAAACATCTGCTTCATCAACGAGAACATCAAAGAGGTGTACCATCAGCTTTTCGATGAAGCCTTGGAGCGATACAACGGCAAGCAAAAACGCAAGGACAGAATGATTGAAAATTACTATGAAAAGATTCGTACCAGTAAACAGGAGAAGCTGTTTCACGAGATAATCGTTCAAGTGGGTGACATGGAAACTATGTCCGCCACTGGGGAGCATTCCGACTTAGCAAAACAGATTTTACAGGAATATATGGAGGGATTTTCAGAACGGAACAAAGGGCTTCATGTGTTCTCCGCCTACTTGCACATGGACGAAGCTACTCCCCACCTACACATTGATTTTGTGCCTTACACCACAGGAAGCAAACGAGGACTTGATACCAGGGTTTCCTTGAAAATGGCTCTGGAAAAGTTGGGTTTCAAGAGTACATCGGCAAAAGATACAGAACTTTCACAGTGGCAGAACAGCGAAAAGGAAAAACTTGCTAAAATTATGCTGTACCATGGGGTGGAATGGGAGAAGAAAGGCACTCATCGGGAGCATTTGTCGGTGTATGAGTTCAAAAAAGAGCAACGTGCCTTGGAGTTGGATCACTTGGAAGAAAAGGTTGAGATAAAACAAGAAGAATTTCAGCAACTTGAAGCTGATGTGGAGATATTTCAAGAAAAATCTGACAATCTGGTACAGAAGGTGGAGAAAAACAAAAAAATCCTGAAAAATATCGCAGAGAAAGACAGTAAGTTGAAAAATGTAGATGGTGTTGAAACAAAATCCATTCCATTTACCACTAAAGTCACCATTGAGAAGGCAGATTTAGAGCAACTACAGACACTTTCTAAAAAGCAAATCGTCACCGACAAGGTGGATAAACAAAAAGATGGTAAAATTAAGGAGCTTCTGTCAAAAGTGGACACGCTCACCCAGGATCAAAAGAAACTCTCTGAGGAAAAAGATAGACTTTCTAACAAAGTCCATCAGCTTAACACAGATAATTATGTAATAAACCGTGAATTGACCTCCACCAAAAAAGAATTGAACAATTATAAGACGTTTATTCGTGATTTCAACCTGAAAGAACAGTTTGAGAAATTCCTGGAGAGCTTGAAGAAATTGGCGATGAAAAAGAAAAGCCGTGGGGGTGATGGGAGATAGGATGATCTAGTTTGAAGATACCTTCTGTCTATGGAATTTAGGTTTTAAAAAGAAATACCACTCTAAGAAGGCTGTCACTCCTGTGGCAGTCTTTTTGAATTGATTCCCAAAACGCTCTTGATAAACAGAACTAATTCCCTTGCTTTATGCGAAAATCTGTGGTATAATAAGGAAATTACATACTAGGAGGAATATTATGACAGAATTAGAACAATTACAGGAACAACGTGACAGCCTTTTGGCAGAAATCCGAGAAATTGAGGTCAGTTGTGAGGGTATCGAAAACGAAGCCAACCAACAACGTGCCAGTGAGTTAAATGAGAAGAAAGTAGTGCTACAAGGAGAAAAGAAGCACCTAGACGGACAGGTAGCGAGTATTTCAGCACAACTTTCGTCTATCAACAACGAATTGCAAAAATTTTCTTCCACCAGTACGGATAGGATTTTAGAGGAGATTGACGTGCAAAGGTGGTTTTTCTTTAAGAACAAGCCAAATATTATGTTTGATAAAACTACTGGACTCCTTTGGAATAATCCACAAGGGACTTCTTCTTTTTATAAACATGATAAATCAGGTAATGGTAGGTACACTTATGATGAATACACAGCTCTAATAGATGTACTTTCTTTAGACGGTTTTACTTCTTGGGAAATGCCCTCGATGGCACAGATGAGAGACTTTGTCTCTTCTTTTACACCACTGGTAAAATTAAAAGATATAGATAAATTTGGTTTTTATCCTCTTGTAGATACAGGTAGACAAATATATCTAAAATCTGAAACAACGTGTGACTTTAATTCAAGTTCAGGAGGACAAAGTGGGCACCTCATTATTTGCTCTCCTAAATTTGCTACGAATGAATATATAAGTCAAGTTACAGGTAATACACCTAACTACTCCGAAAAAGAACGTCTTCAATTCACCCTTGACCTCTTTGTCGAACATGACCTTATGCCTATTTTCGATGACCCTGAGGTGACGGCACTTTATAATGAAATTTATTTCCGTAAACCCGAATTGGTGGCACGTTTGACCGAACTACAAGAAGCAATCGCCCCACTGGAAGCAGAATTTCTTGCTTCTCAACAAGTAGTTTTGCTTTCCTCTACCTTTGATTATAAGCATATTTTGAACAACTATCCCATAGAAGAAATTGACCACTCTGTAATTCAGTATGCAAAAGCTGTGCAAGAGGTGGCAAATGATTTCATGGACAAGCTTGCCTATTATGAGGAGGAAAATCGTGAGATTATGGAGGAATTTACTCTCATTTCCTTGAAGTTGTCGAAAAAATACGAAGATTCTTCCAAGTTAATGGAGCAAGAGAATGAGTTATTGGAAAAACGGCAATATTTCTTCCAAAAGCACTTTGAATTGGGCATGGACAAGGTGAAAACCCAACTGCTCAACATGAAGGCACAAGGGAGCGACTTGGAGCAACGGATCGCAAACATCAACGAAGAGGACAAGTCCATTTCCCTTTTGGCACAACTTGAGAAAGAAGAACGTGCTGGCTTTGAGTTTATCGTTGAAAATATGGCGAACATCGTCCGTTCTGCACTGATTAAGATTGAATTTTTCCAAGATGAAAAGAATTTTGTGGGTGCTTCTGTGAACGCTTGGGAGCAGTGGGAAGATGATTACAAAATCTTCAAAAGCACTCGTTTTGATGAACTTACGTCCACCTGTACAGAAGATGAAATAGAGCCAGAAATTTTCCAGAAATGGCTTGTGGATTGGCAGAAAACTCGCTATGCAACGGAGCAACTTCTAGTGCCATTGGTGGAATTTGCTTTGAAAGGGCATTTACTGTCTCGAAATGAGGGCGAAGTCACCACAGCAGAGAAAATTTTCACACTACTTCAAGAGCATAAACAGAACATCGACAAATTCTATCTGGAAGAACAAAAAGGCATTTACCAGAAATTTGTGTTCCAAGCTGGGGGCGATGTCCAGACAAAGTTTGAAGCAGAATCGGAACTCTACAAGATATTGTCGGCTTTTCAGGAAAAATTCACAGGAATTTTATTTGCTTTGGATTCTGCCGAGGAGCGTATGTTCTTACTGAATTGGGCAAAGCAGATTTTGAATATTCAAGTGGAGGAAATTTTGTCCTTTGTTGCTGATAACGACCTGTCTGCTATCTCGGAAGAGGTACTAAAAGAGTTTTCTCGCCTAAAACAACAGAATTTCACGGCATTTTTGTCTGATAGTAAGGCTTATTCCACAGCATTAAAGGAACGTGAGAAAGAATTTAACTCACTGGTCTTTAAAATGAGAAAAGATTTAGCGAAAGGGTAAAGTTGAGAAAGGGGAAAAGTATGTTGCCAAAAGATTCGCTTATGCCCACACTTGTGCCAGTGTTGACATCTACACTTACTCCTACACTCACCACAATTATGGGTAACCCTTTGCCCGATTTATTAGACGCTATAGAACCACAAGAAATATGGTCGCAGATAACTCCGAACAAAGGCGACCATATTCGTGTTGACCGTGGTATGTACACACATCATGGGGTCTACTTTGCTGAGGAAGAAATCATTCATTTTACTGGTGCTGAGAATGATAATATTATGGATTGGTCGAAAAATGAGGTAATAACTTCTAATTTACAGGAGTTTTTGCGTGGTGGTGTGTTGGAAGTCCGTGGTTATACGCAGGAAGAAGAACGGGATTTATATCACCCTAATGAGATTCATGCCTATGCAAAGTCTTGTTTGGGTGATAGAGGATATAATTTATTTTTCAATAATTGCGAGCATTTTGCCAATACGTGTACTTTAGGACAACATCGAAGTAAGCAGATTGAACGTTTAGCCACAAGGAGAAGTCCTGTGGATAGAAGAAGAGGAGGAAATATGGGGCTGTTTGGTAGTGTCGGAGGATTTTTTCGAGGATTATTTGGAGGTGGAAGCAGTGGAGGTGGTAGTCGCTCTTCATCTTCTACTGTTTATGAGCCTGACAAGGTAAAAGTGGCAGAAATTGAGCAACAAACACAACTCCTCATGGCTGATAAAGAGTTAGAACGCATTGAGTATATGAAAAACGCACAGTTGGATATTTTAACATTCCAAACAAACAGCCAAATCGCCTTAGAGCAAGCAAGAGCACAAGGCTTGAATGTGATGGCTGATATTATTCTGGAATTGCAAGATAAACTCAATAATGTAGCAAAAAAGCGACTGGAAATCATCGAGCAAGGCTCTTTACATCTGGTTCAGGAGATGGAAACATTCTATCACACCTTGGAAGAGAAAGTTCAAGAAGACGATGACCGATATAATACGGAAAAATTGCCACAACTTTTGTCGCTTTTGGAAAAATATGAGGTAGGTTCTCCCTCTCATACTTTGTATATGAAACGAATTGAGGAAGATATGGCACTGCAAGGGAAACATTATGTATCGCAGCTAGCTAATATCGCCCAAAGACAGAATATGCTTCATGAATCTTTTATCCGTGGGAAAGAAAAAGTGTTGGAGCAAACAGGTCAAATCACACAGAGTATCATGGAGAATATTGTGGCACAGTCTACTGCATTATCTCAAAGTGCCATGAGTGGGCAAGTTGCGTTGGGGGCTGGTTCTGCTCCTCAACTGGAAGCTCCTAGTTCCTTGCCTGCGTTGGGTGATGGGACAGAGGAATAGTGAGGTGTCTTTTGCAAAGTATTTTTTTAGGCGGAACAGATTATAGTATACAAGATTGTAAAGAGATGTTAAACGACGTCAACGTATGGATTTCTCAAGCGAAAGAGTTAGGAAAACTCATAAATGCTACAATTCGCGAATTGCAAGAAGCTGATTATTATCAAGAACCTGAAATTCCTTTGGGTGTGCAGGGCTTCCTAGAAGAAGTAATACTATACTGCAAGGCCATTGTCAATGATTTAACCATCGTTTCCAATGATATCGAAACAGATAGCATTAATGGAAGAACTGTTAAACTTGTGCAAACAATAGGCTTTCGTTGTGCTTCTTTTAAGGAAAGTGGTGTTGATGTTTTTCGTAATAGACCTCCTTGGCATAATCATGATAATGCGAATTTTAAGGTATTTGAAAGCACCTATTATAAAACTAAAGAATTTCTTATGAGCAAAATGGAATCAATAATGCTTGCTGGTAGATTGGAGGACTACATGATTGATGGAAAAAATAATATCACAATACAAGGGAATATGGTAAATTCACAGATACAGCAAAATACGTCTGGCTCTTCCCAAAATATGACTTATAATGAGGCTTTAGACTATGAGGGTATTCTGGAAGTTTTAGTGCGTTGTAATGAAAGTTTTGTAAAGTCGCCTGATGAATTTGGAGAGTTTAAAGAAGAGGTTGGGCGACTATTGAATGAAGCAATTTTATTAACCGAAGGTAAAGAGGCGCCAAGTAAGTTAAAGACTACTATTTCGAAACTTTCCTCCACCCTAAAAAGTATAACAACAAGCATAATCGCTTCGGGAATTTGTTCGCAAATTTCCTCAATTCCCTTGTAATAACAGGAGCGACGTGGTATAATAAGAATGCAATTAAAGTTGCTCGAAAAGTGTAGTACCTTATTTCTACTGGCAACTTTTTGGCAACAAACCATCAGAGAGCCTGTGTCCTAACAATAATAGATGTAGTAGAAATACCACAAGCCATATCACTTAACTGTTTATAGTTAGTATTCCTTTTTTTGGAGCGAGTGGGAATAAGAACAGTTTTCAAATCTCTCAATTTTCAAGCTATTTAACCACTTGTTTTAAGTGAAAAGGCACGAATATCTTAACTTTTTGTTCTGGTATTCGTGCCTCTCTTTTTCACTGGCTACAAAATGGCTACATTTGAAAAATCGGCTACGATTCTACTCCACTACCCTAATTCGTCAAGCTTCTCAGCCACCTCGATTTGTTTACTAGGGTAAAGGTGGCTGTAGGTGTTCAGCGTGGTCTCCACCTTTTCGTGACCTAACCTATCGGCAATCAATAAGGGAGAAAATCCCATTTCGATAAGTAAACTGGCGTGGGAATGACGGCAGTCATGAACACGAATTTTCTTCACGCCTGACTTGACACAACCTCGCTTCATCTCGTTACCCATAAATCCTTTGGTCACTTCAAAAATCCTCTGGTCTTCTTCCAACTCATATCGCTGGTCAAAATAATCTCGGAGGCACTCCACCAACAATTTTGGAATGGTAACTACCCTGTTGGACTTGGGGGTCTTTGGGTCGGTGATGACATCCTTTCCCTTAATCTTTTGAAAAGATTTGTTAACGGTGATGGTGGCTTTCTCAAGGTCTACATCTGCTCTCGTCAGTGCTGCCAACTCGCCGATTCGGATGCCTGTGTAGTACAGCACCATGAACGCAGTATAGGTGGTTGGCTTCTCTCTAACAGCTTCGGCAAACTGGTCAAATTCTGCTTTCGTCCAAAAGAGCATTTCGTCTGCGTCTTTTTTGCCCATGCTCCCAGCCTTATGACAGGGGTTTTCTTTCAAATCATAGTATTTCACTGCGTAATTGAACACAGCCGTCAATTGATTATTCACTGTTTTTAGGTAGGTTTGGGAGTAAGGCTTGTCTTTTTCATCTCGAAACGCTGTCATTTTGTTCTGCCAACGTCTAATATCGTTGGCATTGATTTGGTCTAAAGGCATTTTGCCGAAAAATGGGGTGATTTTCTTATCAATGAGCCAATGCTTATTTTCTAAGGTGGATTCTTTCAATCGGTGCTTCATGTCCTCAAAGTACAGAACGATAAAATTTTGAAAATACATCCCCATGCTTGCAGAATGTGCTTTCTTTGTGGCTTCTTCCCACTCTAATCCCTCTTTTTTCGTCTTAAACCCACGTTTTTTCTTATGAATGACTTCGCCTTTCCAATTTTCAATGCGAATTTGTGCCATCCACTTCCCTGTTTTGTTGTCTTTGGATACTGACATCTATTTGCTCCTTTCAGTACCCATTACGAACTCCTGTATCGCTATTCTTCATCCTCGATTTCCAAGTCTAAGAGAACTGTATTGGTTCTTTTAGGCTTTTTCTTTTCTTCAGCCAATCGCTCTGCTTTTAAGGTTTCACTGGTCAAAGTATAGGCAAGCATCTTCTCTTGCCACTGTGAATACCGTTTGCTTGGATTTTTTACATCCTCTTTTTCTCTTTGTAACATCCAATCCTCTAAGAAAAGGCATAAATCTGTATTCATTTCATTGTTTCTATCTTTTCCGTCAAAAACCAGCGAACACTCCCATTCATTGTGCGTGGGAGGTCTTTTTACCTCAATGCGAAAGCCAAGTTCTTCTGTTTGCTCTAGATGAAACAGAGTTTGAAGAACCTGCAAAAAGTTCACAATGGGCGTTTCCTCATTCTGATACCCTAATAAATAGGTGGGGGTTGTATCTAATTTCTCTGCTAGGTCATGGATATTAGGCAAAGAAATTTCTATCTCCCCTTTTTCATATTTTTGCAATGTTCGTAAGGATTTTCCCAGAAGAGTGGATAATTCTGTCTGGTTTAGTCCTTTTTCTTTCCGTAAAGCTCGAATTTTCAGCCCTATGGATTTGTAGTATTCTTGCATATCGCTCACCTCGTATCTATTGTACCACAAAGAATAATGAAATGCAAGTACATATTTTGGAAAATTTTACTTGACAAATGATTTGTGGTATCGTATAATGGTAATATGCAATAAAAGTACATATTCTATATTTCAAATATAAGGAGGTGTAGCCAATGAAAATAAGCACTTATGTTCTGTTCCTTAGTAATTGAACCTGACGTGATGATACTGGACGAAAGGCGTGTTCAATGATTGCTTTGAGCACACAGGAAAATCAGATCGAACCACACAAGGAGGAATTATCTATGAAAATGCAATATATGACAGCACAAGACGTATCCACAGCAATGGGAATTAGCCGTAGCAAGGCTTATCAAATCATCAAGAGTTTGAACGAAGAGTTGAAAGAGATGGGTTATATTACTGTGGCTGGAAAATGTCCCATTCAGTTTTTCAAGAAGAAATACTACGGTTTCGGGGAAGAAGTGTAAGAAATAAGTTTGAATTAGTTAGAAACTCAGCTTAGACCTCCTCCCCTCACCTCACATTGGATTGAGGAACTCTTTTATTCTTGCTGTTAGGCTGACAGCAAGGAGACTGAATTTCTGCTTTTTAACTATTTTTGAAGAAAAAGGAGAAATTATATGAACATTTACGCAGTATGTAATCAAAAAGGTGGGGTGGGTAAAACCACCACCTCCGTCAACCTTGCCATCGGATTGGCGAAGCAAGGCAAGAAAGTCCTCGCAGTAGACCTAGACCCACAGGGTAGCCTTTCCATCTCGTTAGGCTTACAAAATCCTGATGAACTGGAAGTGACAGTGGCAAATATGTTGGTTTCTGTCCAGAAAAAGCAAGAATTCGACCAGTTTTCGGCTATTTATCAGCACCCAGAGGGGATTGATTTCCTCCCAGCCAATATTGACTTGTGCAATTTTGAGGTAAATGCTGTTTCTGCTATGAAACGTGAGTACATCTTAGGGAAGTTTGTGGATATGTTAGAGGGGCATTATGACTGCATCGTCATAGATTGTTGCCCTAGCCTCGGATTGTTGACTATCAATGCTCTCGCCTGTGCAACAAAGGTTGTTATCCCTGTTCAGGCTCAATATTTGTCTATGAAAGGGGTGGAGCAACTGTTTAACACCATTTATATGGTCAAAAAGCAGTTGAATCGAAAAGTAGCCATTAGTGGAATTTTGCTGACGATGGTAAACACTCGTACACGATACAGCCGTGAAATTATTCAGGCTTTGCAAGAACAATATGGTAACTCAGTGCATATTTTTGAAAGTGTTATCCCAGCATCCACTCGTGCCATTGAAACCAGTTCCACTGGGAAAAGTATCTACGAATATGAACCCAAGGGAAAAGTTTCTAAGGCTTATCAGAAATTAGTCGCTGAATTAACTAGGATTTAGGAGGTCTTTTATGCAAAAAAGTAATATTTCCGAAGAAATGCAGTTAAAACAAACCTATTTTTCCGATGTCGAGGGTGAACAGGTGGTAGATTTGGCATTGACTTCCTTGGAACCGTTCAAAAATCACCCGTTTAAGGTGCTGGAAGATAGCAAAATGGACGAATTGGTGGAAAGTATCAAGAATTTTGGTGTAGCTACTCCCATCATCGTCCGTGAAAAAGGGCGAGGTGATTATGAGATTATCGCTGGTCACAGGCGGACTAAGGCTTGTGAAATCTTGAATTTGGAGAAAATCCCAGCCTTTATTCGTGATTTAGACGATGAAGAAGCCGTTTTGTACATGGTTGACACTAATATCCAGAGGGAAGAAATTCTTCCTAGTGAAAAGGGCTTTGCCTATAAAATGAAATTGGAGGCAATAAAACGTCAGGGCGAAAGGTCTGATTTGACTTGTGCCCAACTTGGGCACAAGTCAGAGAAAACAAAATCAGTGCAAAAAGTTGCAGAATCATCTGGGGAAAGCAGAAATCAAGTACAGCGATATATCCGTTTGACCTACCTTACTCCGCTGCTTCTGGATTTGGTTGATGAGAAAAAGTTGCCTTTCAACGTAGCTGTGGAGCTATCTTACCTCACCACAACGGAACAAGAATTTGTTCTAAAGGAATCTGTCATTCCCTCTCTGGAGCAAGCCACCAAGCTGAAAAAGTACAGCAAAGAGGGAAAGTTGACAGAAACTTTAATAGAATCTATCTTGTCTGAACAAAAAGAGAAAGAAAAACGCACTTCCTTGAAAGTTGACACGAAGAAATACTTCCCAAAGAACACCACAAAGGCACAAATGGAAGAAGTGATTACTGAATTGCTTGAAAATTGGAGCAATAGCCAATAAAATTGAATAAACCCATCAAATCCTCCTTGATTCCACCGTCAAGGAGGATTTTTATTTCCCCAATTCTATGAAAGCGTCCAGATTATCCCCAATCACCTTATCCGCAGTATCAGAAATCAGTTTTTGCCGTGCTTTCTGAATTTCCTCGTATTCCTCAAAATCCACCAAAATATACCTCGGTTTGCTGTTTTTAAGAATTACTGCCATGCCCTTTTTGTCCACGAGACGTACCACTTTGGAGAAATTTTGATTTGCTTCTATCATGGAGACTAGATTTTTTGTGTCAATATCATTGCTTCATCTCCCTTGACTTTGTAATACCCTATAATATGTCAAAGATAGGACGAAATCAACCTACCTTTTCTAAATAGTTACAAAAATTTTTAAGATAAAGAAGAAGAAGAAACCTCTTGCAAAGTGCTTTGAGATGTGATATAGTATAATTGGGTAAATTTACGGAAAATTACATACTATATTTTAAGGAGAATTTATTATGGAACAAAACAACAGTCAACTGGTGGAAGAACAAGACATTGAGGTGCAAGAAGATGAAAATTATTTGGGACATTGGGGTAGAAAGAGGGAGAATTATCTAAAAAACTACAAAAAATCCATCTATAAGGAGTTTAAGACAAGTGGGTACTTAGAGGAACATTTGAAGAACATCGACCGTGATGCAGACCGAATGGAGGATTTTTTGGTGTCTAGGATGGCTGAATTGGAGGGTGTGACCGAGGAATTGAAGCAAGCTGACCAAATGGGCTGGGTCGGTGCGATGAACAACATTGTTTATCGTGCCAGAGAAATTGTGGATAGCGAATTGATTTTTACTTAAATAGGACGTTAATTCTCAGGAGAAGCTAGGATTCTAGCTTCTCCTGAAGCAATTCATCGAAAGAGGTTTCTAAAATATCACGGATTGCTCGTAGCTGGCTTGCGTAGATATGTTGGATACCTCTTTCTATTTTAACAAGCCGTTCTCTGGTCATTTCTATGCCCTCGAGTTGGAGTAAACGCACCAATTCTGTTTGTCCTATCTCTCTGCTTTTACGAATTCTTCTGATATTTTCACCAATATAAATGTCATCATCTGATTTGATTTTCTGCATAAAAAGGCTCTCCTTAATTGGACTATTTTTAGTCCTTTTTTGCTTTATTATATCCGTTTCTCATGGTATAATGGGACTAGTTTTAGTCCACTTTAATGATATATGGAGGAACATTATGAATTTAGGAATAAGAAACAAATACTGCACCATCACAGGGTTATCCCTACAGCAACTCCCCTTTTCTGTTGGCTCACCTGAAGAAAAATCCTTAAAGGAGAAGATAAAAAGTGAAATTCTCCGAGCAATTCAGGAGGGATATACAGAATTTTACTGTGGTATGGAGTTAGGTTGTGAACTCTGGGCTGGAGAAATTTTGTTGGAACTTCGCCAAGAATTTCCTATCAAAATTACCTCCGTCATTGCCAGTGAGCACAGGGCAGAGGGTTGGTCTGATGAGGATAGGGAGCGATATTTTGACGAGGTTTTACCCAATGTGGATGAGGAAATTTATACCTCTCGTGCTGACAGTCCAGAAGCTATTCCTTACAGAAATACGTTCCTTGCAGGGCGAACTGGACGGCTGATAGCTGTGGATAATGGAGCAGATATTTCTGATGTGGCTGACCTTATTCGTAAGGTTAGGAAGAAGAATGGCGAGATAATATTGATAGAAGTCTAGGGCTAATATGGCAGATGCCTTTTGTTAAAACATGAATTTTTCATTCGTATTTCTTCTAACCATTATAAGTCAAACCACAAGAAAGCCAGAAATTATTATACATTTCTGGCTTTCCTTTTTTTGTTTTCAAACCATAACTGAGCATAGCGAAGTGATTTTCTGCTAGATTTTTGCAACATAGTTTCAAAAATAGCAGATAAGAATTGCGTAGTAGCCCAGGCTACCCTCTATTTTTCCTTCAGAAAAATTCACCTTGCAATTCAGGGGTTTGGGGTGTCCCCAAGAGTCTGCCCCAGCCATAGCGTAGCTGGCGAGGGTACAAGGAATTTACGAAGTAAATTTGCAAAACTGCACGCAGTTTGCATTGCTTGCCGATTCTAGTTTATCAAAATAGGATTGGCTAGTAATGCAAATGTGAATGCACTTTGCCCTGCTTGTCAGACCTAGAATACCATTCAAACGGCTTGCCGTTCCAAAGCGTTCCCAAACTATTTCCTAAATGTCAATAGTAAATGCGAAAAAAACCTAAAAAAATTTTTTGTGCCCCTTTTTTACAGCGATATTCCGATTGTGTCAAGATTGATTTTGAACATCATATCAGATGTTTTCCAGTTAAATATCTTTCTTGGGTACTCATTTATCCACTTTTCTAGCACCTTTATTTCTTTTGATGATACTTTGCTGAAATCTGTTCCCTTTGGGTACTTTCTCCTGATCAGCTTGTTTTGATTTTCGTTTGAACCCCTCTCACAACTTCGATAAGGGTGGCAATAATAAAACTGTGTGCGCTTCCCTTCATGTAAGACGGAATTTTCCAAACGTGCCACGTCTGAAAATTCACTTCCATTATCCACCGTGATTGACAGGAATAAATCTTTGAAATTTTCCCCATATCTCCGCTCCACCCGGTTGAGGGCTTCCACCACACTTCTTGCCGTTCTGTCTTTTATAGGTTCTATGATTTCTTTCCTTGTCAATCTTTCGGTAAGGACAAACAATGCTTTTTTGCTGGTTTCTTTCCCACTGTATACGGTGTCCCCCTCCCAGTGTCCGAATGTCGTTCTTTCGCTCACTACTTCTGGGCGCTTTTCGATGCTCTCCCCACTTGGTGGACGTTTGACAGTTTTCACTTTCTTATATTTCTTAGTTTTGTTTTTCTTTACAGGAAGGTCAGCGTTTGTCAGTGTGGCAAAAACCCCTTTTTCTATATAGGCATAGAGTGTGCTTGTGCAGATGCTGGTTTCAAAACTCTTCTGTTCCCTTGCGATTTCTCCAAGGGCGGCTGCTGGGGAAAAGTCGTCCTTTAAGATTTTTTCTTCAATATAGTTTGCCAGCTTAAAGTCACTCCCTATTTTTAGGGGAGCACCTTTTGCAGATAAACTTTCCTTATATTTGCGGTGTGCTTCATCTGGGTTATACTTCACCACTTTGACAAGTTCCGTGGTTAGTTGCTCCATGGTTGCACGCCCAAGTTCACGATATATTGTGCTGACGTGCACCCCTAATTCATCTGCTATATCTTGTTTGGCAATTCCCCTATTCGACAAAGCTTCTAGTTGAAATCGTTGCGTTCTTGATAAGTGACTAAATTTTTTTCCCATTACAATCCTCTTCCTATACTAAAGTTTGGGAACGTCCTCCCCTCCTACTAGCCAGTCCATTGGCACTTCTAGCACCATGGAGATTGCTCGTAACTCGTAGTCGGCTACAAAACGTGTCCCTATCTCTATTCGACTTATACTATCTCTTTCTAGTACAATCCCAGCCACCTGCAATTTGGCGGCCAATTCTGCTTGGGTTAATTTCGCTTTGGACCGTGCTTCTTTCACCCTCCATCCGCAAATATTCTTCTTCCCATTGTAATCGTAAATTTTCATCTTATAATCTCCTTATGCTAAAGTTTAGAACATTCTTGACTTTAGCATATTTTGAGTCTATAATAGTGTTAATAGTCAGAATCTAGGAATAAAACTAAATTCGACTAAATTCGCCCCATTGCTATGGTATGCTTTAGGGGTAACTATTTTGGAGGAATACAAGATGAAAAAAAATTTACCAACCAATCCAGAAGGACAAGCAATGATTCCAGAGGAGAACCCAGCAAAGAAAACATTGCCAACATGGGCATGGGTGCTTTTGTCGCTTGTTATCGTTGGCGCTATCGGTTCTGCGTTTTCGCCCGATGAGCCAGTCAATGAATCTGGGTCACCAGATTCTGGGGCAATCATGGACATTGAGCCCGATCAGGTCGTACCTCAAAATATTCTCACCAGCACTCCTACACAAATCGGAGATGTGTTTAATGGTTTCGGTGAAAAAATGGACGAATATATTTTCATTGAGGTGACAAAATCGGACCTTGAGCAAATCACAGAGGGCGACTACAAGGAATTTGTTGACGATGTGGTTTGTTCCCCTGCCTATGACGATTATGCTTACATCCGCATTTTTTGTGACGATGGTACAGGGATCTCTTTTTTAACTGATAATGGGTATGCCATTCACTACAAGCGAGGGTTTAGTGATATTTTTGGCGAAACCATGGATGGAAATATTGCAGACATTGTCCCTCAAAGTGATGGTTCTTTCACTTATGAGCCAATAGA
This sequence comes from Eubacteriales bacterium, assembly GCA_044432725.1. GTDB lineage: Bacteria > Bacillota > Clostridia > Oscillospirales > Oscillospiraceae > JAWXUK01. The sequence goes on from JAWXUL010000017.1 coordinate 37,935, forward strand.
ATAAAGAAAGGGCGGCGATTTATTCGCCGCCCTTTCCCTTTGCTTATTTTGCTTCTATCTCTGCCATCAGCTTGTCTGCCGCCGCCTCAATGAAACTATTCAGGCTTTCGTAGCCACCTTTTTTCGCCGCTTCTTGATACAGTTCTTTTTTTCCTTTTTTCACAAAGGGATACAGGCGGTCATAGTTCTCTTTGTTGTATTTTGCTTTGGCTCTGGTCTGGCTCTCATAGGTTTTTTTCTTAGCATTTTCCATATGTCATTTCTCCTTTTGGTTTTCTGTTATTATTATACTCTTATCAAATCACTTACGCAAGTATCAAAATGCACAAAATTTTCTTTCTATTTTTGTGCATTTTACCACTTGCTTTTGTTCTTGCGTTAGTATATAATAGTATTATAAGAAAGGAGGTGAACAAAGTGAGGAAGAAAAAGAAAAAGCCTACGAAACGGCAACAAGATGTCAGAACCATCTTATTCGTTGCCATCGTAGACTTCATCCTTAGTATTCTGTTACTACTCATTGACAAAATGACCTAGTGCAGAAGCAAGTATCATAGAGGTGAGTGTAACTTGCCTCTATGATACCATGTTTCTTCCTTACTGTCAACTATGGAAATGTCTATTTATCAAAAATTAGCTATTCTCTTTGCGGTTCTCGGTGTTGTAAAACTGATTTGGGCTTTTGTCCTGCTGTCCAGTGAAAAATAAACCACCCAAGAACGTAAAAAAGCCCCTTGCCACAAAAGGCAAGGGGCTTCACTCATTATTCGTCTGTCGCTGGGGTGATATATTCTTTTAGGTTGCTGTTACTTTGCCATGCCACTTGTGCTTCTGTGACCGCTTTATTGACCAGTTCCGTTAATTCTTCAGCGGTGAAAAAAGGTTTGATGTATGACGGAATCCGCTGATAAATCCAGTCAATCACCACAGCCAATTTCATGGCTCCCGTGCCGTTGCCGTATTGCTTTTCAGCTTCAACCACTAAGGAGAGTAGAACAGTTTTCAGGATTTCAGTTTCTCCCTTTTTCCCATACCACAAGACAACCATAAGGATTGCCAAGCATAGGATAATATCAATAATAATCATTCCGTATTCCTTCCTATGCTTTTGTCAGGGTATCGGCATCCACCCACCCATAAGCATTGCAGGGGGACTTGTCCCCAATGATATGGTACGGATGTTTTGCACCTTGGCTATATTGTGTCACCTTTGCCCCACCTTCTCCGCAAGGCTTGCCCTCGGTTGCATTTGCTGAAACGTAGTGGGTGTTTCCGCTGAATTGCACCACATCACCCACAGCAATACTTGAAGAGGCTGTGGAGGGCTGTGTGGTGGGGGATTCTACTTGCTCCCCTCCCCCACTAGCTAAAAGTTTAGCCACATCTGCTCTAAAGGTGTCCATTGATTTTCCGAATTTGGGAAACCAGTGCATCACGTCTGCATGATTGCTTGCAATGCCTTTTTTGTGACCCTCACAGTGACACAGGATGTCTTTTTCTGTGAGGTTGTACTCACGGCACAGGTAGACACAAAGTTCCACGGCTTCTTGATATACCTTGCCGAAATACACCGCATCATTCAGCCCATCTTCACAAATTTCAAAACTGATATGCGTGTTATTTGAAGAGCCACCGCCATGCCATCCACGATGATCCCAAGGCAAAATTTGATAAGTGGCAACCTCGCCATTTTCCATTTTCCCAATAAATGCGTGGACACAAACACTAATACCAGAATTGTTCCAGTGGTTGTTATTTTTGTTTACACCAAGTTTCCCATCGTCTGGACCAACATACCGTTTCAATGTCGGGTTGTTCGCACCTGTGGAATGTGGCATAATGCCTTTAGGTGTAATTTTCGCCCCTGCTTTATAGCAGTCATTTTTTGTAGCAATAAGTGTGTGTAAATTCATAGCTTACCCCTCTCGTTTCATCATATTTTCTGTGATAACAAAAGCACGAATCATGTCCATGGACAAGTCCAGCCCCTTCCCATCACCAGAGATTTCCTTATTGTCCACCATTCTTTGAATGGTAGGCTGTGCCCAATCCGGGCATTCTTTCACAGTTTGGTATCGCATTTCCTCTTCCTCCTTCAATTCTTCATAAATTTCCAATCCCAGTTCTGCTCTTGCGGCCACAGCGGCTGGGAGGGTGTTCGCTGGTCGCTCAAAGTCTAACATGACGATTTCGGATGCCTCTTCCACGGAATTTGTGTAGAGGATAATTTCCATTGTCTTTTGGAAACTAGATTCCAACTCATGCCAAAGAAATTCAAGTTGTGTTTGAAGATTTCCCACAGAAGTCCCTTTTGTTTTGGCATAGGCAAGCAAGTTTTGTTTCCGTGTGCAGTACGTCCATTGCGCCAGCCCATAGCCGGCAGAATCATGGGTGAAATTTTCATAACTTCCATTGTCCACGGCATCGGTATAAGCTTGGTCACTGTAGCCTAATGATTTTTCATAGATGTTTTGAAGGTTCGTTGGCTTGAACCCACTTTCCGCTTTCAAGTTCCCCATCAATCCTGCGGCACCTTCTTGGGTACAGCCTTTTCCAAGGAGAAAATCCCAGATTTGTTTTTCCACAGTTTCTACCTCCTTTTCTTCTAGTCTATATTTGACAGGTCTTGCACTGTCGTTCCTTCTGGTGCGTGTTTTGTCATTTTCAGGCAGTTTTCGGCTTTCGCTTTCCATGAATAAAAGCCCACTGACATGGCAGTGGGAGCACCAATGTATGTGAGTAATGTCCCCAGTTCCTCTGGGTGCTCCCATACCACCGATACCCCCACTAAAAAACCCACAAAGTAAGTGGCAAAAACAATCAGCATGATTATTTTTGAAAATTCCAGTGGTTTTTTCTTTTTGCGTGTTCGTTTCTTTGACATTTCTTCTAAATCGCTTGTCTGATAGGCACGGCTTGTCTGTTTCTTGTTAGAAAAAAACATAGCCACCACCACCAGAAGAGCGGCCAGAACTAACAGGACAGCAACCATGAGCATCGTTTTTTCTTCCATCACTTCTCACCTCCTTTCGCTTTATTTGTGACTTTTCTTACTCAAAGCCTTTTCTTTCAGGTATTTTCCCACCTCTTCTTGTGCTTTGTGGCACTTTCCGTTGCCCTCTTGTTTGACTATGGCATGATCCAAGAGTGCTTCCACCGCCCCAGCTAAAATGACCACACCTTCATTTAGATAGTCTAGGTCATTCTGCTGATTTCCTGTCCATCCCTCCAAACTTTGAAGTCTTTGTTCTTCTGTTTGATTTTTTTTGCCGATGTTCATCAATTTTTTGATCGGAACACTCAATTTCTCCACCGCATAAATGCCACCTGCAAGAAAGACGACAAAATTCACCGCCCCTTGGGTGATGTCCCATACACCATTTGCATCCAAATTCTCACCCCCCTTCAAATAAATTCCTATGTATACCAACTGTTGCAGATTTTGCAACAGTTGGACCTTTTTTAAGCTGTATACTTTTCCCCGATATAGGTTTTATACTCTGCTTCGGTGATAACTTTCTCCACCACGTCAGCTTTCGCCAACGATTTCACTTCCTCTTGCAAGGAGGAATGGACACTAGAAAAGGCATAACCTTTTTTCACTTGCGACCAGAAAAAAACTCCCATGCTTACTCACCACCTTCCAGTTTGGCTTCCAACTCTTCAACCTTCTCTTGAAGAACAAAAAATCTTGTAGCAAGGTCAACAAATGCCTCGGACAGTTCCATGGAGGACATCCAAGTTTCAATCAAAGCCTCGTTTGTGATTTCTGTTTCTTCATTCAAGGTATTCACATTTTGTGTCAGTGTTTTATTGTCTTTGATTCCCTTGGCTTCTTTTACACTGGTTTCTTTGTGCTGAACACTCATTCAAAATTCCCTCCAATATAAGTGATGTAGCAGTCACCCACCGCCTGATTCCGTGACACTTTGATTCGCAGGTTGAACCCCCAATTTTCGGCGGTTTTACTGGTGTTTGTCAAATCAAATTTTTTGTTGGTTTCAATGGCAGTGGTGACATCTTCCCATGTGGGTTCGTCATCATATCCATTGTTGCAAACTTCCACGGAAAAACTGGCGCCACTTGGGATGGACCGTGTGACTGTCATTGTCCCCACGGAAACACAGTCGTCAGCTGGCAAAGGGGTTTCCAGTGTGAGGAAAATTTCACCCTCCATTTTATTGAATGTGTGGGTTTGTTCCGTTGCTCCGCCCATGCTGTCCTGTGCGTGGATAGAAATGGTGTTTGCCCCGTTTTGCAGTGCCACCCATTCACTTTGATTTACATCAAAGCTGTTTTCCGCTCCCAGCGACACAGTGAATGTCCGCTTTGTCGCTCCATTGATTTTCTCGGTGACAGTTGTGGTGTCCCCTTCTTCATCGGTCACGGTGTAGGCTTGGGAAAATGTTGTGGTCTTGTCGCCTAGGTCGCTATCGCTCCCAGAGATTTGAGGAGGGGCGTTCCATGTGATTTCATACACACCATCTGAATTAGGGCTATCAGATACCGAGATAGAAGAGGGCAGATTCCAAAGCGGGCACACACCCCAAGAGCCAAAGTACGCATTGATGCTGCTCAACGTCCCAGAGGAATAGACGATACGCACAGAGTAGGAGTCGGAAGCGTATGCGTCCCGGAGCCAGTAGTACCATGCAGATCCTACTTTGAAGCTGGAGTTGGTATATTCACTTTCCGCCACGGCTTCAGCTGTAGGGGTTTGCAGTCTGGAAGTGTTGTCTGAAAAACCAGACATTACGGTCCCACAAGTGTGATCGCCTGCCAGATTTACTTCTGTGCAAGAAGGGAAGAACACTTTGTCCACACAGGTTTCAGTGCCACCGCCGTCCACGGTGGCTTTCCCTACAGTCAGGGTGGTGTCCATCATGGCTTCTTTCATATCGCTGGAAAAACCAGATAAGAAGCCAGCTTCTGCATCGTATTCGTTGTAATTGCTCCACACATTGGCATTGCTTGGGGGTGCGTCTGTGCTGTGCTGTGCAGAATACCAGTTGGCTAGGTCGCTGTTTAACCATTTTCGGATATTGGAATAAATCCAGCGGTTGTTCCCATAGCTTCTGCGGCTTGAATCGGTGTTGCTGGCTTCGATTGCATCAAAAGCCTTGAGGCAAAGGATATTCTCTGACATCAAGGTCACGGAATTGGCAGGGTAGCCAGCATGGTTCTTTGCTCTGATTTTCATGGTGATTGGCTTGCCTAAATAGGTGGTACTTGGGTCTTGCACCAACGCACCAACAGGCAAGTTTCCTAGTGTTTGCGCCATTTTTTCTCACTCTCCTTAAATAATTCTTTGAAATACTTGTCCATATCCTGTACAAGGTGATAACTATTACCATGGAGGGCGTGGGTTCTCCAGCTTCCATAGGAATGTTCCACCTCTTCCAAGGTGATTTCGCCAAAGTCTAGCTTTTGACGCAATTTTTTAAGGACACGTTTTCGGTTTGTTTTGGACTTTTGTCGCACTTTCCGTATCACTTTCCCTGAATCTGTCAAGTAGCTGTGAAATCCTAAAAAGTCAATGCCATTTTTCAGAGGGAAAATGTTGGTTTTATTGTTCAACGTCAGCCCTTTTTCTGCTGTGAATGCTTCTATTTGCAAAAGGCAGTATTTTAGATAATGTTTATTGTCGTGTATCAGGTAAAAATCATCCATATATCTGCCATAGTGCTCAATATGCAACTTCTCCTTGATGAAATGGTCTAAGTCTGAAAGGTACAGCACCGCAAACCATTGAGAAGTCTGGTTTCCTATTGGAATCCCCACATTGTCCGTGCTGTCAATGATTAAGTCCACCAGCCACAGAATATCTGGGTCTTGGATGTGCTTTCTCATATCTTGCTTGAGTTTTTCGTGAGGAATCTTATAGAAAAATTTTGTTACATCACATTTAAGAACCCAGCCGTCCGCAAAATCTGCCCCTGAATAAGTGCTGTAGGGCAAGCCTGCTCCTTGGCAGTGCTCTGTTGCTATTGCCTTTCGGCGAAAGTAGAAAGAACGCATATCTTTTGTGAGTAGGTCTAAGCCGTAGTGCGTTCCTTTTCCTTTCTGTGATGCGGAATTAGATTTGATGAATGTGGATTCCAGCATTGGTTCTAGTACATTGTCACAAAGAGAATGCTGGACAACTTTGTCTTTGAAAGAATTTGTCATCACGATTCTTTCTTTGGGTTCATAGATGACAAAGGTGAAATAATCCGAAAGGCTGTACGTTTTGTGCTGTAGCATTTCGGACAAAAGATGGATAGCTTCCAGAAGATTTGCTTCAAACTTCATGACACTTTCGTTGCCACGTTTTCCACGGCGTGCCATGAGAAAAGCACGATACAAATTCTGGAAGCTATAGATATGATCGTAAGTAATAGCGGGCATTTTTGTGCGTTCCATAGTTTCTCTTCTCCCTGCCGTGTGTAGGCTTGACCTTTTTCAATGTCTTGCCATCGGTCCATCCAGTGCGCCCACCAGATGTGCGGATTCTCACCGCCAGTCTTGTATTTACCACTTGTGCCACGTTGGACGTGTGGAGGGATAGCCTCTCCTTTGGTGATGGTCCTCTGTTTTCGCCTTTCGGGGTACTAAGTCACGGTATTCCACCAGAGCGGGCACACACCCCTATTGCCATTGTACGCATTGTTGTTGCTCAACGTCCCAGAGGAATTGACGTTACGCACATTGTAGGAGTTGGAAGCTACAGAAGCCACCCCAAAAAATCATCGCTATTGCGGTATTTGCTGTGCCCTTGCAAGGTCTTTGTTTCTCCATGCAAGGGTCATGTTTCTGACATCAAGCACCAGACGTGACCACTCGGCGCATTGCTGTGTGCTGATCGCTTTAGATGCCAACATTGCTTCAATGAGGTTAAGGGTAGTTTTGCATCGTGTCAGCACTCTTTTTTGGTAATATTGGCGGTCGGCAAATTCCCTTGGGTCTTGGATGTTTGATTCGTTCGCCTCCACCACAAAGTCCAGAATATCCATTGTGCTGTCCATGATTCTATTCCCATATACAAAGCGGTATTTCTTAGGGAATTTTGACGATGTTGTCACCCTGACAGTATATTCTACCAGCGTTTTAGACTTTGTTATGATTCCAAATTCTGCTTTAGGTTGCTGATTGTACGCCATGCCGACACCACCCTTCTCTTATTTTTTCGATAAGTTTGGGGTTTCCGTAGAAATCAAACCCATACTCACGAACCACAAGCCTTCCTCGCTCTCCAGTGTACAAAGTCCCATAAAGCACAAGCTGATTATCAGGGGCACACTGGGAGCAAGGTGGTTCTAATTCGGTGAATAAATGCCCTATATAGCACCCTGTCATTCCTGTGGTACAGGCTACTTTTAACATTCAATTCTCCCTTTTTCCTGATTCCAGATACCTTTGCTCAAGAGGATGCCGTCCAAATTATCGGCTTTGATGGAATAAGGGTTGGCGGTTATATTGGATTCTACAGAATCCTCAACCTTGTCCAATCTGCCTTGCATTTCCGCCACACTTGCACTCAAAGAAACAGTCTGGGAAAGTGCGGAGGCGGCTGTTGCCGCCCCCGTTTCCCAGATTTCTTTTTCTTGTGAGGAGGTGTGGATGGAGGTGTCAATGGTATGAGCAGTCATTCCGCTGTCAGCATTGAAATTCTCTAAATATTGATACAGGTTTTCGATGTCTTCTGGTCTGGTCACGACAAAAAGTCCGTAGATTTTTCCGTCCTTTTCTTTGACATGAGGTGTTCCCTGAATATAGGTAATCTCCACTGGTTGTGTGGTTTCTGGCTCTTGAGTTTCAATGATTTCTTTGTTTACATCGGTTTCCATCTCAAAACCTCCTTAGATTATTTAGTGACGAAATACAATCCGTCAGGTGCGTCCGTTGCTGGAACTTCTGACACCACAGAGATGACAGGCATGGTGATGTCCACGGATTTGTCACCACTTGCGATATTTTGAACCACACCATTGACTTTGAATTTTTCAAGTTTGTTCTCTTGAGCCAAGTCCCAAGCTTCAATTTTTCCAGTGGTAATGGTTTCAATGATGGCAATCACGGTGTCTTTCACCAAAGAAGAGCCAGTCACTTTGTCCACTTTGTTCAACTGACCTTCTGTCAACAAAGTCATTGCATCTTTGTTGGTTTTAATCAAGTTGAACAGTTCAAGCATATCATTCCCATCTTCTGGGGCGCCGCCGATAAGCTCATTCATTTTGTCATCGACATATTTTTCCATACTCACAGAGGTAGGGGTTTCTCCAAGGTCTGTGATAATAGTAGCAATGACCGCCGCCAAAGTTGTGGTGGTGGTGCCGCCTTGACCATCGCTGACAGTGATTTCCACATTTGTTCCTTTGGTTTCTGGCATAATGCGTTTCAGAATGCCGTCCACTTTTGCGGTCAGTACACCGTCTACCGCTTCCACTGTGTTGATGTCAATAATTGTATCTGCCATAATTTATACACTCTCTTTCATACGTTGTCGCTTATTTGCGACTTATTTTGAACAACGGTGCTTCATCAACAGAAGTTTGTTCTTCCGCATTAGAAATGCCCATTGTCACACCGTCTATGACAACATTTAAGGGCATTTCTTCATCTACTAAATCAAGAGCCACCACCTCCTTTACGTTGGAATCGACCTCTGGATCTGTGACCTCTGGATCTGTGACCTCTGGATCTGTGGTTTCAATGTCGCCGCCTGTAGTGTCAGGAATTTTCCACCACATCATGCCTACAGGAAAATCAGTTGGCATCGTAGGTGAAACCACTGTTCCTCCTCCCATGAGAGCAAATAATTCCTTATGTGCTTCTGGGTCTTCATTGTGGTTTTCCAAATCCTCTGCGGTTGCCATAATTGTGGAACTATCCACCACGAAATTCAGTGTCCCTGCATTGGTCAAGACAATGTTCATAGACACTTCAATCTTGCCGATGATGCCTGATTCAATCAGGACTTTTTCAATGTCGGCGGTGTTTGCAATGGCAATCATGGTATCATCATCTGTAAACAACGCAAGTTCTCTGATCGTGAATCCTCCCACATCTGCTGGAATGACACCACGGGCTGTGATCATATTGGATGAATTTTTGTTGACCTCGTAGGCGCCGATTGCACCACGCCACACCTCGTTTTTCAGTTCTGTCATTTCTTTGGTCGGCAAATAATATGCTCCACCGCCATCACCTGCGGCAATGGTAACGACATTCACTTTTTTTCCTTCCGTGGTTGCGACAAATACCTTGTTCACGCCACTATCTGTGATGATAGTGCCGTATTTTTGGGATGTTGTACTCATTTCTCATTCTCCTTCATACTGATTTCAATTTTTTGGTCTACTTGTGTTTTTCCACCAACGTCAAACTCTCCTGTCGTACTAATTTTATCTGTCAGAAGAGGCAACACATCAAGGCTTGTTTCCGTGGATGTAACCCCTGTTGCTTCTACGATGGTTTCTAACTCTATTTCTTTCACTAAGAAAGGCATGATTTCAAGGCTTGTTTCTGCCGACGTTTCGCCACCTGCTCTTATTTCTAAATCAAGAGTTATTCCACTGACTAAGAAAGGCAGAATTTCTAGGCTTGTTTCGGAGGAGGTGAATGCTCCTGCCTCTGCTGTGGCTTCTAGGCTTATTTCGTCCACAAGGAATGGTTGAATTTCTAAATTTGTTTCAGAAACTGTGAATGCCCCTGCTTCTGCCGTAGCTTCTAAGTTTATTTCATCCACAAGGAAGGGCATGACCTCCACCACATTCGTGATAACAGCATACCCTCCAAGCTGTATTTCAGCGGTGCTTTCTACTTGAAATGCAATATAATCAAGATGACTTCGACAATTTTTATAGAAGTGAATCCGCTCAACTAAGCTTATTTGCTGTGTTGAGGTGATTCCAGTATCTGATATATCCACATTCAAACGGAAAAAATACGGCTCTCCGCCGTATTGAAACCACTCTTCCACTGTGCTTTTGGGGTGTACATCGCTTGTCGCTGTTTCAACGGCATACTTTGTCCCCATCTTCATGTGTACTTTTACAGAATTTTTTATCACCCTGCGTTTGGTTTCTACACTGTGCCTATAGTCGTACCAATCAACATGGAGGTCATAGGCAAGGATGTCCAATATTTCTTCACTTAGTTCATCTATCCGTGGATATATTTTGTTTTTGTGTATTTCTAGGGCTGTGGCTGTCATCTGTCCGCTGATTGCTTGTGCCACGGCTAGAATGTCAGGGTCTTCCTGTAATGTCTTAGGGAGGAATCTGGTGCGGTCTATGGTATAAATGTCATTGGTGACATTACTCATGCTCTGTCCCCCCATTCAGGACAGATTCTTCATGCACTTGTGCTACAGTGTTAGAAGGCACAGTTGTAAATACAGGGGAGCGGATTTCCACACGTTTCACCCCTGCTCCATACAATAAATGTGTCAGCTTTGAAGGATTTATGTCCCTCCCCATTTTTTCGCATTGCCATGTCTTATACTCTGTCATTGCTTTTTCCACATTGCTGATAATGGTTTCAGTAGAAATCGCACCTTGTTCTTGGATGTAATAACTTAGGTCAATATCAAAATGTTGAATTACAGGTGCATCAACTGTGATATAGTCTGTCAGAGTTCTTACATCATCCGCATTCACTGTGTCATATACTTTTTGGATAATTTCTTCACTCGGCAACTCTCCATCCTTTAAGATCACTCGAATGTCCACTTGTCCGGGGACTGGTGATGTGACTTGAACGTCAGCAATCAATGCGGATGCGGTGAGTGCATGATATTCATATCCCCCCACGGTCCCTGTGGTTGAAAATGTTTCCATGCTACACCGTAACCGCTCATAAAACTCTGCATCCTCCTCCACATCCGCTCCGCCATCACTGGTGGTTGTGTTGGTGACTGACTGATAAAAAGGGAAACCGTCCACAAGGTCGGTGATTTGCCCCGGTGCATAGTTGTTTCCCACCGCCCCAGCTATTGCACAAACAGCCGCCACTTCTCCTGTCAGTTCTCCTTCTGGTATCTCCAGCTGTTCCACTGTTGAAAAAAATAAATCCCCCACAGACACCCTCGTTCCCTCATTGATGATTGTCGCTTGATTTCTGGTTGTGGACAAGGTGAACTCTAGTGTTGTTTGTGCATTTTCCGCCTCTAATCTGTAAACATCTTTAAAGATTTCTGCCAAAGAATCAAGGTTTTCCCCTTCTGCATACCTTGGTAAATTCTGCTTTGCTGAATAGTCGATATTTTGGCGGAGATTGATGACTTGTTCTGCCACCCAAAGGACAAAAAGCCGTGCTGGGTCAGCTGGGTACAGGGTGCGCCCAGTTAATGCTTCATATTGGGCAATTAGTTCATTTTCTATTGTTTGAGTATCCGCATCCACAAAAGTTATATCAGGATAACTACGCACATTGTCAATCATTAAATTCCACCTCCACTATTGGGATAAGTACCCCAGAATCATCTTCACTTGTTTCAAAAGTAATTTCAATCACAGTCACTCTAGGTTCATATTTTTCTATTGCATCCAAAATGTCAGAGATTATCAAAGTTTTTGCCACTGAATGCGGTTTGTCCAAAAAAGTTTGTGTTAAGCCAAAGCCACGGTCCAACGGGACAGAATATTTCGGTGTGGCTAAAAGTGTGGCTATGTTTTGTAAAATCTCTTCTATCTCTGTTTCTGGTGCAAGGTTTATGGTTGTCACTGTGTTTGCTGTCACAAATTCTGTTGCCAATTCTGTCCCCTCCTTTCTTATCGTGGTGAATATGATTTCATGCTGACACTGACTTCTGCTGACCACAGATTTCCTCTGTTATCAAATGTCCCCATAGTGTTGCTGACTTTTTCTATTACCCACATTCCATAGTTGTCAGTTCCAATCACAAGCCGATGCACTTCCCCTGCCTTTGTCGCTCTCACTAATTTGTCAATCTCTGGCTTTGGACTTACACCCAAGTCAACGGAAAAGAGCATAGAAAAACTGATACTTTCTGTATCAGGACCAGCAAATTCCAACAGTGGTTCTTTCAAGTGTCTGGTGTGGGTGCTGTATTTTGCACCTATATCCCACTTTAATTTATTAAAAGTTTTTATTGCATCCTCGTTCACTGAAAATGCCAACGAACCCCACGCACCAATCAGTCCCACTTAAAGCCCCCCTATCACAAATCCATCTCCGCCACTTCTCCCAAAATAAATGCACAGCACATAGTCCCCAACGTAAGGTAACCAAGGAGAAATAATCACTTCATGGCTATGGCTTTCATATTCGGCATAGCCACCCCCACCAGCTTCATTCTCTGTTCGTTGGGGTACTCCCTTGGCTGGGATAAAAGAGGAATTTTTCAAAATTTTCAAATCTCCAGAAACAATGGTGGTCCCTCGGTCATAAAAGGCAACTTTGGCGGTTCTGTTTGGCTCGTCCAAAGAGGAAACTTGACCTACTCGAACCATGTTCCGCACTACTGTTTCAAGTGCCACAATCGCTTTTTCTACCATGTTGTATTCCCCTTTGTCATTTAATATCCTTCTAGCACTTGCCGTAATTTTAATGCTGTGGTGTAGCCACTTCCTGTGACTGTGTGGGTAGCTGTTTCTATGATGTACTTTCCATCGAATGTGCCATATCCCACCACATCCACTGTCAATCCTGCCACCAAATTGGTATTCCCCACCAGTGTGAAACTGGCTGAATATTCATTTTTGTTTTTCTCCCTCAACCGCATTTCAGCTAGTTCCATCGCTTCTCCATTGCTCCCCACTTGCTCATTCAGTTCTAGGATTTGCCCTGTGGTGTCCCCAGAAGGGCAAACATAGGTGGCTTCATAGGTTTCATTGTTGAGGCTATCTGTAAACTGGACATGGCATGAACTGTAAGCCGTGTCTAAAAAAGTAGTGTCAAAACTGTATTTAGTTATATCTGACACACCTTTTTCAATGGTAGACACTGTGGTTTTTGCCTCATATTCAGAAGCCAGAAAGAGAACTATCATTTTTGCTGTGACCTTTAGGGAAATCCCAGCATTTTTACAAAGCTGTTGCAGAAAAGATATGTCCGATTCGGACACCTGTTCCACTCTCTTGTAAAATGGGTCTTTCGCTGATTCAAACATAGATGCCAGCCCATTTGCTCCTGCGATTTCACCCACGATGGCGGATAGCTTAAAGTTTTCCCATGCCTTGGTTTTTTTCTGGGTTTTAATCGTGCTATCCGCTGGGATTGATGCCGCTTTCAGCGTGACTTTCGTGGGCGGTCCGCTGAAAGAAACAGTATCCACCGCAAACACACCGCAATCCAAAACCCTGTCGCCACCATCTGAATAAAAATTCTTTTGCACAATGACGGCGGATAAGACTGCACCCTTTCCCGCTCCCTGTGAGGATGCAAGCCATTGCCCTATCCACACATCTTCACGGTCATCAATTACTATTTGCAGGTCGTCCGATTTATCTTCTTCATTATCTGTGTAGGTCATTGTCTGGAAATATTTGTTGATGTCTTCTGAAATGTCCGTGCCATCAAAAGTCAACTTAATTTCAGTTCTTCTGCTGTTCATTGTTGCACCTGCTTCCATGGTGGTAAGCTGGATTCCACATTGACCGTTTTCTCTGGAATAACCAATACGACACCAGCCTTAAAAATCACCGTTTCCCTGTGTTTCAGATTCAATGCCATGAGTTTATCTGTGTATCGTTCGCTACCTAAGGTCTTGTATGCAACTGTGTCCCACATATCCCCTGTTATTGTTGTATAGCTAGTCATACGCTCTCCTTTTGGCATCCATTTGAGCAGAGGCAAGTTCTCTATAGATTTCTTCCCTTAGCAACTCGACATATTGGGCAAACATCGCTTCTAGTTCTCTTGCGTTTGCTTCTCCGCCGCTTCCTACGTTGAAAACTGGGTTTGAATTGATTACGATAGAGATAGATGAATTATCGTTGCCCTCTACTCCGCCCCCACCTGTCAATGTAGGTGGAGGAGGTGGAGGAGGAGGATCATCATCCATATCTCCAAGCGCTTGGCTTTTTGATTTTTGAACCGCTTCCATTGCTCTCACAAGCTGTGGCGATACGGCAACGATGCTTGTCAACTCTTGGATGTTGCTTGTGCTTTGGATATTTTCAGCCATTTGTTGTGCTTTGCCTAAATTGTTGAAGATGTCCCCTGTTTGGGCGGCGGTGAATACTTTTCGCCCTGCGGCTCCTGTAATCAGTTCAGCCCCCTGCTCACCAGCTATGAAGGTATCTGGGGTGAAATTCGTTCCTTTGGCAAATTGAGGTATCGTTGGAATGTCAAGGGACATTCCTCCCACGCCCGGCACCCAGTCTGGGATTGCTATGCCGTTCAAGCCTTTGATTACGGCATTGATCGCTCCTATGATTGTGTTCATCACACTGGAACACATAGTTT
>JAWXUL010000018.1:0-18513 GCA_044432725.1 Eubacteriales bacterium
TCGAGAATTGTATGACAAACCCAATATCGTTATGATAACTCATGAGCGATTGAATAATATCAAGCAACGCTATGATGCAAATAGTCAGTTTGGCGAACTTATTATCGCTAATTATGATGTGTATGAACGAAAAAATGAAGAACCAGTCCAAATGGATTTATTCCAATTAACTCAAAAAATGAAAGAGAGTCAACAAGATGAAAATTATTGAATTTGAAGATTTTTTCTGTGTTTTGAAAGAAAATGCTGAAACTACACCAGAACAAGGTGTCAAACAACAAACCACTGCAAGCAAACAACAAAGTCCACCTGAGAAGACAGCACCAAAGAAAGATTTGCAACGTGATGCAGAGAATTTCGCCATGCCTGATTCTTTCTTGAAAGCAGCCAAAATTTCTGGAGATATGGAACTAGAAATTCTCAGCAATGCCATGGTTCTCACCAATCGCACCATGACAGTGTTGGAAGTTCTGAATGTTTTGGAAAGTTTGGAAGAAAAATGCCGCGACTATTACCGTTGCCTCACTGAAAATTTCATGGAAGATGTGGACGAAGCAGGCTGTGACTGTGAATTCTGTCAAATCTGTATGAAAACCAATGATATGTTCCCTGAATTTTTGAAAGCACTGCAAGAAAATGTGCCTTTGGATCAAGGGTTGACACCAGACTTGGGGTGTGTTTCTCCAGAAATGGTGGAACGCCTACACGATATGGGCTTGTGTCTCAGCGAAATCAACTTCGCCATCATGGACGAAGAAGAAATTTATTTTGGTTCTCCCAAAAGCTAATCTTTCATTGGGTGGGAGGGAGGAGAACATTATTCTTGCAAAGGAGGTGAAAACGATGCAAAAACAAGAAATTCGTCACAATTTGATTGTCTGGAGTGGCAACCATGTGGGATTTATCTCATCGAAAAAAGCCACGGTGGATGTGATGTTCAAAAATCAAGAGATTACCCACTGGCTTGAAAAGAAAGGCTATCAGGTGGTCTGGAAAGAAGGAATTTATCTACGTTTGGTAGATTCTGCACAGCAATTAGGCTCTGAAAACAGCCGTGGAATCAAATCTGTCCGTATTTGGCGTATGAACAAAGAAAGTCCATTGGAAGCTCGATTCCAATTTCTGAAAGATTTGCGTGAACTTTATGGCGAGCCTGTCATGGAGAACTATGAATGTATTCTTCAGGATGAAATGGGAACCGAGAATCTGGAAACCATCTTTGCTCATTTGTCAGGCGAGGAGGCAACGGCTGATTTCGGCTATCCCCTCTCGATTTCTGATGTCATTGAACTTTTTGACGAAGAAGAAAGCACTTTTTATTACATTGACCGATATCAATTTGAACCAATCGACTTTGTGTGAAAGG
Source organism: Eubacteriales bacterium (assembly GCA_044432725.1). GTDB lineage: Bacteria > Bacillota > Clostridia > Oscillospirales > Oscillospiraceae > JAWXUK01. Next base: position 1,367 of record JAWXUL010000018.1, read on the forward strand.
TAGAAATTTGTTAGGAAAATGTGAGCTTCGCTTTTCTTAACCCCATGTACACGATAGAAAATGTACACGATAGAAAACGTTGTTAAAATCGGTGTATTCTATCAAAAACAACAACAATTATTAATACTTTATATTTTGAAAGAGGTAACTAACTATGAAAAACTTTATGAATAAAATGGCGATTTCCGTCCAAACTCGTGCAAACGTGGCACTTTCTAACCAAAAAGGTGACCAAAACCTTGGGAGCGCCATCCAGATCCTCATAGCCGTCGTGATTGGCGCTTTGTTGCTTGCTGGTCTCTACACTTTGTTTGACGAAGTGGTGCTACCAACTGTCACTGCTCGTGTGCAAGGAATGTTTGATTACGCTGGATAATTTGTCTTTTTTGTTTCTTTGTTGCTTGCTTTTTGCCAGTATTTCTGATTTGAAGAGCAGAATCATCCCAAATTTCATCCCATTGTCTATTTTTATACTTGCATTACCCAACTTCCACATCTTAGGTGTATTTTTAGCGCTACCTTTTCTAGTGTCTGCCATGGTGGACCCAGAGAAGGTAGGGGGTGGGGATATCAAACTGACAGCAAGCATCGGTGCATTTTTAGGGTGGAATCAAGGTCTTATCGCCTTGATTTCTTCCCTTTCTGCCGTGATTTTCTTAAATCTCAGCATTAATTTTTTGAAAAACCGTGGGACGACTTCCTCTTTTACTGGGATGTCTGTACCCTTAGCACCCTATTTAATGTTGGGTGTGATAACTTCTTACTTTTATTAACTTTGGAGGATTTTTTATATGAAAAAATTTGGTAAACTTTGTGTGTTGGCAACTTGTGTTGCAGGTTGTGTTTATGTTGCGAAAAATATGGAAGAAATCAAATTCCATTTGTCGGCAACCGAAACTGAATAAAAGCAGTGGAACTTTTAGAGTTCCACTTCGCTAAATAACTAATGTAACATGATCCAGTCCCTCTAGTTTCGGCTAGTGGGACTGAATTTTTGGAGGATTTTATGAATTTATTAAAAAATAGAACGGTGCTAGGCATCATCTGTATCACCTTGTCCTTGATGATTTGCTTTGCACCCCAGGGCACCCTCTCTTTTTACTTCGCAAAAATTCACCTTGTGATTACTCTGTTCAGGGGCAAGGAAATGGCACAAAAAACAGAAATTGTGCGAGTTACTACGGCTATTCAGACAGGGCAAGCCATCACAAAAGACATGGTGACAGTGATGGAGGTGGGTGGCTATAATTTACCAGAAACGGTAATCAAAAATACGGAAACAGTCATTGGTAGCTACGCCTTGGCAGATTTTTCAGCTGGAGATTATATCCTTGCCGAAAAAGTATCTGACAGTTTGCAAGCTGAAAATGCATATTTATATCATTTAGACGGCACTCAGCATAGAATTACCACCAAAATTCCCTGATTTTATTTTTTGCCAACGGTTTATCTGGTAAATTACAGAGTGGTGACATTATTTCCATCATTACACCAAATTTCAGAGATGGTGGTGAAACCATCATTCCACCAGAACTCAAATATGTGGAAGTGATTTCTGTGACCACAAAAACAGGGGAAGATGCCAATTTACAATCTGAACCAGATCGTGAAGATGAATCTGCTGCTTTACCATCCACCGTCACATTACTGGTGAATGACTTGCAAAGTCGCTACATCGCCGAGTTAGAATCTGAGAGTGATGTTCACATGGTCTTGGTGTTCCGTGGGGAACGAGAAGATGCTCAAGTGTTTTTGGATGCCCAAGCAGCCTATTTGTTGCAATTAGAAGAACGAGAAGGCTTTTATTTGGATGAAGAAACAGGGGAATGGTTGGAAATTCCAGAGGGATTCTATTACGATGAAGAATCTAAAACTCTGATGCGTTTACCCGAAGGTTTCCAATACGACAAAACCACTGGCACATTAGTACCTGTGGTAAACACGGACGTTAATTCCTCCTTGTCAGCACCAGATGTTGTGGTGACTCGACCTGAAGAATCCACAAAAGACAGTGATGAAAAGGAAGTCGATGAAGAAAAGGGTCAGGAATCCGAGGATTCAGAACCAGAAAAGGAGGGCGATGACGTGACTAAACCAGATGAAAGCGAGGGTGCAACCTGATGAATATTCTCAAAAACTCGATTTTCTCTCGTTTTGGGGATGACGAAGATGAAATTTACGAAGGAGGACTGGTGGGAGGGATTCTCTGTGTTTGGGGGAGTCCTTCCAGTGGCAAGTCCATTGTAGCTGCAAAAATTGCAAAATATCTTGCAGACCGTAGAAAAGATACCGTGTTGGTGTTGTGTGACACTGCAGCCCCTATGCTCCCATGCCTCCTCGCACCACAAGAATTGGATGTGGAAAAATCAATGGGAGCCATCTTGTCAGCGACCCACGTCACTCCCCCACTGGTGGAACACAACATGATGACGTTGAAGAATAACCCACATTTGAGCATCGTTGGAATGTTAAAAGGGGAAAACGAATACACTTATGCCCCATATGGACGTGTGCAAGCAGAGGAATTACTGGATTGTCTCCGTGAAATTGCCCCTTATGTGATTGTAGATTGTTCTTCTTATATCGCAAACGATGTGCTTTCTGCCGTTGCCTTGATGGATTGTGATTCAGCGATTCGTCTTGTAAACTGTGACTTAAAATCTATTTCTTATCTCTCAAGTCAACTTCCTTTGTTACAAAACAGTGGATTTGATATGGAAAAGCAATACAAAGTGGCTGGAAATGTGAAACCACAGCAAGGAACCAATCAAATGGCAGGTGCGTTAGGCAGTTTGTCTTTTCAAATCCCTTATTCTGAAGAAGTGGAAACCCAGTATCTTTCTGGGGCACTTCTTTCGGAGTTAACGCTAAAGAGTAGCCGAGGTTTTCGTGCTGAAATCAAAAAAATTGTAAATGAGGTGTTCGATATATGAGTTTAGGTGATCGCAGAAGAAATTCTCTTTTTGGAGATAATCTGGCTGAAGATGAGGATTCGGAAGAAGAAATGGAACCGTTGGACTCCAGATTTATCATTGAACCACGAGAACCAGTGGCGAATCAGGGGAATGGCTTGTTCTCTGAAGAATCTACTTCACAAGGTCGTAAAAAGAAAAAGCAACCCAAAAAGAAACCTGTTCCTGTGGAAGAGGTAGACGATGAAGATTGGGAAGAATCAGAAAATAATCAACCTGAAGAGGATGATTTAAACACTGGTTGGCAACCCCAACGTAATCGACAAACAGTGGTGGAAGAGGAAAAAACAAAAATTCCTCTGAGTCAAGATCCTCGTTTCATTGAAGAAATGGGACCTCGCAGGGACTGGGGAAATGAAAAAGGCACGAAAGAAAAGAAAAAAAGCAAGAAAAAGAAATCAGAGGATGAAGATTGGGGAAGCCCCCCAGTGTATGGAGATCAAAATTATTTGGTGGAAAAACGGAGTGAACTCTCACCTCCCCCAGAAGATAGAGAGGAAGAGGAGGAAGATTGGGAAGAAGAGGAAGAAGAATCTATTCCTGAACCAGTCAAAGAGTCCAAACCTCTACCAAAACCTCTTCCCAGACCACCTAAACCACGGCAAGCTACGGAAGAACCTCCCCTGATGCAAGGAAAACCACGTCCTGACCTTGGAAAATTAGACCGAAAGCACGATATTTTCTTTCAAGGCAAAGAGCCTCAAGAATTTAGAACTGTCCTTAATGATGTACAAGAATTCATTTCCACCAACTACGCACAGCTGATTACTGAAAATCCAGATGACTCTAAGGAACAGATGAAACGGTACATTTCCAAGTACATTCTGGATAAAAAAGTGATTGTAGAAGGCAGAACTACCGAAGAATTGTTGGAAGAACTGTATGTGGAGATGGCAGAATACGGATTCTTGACCAAATATGTCTTCGGAACTGGGATTGAGGAAATCGACATCAACGCATGGAATGATATTGAAATCCAATATTCTGGAGGGAAAACAGCCAAATTGCAAGAACATTTTGACTCCCCAGAACACGCCATCAACGTCATTCGCCGAATGCTACAGTCGGCTGGCATTGTGTTAGATAACTCACAGCCTGTGGTTCTGGGGCATTTAAGCAAAAATATTCGTATTGCTGTGATGAAAACCCCTATTGTAGACGAAGATGTAGGGATTTCAGCATCTATTCGTATCGTAAATCCTCAATCTCTGACAAAAAAAGACTTTGTAAACGGTGGCACTGCAACGGAAAAGATGCTAGACTTCCTCACCACTTGTGTCCGATATGGAGTGTCTGTCTGTGTAGCAGGTGCTACATCTAGTGGTAAAACTACAGTTCTGGGCTGGCTATTGACCACAATTCCAGACTTCAAACGTGTGTATACTATCGAAAGTGGTTCCCGTGAGCTAGATTTGGTGAAGTATGACGAGGATGGCTATGTGTGTAACTCTGTGATTCATACCTTAACACGAGATAGTGACAATGACAAGCAAAAAGTGGATCAAATCGCATTGCTTGATGTGGCTCTCCGATTTAACCCAGATATTGTGGTTGTTGGTGAGATGCGTGGACCAGAAGCCAATGCCGCACAGGAAGCAGCTAGAACAGGTGTAGCAGTGCTGACCACCATCCATGCCAACTCTGCACGAGCAACCTATGCCCGTATGATTTCACTTTGTAAACGTGCTGTGGATATGGGTGATGAAACCCTCTATCAATATGTGACAGAAGCCTATTCCATTGTGGTTTTCTGCAAGCAACTGGAAAACGGTTCTCGTAGAATGATGGAAATAATGGAATGTGTCATCGAAAAGGACGGAAATCGTGTATATCGTACACTTTTTCAGTATATTATCACAGAAAACAGTATAGAAGATGGTAAATTTATCATCGAAGGCGAACACAAGCAGGTGAATTCTGTCTCACAACAACTGGCGAAACGATTCTTAGAAAATGGGATGCCAGTAAGTGAAATCAAACAATGGACTGAGGTGAGTTAATGAATGCTATCTTATTACTAGCCACTTTTGGCTTTATCACAGGTTTTTTCTGTCTATTAGGCATTTCTCCCACGGAGTTTACAGAAGGCATCTTTGGTGGAATGCTTGACAAACCCACTGGACTCCGAGGAAAAATCAACCACAACACCAAGCGAAAAAAGGATAATTTCTTGGTGCGTGAGATTCGAGAAGTGCAAGGGATTTTGAGAATCACAGGTCGAGGGCATCAATTCCCTTTTCTTTGTGCTACTTCCCTATTCTGTTTCTTTTTAGGGGGAAGTTTGGCTCTTTTAATGGCAAACTGGTTCTTAGTTCCTGTACTTGCTATTGGTTTTATGTTCCTCCCCTTTTGGTATGTCAAATTAACCCAAACCCACTTCAAACGAGATTTAGCAAACCAACTGGAAACAGCACTTTCTGTCATTACTTCGGCTTATTTACGGTCTGAAAATATCGTCACAGCCGTAGAAGAGAACATTATGTACCTGAATAATCCAGTCCTTTCCGTATTTCAGGGATTTTTGAACCAAACCAAAATGGTGAATCCAGATGTGACCAAAGCATTGAAGGACATCCGTGGAGGTTTGGAAAACTCTGTCTTTCAGGAATGGATTGATGCACTGATTTTGTGTCAGCATGACCGAAATCTGAAATCCACACTAACACCCATCGTGTCGAAACTCTCGGATATGCGTGTGGTGAATGCAGAACTCGATTTGCTCATCACTGCACCTCGTCAAGAATATATGACCATGGTGGTGTTATTAGTTTCCAATATCCCTTTGTTGTATTTCTTGAACTACAACTGGTATCACACTTTGATGTTCACTTTTTTAGGAAAAATCATTCTAGCGATCTGTGCCAGCATCATCTTTTTGTCGGCAGCTCGTGTGATTAAAGTGACAAAACCAATCGAATATAGGAGGTAAACCTGATGATTTTATTATGTACGTTACTTTTCGCAGTGTTTACAGCCTGTGGATTGTTTTTATTAATTGCCGATTTGATTCAAATGCCCACACTTGCCACAGAAAAAGCATTGATTCTAGCCACCAATACCACCAAAAAGGATCTCAACATGGAGGTTTTAGTGGGTGACTTGGCGACCAAGTGTGAAAAATTTGTGAAAATCCAAGAATTTAAGCGAGCAAGACTCTTTTGTGCTTTGAATGCAGCAGGTATCCCGCAAAGTCCAGAAGAATATGTTGCCTCTTGTATCTTAAAAGGTGGTTTGATAGGTCTTCTCTCCATTCCTTGTTTGTTTTTGCTCCCCATCATTTCTCCCTTTTTCCTCGTGTTAGGGATTATGATTTACTTCAAAGAGGTAGGCAAAGCTGACAAGTTATTGGAAGAAAAAAGAGAAAAAATAGAGGTGCAACTCCCTCGATTTGCCGCCACCATCGCACAAGAGTTGCAAAATAGCCGTGATATTCTTGCTATCATTGAACGATTCAAAAAGAGTGCCAATGACACCTTTGCTGATGAATTAGATATTTTGACGGCAGATATGAGGTCTGCAAGCTACGAAACAGCACTGGCACGGTCACAAACTCGCATCAATTCTCCAATGTTTGTGGATATTATGCAAGGTTTGACTGCCGTTCTTCGTGGTGACGATGGGAAAGTGTATTTCCAAATGCTCGCACATGACTTCAAACAGCTGGAATTACAGAAACTGAAAGCCGAAGCAATGAAAATTCCACCAAAAATTAGAAAACTATCATTCTCTATTATGGTTTGTTTACTTTTAGTCTATCTAACCATTATTGTGTACGAAATCATTCGTTCCATGGGCTCAATGTTTTAGGAGGGAGTTATGAAGAAAATTTTTACCTCAAATGACGGACAAAGTTATATTGACCTTGTTATTTTAGTGTTTGTTACCATTTTAATCGTTGCTTTTGCAATGCAACTATTTGAAGTGTATATGACCAAACAAAAAGTAGATACTTTTGCTACTGAATTGATGCGTGTGGCAGAGATTACAGGGCAAGTTGGATCGGACACCTCTGCAAAAGCGGAAGCCTTGAAATCGAATTTGGGGATCAGTCCTACGATTTCTTGGAGTCAGTCTGGTCGGTTTCAACTAAATCAAGAGGTCACTGTCACGGTGACCTTGCAGAAAAACCTTGGATTATTCGGAGATTTTGGCAGTTTCCCTGTGACATTAAAAGGGGTCGCCAGTGGAAAAGGGGAGGTGTATTGGAGGTGATGAAACGATTTAAACAAGTCCTTTCCTGTGAAAAAGGACAGGGTTACCCCTTAGTTGTGGCAATGGCTCTTGCTTTTATGCTTTCTGTGACCGTTATTTCTCAATATTTCCATTATTATATTGTTGCACAAGGTGTGCGTGATGCTTTGCAAGATGCTGCGATTGTCACTGTGACAGAAAATTATGCAGATGTCTACCATGGTGTGCGTGAGGGCTATTCAGGTGGGTATCAGCCATCTGCAGAAAGCTTCAATGCTGCTGTGAATTATGGTGATATTTATTCCAGAATGTCTGCAGTGTTGGGAACCAGTTTTTCTGGAGGAGCCTATGTGAAAACCATCAACGGTGAAGAAGAATTTCGCATTTATGACCTAGATGTGGTTATTTCTAACGCAACATTCGCCCAATCTGATACTGCAGGCGATCGTTTCGTTGTGGAAAGTACCATTGTTTTAGAAATACCTATTTCTTTTTGTGGAAATCTGCTCCCAAATCTACGAATCAATATTCGAACCACGGCTGGTTATACCCCTATTTTCTAATTATTTTTTGGAGTATATACTATCTCACAATATCGAAGGCTTAATTTTGGTAGTATTGGTAGATAGCTATTCCGAAGAATATAGTTTAGTATGTTGTTAAGCAAAATATCCAAAGGATATTTTATTTGAGGGCTTGCCCTCAAATCGAATCTTTGTTTCCAAAGATTCGGCTTAACCCATAGAGCAAACTTGCATCCCAAAAGCATAGCTTTTGGGCAAATAATGAAATTATTTGTTTTGTTTCTCCGAAACAAAAATGCAAGATGCTATAGTGATAACCAAGCAAAGACACAAGAGAAACCGATGAAGAATTCACAGGAATTGAAAGGAACATGAATTATGAATGATGTAAACAAAAAATGGCTAACCATTGCCGCAGGACTTACCCTGAGTGGAGCATTACTGGTGATGATTACAAACCAATTTAACCCAGCGAAACAAACGGACGGAAAACTAGGCACCGAGGATGATGCGAGCAACCAACTGGTGGTCACGAACCCCGAAGGAAGTGATATTCTCACAGAAAACGAAAGCAACCTGAACATCCCAAGCATTTCAGGAACGGATTCCTCCACAAATACAAGCACAAGTTCTCCCGCCATTCTTTTTACCGATGCCGATGGGAACATTTTAGAAACCCACCCAGACCCTAATGTGACGGTCCCTCTACCTGACACCTTAAACGGCACGGACAAAGGAACCTCCCAAACCATCCAACCAGATGTGGTAGCAAAACCCAGTTATACTGAATCCCAACTACAAGATCCCACCCAAACACCAGATGGTGGAAAGGTTACGGTGACGGAAACAGGAGAGATTGTGCCAGAGGAAATCCCAGAACCTGAACCCCCCAGTGTGTCTACCAACAGCTCAAGCACAACGGTGACCACAACCCCTAGTACCTCCACCCCAAGCACATCCACCCCCTCTACAAGCACCTCAACCTCATCACCCTCCGCAGACACAAGCACAAAAACGGAATCGGATGCAGATGGTGCGTATGTCCCCGGATTTGGATATGTACCCTACAATAACACTCCAAATGTAGGCACACAAGCCACAGATATGTATGAAAATGGCAATAAAGTGGGCATTATGTAAGAAAATAGTTAAAAACTACAAATATTCAAGAAAGCACTCTCTTTGTGAGGGTGCTTTTTTGTATCTCAAGGAAAGGAGAAAAAGAGATGAATATTAAGATCCCAAACCCACTCCCCTATATTGTTGCCTCTTTGTACGCAATATTTTGTGCTACAATACTAACTTTTGCCGCATCCACTGACATGGATACTGGTGGTGGAGGCATGGGTGGTGGTACTTCTACCAACCGATGGTCTGTAGGACATGACGGAGTGCGTGTCACTCTTTTTGATGCAAACACAGGTGGACCTGTGTCCCAATCTATCGATTTAACAGATATCACTCCATCTTCAAGCACATTCCACTTCGGAAAAGTGAACAAAGCAAGTTATGTGGCAACTGGTGGACTCACCTTACAACTCAATGGCTATAGCTATATCAATCCTACCCAATCTTTGCCAGAAATTATCAATGCGTCTGGGCGAACAAACCTAGAGGCAATAAAATCCTACTTCACAGACGAGCAAGTGCTACGTTCTTTGTCGGGTTATTTTGGTATGGACTATGATACTATGGTCAATGGAAATTACAAAATCATGGTAGAGCCCATTGCCTACTTCACTTATTCAGGGAATTATATGTGTGCCATACTGCGACCCAACGGGAAGTGCCCTTGTGGTACAACGGAAGCGGCACTATACGATCGTGTGACGAATAATAACCTTTACTTTTGGATGCAGTCTTTGACACACAAAAATCTACCATTATCCATCTTTTTAGAAGAAGGAGATTTGGGGTTTACAGCTTGGACTGGTGGCACCTCTTCTAATGCCAATAATTACAATATTATTACCTATTTAGGAATAGGAGTGGTACGATTCGATGAACCACCCACACCTCCTGAAGTGGAAATTGTAGATTATATCTATAGAACCGACACGGAGGTTATCACTTCCGTCACCATTCGAGGAGGGCAATCCGACCCTGACAACCCAACCACAGTAACATTCCGAATTGATGGCACTAGCTACGATGTAGGAAATGTATATTATCCCAACGGTGCCAGCCAACTGGCTTGGGTGAAATGGACTACACCAGAGGAAGAACAAATTATCAATATCAGCGTGTCGGTGACAGGTCCCGGAGGAACGACTGAGAGTTCTCTTCGATGCCAAATCGAAGATTTAGACTTGAATCCTCCACCAAACCCAGTACCCCAAGGGCATTTCCTCCACCAACCACGACACTCGCAAGCTCGTACCGTGGTTGATGTCACAGCATGGCACGATGACAGAAATGATGGTTTTTCTAGTAGTTCTGTACCCAGCCGAGAGGTAAACACTTCTAGTAACTGGACAACCTATAGTCCGTGGTGGCAGCCCAACTGGGTCTGGACTGGTTTGACATGGGTGGACCGAGGTTGGTGGGAATTTGATGTAAATTTATTTACAGCCTCCCTCACAGGTACCATGAACTTGATTCCAGATGACAAAAGTCCTACAGCAACAGCCAATAGCATCAAAAGTGGATATGGATACCAAGAAGAAGTGACTGCACGAACCACAACCAATGGCAGTAGTGCTGTCAGTCAAACACCAAATGCAGTGACCTATTTCCCTGAGTTTGGATACGAAACCTATTGGCGATTGCTAGAACGTATGCAAATAGGTCTCACGGCAAAGATGGAATTTAAGGAAAATAGCTTTTCTACCTACGGAAATCGTACCCATTTCACCCCAGTTTGGTATCAAGATGGCAATTACAAAGCAAACACTTGGCTCATTGATGTGTGGACTCCCACAGGAATGCTTAGTTTGAATTTGACAGATAGTCTGACTATTTCAGGAACTGTATGGGATGACTGGCACATCGGACCTCAATAATGAGCCTGATTTAAGAAAGGAATATACTATGATTAATAAATGTATTCGAATACTCTCCCTTACCCTTTTGGTGGGATTGCTCCTCTGTACCACGGTGTATGCAGACACAGGAAACGTAGCAGGAGCCATTGAATCCACATGGACTACCGCCGCCGTACAGATTAAAGAAGTTGTAAATAAGGTAGTTTTCCCAGCCATAAATATGATTCTTTGTGTGTTTTTCTTCGGAAAACTCGCTCTCGCTTATTTTGATTACCGCAAGCAAGGACAATTTGACTGGGTAGCACCAGCCATGCTCTTTGCTTGCTTGGTCTTTTCCATGACGGCTCCCCTCTATATTTGGACTGTCCTTGGGATATAAGACGGAGGTAATTTTATGAAAAAAAATGAATATCGTGCAGAGCTAGAAAAAGCAACTCCTGTTCTTCAAGAGTTGATTATTGCACCTGCATCTAAGCAAGAGGAAATCTTGCACAGTGTGGACTCTTCTATCGTAAGAACAGTAGTCGTGATGATGTGCATGGGAAAAAATTCTATAGACAATCATCGCAAAAAACCTTATAAACACCCTATTGATGTGTTAAAAAGTTGGGATGAACACATTCCCGGCAGCTATGCCACCATAGATAAGAAAGGTGACATTGAGTATATGCTCGGCAAAGGGTATATGAACCATGCACTCAGAACATCAATGCATCTGCTTTCGATTTTCTAAAACCTTACACGAGGAAATGATTCCTCGAATCCTGACCAAACTACTGATCACATTGGTGGTCGGTAGCTTTGGTTGACTCCCTCTTTAGTATTGTTTAGTATAATATGAGAAATATACTACAATATCTTGTATAGTATAGTGATAGCTATTTCCCTTAAAATCATTTATAGTAGTGATAGAAAGGGGGAGCGAAAATGGACGGACAAATTTTTGAACTGGGCAGATGCCCACTCTGTGGCAACCTGACTTTTAACGGTCGCTGCGAAGATAGAGATTGCCACCACCATTGGCATCCAGTGGACGAAGATGACGAGGATCAATAAATGAAAGGAGGGAGGGCTGATGGAGAAAGAATCTTTGATCCGAGAAATCTACTATCATGTCATTCAAGAACCTTACCAAGAAAGTGGGAAGGAAAATAGAGTGAATCTCGCAAAGGGTATTGAGGAATTTCAAGAAACCCTAAACGAGGAACAATCAAAGAATTTTCAAAAAATCCTAGACCTATGGCTAACATCAGAAAACGATAGCACAGAAGATGCATTTGAGTTAGGATTTCATACAGGATTCAAACTGGCCATGGAGGTGTCTAACCATGGAAACTAGCAGTTTGTGTGCTAAAATTCCTGTGGAACTGCACCAGAAGGTGAGAGAAAAACAGCAAGACAGTGGATTGTCTCTAGGCGACTTTATGGCAGACCTACTGGAAAAATATTTTAATATGGAGAATGAAGAAAAAATGAGTAACAAAAATAGAACCATGGCACTGCAAATGACGGATGAGGATTTCTACCGATTGAAAGCGCATCTGAAACGCACTGGCGAAAAACAAAAGGAATTTATGTACCGAGCGATTTTTGACATTATTGCCAGTGCAGAATCCGAAATACCAACAGAAGTATTGCAAGATCAACTTCTGGATGCTGAGATTTCTGGAGAGAAAAAATCTCGCAATCGTAACAAGGACACAGAGCAAGCGATAACCACAGAAGCCAGCACCCCCCACCCAGAGGAACAGGAAGAAACGGACAACGTGTCAGCCCCTTATGACAACGTTTCTTCCCTCTAAACAAGAAATGAAAACAACGCAAAAAAACTTTTACTCAAAAAAAGCACAGTCAGAGTTAGGAACTTTGGCTGTGCTTTTTTGGTGCAAAAGTGCCAGAAAAAGAAAGGAGGTATGAAAAAATGTTTCTTTTTGACTTAATTATTAGTGACGTGATGGGGCAAATTGTAGACTGGGTCTATGGTCAGGTTATCGGATTCCTTGTGGGATTCTTTGAAATTATGGGCAATATGGGTGTGGAACTTTTTGAGTTGCAATGGTCACAATCCATTATTCTGTTTTTCTCACGATTGGGTTGGGCACTTTATTTGGTCGGTCTGGTGGTTGCCGTGTTTGAATGTGGTATCGAATACCAGAGCGGACGTGGGTCGGTAAAAGATGTGTGCCTCAATGCCATCAAAGGATTTATGTCAGTTTCTCTGTTTTCTGACGTGCCTGTGAAATTGTACACCTTATCCGTCAATCTCCAAGGACAGATGAGTGCTGGATTGACAGGAGCCAACCGTTCTCTGGGAGATTTAGCCAATGACATCGTTTCAGATTTTGGTCAGGTATCGGAGAATGGATTGATGTCAGATATTGTAAATGGCTTAACTCCATTTCCTAGTCCGATTTTGTTAATCTTCATCATCATTATGGTGGGATACGCTATCATCAAAGTGTTCTTTGCCAATTTGAAACGTGGAGGGATTCTGCTCACTCAAATTTGTGTAGGAAGTCTTTATATGTTTTCCATTCCTAGAGGGTATGGTGACGGCTTTGTGCAGTGGAGTAAGCAAATCATTGCTTTGTGTTTTACCACCTTTATGCAAGCGACCATCCTCACCGCTGGACTGATGATTTTATTAGACAATCCTTTGATTGGTCTTGGACTTATGTTGTCAGCCACAGAAATCCCACGCATAGCAGAAGCCTTCGGTTTAGAAACATCCACAAAAGTAAATGTGATGGGCAGTATTTACAGCGCACAAACGGCTGTGAACCTATCGAAAACGGTACTCAATGCTGTAACTCCTGCAAAAGTACCTTGATTTTATACGAAAGGAACAAGAAATGATTATAATTTATGTAGCCTCTCCCTATTCAGGAGAGATTGAAAAAAATGTAGAATTTGCGAAACGTAGCTGTGACTTTGTGTTAAATCAAGGACACGGCTTTTTTGCTCCTCACTTGACCTATACCCAAATTTTAGATGATAGTGACCCAACGGAGCGAGAAAAAGGTTTAGAAATGGGATTAACTCTGCTATCTCGATGCGATGAAATCTGGGTTTTTGGTGACCACATTTCAAAGGGCATGAAAACGGAAATTCAATTCGCCCAAGAACATGAGATCCCCATTCGTCATATCACCACAGAAGAATTAATGTCACAGGAGAAATTATTATGCTAACACTGGGCTCTCTTTTTGATGGCATCGGTGGATTTCCTCTGGCAGCCATGCACAATGACATCGAACCAGTGTGGGCATCGGAGATTGAAAAGTTTCCCATTGAAGTGACAAAAGTACGGTTTCCAGAGATGGAACATTTTGGGGACATCACCAAGCTAAAAGGAAGCGAGCTACCACCTGTAGATATTATCACTGGAGGTAGTCCTTGTCAAGACTTAAGCATTGCATCTGGCAATCGAAAAGGCTTGCAAGGGGAACGGTCTGGTCTTTTTATGGATCAGGTACGCATTGTGAGGGAGATGAGAGAAAGTGATCGAGAACGAGGAAGAACAAATGAGTCTCTTCGACCAAGATTCATGGTCTGGGAAAACGTCCCCGGAGCATTCAGCAGTGCCGAGGGCGAAGATTTCAGGGCAGTCCTCGAAGAAATTGTCCGAATTGACCATCCCCAATGTCATGTGCCTCGATCTGACACAGGGAAATGGGAATCTGCTGGGGCAATCGTACTGGGAGATGAATTCTCACTGGCTTGGTGCATTTTGGACGCTCAGGGTTTCGGAGTACCACAAAGACGCAGAAGAATCTACCTTGTCGCAGATTTTGCAGGACTCAGCGCCCATGAAATATTATTTAAGCAAGAAAGCCTGTGCTGGGATTCTTCGGAGAGCGAAAGAACGTGGAAAAACCCTCCCACCTCAACTAGAGCAAGCACTGATCATCCAAGCCGAGGACGAATACGAAGTTTCCATGTAAATCAACGTCATGAAGTAATAGAAACTCCTGAAATCACAGGTGCGTTGCTTGCCTCTCAAAATCAACAGATGCAAACTTTTATTACAGAGGAACCTCTTTATTGTGTCAATGATCAGGGTGGGCAACGGATGGATATTTATGACAACATGGTGGGAACCTTGAAGGCAAGCATGGGTGGAAATGTGCCTATGGTGTTAGGAAGTACCAAACCCAATGCTGAAATTTGCGAAGGAATTTCCCCCACACTCACAGCATCCTCTGGAACAGGAGGAGGAAACGCTCCCCTCTTGTTCGACAATCACAGACGTGACTGCAGATATGATGGACCACTGGATGTGTCCCCAACTCTCATGCGACACTTAGGAACTGGAGGAAACAATTCTCCTTTACTCTTACGAAAAGCCATTGCTTATTCTTTGGATTCGAAAGAAAGCAATTCCATGAAATCACAAAATCCTTTTTCTGGATGCCGTGAAACTGAAGTGGCAAGAACCCTCGACACCAGCAATCCAGACCCCTCAAAAAATCAGGGTGGGATTGCTATTTTGGAAGAGCCTCAATCTTTTTGTATCGTAGGGAACGTGATCAACCGAAAAAATGAAAACGGTGGGAATGGCATCGGATGTCAGGCTGAATTATCCTACACACTCACCAGTACGGATTGTCATGCAGTGCTATCTTATCAAGATGTGGTGGGTGCTTTGATGGCGAGGGATTGCAAAGGTGTGAATGACCGATATGTAGAACAAAACAAGTGTGTCATTGATGGTTGCTATCAAGATATAGTAGGTGCATTATGTTGTGGTGATGAAAAAGGAGTGAACAATCAGTATGTTACACAGGACAAGTGTGTGATAGATGAGCAGCTTCATCTCAGCAAAAAACTGATTCGCAGACTGACACCTTTGGAATGTGAACGGCTGCAAGGGTTTCCAGACTTCTGGACTGAAATCCCCAAATGCTCTGACTCAGCAAGATACAAGGCTCTGGGAAATTCTGTGGCCGTGCCTTGTGTAGATTTTGTTCTTTGGGGTGTGGCACAGGTTTTGCGTAAGATGTACGCAGAACGAGAGGAAACAATAAAAACAAAAGGAGATTAGAAATGTATATTTACCCAGACAACCTGACAGGAAAGGCGACTCTTTTTCTGTGGGCACTCCCAGATGTGGTGGTGATTGGTGTTGGAATGCTGATATCTGTGTTCGCTTTGACACAACTGAATTTCATGATACCAATTGTCCTCACAGCAACCTACGCATTTCTTTCCATTCGATTTGATGATACCTGTATTTTGGATTTTCTGAAATATGCCTCGGCATTTTTATTCCGAAAACCACAGACTTATCGTTGGAAACCCACAGCACAAGAGGACTCGGAAGATTAATAAAAGAAAGGATTTGAGAAAATGGGAAAAGGAAAAGAAGTCCCCAGCACTCGACAACTTCTGGGGATTAAAAAAATCACAGACCAGAGCCTCGTGACAGAAAAAGGAGAACTGGTGTTTTTTATGCTGAAACCAACCAACATTTCTGTACTGTCTGATAGCAACGTGTCTGGCAGAATTTACGCACTGATGAATGTGCTAAAAGGTCTGCCCGAACTAGAAATGCTATGCCTGAACTCTCGTGAAAACTTTGAAGAAGATTGAAATTTTTTGGCTACCTGAAAAAGCGAATGGATCAGGAAGAAAATCCTGTGAGACCTGAACTTCTGGAATACGATGGAAAGACATAAGACCGAATGCAAGTGGATTTCATTTTTTTTGCAACGGCAAATGAATTTTTAATTGTGAGACCTTTGAAAGATGAAAAAGAATCTGAGGTGCAACAATTTCTCTTACGGATTGAAAAATCACTGAAAGACCAAGGCTTTATCTGTAATAAAGCAGATAGCAACGACATCAAACGCATCTTAGGTGTGTACTTCGAGCAAAATGTCACTCAAGAGGAGGTGAATTGCCGTCAGGCAAGAGATACCACCCTGGGGTGCAAATACGAAGATTTTGATGGAGAGCGTTGGGTTGTTTTTAATGATTAACCTGATTCTCTTTGCAAAAAGAAAGGAAAATGTATGGCACGAAAAATAAACAGTAAACCTCGCTACGAATCCATGCCCCCCAGGGGGTCCTCTCTTGCCTCTTCGAGGCAATTCACCTTAAACACCAAAGACTTCATGGATATGATTTCCCCTAGCACCATCAAATTTGAGATAGACCACTACATCGTTGGGAACACTTTTCGTTGTATTTGGTGCATTCGAGAATATCCCACGGCAACAGATGAGCAGGCAATCCTCCGTCACTTAGGTGAAAAAGATGGTGTGACTTTGAAAATATATACTCGGCAAGTAACACCAGCCGAAGAAAAACGCATCATCCACAATGCCACAAATAAAAACCGTATGGATTCTAACAATGCAAATGACCTTCAACAGACTGTGACTGCAAACAGCAACCTACAAGATGTGGTGACTTTGGTCTCTACCATGCATCGAAATCGTGAACCACTTCTCCATTGTGCTATTTTCGTAGAA
>JAWXUL010000018.1:18613-52166 GCA_044432725.1 Eubacteriales bacterium
CAATGCAAATGACCTTCAACAGACTGTGACTGCAAACAGCAACCTACAAGATGTGGTGACTTTGGTCTCTACCATGCATCGAAATCGTGAACCACTTCTCCATTGTGCTATTTTCGTAGAATTGGTAGCAAGTGACATGGATAACCTGAAATTACTTCAAACAGATGTGCTGACAGAGCTTGTCCGTTCCAAACTAAATGTGGATCGTTTGATGTTGCGACAGCAAGAGGGCTTTCTTTCTGTAGGTCCTTCAGGTTACAATAAATTCTTCACTCAATTTGAACGAGTGTTGCCAGCCTCTTCTGTGGCAAATTTGTTTCCCTTCAACTATTCTGGGAAAACCGATGCCAACGGGTTTTATTTGGGGCGTGACAAATTCGGAAGTAATGTGATTGTGGACTTCGACAAACGTGCCGATGACAAAACAAATGCCAACATTCTGATTCTTGGGAACTCTGGTCAGGGGAAGAGTTATCTCATGAAATTGATTTTGTGTAATGTTTTGGAGTCAGGCAAGTCTGTAATCTGCTTAGATCCAGAGATGGAATATCTTGAACTTGCCCAAAATTTAGAAGGTTGTTTCATTGATTTAATGTCTGGGGAATACATGATAAATCCCCTAGAGCCGAAAACATGGGATGAAGGTGAGGACTTAGATGATGGCGAAGCAGCCCCTATTACCTTTCAAGCACGAACCAAAATCTCTCAGCACATCAGCTTTCTAAAAGACTTCTTTCGTACCTACAAAGATTTCACTGATGGTCAAATTGACACCATAGAGATTATGTTAGGAAAACTGTACAAAGCATTCGGCATCACAGATCAGACCAACTTCCGCCGAATGTCCCCAACGGATTACCCTATTTTGTCTGACCTCTATTCGCTCATGGAGTATGAATACGAAAACTACAACAAAGAAAAGAATCAACTGTACACCCAAGAAATGCTACAAGAAATTTTGTTGGGATTGCACTCCATGTGTAAGGGAGCAGAGAGTAAGTTTTTTGACGGACACACCAACATCACCTCCAGCCGATTCATTGTGTTTGGGGTGAAAGGTCTGTTACAGGCATCTAAAAATGTAAAAAATGCCTTGCTCTTCAATATTCTCTCTTTTATGTCTGACAAACTTCTCACCGAGGGAAACACCGCTGCCAGCATCGATGAACTCTATCTCTTTTTGACCAACCTGACCGCCATTGAATATATTCGGAATTTCATGAAACGTGTTCGTAAAAAAGAATCTGCTGTGATTTTGGCAAGTCAGAACTTGGAGGACTTCAACATTGATGGGATTCGTGAATTGACCAAACCTCTTTTCTCCATTCCTACTCATGCCTTTTTGTTCAATGCTGGGAACATCGACAAGCGATTTTACATTGACTCCCTTCAACTGGAAGAGTCAGAATACAATCTGATAAAATTCCCTCAACGTGGTGTTTGTCTTTATAAATGTGGGAACGAACGGTATAACTTAGCCGTTCATGCTCCACCTTACAAAGAAAAATTATTTGGAACAGCAGGAGGACGATGATGAACGATATGAAAAATTTAGCCTCAAAAACAAAAAAAGAGTTGCTCTCGGATTTACTCCTTTGTATCACCTACGAGAAAGACCGTGAAAATGATTTGCTGTGTATGACAGAGCAATACCAACTCTATCCTGAAAAGCGAAAAGAACTGGAAGAAACCATGTTGGAACTTCTTCAGGGTAACCCCTATGAAAATCCCTATCTATCCTACTATTACTACGGACAAAATCACATCATGCAATTGGATGACATTCTCACTGGTTTTGCTGAAGAGATGGACTACACCAAAACCCCGAAACTGGCTCTTGAAAATGTGATTGTGCAAATCAGCGAACTCCATGATAAATGTTATGGTGAACTGATTGACAACTGGCGAAGTCCTAAGCTAGAAACCTATCTCCTTGCAGTAGCTGATTTTGCAGAAGCGAGTCTTATTTTGGAAAGCAATAAGAGGTGGTAGGTATGGATCTACGAGATCAAACCTTTGGTATTGAAATTGAGATGACTGGTATGACTCGCTATAGTGCTTGTAAAGTGATTGCAGATTATCTGGGTACAGATGTGATAGAGTACGGTGGTAACTATGACGAGTATCATGCCAAGGATAGTCAGAACAGAATCTGGAAATGCGTTTATGATTCCAGTATTTTTGCAGAACGTGTGGAAGATGGAGTGAGAAGTCCTGTACGAAGTAGTGGTAGTGAGGAACGAAATTATAAGGTGGAATTGGTGAGTCCCATTTGTACCTATGAAGATATTGATTTGGTACAGGACTTCGTGAAAGCCTTGCGATGCGAGGGTGCTATCGTCAATTCTTCCACAGGCATTCACGTCCACATAGGTGCAAAGGATTTCTCTCCCCAACAGGTACGAAACCTTGTCAATATTGTAGCAGCCAAAGAAGATTTGATTTATCAGGCTCTGAAAGTGGATGCCAGACGTGAATCCCAATACTGTAAAAAGACGGATGAAGATTTTCTGAAAAAGCTAAACAAAAGCAAACCCACCACCAAAAGTGACTTACAAGACCTCTGGTACAATGGGCAAGATGGCAGCAGAACCCATTACCATGGCTCTCGGTATCGTTGTTTGAATCTTCATTCTTACTTCCAAAAAGAAACGGTGGAATTTCGTGCCTTTAATTCTGAACTGAATCCAGAAAAAATCAAGGCATACATTCAGTTTTGTATGTCCTTGACCGCTCTGGCACAAAATCAGAAGTCAGCCAGTCCCATCAAATCCAAACCAGAGAATGAGAAGTATGCGTTCCGATGTTTTTTACTTCGGTTAGGAATGATTGGGGAAGAATTCAAATCCACTCGAAAACATCTCCTCAGTCATTTGGAAGGAAATGGGGCGTGGAAAAATCCAGAGCAAGCACAGGCTCAAAAGGAGCGTCTTAGGGCAAAACGAGATAAAGAAATGACACAGCAAGAAAATCAAGGGCAAGAGGAACAAGCCCAAGAAGAACAGGAACAAGATGACCAGACTTCAGAGATGGAGTCTGGTTTTTCTATGACCATGTAAAAAAGGAGAATTGTATGGCAAAAAATGAACCCACAAAAAAACCAGACCAACATCGAGATTCAAACCCTCCATGGAAACGAGATTTTTCTCTTCCCTCCAAACAGTACATCGCTTACGGCAGTAACCTGAATGTGGAACAGATGAAATTTCGTTGTCCCTCTGCCACTATCACTGGGAATTCTGAAATCAAAGATTTTGAATTGGTGTTTCGTGGATCAAAAACAGGAAGCTATCTCACCATTGAACCCAAAGAAGGTTCTGTAGTACCTGTGGTGATTTGGGACATCAAACCTGATGACGAAAAAGCCTTAGACCGTTACGAGGGCTACCCCAGTTTTTATGGCAAAGAGGATATGACGGTTTCCGTCAACGGCACAGAAATGACAGCAATGGTGTACACCATGCCAACCCATCATCAGCATGGAATCCCCACATCGAATTATGTGAATACGGTAGCAGAGGGTTATGTAACAGCTGGGTTTGACTTGGATATTTTGAAAGAAGCCGTTCAAAGTGCAGAACTAAAAACCCTTGCACAAGAAGAACTTCAAAAAGAAAATCAAGAACAAATCTACGAAGAACATCAGATAGAAAGTATGACAGGGGAGGAAGAACTCCCTTTTCAGATGAGGTTTGATTGATGGCTTTACCAGCAGTGGCAGCGAAACTGGGTGTAGCTTTATTGGGGAACACCAAAGAAGGCAAAAATGTAATGAAAGGCATGGTGATTGCGATAGCTAGTCCGTTTTTAATTGTTGTGGTTGTGATTTGTAGTATTTTTTCCAGTACCCAAAGTCACAATGATGACATTGTAGCACTGGTTTTTAGTGGGGGAAGTTTATCCTCAGAATACCCTCCAGAGTATGCCGATGAAATTGTTGCGATACAAAGTAAATTTTCTGAAATAGATGATTTGATAGACGAACTTGAGGTGGAGTTTTTAGATGCCATGCAACTGAAGGCATACCTCTTCGCTCTTTATTTTGGAGAGTCTAGTTCTGTGGATGTGGATGAATTTGTAAATCACTTCATTGTAGCCACTCGCACCATCGAAGAAACAGAGGACGAGGAGGGCGAGCCACAGTTCACACTGACCTACGGAGAATCTGCCGTCACAGATATGAGCATTGTGTATCAAAGTATTCTGGATAAAACAGGTCACGAGGTCACAGAGATTCAAAAACAAAATGCTTTGGAAATTTATTATCGTGTGAAATACGGTGTGGTTGCTCCCACTTATGGTGATTCCTTTGATGATTTTATTTCAGGATTACCAACCACCAATATGCCCTTTGTGGGTTTGAATGGTTTCGTAGAACCTGTTGCTGATTGGAGAAATGCAGTGTCAAGTGAGTACGGCTATCGAATCCATCCCATCACTGGTCTGCAAAATCTTCACTCAGGCATCGACATCGCCAAGCCAGCTGGGACTCCCATTTATTCTGTTCTGGATGGTGTGGTGACTACGGTCCGATACGGCACCACTGGGTATGGTTACTATGTGATGGTGGATCACGGTGGTGGTTTTGTCACTTTGTATGCTCATTGTTCTGCAATTATGGTATCTCAAGGACAAACCGTATCAGCTGGCACGAAGATTGCTGAGGTGGGAACCACTGGATCATCCACAGGAAACCACTTACACTTTGAAACAAGAGTCAACGGCAGTACGGTAGAACCTCGCACCTATCTGCCTTAAAAATGTTAGGAGAACTATTTATGTCAAAAGAATTTAACGAAAAAGAACAACTGATTATTCAGGCTTGCCAGAGCAATCACTGGCTGTCTGATTGGGCAGAATACCCTGCCTACGATTATGACTACGGATTTCGTGAAGTGGAATCCCTAGAAGAACTCAAAGAGGTGTTCCTAGAAGGCAACTGGTCGATTCGCTCTGGTGTGATTTTTGGAGATCTCGCCTTTGTACAACAGGTCAACGGAGGGGATGAATGGCTCACCATGAAGCAAGAAGAAGGTCGGTACAAAGTGTTTGAATCCATCTCATTCCAAGTGACCTTTCAAAATCGTGGTGAGCAAGGCTTTATGGATTACCTGAAAAAATTGCAAGGGGAAACAGTGGATCAATACTGGGGGCGAGAACCCGAACCTGTGCAAGAACAAAGCCAAGTCCAAGACCCTATGGACAAATACTGTGAATGCGTAGAGGTGAGTGAAAAAATCTACGGTTGTGACTACTACGCAGACCAGAATCTCACAGCCGAGGACTTCGTGGTCACAGAGGTGGAAAGTCGTGAGGGGCTACAAAAATTCTTCCAAGAAACCCAAGGCACCCTTGGAACCATGGCTCTCCATGGAGATTTGCTCTTCCTCAAAGAAGAAGCAGAGCAAGATAAATGGCTGGCACTCACCAAAGAGGAAGGTCAGTTTCAATCAGCCTACAGCTATCCCATGAAAGAACTGGCAGAAACTGTAGAAAGTTTTGATGCAGTGATGGATGAGATTCAGCAACTTTCCCATGAGATGTGTCAAGACGATGACCAGCCTCGTCAAGCTGGCGAAACCCAAACAGAAGAAACCCCCACTATCTCTGTGTTAAAAGTGGAGGTAGGGAAAGAACCCTATGTCAAAGAGATTGGCAATGACCTTCGCTCCCTTCAGAAAGAAGTGGGTGGACTGATTCAGGTGGTACTCCTCGAAGATGACATGGAAGGTCCTCAAATGGTCGTCAATGAGGAAGGCAAAATCAATGGCATGGCTATGAATCGCCGAATGCCTCACGACATTGTGTGTGGTGATTTTTTCATCTGCCAAAGCGATGAGGAGGGGGAATTTATTTCCCTCACCCCTGAGAAAGTACAGGAATACACAGAAATGTTTCAGGAGATTCCAGAATTTTCTGACCACGAACCTGATGCAGAACCCCGTGTAACCATTATGGGATTTAATTTTTAAGGAGAAATGTATATGAAAGATACCGACATCACAATCAGTTTCAACAGTGAGAAACTGGATGCACTCAATTTTTATATGAGTAAAAAAGAATCTGATGTGCAACAAGAACTAGAGGAAACGGTGCAAGGACTCTATCTGAAACACGTCCCAGCCCCAACTCGTGAATACCTTGAAGACCGTCTGGAACGTGACGGCACCACAACCCAAAGCACCAAAGTCAGTAAAAAAGCCGTAGCCTCCACCAAAAAGAATTCCAGAAAAGACAAAAAAGAGGACAAGCGTGAGGAAAACAAAGGCACCTCCTCTTCCAACCATCAAGAAGAAGCAAGCGAAGATGCCGACTCTTCTGAAAGCAACCAAACAGACCAAGCCACAGAAAACCAAAGCACCCATGACTCTATGGACGAATTCCTGAACAGTTCTGCTGATGGCACGGACTCTTCTGGCGAGGGTGACTCAGGAAATTCTTCGGAAGATGGATTTCTCGATGGACTACTCAGCTAGAAAATTCAAGCACCACCTTACCTAACACCTCACCTCTTGTGACCCAAACCGAAGCACCACGTTGCCCTGTGTCCCCTGATTTTTCTCTCACGAAGCAAGGCTACCCTAGAAAACTCTCGCACAAGGTGAGGGAATCGTGGGGAAAACCTGAAAATCACCTCAAAGACCCTATAATGGGGGGATTTACCCTAAATGAAAAGAGAGCAGGAGAAAGCAAGGTGCCGTTGGCACCTTGCGAACACAGCGTTCGGCAGAGCCGACCGCTTTAAGGACGAAAAAAACAAGTTTTTTTAGAAAATACGCACGTTTTGAGAAAATGGCTAGGTGCTGTAATTTGACAGTTCGGGTGTGCTAGGTGCTGTAAAATGGCAAAAACTCAGGTTTTACGAGGGTTTTCAAGGTGCTGTTCAGGGTGCTGTAAGGGCAAAATAGGGGTTAATTTACAAAAAAGGAGCAAATTCATGAAAAATGACAACAAAGAACGAGTGGTGGCATGGCTACCACCTGACATGATCGAAACAATGGAGATCATCGAGCAGAAGCAAGGGATGAAAAATCATTCCGAGCTGGTGCAAAAGGCAGTCGACTTCTACATCAGTTACCTGACTTCTCAAGGAGCAACGGACTTCCTCAAAGAAAATATTCTCAGTGCAATCCAAGGTTCTATCCAAGCAACAGAGAACCGAACCTCAGCAAACATCTTCCGTCTCTCTGTAGAAACCAGTATGATGATGCACTTGCTTGCCACAGCCGTGAATGTGACAGAGGAAGAACTGCAGCACCTTCGAGGAATTTGTGTGAAAGAGGTCAAGCAGACCAAGGGTAAAATCAAATTAGATAATGCCATTGACTTTCAAAATCGTGATGAAGAGGATGATTGATGTCGAAGCTGGTCATTAAGAACAGCTATATCAAAGGTGGTAGAAAAAAGTCTGCAAGTCACATCTCTAACCTTGTAAAGTATGTGGCAACACGAGATGGTGTGCAGACCATCGCCAATGGTAATCAGAAATTACACAACACGGATAAGCAAGAAAAATTTATTCAGGATTTGTTAAAAGACTTTCCTGACAGTAAAAAATCACACGAATACCAAGACTATTTAGAGTCGCCCACCCGTGAAAATGCCTCTGAATTTATCGAAACCACCTTGGAACAACAGGCTCACAAGCTACTGGATAGCAGTAAATATTTGGATTACATTGCAAATCGTCCCAGAGTTGAGGTTGTGGATCAGCATGGACTGTTCTCATCCTACGGCTCTGGGAAGTTAGACTTGGCAAAAATTTCAAAAGAAATGGCAGAGCATAAAGGAAACATCTGGACACCTATCATTTCTCTAAAACGTGAGGATGCTGAGAGAATGGCGTGTGACTCTGCCGAAAGTTGGCAAGCTGTTCTCAATGCTGAGATCGTCAAAATCGCTGAGAGTTTCAAAATTCATCCTGATAATTTCAGATGGTACGCAGCCTTTCACAACGAAGGTCACCACCCTCATGTGCATTTTATTTGCTACAGCACCAATGACAAAGAAGGTTTTCTCACCAAAGATGGTATTGAAAAAATGATGTCTGCTCTCACAAATCAGATTTTCAAAGATGACCTTCTTCCTCTTTACAAGTTGAAAACAGAAAACCGTGACCAGTTGAAAGGAAAATCCCGTGACATCATGGTAGAAATGATAGAGAAAATGCAATCTGGTTTGGAAATAGAACCACGAACGGAAGAACTGATTGTCTTTCTTGCCAAAGAACTGGAAACCACAAAAGGGAAAAAGCAGTACGGCTACCTCAAGCCACAGATGAAGAATCTGGTAGATGAGATTGTGAATCAGCTTGGGAAAATCCCAGAAGTGGAGGAGTGTTACGAAGCATGGTGGCAGACACAGGAGCAAATCAATCAGACTTACTCCGATACCAGCCGTGACAAACCTCCTCTCTCTCAAAATAAAGAATTCAAATCCATCAAGAACATGGTGATTCAGGAGGCGATGAAGTATGAACCAAGTGGAATCATCCTAGAAGAACCTCCAAACTGGGATGAAATTTTTTCAGAGCCTCCTGAAGAGTTCCGTCAGCCATGGGAAGAGTGGGAGGATGGAAGCCAGAGCTGGCACGAGGAAACAGAGTCAACAGAACCAAAGAAGCCACCTAAGCAGAAAAATGATTTTTGGCAGAGCAATCCCAAAAACTGGTGGAACAAAGACTACAAAGAAGCAAAAAATCATCTCTACGGCAATGAAAAGGAAAACATCCCTCAAGATGTCGATAAGGCGTTTGAGATATTTTCGGAGCAAGAAAACAATCCTCTTGCACAGCTAGAACTAGGAAAAATGTACGAAAAGGGTTTAGGCTGTGAGGTTGACGTGGAAAAAGCGAGGGAATGTGAAGAACACGCATTCTCTCTTTTTTGTCAGCGAGAAGAGGAAAAGCCGTGGCAGTATACCCAATATCGGATTGGGAAAATGATGTCTAGTGGCATCGGCACGGAACAAAACTACGAAGAAGCCGTGGATTTTCTCACCAAAGCCTACGAATCAGACCCAGAAAAGCCACACATCTACGCAGCCTACTCCCTAGCAGGTCTGTATAAAAAAGGCTTAGGTGTGGATGTGGATGAGGAACAAGCCTTCGAATTTTACAAAGTGGCATCCACTGGAAACTTCCCTTTTGCTGATTTTGAAGTGGCAAAGGCTTATGAAACAGGCTCTGGCACGAAAGTTGATACCGAAAAATCACAGGAATACTACAAAAAAGCCTTAGATGGTTTTCTGAAAATGGAGCAACAAGGCTGCGATGATAAACTCCTGTATCGTGTGGGAAAAATGTTTCTAGACGGGAAAGGTACTGAAATTGACCTTGAAAAAGCCAAAGAATACTTTGAAAAGGCGGCTAAGGTAGGCAATCAGTTCGCTTGTTACCAACTGGCAAAAATTCTTCTGGCTGAGGAAACGGTGGATCAAGAAACCTTAGAACAGGCTGTACGTTATTTAGAAATCGCAGCCCAACAAGAGAACCCCATGGCACAATATCAGCTAGGAAAATTGTATCGAGATAAAAAATCACCGCTTTATGATGTGTTAAAAGCTGAGAACTGGTTGAAACAATCAGCAGAGCATGGAAATGAGTACGCAGAATATGCACTGGGAAAACTCTATTTAGACAAGGAGTCCCCACTGTATGATGTGCTTCAAGCCGAAGAGTGGTTAAAAAAATCGGCAGAGCAAGGGAACGAGTATGCACAATATACACTAGGAAAACTCTATTTAGAGAAGGAATCCCCACTGTATGATGTGTCGAAAGCGGAAGAATGGCTGAAGAAATCAGCAGAACAGGGCAACCAGTACGCACTCTACACATTGGGGATGCTTTACACCAACGAACAGCACTCTCCCAAAGATTTACAGAAGGCGATGGAGTACTTTCAGAAATCGGCAGAACAAGGAAATGCCATGGCACAATATATGCTGGCTAAAATCTATCTGGAAAAGGATTCTCTACTGTATGATGTAACAAAAGCAGAAGAGTGGCTGTTGAAATCAGCAGAACAAGGAAATGAGTTTGCACAGTATCAGGTCGGAAAACTCTACTTTGACAAAGAGTCCCCTCTTTATGATGTAGCGAAAGCAGTGGAGTGGCTAGAAAAATCAGCAGAACAAGGAAATTCCTATGCCCAGTATACCTTGGGGAAACTTTATTTTTTCGGTGAGGATGTACCAGAGGACAAAGAAAAGGCATGGGACTACTTCAAAAAATCGGCTGAGCAAGGCAATGAGTATGCTCAGTTTTATGTGGACCATTTCCACAATTGGGGACAACCACCTATCTCGGTATTAGTGGGACAACTTCTGAATCAACTGAGCAAGGTGTTTGAGGACAATCTTCCACCCATGCCTCATAAAGCCATCCACCGACTGGATCGCAAGCGATTTCTACAGCTTGCGCAGAAGAAAGAAGCACAAGGTCATCGTAGGGATGACTTTTACCAGCAATCAGGATATTAATGCAATGAAAAACTTCAAGGTACTGTGCCTTGAGGTTTTTTCTAGCGAAGGGGGGTGAACACCGTGAAGAAGAAACAAAATCAATTCCAAAACAATCAAAAAAATGGGAACAAACAAAGCATGACCATTCCACCTGTGCGTAAAAAAACATTCCACAGAAGAATCGGAAGTAAAGATTAAGGGGGCAAGAAATCATGGAAAATAAAAAATTGCTCTTCACTGAGGATGAACTGCGACAGGCAAACGAAGTCAACTTGGTGGACTTTCTCGCACATCAGGGCGAGGAATTTATCCCAGCAGGTCGTAGCAAACGGCTAAAATCAGACCGAAGTATTACAGTCTGTGAAAACAAATGGTTTGACCACTCTGCGGAAGAAGGGGGCTACCCTGTAAAATTCGTGCAGAAATTCTATGGAATGGACTTCAAAGATGCCGTTGCTACTCTTCTGGGGCAAAACCTCGGTTACTTTGAAGATCGCCGCCGAGGAAATATAAACCCTCAACAAAATCAAACCCCACCGATCCGTTACCAAAAAGCAAATCCTAATGTTGTGAACGAGAGAAAACCCTTCGTGTTGCCAGAACAAAATGACAATATGAAACGCACCTTTGCTTACCTGACCAAAACTCGTGGCATTGATTATGATGTGGTATTGGCACTTGTGAAAGAGGGCAGTATCGCAGAATCCAAAGAATACAACCAGAAAATGGGGTTTCACTTTAGCAACTGTGTATTTTTAGGCAGAGATGAACATGGGACCATTCGCCATGCACAAAAACAAGGACTCAATTCCAATGGATCCTCCTTCAAGCAAACCATCGCAGGGAGCGAAGCCGCCTACAGTTTCCATCACAAGGGAAACAGTGGACGGCTCTATGTTTTTGAAGCTCCTATCGACATGATGTCTTACATTTGTGCGTATAAAGAGCAGTGGCAACAGCACAGTTATGTGGCTTTATGTGGTGTGGGAGGTCAGCCCATTGAATGGATGACAGGACAAGACAAAAATTTGTCGCAAGTTTGCTTTTGCTTGGATAATGATGAAGCTGGACACTCTGCTACACAGCGTTTCGCTGAGATTTATCGTAAAAAAGGATACGAAGTCTACTCTGATGTATCTCAATTGAAAGATTGGAATGCAGATTTAAAGGACCACAAAGAATTTGAACGAGTGGCAATGGAAGAAGAACGTGCCAGAGAGCAAGCCATGCAAAATCCACCTCCACAGCAGAGTTACATCCCAGAGCAGTATGCTCCAACACCAGACTATGGTCAGCAACATTATTCTTATCCAGAGGACTCCCCTCCTTTGGATAGTTTTTTACCACCAGATGACTTTCAAGAATTTGGTAGCTACCCACCTACGGAACCATGCCCTGAAAGTTGGGGATATGATTCCTCTGAGGATGTAAAAAAAAACGAGTTTGATGGAGAAGTAGAGCAAGGTAGAAATCACGAACAAGAAGAAATAGATGGTTACAGAGCATTCAACTCCTTTATGGGGGCGTTGGGTTAAAAGACTGTGATTATGAAATAGAATTTGCCCCTAGATATTGTGTCTAGGGGCGGAAAGGAGTATAATGAAAAAGAAAGAATTTTACCCCAGTTATTCAGAAATCGGTGGAGATGAAATTTTTGAATCTGCTGATAGACCTTTGGTAGCGAGGGAAAGTGGTTATTATGCTGACCGAAACTGCAAAGTGCATTTTTATCATGGCTCTATTGAAATTATAGACCTAGAAAATGCGATGAAAACAGGAAAAGAATGTACCAAGCGAACCTTTGTAGCCGAAGCAAACTATACAAACTTTGGTGATATGCAAAATGATTTACAAGACAAAGGCATTGAAACCCTCTTGGATTTATTGGAGGCAACCGAAATCAGTGGATACTCTCTCCATGAATCTGCCCACAAAGGTGTCCACATTTTCTCCCCATTTGTGGATAACAAGCCAATCAAAGAACCTCAAAAGTGGACGGCAAACCATCTGGCTAAGGCGATTTTGTCAGGGCAAGTGTTCTACGGAGAAATCGAGGGGCAATATTCGGATGATTACGCTGGGGATGCCCAACGTGATTTTGGAAGAGGAAAGCCTGTGCATTTGGAGGAAGTTGCTCGCAGTTTAATCGAGGGTGGAAAGAGTGGATTGCACATCACTCATCAGGTCAATGCAGATGGAATGACTGAAATTTCTTTGTCAAACTATAGCTTTGACTATAAAAAGTTTCTCTTTGATGTGAATTGCACTCATGAATTGAAGCAAGAACGTCAGGAAAGTATGGCGAAAACTCTGGAAGAGAGCAATGCCGCACTTCTAGCACAGAACAAAAAAGTCGACCTTTCAACCATTCAATCCGATGTCATTTACCAAGTGAAATTTTTAGAGCAGAACCAAAACACCAAAGCCTACGAGGAGAAATCCAGATGGATGTACCCTGAAGAACTGAAAACCATGGCTCAATTTGACTATGAAATTGTGGATGCAACTCCTATTGAAATTGATGAGGATACACTATATCAGGTGGGGACGTTGCAGAATCCTGTGTCAGACCAAGACAAAGCAGATAGTCGGTTCATCGGTTGCATCGGAGGAAAAACAGTGGTCACAGGCTTTGCATTGAAAGAATTACTGGCAGAAGAGCGGCAATTTTCAGTGCTGAACATCTCTCATCCTGATAATATTCCAGACTTAAAACTTGAGATGGAAAAAGCACAGGAAGGTAAGACATGGTGTTTTTCGGACCGTTTTGAATTTGATGCTGTAGGAAATTTGGAGAGATTGGAAGACGAGGAGCAACGCATGGAACAGAGTATGGATATGGGTGGGATAAGCTGAATGTAACGTTCTAACCAATATAGATAAATACTAGATATAGTATTAGGTGAGGTGAAAATTCATGGGGTAAAATAGCAGAACGCCCCATCTCTACAAAAGCAGAGATGGGGCGTTCCTTATATCTTGATATGGTGGCTATTTTTTACCAAATTGGAGTTACGCGCAAAGTAGTTGTGACGATTTTTGTGCCGTCTGAAACGATTTTCCGTGCAGAAGCACCAGTGTTATCGGTTGTCAGCACTTCGTGACCAATGACCTTAAATGTACCGATTCCAACTTTAGGAAGAGTCAGTAGATGCATTGGATTCTCAGCAGTTATGCTTTTATTTAAGTAATTTGTGGTATAGTTTCCATTTTCACTTAAAGCAATGTTAATGTCATTCAACAAGCCATCAGCATCATTCACTGCGACCACATCCACACTAATGCCCATGCTAGAGTCGTTTTTAATTGTAGTCATAGCAGAAAGAATGGCATCGTTTCCGTCCACCAGTGTCCCCACAGTAAGAGGGGCACCCTTTGAAACAACCCCTTGACCTGTGACAGTTTCCACTGCGAAAGGTACACTTAAGGGTACTGTTACGTCTAGAACAACGATACTTTCGTTGATTTGACCGTGGATTTCTACATCGTAATCGTTGGTGTAGACATCAGTTGCCATAGAAGAAAATGGGACAGCTAGGGAAAGAGCAAGAGAACTCCCTAGCAATAAAGCTGTTAATTTTTTCAAATTTATCAATCTCCTTAAAATTTTTGTACCACCATAATACAAGCAAAGTTGTTATGTCACATCGAGAATCAAACCTGCGGCAGCTTGACCGATGAAACTTTGGTCATCCAAACGAAAAGCATAGATCATCGCTGTACAACTGTGTTGACCTTTTTCCAGAGCTTTACTGAGTGTACAGGTCGCAATCTGTGACCCCGGTTGCACCAAATCGCTGCTGTAAATACTTTCGCCTGTTGCATCCAAAATTAGTTCGAGCATTAAATATTTTTGGTTTTCCAATTTATTTTCAAATGTTATGTTGCCTGTTTTACTTCCATCTTTGAATGGAACGAGAGCATTGATAGCAAAGGAAATACTATTTTCTGCAGCAGCCGCTTCTAACTCAGCCAAAATTTCTTCTCTTGATTTTCCATTTAAGCCTACTTGAACATTGGCATCCATTACCTCCATGGATGGGGGTGGTGTTTCAGGTACGAAGAAGTGTTGATATGCAAAAAATCCACCAGCCACACAAACGGCTGAAACGGACATACTCACAAGAGGATTCTGGAAATTTAGTTTTGATTTCTTTTTAGGGACATCAGTTTTCGGTGTTTCAACGGATTCTGTAGAAGTTTTTTCTGTTTCTTTATCCACAGTGACCTTCCTTTCGATTTGCTACATGGTAAGAATAATGTAGCACGTTTATTTTTTCATCCTGAAGTTTGTTATGAAGTCGTGATTTCAAGTGTATCACACTATTCATATGAAGTACGCTGTGATATTACACGATTTTTCTAAAAAATATGCGACTAAATGCACTTAATCGACAAAAACAATGAAAAAGACTATACTAGATACAAAAAATAAATGGCTACATTGGAAAAATCCAGTGTAGCCATTTTCCTATTTTAGTAAAATGAGCTTGGTATACGTTGTATCAAAAATATATCAAGAGAAAATCTTAGGACTAAAAGTCAGAAAATGTTCATTTTTTTCATAGAAAATTATGTACTAATAATTTTGAGAAAGGCGAAAAGCCTTGAAAAACAAGGCTTTTTCTGTGTAGGATTCTTCTCTGTTGCTAAGTTGATACTAATTCAATATTCTCTTTTAGTTCCTCTATTGATTTATGGGTGTAGATTCGCTCACCCACCCCCAAGGATTTGTGTCCCATCAAACGGTCAATGCAAACAGGATTCGCCCCTGCAGAATCCAATAAGGAGCGAAATGTATGTCGGCATTCATGAGGAGTATGCTCCATATTCAATTCCTTCATCAATCGTTTCCACACCGTGCGATATTGACTGTCAGTACATTGTTCTCCATTCATAGTGAAGAGAAACTCACCGTCCATTTTCATCCGTTGTGTGATCAATGGTAAGATTTTAGAGTGAATGGGGATAATACGGTTTTTACCCGCCTTTGTTTTTTTACCTCCCGTAAGTGTTTCATTCTCTAAATTGACTTGCTCTTTTTTCAATTCTAGCAGTTCGGAAATCCGAAATCCTGTATACAAAAAGACCAAGAGTGAATCCATCCAGTCAATATTTCTCTTTTCCCAAATGAGATTACGTTCTTGTTGAGTGAATACAGCTTTATTCCCCTCTGGAATGGAGTCTGTGGTTAAGAGTGGATGGTATGATTTATTGATAATATCCAATTCCAAGGCAAAACGATCCAGATGCCGAAAGAGATTTTTGATGGCACTTTGTGTGGCATAACTCCTTTGACATTGGTCGATACATTCTTGAAAATGATAGGCTTTCAAACTATGATAGGGAAGATTTTCGAGGGAGTGACAGTACTTATACACTGAAGTGAGGCTGTGTACGTTGGATTTGCTCAATTTAAATAGCACGTTTTTCCAACCATAGCTGATACACCTTTAGAAAAGTCAATTTTTTATTCCCATAGTCCCATGGGTCTTTGTTGTATTCTGCCAAAATTTGCAATCCTTCTTCTCTGGTACTTGCATAACCTATGATGGTTTGTTTTCCACTTTTGCCTTCTCGAATTACAAAAGGTCTCCTTCGATTTCCTGTGAGTTTGGCAACCGTGCCGTAATGATTGGGTAATTTCATTCCAATTCCTCCTGTAGTTTGGTAATTTTTAGAATAATAGTTGTTGTTAATTTGTTGTTTTTTTGTGATATCCTGTGACTCAAGAGTGTTATCTTTCTAGGAAAGAGATAGTTTATTGGTATATTGACTGAAAAAATACATACGATTCCCGATATTATTGGCATAAATACCTATTCAGAAAAATAATTACTTAAATTTTTTAAATTATTCTTGCATTCAATAATTCTTTATGATATAGTTATTAGTACATAATTCACTTTTATGTAATTTTAAGTATTTTTTAATCTAAAGTATATTTAGTTATGAGGGTGGTGTAGATGTATGAAACGAGCAAATAAGACTGGTACGGTCTCCAAACTATCAGGGAATCGTCGCAGACCCTATGTAGCACGAGAGGGTATCACAGGTGAACAACGAATTATTGGATATGGCACAACCTCTATGGAAGCGAGAGATATCCTGAAAAAATTCAACGAAGTCTTTTTCTCAAAGATGCTCCAAAAAGAGTATTTTTCAGAAGAAGTGACAGAATTTGAAGTCGTCGAGGAACTGATAGACGCAGGTAGCCAGCAAGAAGATTATTTTTTGA
The DNA here is from genome assembly GCA_044432725.1 of Eubacteriales bacterium. GTDB lineage: Bacteria > Bacillota > Clostridia > Oscillospirales > Oscillospiraceae > JAWXUK01. The sequence goes on from JAWXUL010000018.1 coordinate 35,313, forward strand.
GTATTACTGGGTTCTTACCCCATATATGTCCTTGCTGTCAGAAAAAGATGGAAAGCAACGAATTTCCCCTTTCATTTCGAGAAGTCTATGAATTATGGTTCGAAAGCAAATGGGAAACCTTTGGAAAAGCCAGTCAGGTGAAATTTCATTCAGCCTACAAGCATTTTGCTCCTCTGTACAAGGAAGAATTTACGACAATAACGCTCTCGCAGTATGATTCTTGTATCCGAAACTGCGGTCACGGATATTCCACACAAAATGGAATGAAAACTCTCCTTGCTCACCTAGAACAATTTGTAGTGGAGGAGTGGGGCGATCGTATTGTTTTTCAAAAGAAGGTGGATCGTTTACAGGTTCATAAGAATGACGTAAAGGCAAAACCTGTCTTCACAGAAGATGAAATTGATAGATTGCTCCTTAACTCTGAATTGGATTGGGTAGATTCTGTACTCTTTTTGATTTATACAGGTTTAACTGTGAGAAAAATGCTTGATATCAAGATAGATGATGTGGATTTGGAACAAAGTAAAGTCTACTGGGCTGATAACCCAGAGGGAATCTCCCTTCATCCGAATTTATGTGAAGTGCTTCAGCAAAAAATGGACTATGAACGAAATGAATCTGTTTTCCTTTTCAGTACACCGTCAGGAAAGCAAATTTGCACCAGTAATTTTCATGTGTACTGGAATAAAGTGATGGATAAAATGGAGATGTCTCATAGTCCAAAAGATTGCAGGTATACTCATGAAAAATTACTAGAACAATACGGAAATGATGTAATGAGTGGAAGAAAATTGTTGAAGAGGTAGGGCAATGCAAAAACCCGATATCAAAATATTTGTATCCTGTCATCAAAATTCATTTGTACCAGAACATCCTCTTCTTTATCCCATTCAAGTTGGAACGAGTTTATCTGATTCAGAATTTCCTAATATGTTACATGATAACACAGGGGATCATATTTCTGAGAAAAACAAAAGATTCTGTGAGTTAACAGCACAATATTGGGTCTGGAAAAATATAGAGGCTGATTATTATGGCTTTTTTCATTATCGAAGATACCTTGTGCCGAATCCAAAGACAAAAAAAATCTATCAGCTTCACTCCCTACCTGATGAAATTTTCCTTGATAAATGTGAGTTTTCGCAATTTGAATCATTAATTCCAAATTATGATATTATCGTTCCAAAAAGTGAAAATATGCGAATCCCAGTAGCAAGACATTATGCAGAAGCAAATTTTCACCATAAGAAGGATTTAGAGTTGATGAAATCTATTCTGATACGTCAACAACCACAATATCAGTCAGCTATGGAGCAATATTTAATGCAAACTAGCTGTTATTTTGGGAATATCTTCATTATGAAAAAAGAAGTTTTTCAAGATTATTGTGAGTGGTTGCACCCTGTACTGTTTCATATTGAACAAGAAATCGATATGACTGAGTATGGTGTTGAGGAACAGAGGGTACTCGGCTATTTGGGTGAACGGCTTTTGGGGATATATTATACCCAGCGAAAAAGACATTTACGTTGTCTTGAGCTACCAAGAATGCACTTCGAGGGGAAATCCATGGTACGTTGGAGAAAACAGTGGGTAAATCTGTGTTTGCCTGTAGGCAGTTGGCGGAGGGCTATGGTGAAGGGGAGAATGATTGGGTGGTGACTATTTGGCTGAAGAAGAACCAATTAATGCTGAAGGTACGTTGTTAAGAAAGCTTCAGTTGTGTGAATTAGAGATCTTGAGAGAATTTGTGCGAATATGTACAAAATACGAGTTAAGATATTTTCTGGTTGGCGGCACCCTACTTGGAGCGGTACGTCATCAAGGGTTTATACCATGGGATGATGATATAGATGTAGCAATGTTACGAGAAGACTATGATGAATTTGCTAAAATTGCACAAGTAGAATTTGGTGAAACTTATTTTTACCAAGATTACAATACCGACCCACATTATTTCCTAAGTTATGCGAAGATAAGGAAAAATGGAACAGAGGTTTATGAAGAACGATTTAAAAACTCTCAGTTTCATAAAGGTGTATTTATTGACATTTTTCCTTTGGACTATTGTCCTAAACCTAGTTTATTTACCCATTTTCTTTTTAATGTGTTGGCGGTAATGAATTATCGGGGACAGGTGGACAGTGGAGAAGAATATAATCCTTATGATGAATTGATTGGGAAGTTAGGTTGGGAAGTACTTAAGATATTTTCTAAGAGTCAAACTATAAAACTGCGTAAAAATCTTATTCTTTTCGGCAAATTTATTGGAAAACAAACGTATATCGCTTCATATAGTGGTGCTTATGGATACAAGCGTGAAGTTTTTCCTCTAGCAGCCTATGATAAATTGCATCACACATTGTTTTGTGAAGAGCTATACTCTGTACCGATTAAATATGACTTGTATTTAACTCAAATTTATGGAGGGAATTATATGAGATTACCAGAAAAAAGTGATAGACACACACATATAAACGTGAATTTTATTTCAATATAGGAGTTAATGATGAACAAACTGATAGATATTTTAGCAGAACGCCGTCTATTTAAGGTGCTTACAAAAAAGATCAAAAATTTCTTTCCATTTCTTCTGAAAGGTGTAAATAATGTTTTATCTTTAATTGCAATAGAAATAATTCGTTCTACAACTGAAGTTAAGAATAACGAAATAGTATTTGTAACCTCACGTGGTGACTATTATTGTAATTGTAGAGCAATAGCAGATGAAATTTTAGATCAAGGTCTAAACTATAAGTTAACGTGGGTTATACGAAAAGGTACTAATACTACTATTTTTCCCAACAAAATGAAATTGGTGAAAAGAGACAGTGCAAATTTTTATAGAGCTATATCTAGTGCAAAGATTATTATTGATAATTCAGTTAATACGTCTTACATGAAATATAGAAAAAAGAGTAATCAAATATTCATTGAAACGTGGCATGGATCAATAGGAATAAAAAAAGCAAATATAGAAAGTATTAATGATAAAAAATGGATAAGAAAAGCTAAAGAAACTGCTTTTTTAACTGATTATTGCATTTCAAACAGTGATTTTGAAGATTCTGTCTATAAAGAAGATTTTTGGAAAACTAATACAATACTCAAATATGGACATCCACGAAATGATATTTTATTTTCAATACATCAACAAAAGCAAGAAAAGAGAAAGAAGCTTGTATGTGATTACTTTCAAATACCAGAAGACTCCAAAATTTGTTTATATGCTCCAACATATAGGGATACAAATAATCTATCTGTTTATTTATTAGATTATAACTCCTTAATTGAAGCATTAACATTAAAATTTGGTGGTGAATGGGTTATTATGACCAGAATGCATTTTATGACTTTGAAAAAAATGAAAAAAATAAAAATGCCAGAAAATGTAATTAACGCAAATAAATTTCACGATATACAAGATTTGATGTTAGTTGCAGATGTTGGAATAACTGATTTTTCTAGTTGGATTTGTGATTTCATGTTAAATAAAAAACCCGGGTTTTTATATGCCACCGATCAGGATGAGTACAAAGATGAACGTGGATTTTATTACCCTCTATCCTCGCTTCCGTTTCCAGTTACAGATTCAATTGAAAGTTTGACCGATTCCATAATAAATTTTGACAATAAAAAATTTCAAGCCGATTGTGAAAATTTCTTAAGAGATAAAGGTTGCATTGACGACGGTAGAGCTTCTGAAAGAGTCGTAGGAAAGATAAAAGAAATCATTGAATCAAGAACATATGACTCAATATAAACATTTACGAAAGGTAGCAATGAGGAAAATACATGAATATTTTATTACTAATGATGGGTGGAAGTGGAACAAGAGTGGGTGGAGATATCCCAAAACAGTATGTAGAAATCAATGGAAAGCCAATATTTTTCTACATCTTGAATAAATATATAGAAACAAGAATGATAGATAAAATTTGCATTATATCTAATGAAAAATGGATTGAGTATGTAAAAATGACAATTTCATCGCTACATTCCGTAGCACCAATCACGGTAGTAGCAGGTGGTTCTACCCGTTCTGAGTCAGTGAAAAATGGTTTGCTCGAAGTTTCTTCTTACGCAAATGACGATGACGTAATATTAATTCACGATGCAACTCATCCTTATGTGGATGTATCAGTTTTACCCGAAATGATTTCTGCTATTGAATGCTATGGTGGAGCAACACTTGGAGAATTTCAATATGATACTTGTTATCAAATGTCTGATGAACACATCATCGATAAAGTATTACCACGTCAATTTCTTGTAGCAGGAGCTTCTCCTGAAGGGTTTCAATATAAAGAAATAAGCACAATTTATTTTAGTTCTTCAAAAGAGGAGTTAGAGTCCATGTCTTCAGCAGGTGCAATTGCACTTAATCATAATATTAATATGAAGGTAATAGAAACAAAGGTATTGAATTTGAAAATAACACATTCTGAAGATTTGGAAATTCTTAAAGTTTTACTAACAGATTATTTTTTCAAGGATGATACAAGAGGGAGGAAATCGTAAATGGAAAATTTCTTGCATACAATGATTGAAAAAAGACAATTAGGTATTCGTTGTGGAATTCCTTCTTTTTGCTGTGCAAATAAAATTGTGATTGAAGCAATTTTAGACTATGCCAAAGCAAATGACATAATTGTTCTAATTGAAGCAACATCTAATCAAGTTAATCAAGATTTAGGTTATACAGGTATGACTCCTCTTGACTTTAAGGATTATGTGTTTGAAATTGCTGATAAAATTGACTTATCCAAAAATAAAATTATTTTGGGCGGGGACCATATGGGACCACTTCCATGGATTCATCTACCAGCCGAAATAGCCATGGATCAAGCAGAGATTTTAGTTCGAGATTGTGTACGAGCAGGTTATACAAAAATTCATTTAGATACTAGTATGCCTTTACAAGGGGATGTATCTTTTTCAGATGAACTTATCGCACAAAGAGCTGGAAGATTATATATAGCTTGTGAAGATGAATTTTCACAAATAAAAAAATCGAACAAATCTGCTATTCATCCAGTTTATGTTATTGGAAGCGAAGTCCCTATACCAGGTGGTGCGATAAGTGAAGAAGGTGAGGTAGAAATCACTAATTGCACTAGTTTTCAACAATCACTTTTTGCATATAAAAAAGTTTTCACCGAAATGGACATAACCGATGCATGGCAGCACATCATAGCCCTTGTAGTTCAGCCCGGAGTCGAATTTGGAAATGATTCAGTTCAAGACTACGATAGGGATAGTGCAAAAGAACTTTGTGATATACTGCACAATTATCCAGACATTGTATTTGAAGGGCATTCTACAGATTTTCAAACGTCTAAAAACTTGCGATATTTAGTGGAAGATGGCTTTGGTATAATCAAAGTAGGCCCCGCTCTTACCTTTGCGTTGAGAGAAGCATTATTTGCCTTAGATTACATAGAGAATGAGCTAGATTTCACATCAGATAAAAAAGCAAATTTTTCTAAAACTTTAATTGAAACGATGTGTACTGAACCAAAATATTGGAATAAATATTATGATGATACTAAATCTAAAATATTGCAATGTAAATACAGTTTTTCAGATAGAAGTCGATACTATTTAATAGACCAAAAAGTGGAACATAGTGTATCAACACTAATTTCTAATCTAAGTAACATTGAATTACCACTGGGTCTTTTAAGTCAGTTCATGCCATTGCAGTATAAGAAAGTTATCGAAGGAACAATTGATAGAAATGCGTATTCACTTGTAAAGGATAGTGTTACAAATGTTATTGAAGATTATCACAAAGCGACACAAAGTATTTATTTGAAAAAATAATCTAATCTGAGAGGAGTATCTTATGAAAGCTGCTGTTTTGTTAGGAAATAACAACATTGTTTATACGGACATTGAAGAACCAATTCTAGAGCATGGATATGCAAAAATAAAAGTATATGTATGTGGGGTTTGTGGTTCTGATATCCCTCGAGTTCATAACAATGCTGCACACAATTATCCTTTAGTTTTAGGACACGAGTTTTCAGGAGAAATTATCGATATTTCAGAAAATACTTTTGATTTAAAGGTTGGGGATTCAGTTTCTGTAGCTCCGTTAATTCCCTGTAATAACTGTTCCGATTGTCATTCTGGAAATTATTCACTTTGTGAAAAGTATTCATTTATTGGTTCCAGACAACAGGGAGGACTTGCTGAATATGTTGTAGTTCCTATCCAAAATTTGGTAAAAATACCATCGAACCTTTCTTATGTTACAGCAGCATTAATCGAACCTTCAACTGTCGCTCTGCACGCTTTAAAAGTGTGTGGTTTTGGTGGTAATAAAACTGCTGTGGTAATTGGCTGTGGTATTATTGGAATTTTCACAATTCAGTGGTTAAAACTTTTGGGTGCTACTAAGGTTATCGCAGTTGCGAGAGGGTGTCAAGCAAAACTTGCGGCGCAAAAAGCAGGTGCTGATATTGTATTAGAAGATAACGTAAACGATTTTTTAACTAATCAAGTCTGGGAAAGCTATGGTTTCGCTTCTTACGTTTTTGATTGTGTTGGTTCAGAAAAAACTATATGTACCTCTTTGCAAGCTGTAGAAAAAAAAGGATGCATTTGTTTTATAGGTACACCGAAAACAAAGGTCACAATCCCAATTGCTACATGGGAAAAAATACTGCGCAAAGAATGTCATGTTACAGGCTCGTGGATGTCCTATTCTGCTCCTTTTCCAGGGGAGGAATGGACGGAAAGTGTTAATGCCTTCTCTAAAAAAACACTAAAGGTCTTTCCAGAAATGATAAGTGGTACTCATCACTTAGAATCTGTTGCCGATGTTTTCGCACAGATAAAAGAAGCGAAACCAAGAGGTCGAGTGCTATTTTTAATAAATGAGTGTGACTCTAACTGTATGGATGCAAAAATAGAGATTGAATATTGATAGAAAAATTACTGAACCACTAGTTTCTTTTAGAATAGTATATCAAATGAGGCTACAAAAAGAATTGGCACATCACAGCTCCTCTATTCGAACTTCTCGTTATGGTATTGATATCTACACAATTTTCAGGAAGAGATTAGTCACATTATATTAATTGTTTATTTGGTCGGTTGTTAGTGATTTCCTTTTTTCAGGCACTCCCAATGGTGGTACGCAAATTATTAGAGGTTATTCTGCAATTTTATCGAAAGGGAATATTCCTAAATACCTTTTCCTTTTATTTAGAAGTATTTATGAATACTCCACTGATTCTTTCTAATTTCTTTGTATTTGGAATCTTGGTCGGAATTCCTATTAATCTGAAAAAATTGGTTAGTTACAAGTTTCTAGAGCTGTGTTAAATTAGGATAAGTTAACTAAATTCGGATTAGGTAACATTGTTGTTTGAAAAAATAATTTCCCATATCCCAAAGATAGTAATTATGGTTTTTTGCCAAAAATTCAAATTTTAATTAGAGGCTACTCATCAACCTAAAATTATCTGATAAGTTGTAATTCATTCAGAAAAACAGAAATAATCTAGATTACTTCTATAAAATATTGCTTTTATATCATCCCCTTTTTCGTGAAATGCAACAAAAAATCAAAACTTGGCGAAAAACTGTGCAGAGAAAATTTAAAAAAATCGTCTTAAAAATATCATCTTTTTAAGCACAAACAAACTTATAAAATCAAACCAAAAAACAAGGTTTTAAAGTTTTTTTGCTTCTTTTTTTTCAAAAAAAGAAGGCGGGGTCTGGGGGCGGCAGCCCCAGCGTCCTAGAGGAAGTTGCTGAGTAAGCCCTAATTAGGAGGATAATAAATGAAAAATTTAAAGCCAGAAGAACATTTTTTTGTCTATGATAATAGCACACTGAAAAAAACAGTAAACAAAGAAATGGTATTTACCGATGAATTAAAGGTAACAGAAGTGGAAAATGGATGTATTCTACCCCTCAGAATTCGAAAAGATGCTACTTCTTTTGGTGTTTCTGTATTTGAGGGTGGGGTCTGTGATGAAAATCTTAATTTTGTAGCAGGCCATGTTCGTAAAAGAGTGGTGACTAGCCGTCAAAATCATACTTGTGAAAGAGGATATATACCAAATGTACCAATAGTCCATAAAAAAGAAACTGTTGTATTTGGAGGAATTTTAATTGCTCATTACGGTCATATGTTGGCCGAATCGCTTGGACGATTATGGTGGTATGCTGATCATCCAGACACAAAATTTAAAATAGTTTTTTTAGTCACGGATTTGGGGGATGAACCAGAATTTCTTTTTTATGACATATTAGAAGCAATCGGAATCAAAAGAGAACAAATTGAGCTGATAGAAGTCCCTACCTCTTTTGAACATATCGTTGTTCCTGATGAATCTGTTTTTTATACTCAAGGATATAATGTTGGATATAAAAAAATATTTGATAAAATAATCGAAAATTTACCACCATCCTCTCATAAAAAGATATATTTTTCAAGATCTCGATTTGAAAAAAAAGATGGGTTAAATGAACAGTATTATGAAAATTTTTACCGAAAGCGTGGATTTTTGATTGTCTTTCCAGAAGAACTATCATTTCAAGAAAAAGCTTCCTTAATACACGGTGCAGAGGAATTTGTTTGTACTATTCAATCTGGAATGCATACGATTTTTTGTGCAAAACCTGGATTAAAGGTAACTCTTCTGGACAGGTCAGGTGAAATTCATATTTGCCATTTCTATCCACTGATAATGAGAGAGTGTGACTATTCCATCATTTCAGCAAACTTTAACTTTTTATCTGCATCCCATACTGGTACAAGTCGCTATCTCTATGGTCCTACAAATAAATGGGTGGAGTATTTGAATAAAGAGGAAATTCCTTACAGCGAAGAGGAAGTATCCCTAGATATTCATTTAAAACCTTATATTTTTGAATATATTCAGGAATGGGGGGCACATTATGCAACAGCAAAACATTATAATCGAATCAAAAATAATGATTTAATTACCATTCTTTCTAATATTAATATGATGTTTCATGATAATAGCATCAGACGCAAAGACTACATGGAACCAGATAAAATTACCAAATTAAATGACAGTATAAAAAAAGAAAAAAAAGCTGTTACTACCTTAAATACAGAAAAAAATCTCCTTACCTCTCTGATCAAGGAAGCCTTGTTAGAAAATGAAGCTAGGGAATTGACCACGATTAAAGAAACTCATTTACTTGAATGCAAATACTATGAGGTTTTACTTGCAGAAAGCAAAAAAAATGAAAAAAAACTAAAAAAACTAAAAAAAATGCTTTCCGAAGAAAAAATAATACAAGAGAAGCAGAAAGCAAGTCTATCTGCTTACGAGGAAGAACTAAAGGCAATCAAGAGTACCGACTCCTTTTACTATGTCCAAAGAATGAAAAGGTTTTGCAGCAGCAATATCTTTGGGCCAATGATCAAAAAAAGTTTCAAATCTTATATGAGAAAAATAAGAGAAAAAGAAAGAAGAAATGGAGAAAATTAGGTACTTCTATGAAAGCAATCATCCTAGCTGGTGGCTTCGGCACCCGAATCTCCGAAGAAAGTCAATATAAGCCAAAACCAATGGTTAATCTAGGTGGTATGCCCATCCTTTGGCACATCATGAAAGGATTTTCTGCTCATGGTGTCAACGAATTCATCATCTGTGCGGGCTATAAGCAACACGTCATCAAGGAATATTTCGCCGATTATTTCCTCCACACCTCCGATGTGACCTATGACTTCACCCATGGAAAGAACGAAATGACCATCCATCAGAATAATTCTGAGCCTTGGAAGGTCACTGTTGTAGATACAGGTCTTCACACCATGACAGGTGGACGGGTGAAAAGAGTGAAAGATTATATCGGAAATGAGCCTTTTTTCCTCACTTATGGGGATGGGGTCTCAAATATGGATATGAGCAAACTACTAGAATTTCATCAAAATCATGGTAAAATGGTCACCATGTCTGCCTATAATGCAGGGCAACGTTTTGGTGTTCTGGATGTAAATGACTCAGGTGAAATTTCTGAGTTTCGTGAAAAAACCGAAGGAGACGGTAGCCTTATCAATATCGGTTTTATGGTCTGTCAACCTGAATTTCTGGACTATATCCATGGTGATGATGAGATATTAGAGAAAAAACCTCTCATGACCGTAGCAAAAGAAGGGCAACTAATGGCATACCGTCATGAAGGTTTCTGGAAATGTATGGATACAGTTCGTGAAAAAGAACAGTTAGAAGAACTATGGGCAGAGGGTAATGCCCCTTGGAAAGTGTGGGAATAAGATGGATTTATCATTTTATAAGGGGAAAACAGTCTTTGTGACAGGGCATACAGGATTCAAAGGCTCTTGGCTCTGCTCCCTATTGTTGGAATTAGGTGCAAAGGTGATTGGGTATGCTTTAGAACCCAATACAACACCAAATCTTTTCACTTTGTTGAAATTAGAAGAGAAAATCACCCATATTCAAGGAGATATCCGTGATTATGAAAACATTCATCATGCGATTTCTACTTATCAACCAGAAATTGTCCTGCATTTAGCGGCACAACCCTTGGTGCGTGAAAGCTACGAAAATCCTGTCTATACCTACGAAACAAATGTGATGGGGACTGTGAATCTATGCGAAGCCATTCGCAATACCACATCCGTCAAGTCATTTCTCAATGTGACCACGGATAAGGTCTACGAAAATAAAGAATGGCATTGGGGTTATCGAGAAAATGAGCCATTAAATGGCTTTGACCCTTATTCCAATTCCAAATCCTGTTCTGAGTTGGTGACATCTTCTTATATCAATTCTTTCTTTAAGGAGAAAAATATCCCCGTGTCTACGGCACGAGCTGGGAATGTCATCGGAGGTGGAGATTTTTCTGCAGATCGCATTATACCAGACTGTGTGCGAGCGATGGAAGAAAAAAAGGATATCTGTATCCGAAATCCCCACTCTACTCGTCCTTATCAGCACGTTTTAGAGCCTATCTGTGCCTATTTGATGATTGCACAGGAACAATATCTTGATTCTACAAAAGCAGGTCATTATAATGTAGGCCCTGAAGATACTGATTGTGTGACAACTGGGACACTAGTGGCGTTATTCTGTAAGAAATGGGGCGAATCGGCTACATGGAAGAACATTTCTTTGGAGAATCAACCACATGAAGCAAATTTTTTGAAGTTAGATTGTTCTAAATTGAAGTATACCTTTGATTGGCATCCAAAATGGACGATTGAAGAGGCTTTGTCCTATACTGTTGATTGGAGTAAAGTGTATTTGGAACAGGGTGACTTAGAGGATGTCACAAGAAGGCAAATTCAAGAATATTTAATAGAAAGTGAGTCTTAACTATGAATAACAATAAGGAGCAAGCTCAACAAGAAATTTTAACACTTGTTGCTAAATACTATGAAAAATTTCATAAAAAAGAAGATTATAAGGATGGAGATCGTATTCCTTATGCTTCGAGAGTTTATGACAGTGATGAAATGTGTAATCTAGTGGATAGTGCCTTAGAGTTTTGGCTCACAGCAGGAAGATATGCTGACGAATTTGAATCCAGTTTTGCTTCCTATTTAAATGTTCGTTTTTGCTCTCTGGTAAATTCAGGTTCTTCTGCAAATTTATTAGCCTTTATGACCTTAACCTCTCCATTATTGAAAGATAGAGCCATACAGCGAGGAGATGAAGTCATCACTGTTGCCTGTGGTTTTCCTACCACCGTCACTCCTATCATTCAATACGGAGCGGTACCAGTCTTTGTAGACGTGACCATCCCTCAATATAACATTGATGTAACACAATTAGAAAATGCTCTTTCAAGCAAAACAAAAGCTGTGATGATTGCTCATACTTTGGGAAATCCCTTTGATTTATCGGCTGTGAAACATTTTTGTGATAAAAATAATTTATGGCTTATAGAAGATAATTGTGATGCACTTGGATCAATTTATACTGTTGATGGAACTGATATGTTGACAGGAACCATCGGTGATATTGGCACTTCCAGTTTTTATCCCCCACACCACATGACCATGGGTGAAGGTGGTGCAGTTTATACGAATAATTCATTACTCCACAAGATAAGTCGCTCTTTTCGAGATTGGGGACGCGATTGTTCTTGTGCATCTGGTCAGGATGATTTATGTAAACAACGATTCAAAAAGCAATATGGCGAATTACCTTTAGGCTATGATCATAAATATGTTTATTCCCATTTTGGATATAATCTAAAAGTTTCTGATATGCAAGCTGCAGTCGGATGTGCTCAGCTGAAAAAGTTCCCTTCTTTTGTAGAAAAGAGAAAAGAGAATTTTCGTTTATTGAAGGAAGGGTTGAGTGGCGTAGATGATAAATTGATTTTACCAGAAGCCTGTCCTAATAGCGATCCTAGTTGGTTCGGTTTTCCTATCACCTGTAAAGAAGGAGTTAGTCGAAATAAAATAACCGAACATTTAGAACAAAACGGTGTTCAAACCAGAAACCTCTTTGCTGGTAATTTGATGAAACACCCTTGTTTTGATGAAATGAGAGAGACTGGAACAGGTTATCGAGTCGTAGGTGAATTGACAAATACGGATTACATTATGAATCATACCTTTTGGATTGGGGTATATCCCGGCATGACCGAAGAGATGGTTGAGAGAATGGTGAAGTTGATTCGAGAAGGTACTACACTATGAAAAAAGCAATTGTCACAGGTGCCAATGGATTCGTCGGGGCAGCTGTTGTGAAAGAGCTGGTAAAGCAGGGGGTCGCTGTTACAGCTGTCATCCGAAATGAATCCTCTGATTTACAACGGTTAAAGGAGATCGAAGGCATTACGTATGTATTCTGTCCATTAAACCAATTGAAAACGTTACCTTCTCTTCTTACAGAACGAGATTTTGATTTATTTTATCACTTTGCTTGGGATGGTGCTGCAGGGGAAGCCAGAGCGAATACGCAACTTCAGTTACAAAATGCACAATGGACGGTGGATGCCGTAGAAGTTGCTCATGAATTATCATGCAAAAAAATAGTTGTTTCAGGCAGTATTATGGAACACGAAACCGTGTCTGCTTGCTATACTCAAGGAAATGCCCCTGGGATTGCTTATGTCTATGGTAGCGGAAAATTAGTGGCACATACCATGAGTTCCTGTGTTGCAGCGAAATTAGGTATTGAATTGGTATGGGGAAAAATCACAAATGCTTATGGAGCAGGAGAATTTTCACCTCGTTTTATCAACAGCACGATTCGTAAAGTCCTGGACGGGGAAGATCCTCAATTCACCTCTGGAACCCAAAATTATGACTTTATCTATATTGATGATGTGGCTCGAGCTTTTTATCATTTGGGAACAGAAGGGAAATCGGAACATCATTATCTCATCGGAAGTGGTCATGCCAAACCATTGAAAGAATTTATTCTGGAGATGAAGGAAGCTATTGGTCAGAACGTGAATTTTATTTTTGGAGATGTCCCTTTTACAGGGGTGAATTTACCCCTTGATTTATTTAGTACAGAGCAAATCACGAAAGATACCTCCTTTTCCCCTGAAATTTCCTTCCATGAAGGTATCTTAAAAACAGCTACATGGATAAAGGAGATTGATGTATGATTGAGCATTTCAAATTTACAGAACATGATTTAAAAGGTTTGTATGAAATCCAACCATTTTATGCAACGGATGAGCGTGGTGGGTTTATCAAAGATTACTCGAAAGAAGTATTTTTTGCAAATGGTATTGACCACGATTTAAAGGAAGTATTCTATGCTATTTCTCACAAAGGTGTCGTCCGTGCCTTACACTTTCAACGTGAAAAACAGCAAGCTAAGTTGGTACGTTGTATCGCTGGTCATGTTTATGATGTTGTGGTAGATTTACGAAAAGATAGCCCAACCTTCAAACAATGGAAAGGCTTTGATTTAACAGGGGAAAATCGTAAATCCTTGCTTGTGCCAGAAGGATTCGGGCATGGATATGTGGTGTTAGAGGACTCTGTGGTCTCTTATCAATGTGCAGAAAAATTTTATGGAGAATACGACGATGGTATCCAATGGAATGACCCTGAACTGGGGATTGACTGGAGATTGGATAGTATCGGAGGAGATGACAATTTGATTATTTCTGAAAAAGATAAGAATTTGTTGTCTTTTCAAGAGTTTGAAGAGAAATATGGGTGGTTTTAAATCTTTAACCCATTCTTTGCATAGGAGGGACTATGAACATCCAAATCGTTACATCCAAAATTAAGGAACACCAATTCCTCCTTGAAGAACTCATTAAACGTGACTTCAAAAAAAAATATAAACGCACAGCACTAGGCATGGGATGGAGCATCCTCTCGCCTCTCCTAGAATTATTGGTCATGTCTTTAGTTTTTACTCAATTTTTTGGAAGAGATACTCCTCATTATATCATTTACCTATTCTGTGGACGCTTAGTGTTCTCATTCTTTACCGATGCCACCAAAGGAGGTATGGGTACCATTATGAGTAATGCCTCTATATTTACTAAAGTCAATGTACCGAAATATTTATTTCTTTTTTCAAGAAATGTTCAAGCGTGTATTAATTTTCTTCTGATTTTGATAATATTTTTTCTATTTGTAGCTATTGATGGAATTGCATTTACATGGAAATTTATCTTACTAAGTTATCCAATATGTTTATTGATTATCTTTAACATCGGAATGGGAATGATTCTATCTGCTATGTTTGTTTTCTTTCGTGATACTCAGTATTTATACGATATTTTCACGACATTATTGATGTATTTTTCAGCAATTTTTTACACCATCGATGGTTATCCCATTCATATTCAACCACTTTTCTATTTGAATCCAATTTTTTGTTTTATTCAGTATTTTCGACTGATTGTGATTGATTCGGTGATACCCTCCCTCACGCTGCATGGTTTGATTCTAGCTTATACTGGAATTGTATTTGGGATAGGTTGTTGGATGTACAAGAAATACAATACAAAATTCCTCTATTATGTATGATTGGAGAATTCTATGGCTATTTTAGAAGTGAAAAATGTCTCCATTCGTTACATGACAGGTGATTTCAAAGAGATAGGTCTGAAAGAATTCTTCATGAAAAAGGCAACTAATCAATACGAAGTGAAAGAGTTCTGGGCAAACAAAAATATTAGCTTTTTAATAGAAGAAGGTGATATGCTAGGCATCATCGGTACAAATGGTGCTGGGAAATCAACGCTACTCAAATGTGTATCTGGAATCATGGAGCCTACTAAAGGAAAAGTGATTCGAAAAGGAAAAATAGCAGCCCTTCTTGAATTAGGGAGTGGCTTTGATGGAGATTTGACAGTCAAAGAGAATGCCTATCTTCGTGGAGCAATGCTTGGCTACACCAGAAAATTTATGGATGAAACCTATGAGCAAATCATTGAATTTTCTGAGTTAAGAGAATTTGAACATCGCTCGTTTAAGCACTTATCATCTGGAATGAAGTCACGCCTAGCTTTCTCCATCGCCTCACTTGTGGAACCAGAAATTCTGATTTTAGATGAAGTTCTCTCTGTGGGAGATGGAGCATTTAAGAAAAAAAGTGAAAATAAAATGAGAGAAATCATCGGAAATGGGGCAACCACCATACTGGTTTCTCATTCACTGGGGCAAGTGCGTGAAATGTGTTCAAAGATTTTATGGCTACACAAAGGTGAGCAGATGGAGTTCGGCGATGATGTAAATGGGATATGCGACAAATATCAAAACTTTATCAATAATAAGGGGTGAATTCATGGCACTAACAAAGAAAAAATATACTCCTGTGCTGAAGAATGAGATAGTTTCCCAGTACAAATCAGGAGAAAAGACGATAGATGAATTGAGTACTGAATACTGCATTCCAAAAACGACTTTACAAGGTTGGATTAAGAAGGCAGATGAAGTCACATTCCCTGATGGTAGGATTTTCTCAATACAAGACCTATTATGCCTAGAGAAATATTGCCAAGACTTGGAACGTGAAAATTCCTTTCTAAAAAAAACTGCGAATCGGTTTTCGGTTTAAGTGTCACAGATAAGGTTGAATACATTCAGGATTTGAAAGGCGACTTCCCTATTGATTTGATGTGCAAAATAATGAATCTACCTCGCAGAACCTATTATGATGCAATTAACTGGCAGAAAAGTCAACGAGAACTTAAAGAAGAACAATTTAGTGCATTGGTAAAAAGTGTTTTTCAGGAACACAATGGTGATGTAGGATCTAGTCAAATTCAACGAATCTTGACAGATCAAGGTGTTGAATGTACACAGCAAACCGTTTGGCGACACTTGAAAAAGCTAGGCTTACTTGAAGCCAGCAAGAAATAATTTTATCCAAAGAGATGGTATGTAGATACTGTCTCTTTTATTTTATATGAGGAGTGATACTATGTTAGAGCAAATAACCCCGATTCTCATTGCTGGCTTTGTGATGTTCGCTGTCATCGGTGCCTTGATTTTCTTTTCCAATGCCTACAATCTGGACGGAATCAAGTCAAAAACGGTGGGAGATGGACAACACGGTACAGCGAGATTCGCCACCAAAAGCGAAACACACAAAACCTACAAACACATCCCCTTTCGTCCTAAAGAATGGCGTGAGGGGAAAAATTTGCCCACAGCAGACCAACAAGGAATCATTTTAGGTTGCACATCGAATCCAAAGACAGGACTTCTGGCAATGGTGGATTCCGATGACGTTCACTGCATGATGATTGGTGCATCTGGTATCGGTAAAACAGCTTATTTTTTGTATCCCAATTTGGGTGTGACACGTTCCTAAGTGAAAAGCTTAGGCACTAAACAAAGAACGTGAAAAGTTCAGTTTAGGAGAACTGATAATCTGAAAGGTAGAATGAGGGAGTAAC
>JAWXUL010000019.1:0-49681 GCA_044432725.1 Eubacteriales bacterium
GGGTAAACGAGCTAAAAATCCAAATTATGATGAAGAAAAAGCAAAAGGAGAAACAAGATGAGTGATACAAACAAAGAACAACACCAATACTCCTCTTCTGCCGTTGAAGTGGCACAAAAACTGAAAAAAGCAAAAACGAGTGTTACCATCCTTTCTCTTAGTATCATCGCCATCGTCTGTGGTTTGTATTTTTTTAATGTGTGGAAAGAGGCAAACGATGTAGATTATATCGAAGGAAATGTCTTGAAAATCGCACGTTCTGGTAATGCTTCTACTGGTATTCCTTGGAAAGGGGCATCTTTTGTAGGTCAGCTGACTTGGTCAGGCTTACTCAGTACAGATGCTTCTTTTACAGAAATCAATCCAGAACTTGCAGAAATCGTCAATACCTCTGCTGACGGTTTGACTTATACCCTGGCTCTGAAAGAAGGCTTGCAATGGTCTGATGGCGCACCACTCACAGCAGCTGATGTGGTCTTCAGCATTGAATCTGCACTCCTTTGTCCCAGTACCACAAATGCTCTGGTCAACTCCTTGCAACAAATCAAAGGTGCTGCAGAATGGAAAGAAGTGGGCGTACAGTCTTGGGAGAATGGTGGCACCCACTCCCTAGAAGGTGTCTCTACCGATGGTAACACGATCACTATCACACTAGAAAATCCTTACAGCTCCTTCCCAATGGCGCTGACTCAATTCGTCATTCTTCCCCAACACGCACTCAGACACGTTGACCCCTCTACCATTACAGAAGGAACCGAAGAAATGTCTGCCTTTTTCTCCAATCCAGTCTGTTCTGGTATGTATATGGTAGATTGTATCAACGCTGACCTAGATTTAGAACTGATTCACAACCCTTATTATTACGATGTACATTCTGACATAGAAAAAGTCATTTTATATGGTGCCTATCAATCCATGTATATTGATTATTATGCCACCAGTAGTATCACAGACATGGTTTCCTATCGAAACATGGCAGGATTTGAAGAATACAACGTAAATGTTCTCTTTTATCGCTATTTTGTATTCAATTTAATGGGTGGCTACGAGGATCTTCCTCAGGTGCCACAATTAGATGAAGATGGCAAGGAAGTCAAGGACGAGAATGGCGAAGTGGTGATGGTCACCGACTTTGAGGCAGATAGAGAAGAAAACTACCCCATGCAAAATTACTTGTTCCGTCAAGCAATTTCCAAAGCCATCGACAGAGAACGCATCGCAGCAGAGGTATATCTAGGAAATGCCCGTAGTTCTTTTTCTCGAACAGGTGATGCAGAGTATGTGGAATTTCTCGCCGACTATGATTTAGAGGAAGCCAAAAGCTTACTGATAGAATCCGGCTATGACTTAGAGCGTCCTCTGATCATCGCCCACTATCACTCTGACGCCAATAGTATGGCACTCCTTTCCCGTGTGAAAGAGTCCTTGGAATCCATTGGCTTAACTGTCACTATAAAAAAAGTAGCTGGGAATGTGGTGATGTACGATCAACGTGAGTATGATATTTTATTGAAAGGTTACGCAGCCCAAAGCTCCTCGGAATGGTATGTGGAATACCTCTCCTCTTCCAATTATCTCAGTAATTTGTTGGGGACAGATGAATTTGATGATTTGACCTTGCAACTGGAAGGTGCAGTCAACATGGAAGTATATAACAAAATTTGGGCAGAAATGCAAGAATTAGACCGTAACACTATGTACAGAATGCCCATTGTCACAACAAATGACTGTACCTATATCAACACAAATCGCATTTATGTGCCAGAGGATATGGAATTTGGTAATATCCGTTATCGTTCTGACTTACGTATGGACGAATGGTATGTCAAAAAAGGGTAAGAAAACCTCTTTCATATCAGCAGAATCAATAAATTAAGAAGGAAATGAATCAATAAGAAACCAACCAAGCCTGAAAATAGAAATTATTTACTTTAGTGCTGTTTTTAGGTTTGGATGTGGTTCCACCAATAGAAAGGAAAAGAATTATGGATAACGAAAATTTAGAAAACGATATCAGCTATCTTTTAGGTAGTTATGTCGGTATGGGGAGAACCATCGAAAAAGAATTAGATCGCTTGATGAAAAAAGAAACCCCCAGTAATATTGAGGACTGGTTGGAAGAATTTTCCGAAAACCCTGCCAAGGCACTTGGTCATTGCCAAGAAGCAATGCTGAAAGAACAAGTCGTCTTGAAACGTGTCAATAAAACAGAGTTACTTGATGAATGTACTGCTGTTTTGAAAAAAATCAATGTGGCTGCCTTGGAACACGTCACTCTTGATTTACCAAATTTTTTACACGGTTATCATACAGTCCAAAAAGACCACGGCTTTGAATAAGTATTATATCTGTAATAGATAAGTAAAAAAATAGCCTCTCTTTTGCTCCTTTGAGCAAGAGAGAGGCTATTTTTATTTTTGGAAAGAATCTAATCTTTCTTTAAAGGTCTAATGAAATGTATTTTCCCGTAAATTCTTCGTGGGGAATGGGGCGAGAATACAAATACCCCTGACCAAGCTGACAGTTAGAGCGACAAAGAAAATCTGCTTGTTCTTGGGTTTCAATGCCCTCTGCTAATGTATGTGTATGACTCATGCGATTACACATTGACAGCATACTTTCCACTATCACTGCATTTTTTTCATGAATCAATACATCATCTACTAAGCTTTTATCGATTTTCACTTCATCAAATTCAATTTTTGCCAAGGTAACGATATTGGAATAAGCACAACCAAAATCATCTAGGGACAGCTTGAAGTGATTTCCTTGAAATTCTTTCACCAAAGAGGAAGCCACATCGTTTTCAATCAATCCCACACGCTCTGTGATTTCCATAATGACCAAATGATGAGGAATTTGGTACTTGTCCACAATCTCTGTCAAAGTTTGCACAATACCATGCTCCATTAAAGTAACACGGCTCAAATTCACAGAAATGGGGATTTCTTTCCCAATTTTCAGCCATGACTGGATGATTTTTGCCACTTCTTCCAAAACAAAAAGGTCAACATGGCGAATCACAGAATTCTTTTCGTAAAGAGGAATAAAGCTATCAGGAAAGACCATTTTGTCTTTTTTCTTGTCAAAGCGACGGATCAAGGCTTCTGCCCCCACCACTTTCTCCGTTTTCAAGTCCACTTGTGGTTGTAAATAGACTAAAAATTCATGATTTGACAGTGCTGAAAACAAATCTTTTAAAATAGCATTGGTGATTTTTTCTGTATCTGATATTTGCTCGTGGTAAAATGCCTGTTTATTAATCAACATTACAGCATCCGCCACTTTGATCATATTAGTGACAGAATAATCTTTCTTTTCCCAGCTATGCCCAAAGGAAAATGTGGCTTCGTTATGCTGCTCTTTCAAACGCTTGTGCAAACTATCCACCGTTTCTTCAAAAATATCTTTGTCACAATCCTCCACAAAGCCAATAAACTCATCCCCAGTCACCCGATAAAAGGAACTATTGAAATACTCATTCAAAATATTAGAGGTTTTCTTTAGTTGCTCGTCCCCTGCTTCATAACCAAGATATTCATTGGTGGTACGAAGTCCATTCAGATTCACAAAAATGACGCCCAAAGACTTTGGTGGATTTTGTTCATAAGAGATCAATTTTTGGGTGTACTTCCCTCGCCCATAAAAGCCGGTCAACAGATCAATATCATTCCATTCTTCCATGGCTTCTACTAGATTATTTTGGTTGAATTGCTCCATGATAAAATGAGAAACTGCTTGCAATAATCGATCATCATACATCACATCTGGTCGATTGGTCAGCCCAATCACCCCCTGCAACACACCATCTTTATCCCATAATTTGGCAATCGTCAAATTTTCCACTTGATAGCCATGTAAAATTTTTGCTTCGATGGTGTCAGTGGCATAGATAAAATTGGTGCAATCTAAATTGATTACATTTTTCCCACGGTTATAATCTGTTTCTAACCAATGAATAAAATCAGATAAACTTAACTGATTGGTGTTTTCTGGCATTTCTCTTAAACTATTGTCATGGGACCAGAGATAATAATTGGTTAAGCTTTGATTTTCCTTGTCAAACTCGTAAATATAACTGTGATGACAGGAATAAAACTGCCCAATCAATTCAAGCAAGCCATAAATCGTAGGCTTCGAGCTGTCGCTCAAGACTTCTAAGCACTGTGCAATGGCACGCTCGAAGAGATTTTCAGCTTCTTTTTTCTTGTCATTAGAAGGCGCCAGAAAATACTTTGTGTAAATATATTTCTTTCCAGAAATATTCCAAATAATCGCTTTTGTACGGAAATTTGCATTGGCTACGTCACTGGTAAAGACAGTTTCTAAGAATGTGCCTTCCTGAACCAGACTTTTGTCTTCAAAACCACAGATATCCATAAAAAAAGGAATGACCTCATAGGCTTTTTTCCCTTTATATTCTTCAAAGATCTGGAATTTCTTTTCCATCGCTTGATTGATATAAACTAATTCTTCTGTGTCATAATCCATCACATAAGACGCATTACTACAGTCGTTTGTCATGACTTCAAATATTTCTCTGGTTTCCATACCTTGCCTCTCTCCTTACTTTTTCTATCAGAACACAATATATAACAAATATCATATCACAAAATACCAGAAATGTCTACTCTCTTTTCACCATATATTTATAAAAATTAACAAAATAAACATTGATTTTTTTGTTAAATCGAGGTATAATAGAAGTATAATAAATGTAATTGAGGTGTATCTATCATGTATTCAAACAGCTTACACATCGTAGATAGTCAAATCTATGCCTATCTACTGATTGATCGAAAAACAACTGAAATTTTAGATGGTAACAAATTGGCTCGCTCTTTTTACCAAACTGCTGGGGTATATCCAGAATTAGAATCTTTATTTCAACCAAACCTAGAAAATGAAACACTAGCTTCTGTGCTCCATGATCTGAATACAGCCAAGGGAAGTGCAATGAATCATGTCAAATCCATCAAAGCCTCTGGGGAAGAATTTCCTTGCCATATCGAGATTTGTAATGTGAATGACAGCTTGCTTTTTCTGATTATCAAGGAAAACTGTCAAATGAGAGATTCCAAGATCAAACAGCTGGTGGAGTTATTTGATAATCCTATCTTTTCTCTGGAGCATAACAGCGAATTAACCACCACTTACGGCAATGCTCGTTGCTATCAATATGTACGTATGGAAAAACATGAATTTGAACAGGAGCATAACGCTTCTTTTGTTTCCATTTTACAAGAAGATAAAAGAGTCTCCTTCCTACAAACACTAAACCAGCAAATTGACGAAGATGGAGAATGTGACATTGATATTGAAATCAGTTTAGAAGATGGATTCTTTCAACTGTTCCGTTTTAATGCCTTTAAATCAACTTACGACGGAAAATTGTATGGTGTGTTAATCAGTGCTAGAAAACAAAGCGATTTGATGAAAAAAATCGAGTATGACCAACAATTTTTCGATATCATGCAACAATTTTCAAAAGATTTGTTATTCCGTGTGGATGTAGACAATCGTATTTTGATTCACCGTGGTGATATCTCTAAATTTGTTGACCTTTTACCTGAAATGTCAGGATTTCCTGAATGTATGCGAAACACCAGACTGGTCCACCCTGATGACTTAGAAGGCTATCTCGCCTTTATCTACCGAGTCATGGACGGAACTGCTGCCAGTTTTGAACCACGTTTTCAATTTACAGATGGTTCCTTTGAAAAATATCATCTACAAGCAAGCCCACTGTTTAATGGAGAGGGAAAAGTAATCTCTGTCATCGGGAAATCAGAAAATATTCAGAAATATGTAGACATTGAAACAAAAGCCCATTACGATGCCTTAACCACAGCACTGAACAAGCAGTCTTTCTTAGAATTAGTGACTTCAAAAATCGAAAGAGCCGTAGTCAGTGATAAATTCGCCTTACTTTTCCTAGATCTGGACAACTTTAAAGGTGTGAACGACACCTTGGGTCATGTGTTCGGTGATTTTTTACTGGAAGCCACCTGCAAGCGTATCATGAATTGTATTCGTTCTCAAGATCGACTGGGGCGAGTGGGTGGAGATGAATTTGTGGTGTTCTTCCAGTTTGCCCCAAATCAGGAAACAGTAAAAGAAAGAGCAGAAGCAATTCTACATTCTTTACGAAGAGATTTCACTTATGGTGACCAAAGAAGCAAAGTAAAAGCAAGCATAGGGATTGCCCTTTATCCAGAGCATGGCACTACTTATGAAACACTTTATGACAAAGCTGACAAGGCTCTCTATCAATCCAAAGCCTTGGGGAAAGATATTGCAACGATATACTCCAGTGATCTGGGCTGATTAAAAATCCCGAAACAACCATAAAAACCCACCTTGCATGAAAGCAAAGTGGGTTTTTTCACATTTAAGTAGTGATTTTAGAAGGATTGTTTAAACATTCACAGAAGCTTCCTGAAAAATATACTCATTTTCAAAATCTTCTACTGGCATAGGACGTGAGTAAAAATACCCTTGTCCTAAATGACAGCCTAATTCATGGAGGAGGTCAGATTGTTCCTCATCTTCAATCCCCTCAGCCAGAGTGGACATGCCCTCTAGCTCTTCGCACATGGACAAGACATTTTTCACCAGAATATGATTTTTCCGGTTGGTGGTCAAGTTATCTACCAAACTTTTATCCAATTTCACCTCGTCCACTTCGATTTGTGCTAAGGTGACAATATTGGAATAGGCACAGCCAAAATCGTCCAAGGAAATGGTGAAACCATGGTCGATAAAATCAGTCACAAGTGCTGATGGTACATCGTTTTCAATCAAGCCCACACGCTCTGTCACTTCAATAACCAGCAAGGAATGGGGGACATTGTGTTTATCGCAGATTTTAACGATAGTATCCACTATCCCAAATTCTTGCAAGGTGACACGACTTAAATTCACAGAAATAGGAATCCCTTTCTCCATGTCTTCCCATTTTGCTAAGAGTTGACACACTGTTTCTACCACAAATAAGTCAATATGACGAATCACACTGGCTTGCTCATACATAGAGATAAATTGATCTGGGAACACCATCTTCTGATTGGTTTTGTCAAAACGTCTGATCAACGCTTCTGCACCATGCAAAGAGCCATCTTCCAAACGAACCTGTGGTTGCAGATAAATCATAAACTCGTCATTTTCCAAAAAGCTGAGCAAATCCCGTAAGATAACGCTACTGACCGAGGACAGGGTGCGAAGCCCAGCAGCATAATATTCTTGCTTGTTGATATACATCACGCTGTCTGCTTCACGCAATAAGCTGACGTAATCGTATTTCCCCTCTGCCCAACAACTACCCATAGAGAAATCATAGTTGCCTTCCTCACGCAATTCACGTTGCATGGTGGCAACCTTGTATTCAAACTCTTCCTTGTCCACATCACTGGCAAGTCCAATAAATTCATCACCTGATACACGGAAAATATCAAAGCCAAAGTGGGACTGGATTTTTTTGCCGGATTTTTTGATATGCTCGTCCCCTGCCTCGTTCCCCAGATTATTGTTGATATTTTTCAGTCCGTTGATGTTCACAGAAATCACCCCCAATTTTTGGGGTTGTTCCTTTTGAATGGAAGTCACTTTCTTATCATAAGCAAAGCGATTGTACATGCCTGTCAACACATCTCGGTTTTCCACTTGGAACAGGTTTGTATTCACAGTTTGTTGGGTCACATCCAGTGCCACAAATTTGGAAATCGTATTCAGCAATCTGCGATCTAGGATTTGATTGCAGTCCTTTCGGTTACTCAGCCCCACAACGCCCACCACTTTGTGATTAGAATCTTCCACATTACAAAGGGCAAGATTTCTCATTTTAAATGTATTCATGATTTTTGCTAATGTAGAGTCTTTGGGGAAATCTGGCTTTTCACTGTCAGCAGAGACAATGCCTGCAACATGTTCCTCTTGAATCCAGTCAATCAAAAAGGTAGCGTCCATTTTGGTCCCTACTTCTTCAGTAACTCGGAAATTGGGGTCTAAACACCACTGGGAGACACAATTTATCGTGCTATCCTGAAAGTTGAAACGATAGACATAGGCTCGCTCACATTCATAAAAATCACAAAGCAACTCCATAAAAGAAATCATAACGGTTTCTTCTGGTTGCTGATAGATATCCATACAGCGAGTCATTGCATCTTCGAAATTAGAATTTTTTTCTAAATCATTCTCCACTGGGATTGCTTCACAAAAAATGGTATTGTCGATTTTGTTATAAACAGCTCGCATTAAAAATTGACGATTCAACCGTACATTATAAGAATCTGTCTCGTAATAATACTCTTCATCCCAATTAGGGATTTCTTCCTCCATATGATTCTCGATCAAAGGGACATAATCATAGAAATTATTTCCGACGATGTCTCTGCTTACTTTATAAACTTTAAAAAATACATCGTTGGCAAAAAGACACTCATGGGTATCTC
Organism: Eubacteriales bacterium; assembly: GCA_044432725.1. GTDB lineage: Bacteria > Bacillota > Clostridia > Oscillospirales > Oscillospiraceae > JAWXUK01. The sequence goes on from JAWXUL010000019.1 coordinate 8,454, forward strand.
GATCAGTTATCACACACGGATTTTTATGATTGCCAAAATAAACATCATAAAATTTTTTTCTATCCATTTCATTCTCTCCTTCTAAACTGCCTTTAGGGAACGTATCACAGTTTCAACAAATAGGCTGTCATACAGTCCGTGTTTGATGTAGCAACTTGAAAAATGATTTTCTTTGGAAAATCACTGTCAAATTGACTATTGAGCAAGATTGAAGCAGAAATAATGATAAAGTCATTATTTCTGCAAACAACAGCAAAGCTGTTGCTTACAAGTTTGAGATGGTCAAACTTAATTCAAGATGCTATAAAACAATTCTAAGAAACTATACCACATTTTTTGTCGTAAAGCAAGTAAAATATTTCATGCTTCCAAAAAAAGTTTTTTCTGAAAATAACTGCCTAAGGACTCTGGAAAAGTAGAAATTTCATCAGAATCTTCTGCAGAAAAAGAAAATTACAGCGAATTTATCAAAAAGTTTTTGAAAATTTTGGAAAATAGCACTTTTCAATAAACCTCTTTTAAAATTTCCATTGACAAAATCAGCCAAGAGCTGTATAATTTAAGATGAGAAAATTTGGCACAGGAGTAGTGAAAAATGGAAAATAACCAAAAAGTGAGATCTTTAACATTTGATGTGACAGCACAAATCGCAGTCATGATCGCAATCGCAAATTCAGTTGCTAATATAGGATGGTTCCTAATCACCGATATAGAACAACAATCCACCCAAGAAATCCTTGCATTGATTGTGGTACAAACCATTTGCTTTTTAGGCACTTTGTGGTTTGCCGCAAAATTTCTCCACAAAAAATTAAGCCCCATCAAAGGCATCTCTGCCTATATGCACGATATTGCACAAGGAAACTTGCAAAGCAAACTGGACCATCCCTCTAATGACGAACTGGGCTCTTTGGTCAATGATATTCATACCATGATAGATACTTTATTTACCTATATAAACCATGTTTCCACGACTGTGACTCATTTTTCTCAGGGAAAAATATACGTGGATCGTTCTGTGGAATATATAGGAGATTATAAACCTGTTTATGACTCCATGGTGGCTTTTGAAGAGTTAATGACAGTGTCCTTGTCAGAATTGAAAGAAGCAGTAAAAGAAGTTGGAACAGGAGCCATCCAAATCTCCAACGGCGCTGGAGCCTTGGCAAATGGCTCCCAAGAACAGGCTTCTAGTATTGAGCAAATGAATCATCTCATTACAACCATCGACCGTGAAATAAGCGAAACAGCGAATTATTCCAATAAAATATCAGATTATGCTAGTAGTATCACAGGAAATATCCTCACTAATAATGACAAAATGAAAAACCTAGCCACAAATGTACAAGAAATCAAAAACCACAGCAACGAAGTCTCACGGATTATCAAAGTCATCGAAGATGTGGCTTTTCAAACCAATATACTCGCCTTGAATGCCGCTGTCGAAGCAGCCAGAGCAGGAGAGTCTGGCCGAGGCTTTGCTGTGGTGGCAGACGAAGTACGAAATTTATCTATTCGAACCTCAGAAGCTGTGCGTGATACCAGTAGAATCATAACAGAAATGGAGATTTTCGTCACCTCTAGTGCAGATTTGGCACATGATACCTCTGGAGGTTTACAGCACATTGTGGACGAAGCACAAGACTTTGTCCAAAATATGAGCAACATCACCCATTCCACCAATGACCAGTCACAAGCAATCAACAACATTCACCGAGGTATGGAGCAAATTTCCCATGTGGTCCATCAAAATGCAGCAATCAGTGAAGAATCCTCCGCCGCTACCGAGGAACTATCCACACAAGCCCAGCTGATGTCTAATCTGATTGAGAAATTTAACTTCAACCAACGCTCTTTCTAAATAAAAACTCTAAAAACTCCTGGGGACAAGCACACAAATTTAGTTAGTAGCCTTTTCCCTACTCCTGATTTTTTTAGCAGAGATCAGAAAAAACAAATTGCCAGCGATTTTCAAAAGAAAACCACTGACAAAAGGCAATGACAAAACATCGTTTCATCCTGATCCATATTTTGTTTACCAGACATCATATTTGGGTCAAAAAAAGTCTGATTCACTGTAATCAAGGGAACATCTAAAAAACCTTTTGGGGACAAGAGTACAAATTTTCATTCTTAGATTGTTCTGAAAAAGTTCTAAATCCTAGGTGGATTCAGAACTTTTTCAGGGTAACAATTAGGGCAAAGGAATTATTTTACTGTTGTTTAGGGGTTTTTAGAGGTTCCCTCAATAAAATTTTCGGAGGTATCACATGAAAGCGATTGTGTTGGTAGATCAAAACTGGGGAATCGGTAATGAGGGGAAACAGAACGTTTTCATTACCGAGGATCTCAAAAGATTCAAAGAATTCACCACAGGAAACACCATCATTCTAGGACGAAAAACCCTAGACACTTTTCCCAGTAAAAAGCCATTACCCAATCGGCGCAATATCATTCTTTCTCGGAATCCTGAATATACCATATCAGGGGCTGAGGTCTTTTCTTCAGTGGAAGAAACCTTAGCCGCTCTAAGCCCCAATGAAATGGTTTATGTCGTCGGAGGTGCCAGTATTTACCAAGCTTTTTTGCCCTATTGCACAGAGGCCTTAGTGACAAAAGTAGAAGGAAACTATCCTGCTGACTGCTATTTTCCCTCTTTAGACGACAAGGAAGATTGGACTCTTCGTGACAAATCCAATCGAAAAGAAGATTTGTCCATCTTCTATCGCTACTGCTTGTATCAAAAAAAGAAAGACTAATTTTATTCAGGCAAGTTTAGAAGGAATTCTTCCCAATAAGTCTACCGTTTATAGTGCCTTCAGTACCTCTTTTCCCAAGAGAACTGTGCTTTCTGTCACTAAGATAGGGCGTTTCAACAGCATACCATCACTGGCTAATACTTGATATTTTTCTTCTAAGGTCATGGTGGGTAATTTATCTTTCAAACCCAATTCACGGTATTTCATACCAGAGGTATTGAAAAATTTCTTAATATCCAAAGCACTTTTTTCATGAAAGGATTGGATTTCCTCTGGAGAAGGATTGTCTTCCACGATATGTCTCGTTTCTAAAGTAATCCCCCCTTCTGTCAATTCTTTTTTATACTTGCTGCAAGTAGAACATTTTGGGTATTCAATATAAAGCATGAGAACTCTCCTTTTGGTCGTTTTTATAAATTTAGTGCAAAGCAAGGTACAAACGTGCAACACACTTTCCACTTGTTACAAGTTTATTCTACCTTATTTCACTCCAAAAGTCAACAAGATAAGGCTGCGTCACCATGATTGGATGACACAGCCTTCTTTGCATCTATTTCACTCTTTGCTTTTCAAATAAGCAAGCCCAGCAGCAGCCAAGCCGTGGTCGTTTTCTTGTGACAAGCCTGTGACAGCCACAGCCCCCACAACACCCACGCCTTCCACAGTGATAGGTAGCCCGCCCCCTGCAATGGCATAGTCTTCATGGGCTAAGCCATAACGACTGTGGACTGTTTGCTCGTTTTTATCCAAAAAATATGCCATTTCAAAAGAGCTTTTGAAAAATTTATAAACAGTATTCTCTTTACGACAAAGCCAATCATCGCTGAGAGGTGCCGTATTGGGCATCATGCAGTGAAACACTTTTTTATGATTCAAACTGATAGACATCCCCACTGGATAATTGTTTTTCGCAGCTTCGCCTTGCATAAAGACCCCCATCTCCCAAGCGTCTTTTTCATCAAATTTTTTCAGCACCAAATCTTTTTGTTCTTGTTGATGCTTTGCGATTTGTTCTTCAGAGAATTTTTTATCGTATAACATTTGCAATCTGTCCTTTCTTTTTCAAGGCAACACCGACTCATTCCTCTTTTCAAATAAATTAAAGCTACTTAGAAGCGAGGATGAAATTACCTTCATATTCATAAAAACCCTACAGCCTTGAAAAGATTCTCAAAGTTGTAGGGTTTTACGATTCCTAAGCTTCTTTTTTCAAAGAAGTTTTTTTCTTTTCAGAAATTTTAGGGATTACATGAAGTCTTGACCACCGTTGATTTGGATAACTTCGCCAGTGAGGAAAGAAGCTTTTTCGCTGACCAAGAAGCCAACAACGCTAGCAACTTCTTCTGGTTGTCCCAAACGTTTCAGAAGGATGTTGTTTTTCCAGCTTTCAAAGACTTCTGGTTTTGTAGCTTTGATTTGAGCATGGAAATCAGTGTCAATGGTACCAGGGCTGACAGCGTTGACACGGATGCCGTATTCTGCCAAATCTTTTGCAAGTGCACGAGTCAGAAGCAAAACGCCACCTTTAGAAACACCATAGATACCAGCACCAGGACCACCGCCGTTATAAGAAGCGTTAGAGCAGAAGTTGATGATACAAGGATTGTTTTGGCTCTTTTTCAAGTAAGGAATGGCTGCACGGCTTGCAAAGAAAGCACTGTCAAGGTTTAATGCCATAACATTACGGAAGAAAGAAGTTTCCATTTCTTCGAAACGTTGACGGCCACCCAAACCACCTGCATTGTTCACAAGAACATCAATCACGCCATATTTTTCGCCGATTGCTTTGATGCCTTTGTCCATAGCTTCTTCGTCGCAGACATTGAAGTTCATGTATTCACAAGTGATTTTTTCTGCTTCTAGCAAAGAAATACATTCTTTCGCTTGGTTGTCGTCAATACCGTTAATGATGACGGTATAACCCATGCGGCCCAATTCCAATGCGTTCTTTCTACCGATTCCGCCGGTAGCACCTGTGATTACTGCAATTTTACTCATATTATTTTGACTCCTTTTTGCTTCCCCTTTTGGGGAGCGATATTGTATATTCGGCAATACCTCATAATTCCCATGTTCAAATTTCAATATAAATTGTTCCACAAAAAGTTGAATTTTGAGTGTAATCCTGTGTGGATTGCCGAGAAATTCAGCGAATTTGTGGGGCAATTTTTGAAAAAATTTGGAGATGAGGGATTGTGATGTGTTGCCGGTCCTCCGAATACTGGAAAAATTAGTATTGAAGGTTCCGTTATGGAACTCTAGAACTAGAGCGACTCCTTAACTTACGCTAGAAAATCATCCCGTTGTGGGGTGAAAATGTCGATAAGCTTCCCTGCTTCCAAGCAGACAGCCCCGTGGACAATGTGTGGCTCTTTATAAGTGCTGTCCCCAGGACCCACCACCATTTTATTGCCTCCGATATCAAACTCGAATTTACCTTCGATAATATAGGTACATTGGTCATGAAAATGCTCATGCAATGCGCCCACTGCGCCTTTTTCAAAACAGAGTTCACAAACCATTAACTTGTCGTTATAGGCAAGAATTTTACGAGTGACTCCCTCAGCGACTTCTTTTCCTTGGATTTCGCTGTTAATAAAATAATTTTGTGGCATTCTTAATTCTCCTTTACATTCATCTTCATTTTATAAGTGATATTCGTTCCCTTTTCACGAAGTAACAGGGTTGTACGACGTTGGTTCACAGGATTGTCCATGGTTTCTAGCAAAAATGCCTCTTTTCCTTTGGTATCAAAGGTCAAAGTGACAGTAATTTCATCCGCTTCAGCAGTCAAAACCACTTCTTCTGGATCACCCAGAATTTGCTTGCAAGAAATCACATGTTGATATCCGTTTTTATCATAACCTAAAGTTCCATCCTCCATAGCAATGGCGCAAGTCACTTTAAATTGACTTTCTAAATGGTAAACATAGTCGTAATTATGACTATCTTTACTTTCCACTGTGAAAGTATCCTCCACAGTATTGGTACCAATGGTGATTTCTCTACCATAGAAAACATTGTGATTTTCTTCTGGATAGACACCTGCACGTGCTTTCACATGGTGGTCACCATACTCCAAACATTCCCCAGGTTGGAAAGAAGCAATGTCTTCTCCGTCACAAACCACTGTATTATGGCATAGTGTTTTCCGATGCCATTCATTACAAAGACGAGAACGATACCCAGCATTAGACAAGTCACGGCTGATTCTTGTTTTGCCGTAAACCACCTCAATCCCCATAATATCAGGGTGTGCGTGGGACTTGGCATTCAAGCCATACTTCAAGAAGAGATTTAACTTCCCATTACGAAGCATGGTGTAATTTGAATTTGGATAGTTGGTTTCTGCACGCTCAATTTCTTTGTAATTGTTATAATCAAAGTCTGGATTGAAGAGCAGTTTCTCCACAGGGGTGATGTTATTGAGATAATAAGCATCAGAAAGTGGTAAAATAGTACGAGGCGCCTCAATTTTTTCGATTGCTTTGATGATATTACCCAGTTTGCTGTTTTCACCAGCAACACGAGCCATTGTGTGATACTGATAACTATAAGTTTTCAGATTCAAATCAGGCCAACCATCGTTTGGATTGGGGAAATATCCATTGTCAAAAGTGAATTCTGCACCTTTTTCGTACATTTTCAAAATGGTGTCTTTACATTTTGCATCCATTTCGTAATTATACAGATGAGCAAACAGCACCAAGTAACAAACCCCTTCTAACAAGAAGTAGTTATAGTGGGTAGAACCTTCGTACCAGAAATAGTCCTTCGTAACCCCTTGTGCCATTTGATTGTTCAAGCCAAATTCACCATTGAATGCAAAATCAACCAACTCTTTGTCTCCACAAACGAAGCCCATAATCCCAATCGCAGCATCGTTCCACACACGAATGTTATGGATTTGATCCACTTGTGGTTTCAAAAGACGACACATTTCTTGGAACCAATCAAAAATCTTGGTTTTAAATGCATCATCAATGTCCTCTTTGATGATTTCATAAGCTTGCGCCACACGGATTCCCACAATGGACTCATTCAGACCTTGTGGCATAATACGACTGGAACCCCAAGCCATGGTTTCGTAATCTTTATAGTGATCTCCTTCTTTACGATGGATTTCAAACTCTAAATAATGATCGGCATAAAAAGTAATGATATCTTTGGTATAGTCTAAAAATTCTTTGTTGCCTGTTGCTTTAAAGCACAGCGCAGAAACAAGAGACACCACAATGGCTTGATTGCGATAGAAATACTGCCAAACACCATCATACTCTTCACTTTGGAATACTTGTCCACAAACTTCACAGCGATGGACATTCTTTTCCTTGTGATTATAGATCAAACGTCCACCATCGTCATTACAGAAATAAATATGCCCCCAACGGCTGGTGATGGAAGGATCATCAGAAAAATCTGACATATAATCACGAACTTCAGCTTCCATCTCTGTCAAAACAGCTTTATTACTTGGGTCGCTCCCCATCAATTCAATAAATCTATCATTTACATAATTCATATCTTAGCCCATCCAAATCCAGTTTTTAGCATCCACAGCAACAACCACAGTACCTGCTTTTTCCCCTGCAGCAGCTGGTGCTTTTTCTGCAAGATAGCATTGATAACTTGCTTTGTCGGTTTTGATTGTCACTTCTCCATCACCAATCGTCATGGTAGCACGATCGCTAAGGGTTAAAAACTCTACCATGCTTTGTTTGGTACAAGGTGATTTTGATTCTGTGACTGTGCTGACCATGTCCACAATACATTTGTTGTCAGGTTCTTGGGTTGTCATCACTGCTTCAATGTGGTGTTTGACTTCTTTTTGCCCGATTGCTTCCCCAGACATCACATAATAACTTGCAGTATTTGCACCCATGGGCAGAGTTTTGCTGCCATCTTTTTGGACTGTCATTGGAATTTCTGTATTGGTGACACAGCCATAAATGTGTGGTGTTTCACTTTCGAAAACGTCTACCATCATGATGAAATCCAAGTCTTTGTTGGTCACATAACGACGGCTGACTTCTTTCATTTTCAGGTCAGGAGGATAAACCCCTGCTGTTTCACCACAGAAAGTCAGAATACCATCTTTTTCTTCCACATCAGAGCAAGTACCTTTGAAACTTTCAGCAAGATTCATGTTTGGATTTGCTTCCAAACGCTTTTTCATTGCTTGTACATAAGTATCATTTTGGTCTTCTACGTCAGTATATTGTCCATCTACCAACAAAACACTGTGTTGAGTTGCCATAATGTTACGATTATAGCCATCTTCACGGGTGAAATACTCTTTCCCTTGGCAAAGAACATAACTCAAGTTATCAGGATGGTGATGGCTGAGAGACAAGGACATCCCAGGATAGGTGTTGTTGGCATATGCCATCCATTGGTCTTTCCCACCTGGATAACCACATTTCATAGAGAAAACACGGTCATCACTGGTAAATCCACTACGAAGAGAAACAATTCCCAGATCATCAAACTTACGATAAAGTGGCAAATCATCAAAGGATTTAGAGGCAACAGAAGGATTATAGAACAGGAATTCTAGTCCTGCTTCTGGCAAAATACCTGGTTTTACCTTACTTTGTGTTGCTTCTTGTTCTAAATATTCGGTGGTGGCTAGATCACCAAAATGTTGGGCATAGCCATCATTATACTCAGAAGCTGTTTTGTAATACACCAAAGCTGTATGACAACTGTGACGGTCATGACAATCACCAAAATCAATTTGAGTTGCCATGTTACCTGCACTTTGGTACAGACGATAATAGAAGGTATTTTTCAAGTAATTACAGCTTTTGAACAAATCAACAGAGGAGTGTTTTTTTGCCAAATGAGCATAGATAAAGAGCCACATACCACCATAACGCCAATAGGTCACACCTTCATAGTTAGAACCATCTTCTGGCATCAGTTCAAACACTTTTCCAAAATTGATTTCTGCTGCTTTCACATAGTCACTGCCAATACCAGCGTGTTTTTGCAAGACATAACCTGCTGTTGCCACACCATTTAGGTTGATCCAGTTATGGTTTTGTCCATAATTCACAGGCCAACCATGATCGTTATTCACATGATGGTCATACATGATTTTAGCGTGATTTGCAATTTTATCTTGGATTGCTTTGGCTTCGTCTTTCTCTAAATAAGGTTGCAACCAGTCATATCCTAAAGAAAGTCCCCATAAAATCCAAGAAGCACTAAGGTCAAGGTTCACCATATGAACATTACCCCATTTTTCATAACCAAGGACTGTTTGCATCCAACGACGTGCTTCATTTAAATAGCGATCTTCTTTCGTTAGGAGATAACAAAGAGAAAGGTTCACAATATTGATCCCCATATAAGTAATACTTTTGGGGGGATGTTCCTTTGGCAGATCCATGGTAAAATAACGTTCACATTCCACTTTCAAACGGTCATAGCGAATTTTATATCCACCCTCCAGACCATCTAGGTAAGGTTTTAGATCTCCAATAAAAATCAGTTCATTTTGACTCACTTATTTTTCCTCCTTTTTTGTTTTATCCAATAATTCCAATAGTCTATCCATGATACTCTTTGACAAAGTAAAATAGAACATAAAAAATATGGCAAAAAGCACAGGCTCTCCTGGGAGCAAAACTGTGCCTTCTACATCATTTGTTATGGCAACCAGCCCCACATTGATCCAATGATAGGTGAAATAAACCAGAATCGTAATTCCCATACAGCGAAACACTTCACCCAATGACAACATGACATTTTGAGGAATGGTTCGTTGGAAATATTTTTTGTTGATAATTTCTCCCCTACGACTTAGGGTAAACATGTTGTAAGCGATGGGATAAAACACCACGATATGTGCAATTGCAATGCTAACACCTAGGAAAAAGATAAAATCAATCGCCCCAGTATTAGCCACGCCTGTACCAAATCCGATAAAGAAATAGACAGCACCAACCACCCACCATTGCAGCAGACCGGCTTTAAATTCCTCTGAAAATCGTATTTTTTTTCTCGTTGTACTCATAAACACCTCGTTTACTCTTTGGAAAAGCAAAGGTTTGTCTCTGCTAATCCTTTGTTTCAACGGCTTGAACCAAATAATTGATCCAAGCCGTTAGATGATCTTCTTACGGACATTGTTTGAACAAAAGGACTTAAGTCGCCTCTGCTTCTTTTTTCTTTTTTTTCATGGAAGTTTGTGCTTGCACAATGATAACAGCCAGTAAGCCAATACCATAAGCAACACAAACCACCACAGAAAGGTTGATTGCATTTCCCACAACAGTGAATTGTTCTGGAAATTTGTTAATATCCAAAGAAGGTTGCGTATTCAGGGCATTCATACAAATAATATTCAAATAAATCCCCATACCAATACTAGCAACAGAGGCAAGAATGGTAAAAATGGTTTTTTTGATGTCTTCTCCATCAGTACGCAAGGCACCAAAGGCAGAAACTAATCCACACAGAATAAACAAAAACATAATAAAACCACAGATTTGGTTTTCTAATAAAAGAAGTGCTGCACTGTAGGTAGGCATTAAAATCATATTGCCAATCCCCACAAGAACAACCAAAAATTTAGCAATCCCCAAAAAGGTAAAATTAGAGATGGAATATTTAATACTACTGATCATACTCAAGTACCTCCTACTCTGATTGCTTCTTCGGTGACTGGGTCGAAGTAAAGTGCTTTTTCTGAATTTAAGAATAATTTCTTAGTTCCAAGATAAGCATTCACATCGTCATTCACACGAACTTTCGCTTGAATATCTTGACCATCTAAATCAATGGTAAGGGTGGTGCTATCACCAAAGTAAACATAATTTGTCACAGGCAATTCCACAGTGGGTGTCATATCATCTGTACAAACATAGATATTTTCAGGACGCATCCCCAAAACAACATCACTGCGACCTGCAAGAGCTTTTTCTTGTGCCGCTGTCAAAGGTAATCTCATAGATCCAGCCACAAAAACATCCTTCTCAATTTTACCATTGATAAAATTGATTTGAGGAGTTCCAATGAAACTTGCCACAAACATATTGGCAGGGTCATTGTAAACATTCGCAGGTGTATCAATTTGCTGTACACGTCCTAATTTTAACAGAACAATTCTATCTGCCATAGCCATAGCTTCCACTTGGTCATGGGTCACATAAACAGTGGTCACACCTAGCTTACGTTGCATTTCCAGAATTTCCACACGGGTAGAAGCACGAAGCTTTGCATCCAAGTTTGACAATGGTTCGTCCATCAAAAAGACTTTGGGGTGACGTGTGATCGCACGTCCCAATGCCACCCGTTGCTTTTGTCCACCAGACAGCATATCAGGATAACGATTCAGATAATCTGACAAACCAAGCATTTCTGCTGTGGGAATGACAACATCGTGGATATCCACTTGGTCTTCATGACGTACTTTCATACTCATACCAATGTTGTCATAAACGGTCAAATTTCCGTAAAGTGCATAGTTTTGGAACACAAAGGCGATATCTCTATCTTGAGGTGCAACTTTGTTGATGACTTTATCTCCAACAGAAAGAGTACCCCCAGAAATTTCTTCTAATCCTGCAATCATACGCAAGATAGTGGATTTACCACAACCAGAAGGACCGACAAAGACAATGAATTCCCCTTCTTCCACTTCCAAGTTGAAGTCAAAGACTGCTTGCACATTGCCAGAGTAAATTTTATCAATATTTTTAAAACTTAAAGCCTTCATGATTTAACACCTGCCTTTGCTTGGTTATACATTTTAATCTTTTGACTACTGGTGATACAACCAAAAAAGAGTAATGCGAAGGTTAGAATAGAGCTTGCATAAATCGCAGTCAAAGAAGCATAAGGCTTGACAATCGCTGGCAACAACACCCCACTGCGTAAGGCAAGATACCCTGACAAACCAAAGCCGATTTTGGTCCACAAGTCACTATAAACATTTACTTTGATAGCGATTGTAAATAACATAAACAAAATTGCAATGTTAAGCATAGTAATCGCACCAACTAAATAGTTAATTTCTATGTTTCCCAGCACTGTTATGACATAATACATTTCAGTTGCCACTGCAAGCAACACCATTTTATAAGCTGTTGCGCTTGTTTGATACAAAGAAATTTCAATTAACTTTTCTTTGCGTTCTGGACTATTTTTTGAAGAACTCATTCTGCCACCTCCCCATATTTTTTCATAAAGGTGAAATGATTACTGGCAAGCACTCCTATGAATGCTGCTGATAATACTCCTTGATATCCATACAGTCCAGTCCCCAGACTGAATGCACGGGTTTGTATGATATGCTCTGCGCCACTTTCACGGATTAAATCTTCGAAATTTAGTCCCAAATACACGCTTTGTAAACTTTGCATTGACATGATAGCCCAAATAGAACTGCCAAGTGCAATCAATAAAAAGAATCCAGCGATCACTAGAGCGAATTTATCTGGAATTTTTTTATTTATTTCTAGTCCTCGGATACAAACATAACCAAAAATGACAATCAGTGCTAGGACAAACGCATTTTTAATGAAACCTTGCATCAGAACACCATAAAATTCTGCGATTGGCTTATTCGCTTCTAATTGAAGGCCAAACAAATCAGAATAGTCGGTCATAAAACCGAGGGTAAAGATTAATATCACCAAAGAATTTAAAAGAAATAGGTAATATAACATCTTTTGTCTTCTCATATTTTTCTGCATAGCAACCCCTGCTTTCTTTGCTCTAAGGGGAGGAGTTTCCCCCTCCCCTTGATTTAGATTGTATTACTAACCTTGTTGCATTAGATCGTAAGCTGTTTGATAGGTGCTGACATAAAGGTCAAGCCCAGCGTCAGTGAAGAATTTTAGATATTCATCATAATTGTAAGCCATGGAAGCACCACCACTTGCATTACCTAATGCTTGGTAACGAATGATATTGAACAGGAACTCTGCAGTATCTTCGTCATCAATTTTGGTTTGTGTTGCAACTGTATCAATTTGACGTTCGTTCAAAGGAATCACGGTTGGAGAGAGATAATAGTAGTTAGGATTATCTCCTTCAGGACCAGCACCAGAATAGCTAGGATAGCCAGTGGTAGAACCATTGATCAATTCCCAAGAAGCCATACCTTGGTCGCCAGTTGTTTGGTATTCAAAGCCGATGTCTTTTTGATAGCCGATTGCAAGGTGAGAGCCCATCCAGTCACGTAGGAAGGAAGAAATGTCACCGTTGTTTGTGTTGTTACTTGTTTCTTGAATCCAATCATCGAAGATAGGATAGTCGTTTCCGTCAGGACCTTCATAACCATCTAAAGAAGCAAGGTTGAAAGGAAGACCATAGTTGTGCACCAAAGCACCTTCTTCTGTGAAGTAGTAGTCAAGAAGTGCACAAGCAGCTTCGATAGAAGCATCGTCATGTCCACTGTAAGCAGAGATGGACCAACCATCAGGTTTCACAACACGAGTGTTGTCAACAAAGTATTGCCACACACCGTTCACATTAGCCACAGGAGGTAGTACCACTGTGGTGTCAGTGTTCAAAGAAGAAGCTGTGGTAGAAGAGATCCAGTCAAAAGTCATGTAACCATAAACAGTTTTGGTTGCATCATCGTCATTACCGAACATTTGAGTACGGATGTTAGGGCTTGCTTCGTTGCTGTAGATATCTGGGTTAATCAAACCTTCAGCATGGATTTGTGACAACCATACCAAGACTTCATACATGCCTTCTTGTGCATAGGTGTAAACCAAATTACCAGATTCATCTAAGATGAAACGAGCTTCATAGGAGTCAGCACCATGGGCACGGGTACCGTTGAAGTAGTTTGCCATACGTAGCAAATCTTCACGATAGGTTCCTTGACGTGCAAAGAAAGGATAGACAGTTGCGCCGTCACGTTCGGTGAGAAGCTCTGGGTTTGCTTTGATACAACGCCAAAGAGCAACCAGTTCGTCCACGTCAGCAGCAGCAAGTTCGCCGATGAATAATTGAGAAGGATTTTCGTATTCATAGTTACGGCCAATGTACTCAATCAAAGCATTGGTAAGAGTTTCACCATTCTTCACAGAAAGAGCATTTTGAATTTCAATGATGTTTTCATTGGTTGCTTTTGTGATAGAAACACCATCTTTTGGTGTCACAGTACCACCATTAGAACCAGTACGAGCATTGCTTCCTGTGTAAGCACCTTCGTAATAGCTTGTGATAGAAACGTGTGTATCAAAAGCAGTGTCAGTACCATCTAACAGGATTTCAGGCCAAGAACCACGCACAATCCACTCACGAGCTGGAGAACCAATCTCTGCAATGTAAGGAACATAGTAAATGTTACCATCTTGTGCTGTGATAGAAGTTTCAATGGTTGGATTCTCTTCTAAATAAGCAACGAAATTAGGCATTAGACCTTCATCCATTTTTTCATTCAAAGGAAGTAGAAGTCCTTGGGTACCATAGTTGACCAAAAGGTCAGCCACAGAGTTACCACCATAGACATGAGCATCTTGGAATGCACTGGTAGAAGCAATGTTCAACATATCGGTTGCAGCTTCCCCTTGTGCGCCCAAAGCGTCTGTGATTTTAACATTCAAACGTCCTTGGACATATTGCCAAACTGGTTTCAAGTCACCATTGGTCACCACTGTACCATCAGACAAAGTCAAAGGATTAGATTGTCCATAAGAAATAGTACGTGAAGTATTACCAAAAGCAATAGAAACTTTCAAATCAACTGCGTCAGAACCAGGAGCTACGATTTCAAGAGATTGTAGATCAACCCCATCTAAACTAAATGCCCCTGCTTCTCCACTCCCTGAAGAGCCTTCGCTACCACTACCACCACCAGTAGAAGCAGAACCTGTAGAACTAGAGTCTGGGGCTGGTGTGCTGACGCAACCCGCAAGACAAGCAACGGCCATTGTGCTAGCCATAAGCTGGAATAATCTGTTTTTCATAATAATTTCTCCTTTTTTTACGGTATTACCGTTTATAATGACTGCCACGATGGCAGAGGAACGATTATTTTTTCCACTTTTTTTACTTAAAATTTTGTCCATTTCATGAAACTTTTTTTTGAAAAGAACGTCATAACGAAAAGATTAACCTTTTACGCCACCCATGTTCACGCCACGGGCAAAGTATTGTTGAATGAAAGGATAAATCACAAGCACTGGAATAATAGAGCAAATGATGATGGCATACACCAAACTATCCGCTGCGTAATTAGGCAGTACAATGGATTCTTCATAAATACGGTTAAAGTTTTCAATCAGTTGGCGAAGATAAACTTGAAGATTTTGTTCATAAGGATCAGAAATCAACATTTTTGACCAATAGTAACCATTCCAACGACCCACAGCATAGAACAAAGTCACTGTTGCAATACTTGCTTTAGACATTGGGATATAAACTTTTGTGAAAAGTTGGAATTCATTGGCACCATCTACTGTAGCTGCTTCTGCAATTTCTTTGGGAATCCCAGAAAAATAGTTACGAAGCAAAATAATGTTATAAGCTTGCACACCAAAGGCGATGATGATTCCCCAACGGTCATCCACACCCATGGCTCTGTAGTTCAAGTAAAGTGGAATCATACCAGCAGTAAACCACATGGTAAACACCAACATAAAATTGAATTGTCTACGGAACATTAAAGTATCTTTTTGCAGAGCATATGCCCCTGCTAGGGAGATAGCCATACTAAAAGCAGTACCAATAACGGTGTAAAACAAAGTGTTCGCATAACAAATCCAAAACCCTTTGTCCACCAGCATAACACCATACACTTCAAAAGTGACATCCTTGGGCCAGAGAACAATTTGACCTGTTTCGTAAGCTGACTTCCCACTAATCGAAACGCTAAATGCGTAAAGAATAGGGTAGAGTGCCAGTGCGGCAAAGGTAATTACCAACACATAGGAAATAATTTTAAAGATGAGCTCGCTTTTGCTTAATCTATCCACTGTTGTTCCCTCCTACCACAATGATGTTTTTGACATATTTCGACTGATGACATTGGCTGCCACCACCAGTGCGAAAGCAATCAAAGAGTTAAATAAACTTGAGGCTGCACCGATACTATAGTTTGCGTTTACAATACCAAGACGTTGTTCAAAGGTAGATAGAACATCTGCTGTTACATATACATTTGTATTATATAACAAAAGAACACGTTCATAACCAACAGCAAGCATATTACCGATTCTCATGATAATCATAATAATCAAAGTAGGTGCCATCCCTGGGATTGTAACAAAACGAATTTCTTGCAATTTGTTACCACCGTCCACTTTTAAAGCTTCATAAAGTACAGGAGAGATACCCATAATTGCTGCAAAGTAAACAATGGAACTGTAGCCAGATTCTTTCCAGATACCAGTAATCAAATAAATGGGCCGGAAGTAATCGGATGTTTGGATGATATTCGTTCCCTCTGGAACTACACCCCAATCATAAAGTATTTGTGCAACAATACCTGTTGATTGAGCACCAGAATACAGTAACATCAGCACGATACCAGTAATGGTAACCTCTGCCAAAAAGTGAGGTAAATAAGTAAGTGTTTGTGTGATCTTTCTCACTGTTTCGTTGCCGATTTCGCTGAATAATAATGCTAGAATAATGGGTACTGGAAATCCAAAGATTAAACTATAAGCACTGATAACAAAGGTATTCCGGAAAGCTTGCCAGAAATCTGTTTTGTACACACCGCCCATAATATCAATGAAGTTTTTAAACCCACTAAATTCACTGCCCCAAATACCTTGTGCTGGCTGATATCGCTCGAAAGCAATCAGCAAACCTGTCATTGGTTTGTAAACCCAAACCAACAGCCAGATAATAAGGGGGAGGAGAAGAACGTATACTTGCCAGTTCAATTTTATGGCTTTCCACATTTTCTTCCAGTTGCCTGATCTCATTTCAACCATCTGAGTGTCCATCTGATTGTCCATTTGATTCTCCATTTGCTGTCCCTTCTCTCGTCATTGAATTTTCGATGTCTATGATTAGCTCATCTATGGTTTTCAGTATTAACATAACGACGCAGTCCATACAGATTACCATAAAATTTGCTACAAAGAAGCCAATCGCACCTGTGAACTCTCCCTCCACAAGTAAAATTGCCAAACCTTTGCCTAATGAAAGTGTGCTATGGGATACCACCACATAGCCAATCGTCCGCATAAAAGTGGAAACCAAAAGATCTCTATTCCGTTTGCCATATAAAATCACAGGCAAAGCAAGAAATACATCAGCTAAAAGAAAATAACAAAGAGCTGTTATTAAATCATAGCCACTGGTGACAATACTTCCGATACTGGCAACCATAATAGGAATCACTCCATATTTTCCCCACCGAATCAGGAAAATCAAACAAACCACTGTTTTCAAGGAGTAATAAAACCCTGTGTCTAGCTGTACAAGATACACATCACTAAGAACACCTGCAATGACTGCCATAGCCGAAAATAAAATCATATCCACTGAGCGAAACTGTTCCAAAGGGAGCCCCCTTCCTCGGTCTATATATAAGAACGTCGTTTTTATATAAGGGTAAGTAAAAATCTTTTTTTCCATCAATCAGAGAAACTGGGCTTGTTTTACCAGAATATGAGATACGAGAAAAGAAAGAATTTTGAAATATGCTTTGATTTTTGTTTCTAATTATGAACAACGTTTTTATATTTTATGAAAAGAAAAAGATCCGTCAGTCCACCTTGTGCATTACACACAAAGGAAAACTATTAAGCTAGATCTTTACTGTGTAAATTGTAACACAGCTCTTCTTCTTTGTCAAGTTAAATTGTAAACTTTTTGAAAACTTTTTCGTTTTCTGTAGATTCCGGTATTTTTAGCTGATGAGATATCCCAGTTTACGAGATATTATCTGCCCCACCTCTTGTAATTCCTTTGCAAGCAACAAAATATCCTCATCTACTTTAAAGATATCCGAAAGGGATATGGCAGCAACCACTTGATTGCTATGGTCAAAAATAGGCACAGAGCAACAAACTAGCATACTATTGTTCTCTTTCACATCAAGAGCATATCCTTTTTCCCTTATTTCAGCAATTTGCTTCCGAAGGTCTTCCTCATTATCCACCGTATAGACAGTCAGCTTTTCAAAGGTGATTTTTTGTATCATCCTTTCCAGCTCGTCAGATTGCATATAAGCCATCATACATTTCCCCAGTGCAGTGGTATGGGCTTGTCGGCGGGTACCGATTTCACAAGAGGCAAGCATAGCACCTTGGCTTTTGTATTTTTGAACATAGATAATGTCTAGCCCTTCTAGCAGAGCGACAAAACCTGTTTTCCCAAACTTTTGTGCCAATGGGTCTAAATATACATCTGTCTCTCTGGTCAAGCTCATATCTGCTGCATACTTCATACCCAAAGCAAAGGTTTCTACCCCAATGGAGTAGTGCTTGTCATTTTGACTGTGGGGGCTAATATAGTTCATCTGAATCAGCGTCTGTAAAATGGAAAAAGCACTACTTTTGGGAATTTCCATATTTTCCACAATATCATGAAGCGCCACAGGCTTTTTGCTTTCTGCAACAAATTTCAAAATTTCCATGGTGCGCTGAGAGGTGCGATTCATAAATCCCCCCCCTTTCTATTTTGTAGCACCCAGTTGATCCAAAGTTTCGTGAATTTCTTCCATCCACTGGGGAATTGGTATCAGTTGTGGACATTCCACAACACAAGCTCCACAGTTGACACAAGAGTCTGCTCGTTGTTCTGGCAGAATAATATTCGTATTATTATATTGCATTTTCAAAAATGCTTCATTGCCTGTTTTTTTATAATTGTTATAAATGTTAAACACAGTGGGAATTTTTACCCCCATGGGACAAGGCATACAATAATTACATTTGGTACAAGGAACTGCTTTGATGCTTTGAATTTCTAGCACGATTTCATCTAATACTTTTTGTTCTTCTGCTGTAATTGGTTCTAAATTGGTAAATGTTTTGATATTATCTTCCACTTGTTCTGGATTGGACATACCACTGAGAACCGTTGCAATATTCGAGTGAGAAGCCACCCAACGCATTGCCCAAGAAGAAGGGCTGTCATTGGGACGCAAGGCACGCATTTTTTCCTCGATATGAGGGGCAAAGGTAGAAAGGAAACCACCTTTTGCAGGTTCCATGACAAAGGTAGGGATGCCTCTTTTCTCTAAGGTTTCATAAAGTTCCTTGGCATTGATATCCACCCAGTCATAATAGTTCATTTGAATTTGAACAAAATCCCATTGATAGGTATCCAATAGCTGATGGAATGTTTCCATATTTCCGTGGAAAGAAAATCCCACATGACGAATTTTCCCCTCTGCTTTGGCTTTTTGCATAAAGTCATAAAGACGAAACTTGTCAAATGTTTCTAAGCGGGGTGCGTCACTCAGAGAATGAACCAAATAAAAGTCAAAGTAATCTGTTTTACAATTATCCAGTTGCTCTTGAAAATATCGCTCCATATCCCCTTCTTCTTTAATATAGTAGATTGGAAGCTTATCTGCCAGAAAATAGTCTTCCCTAGGAAAACGACTTAACACCTCCCCTACAAAGGATTCGGATTTTTTTGCCAGATAAGGCATTGCAGTATCAAAATAATTGATACCTTCTTTCATGGCTCGCTCCACCATTGCAATGGACTGCTCCATGTTGATTTCACCATCTTCATTTTTTTCTAATCGCATCACGCCGAAAGAAAGAAGTGGTAAATCTTCTCCCAAAGATTTTGCATAACGTCTGTCCAAAAGTTCTCCTCCTTTTTGAATCAGTAAGCCAATGTATCTCCCTTTTTTGTTCCTAAATACAGAACGTCGTTCTGATATAAGAACCTTGTATTGGTAGTATACTCCAAAGCCCCTAGGCTGTCAAGGATTTTATTTTCTGTTTTCAACAAAAGAATGAAAAAACGCCCTTTTTTTGCCATGATTTTTTCCTGTGTTTTCTGCCTTTTTGTAAGAGCCTACAAAAACCCTGCCTTCTCCACAGGGAAATCCACCTTTTTTTTGTGCATTCTCACGAAAAGTGATGGAAACATCATTTCTCTCCTTCTCCAGAGACAAGAGCAGTCGAAATGACCAAAAGAATCAAGCTAAGAAAATGATTGTAAAATACCATTTTTCTTGTTGAAAGATTGAGAGTACTAGCAAAACGCCTTGACAGAAAAAGTAGCTTATGGTATAATCTTTATAGTTTCTGTGTCCCTATTGTGATGATTGCTTCTTCAGGGATTGTATCCCAAAATAAGAAAGAAAGGGCAATTTTCTTTTTGTATTATTTTTACAATCAATTCCTTGAATCAATCTTAACAGCAGAGCGATGGGCAAGTGCCCAAGACTTACAAAGCCGACCCTATTCTTTTCTCACATGCCCTGATTTAGACAAAGGCAAAGAAGTATTACGAAGCTTGAAATCTACTTTTGACAAAGAGCAGATCCGGCACATTATCCTCTTAAAAGAAGAACGTGCCAAAAAACCTGCGAAATGGCCAACAGCCTTGGAAAATCCACAGGGTGATGAAAGCAAAATTGTGGAAATACACAGTGGTATCGTAGCTTATCTTCTTCAAACACAAGGTACCTTTGTACAGCTACGAGAGTCAAGTGCTTTATTCTCTCTTCCCAATCATAACAACGCTTCTCCCCCAGTGGTGGTAGAAGATGTTCGCATTTTTGATCAAGTGCTAAAAAATGTCACTGTAGAGGTTTTACCTCTGGTGACCGAGGTACCAGAAGAGCGAGAACCCTTGAATTTTGAATCAGTCCATAGCCAATTTAATGCACAAAAGAAGTCTTCTCAAGTCATTCGACAAGAAGATGGCATTTTGCTCAAAGGCAGTTTACGTTTTCATGACTATCAGCTTGCTTTGGATATTGTACAAATATCCCAACTTCTATCTGATGTGTTTGAAAATATCGAAGAAATTGCTTTGCATTATGGTGGGTTATTACGAGATGTTGACGCTCAAATTGAAGACCAGCTACATTTTATCGAGTTTTTCGATTTGGATGCCAATCGTTGTGTGACAGCCTACAAACGCTTGCAAGAATTACGGGTAAAACGGCGATGTATCAAAGATTCCATGCAATTAGCGGATCTATTGGTGAAACAACTAGGGAATGACTTCCCCCAGAGATTGCATCATATTTCCAAAAAAATCACTCATTGGGATGAGCGCACTTATGCTGTGCGTGTCCCTGATGAATTTCAGTATTGATTCCAATGGGGACATAGAAACAAAAAACTGCTTGTGTTTATGACACAAGCAGTCTTTTTTTACTCTCTTATCAGCCTTCCATATGACGACCAAGGAAGAGAGAAATATTTTGAGCAAGTTTGTATTCTAATTCTGTTCCTGCATTGTTTTTGTCCTCTCCAGTGAACAAAACACAACCAAGCACGTCTCCTTCAGACAAAATCGGGGCTGCAGTGGTCACAAAAAGCTCGTCATCTTCTGCACAAGTGGGGACAGGTTCTCCCCCTGCTCGGTATTGGTAAATTTGTCTCCCCTCCATCAGCTGTTCCAATTCTGGAGAGATATGGCGTTCTTTCAGTTCTTTTTTAGAACCGCCACCCACAGCAATACAGCTGTCTCTGTCTGTAATCACAGCTGTTTTTCCGGCTGTTTTGTGGAGTGCCTCGCAGAGTTCTGTGGCAAATTCTGTCATTTCCCCCACCAAAGAATATTTTTTAAAGATAACACCACCATCTCGGTCGGTGTAAATTTCCAAAGGGTCGCCCTTACTGATAACATTGACACGATAAACCTTGTCCCTATGCTTTGTTGCAGTTTGGACTAGGGTTGTTGCTAATTGTGAGTTATTTACCGTGCCTTGACTAAAATTTTCAGCTAATTCCTCCTGTGGAAATTCAGTGACTATATTTTTTTTCTGAGAGAGTGTACCAGAGCGAAGAATACTATCAATATCCGCTCTCAATTTCACATCAAGCCTATCTTCGTAAACAGTAATTTCTTCCACAATAAAATCAATGTCACGTCGGTCAGGATGGTCTTTGCTCAGGATTTCTTGGAAAATATCCAATGCTGTTTTCACCACTCGGTTTACTTGAATGATGTTGTTTCTTTTGTCTAGGGACAGTTCAATCTGGTGTTTGATACCAGAAATACGACTTAGAAGTTCATCTTCCATCTCCCCATACATCTCGTCAAGTTCGTCCTCTTGCTCTGGCTTTTTCATCACATCACGAATGTGCTGACGTTTGGTTGCCTTCAGTTCTTCTTGTAAGTCCTCTAAGATTTTGGACAGGTTTTCCGCAGAACGTTCTGTTTCAGCCACATCTTCTTTTTCATTTTCGATGTCCTGATTCAGTTGGTCTAACATGGCTTTCGATGAAGTCATCAATTTTTCTATATAGCAATTCACTGTGAAATCAAGGAAATCCTCTCGAATGTGATGGCTAGTGCAACCTTTAAGCCCTCTTTTGTGATATGTCCCACAGCGATAGCCACCCACAGATTTACTGGTGGACACCATAGGGCTGTTGCAATCCCCACAAGTCAAAATACCAGAATATCGGTTATCATATATTTTTGTTCCCCTATAATGGGTGGTGGCTCTGCGTTCTCGCAAGGCTTTCGTCATAGCAAAAGTAGGAAAATCAACGATAGGTTCATGGTTTTTCTCAAAAATCAGTTGCTTTTCTTCCTCTTGTTTCACCTCTTTGCCGTTGATTTTCTTACGGCTGTACTTTCCTTGCCGTAGTGTCCCGATGTAGAAATCGTTGTCTAAAATCCCTTGAATACTGGGAATACTCCAAATATTGCTCGCAGGTCGCTGACTTTCTAAGCCCTGTGCTTCACGGCGAGTCCGTTCCGACATCCGAGGTGTAGGGATGTTCTCGTCTGTGAGATGGTTGGAAATTCGTTTGTAGCCCCACCCCTCATTGTACAAGTTGAAAATCATGCGAACCACGTCTGCTTCTTCTGGGATGATTTCAAACTCTTTTTTCTGGTTAAAAATGTAGCCGTAAGGGGCGGCACAAATCCATTTTCCATCTTCTTGCCGACGTTTCACTACAGATTTTACTTTTTTAGAAGTGTCTGTTACTGGTAACTCGTTGATTAAAAACTGAAACTGAATTTTCAACCAGTCATCATCGTTAGGAAAGTCGATGTTGTCCCCGATAGAAATAATTCGCACATTTTGGTCACGCAAGTCCTCTAATTCCACCAATCCACGGGAGTTTCGACGCGAAAATCTGGAAAAATCTTTTATAATAAGGATTTGTTCTGTCCCTTGGACAAGATTTTTTCTCATTTCTTGGTAGCCAGGACGTTGCTCGAAGGTGTAACCTGAACGGTCACGGTCCTCGTAAAATTCTAAGATAGACCCAGAGAATTTATAGGAAACGAAGTCAGCGATGATAGACTTCTGGTTTTCGATGGAGGTGTTGTCACGGTCTTGCTCTTCGTCCACAGAAATTCGGACGTAGCCAGCGATGTTGTATCTTTGTGTCAATGTTGTTCTCCTTTCTGATGTATGTTCCTGACCACATTGTATCACATGCTGTCAGGAAAAGCAAGATAATTTTTGCTTACTTAAATTTACTTGCTTTTTGAGAACTGGTTTACAGATTCACTGGGACTCTTTCGTGAGGTTTAGTGCTTCGCAAGTTGTGTTTTAACAAAGCCAGTGCATGGTCATAAAGTGGCTCTTTGCCTGAGTGGAACACAGCTACCTTGTACTTTTTCTCTTTATAAATCTTTGCTTCTTCTTTTATTTGCTCTTCCAGCTTTGGGTCTGTGGACTCCTCACGAGTCAACCAGTAGGCTACCAATTTTTGTTTGTCATGAATTTCTTTCTCCAAAAACATCACTCCTTCATCTTTGAGTATGGGACAGTCACTTCCTTTTTATACCAGTTAAGAAACTGGAAAAGTCCCTTTTAGAAGGTGGTGTTTTGGTCTGGGGTTGGTGTCAGTGCCGTTAGGGTCACTGTATCTGCCACCACCTCGCTGGCATTTTCATCGACACTATCGTCACTCATGAACTTCAGCTCAATCAATCTTTTCCCATTGCTTCTACGATTTGAGAACACAATTCCACTCTTCTCCAAATCTTTTTGACAAAGTAACAGGTTCTTAGAGAGAGTGCGTGGAGAAAATTTATCGACACTATGAGCATTCAACAGGGTCGATAATTCAGTTGCGGTGCCTTGAAAACTTTTTTCCACAGCTAAAAATTTGGTCACAGTATCTTTCAACTTTGCCAAGTGATTCAACTCCCCTTGGAGGCTGTCGGAAATCAAATCCCAGACGTTGTTTTCGTTGCGAATTATTTCTAGTTCTCTTTGAGGAAAATCACGACCCAAACAATGGAGATTTACAAGGCGTTCTTGACCTCTCTTCTGCGTCAACACATACATCCCATCCACCACCCCTTGCAGACCCGTGGTGCCAGAAATTTGGTGAAATTTATCTGGTTCCTCCTTCTTTTTCAAGTGGTGAATCAAAATTACTGCGATGTTCAGCTTGTAACTCAACTCTTTTAGCGGTAGTAAATCTGCGTAATCGCTGGCGTAGGACGAGTCGGTGGATGTTCCCTTTGCCAGTTGGAGGGTGTCGATGATGACCAAATTTGTGTCAGGGTGTTCCTCCACAAAAGTTTCAATCTGTTCTAGCAAACCAGTCTGAAAAGTGCTTGGCTCTGTGCAAAAATGAACGTTGCTAGGTGCTTCCTCCGTGATTTCTAACAGCCTGTTTTGAATTCTGCTGTTGTTGTCCTCGAAACAGAGGTAAAGTGTCGTGCCTTGTGTTGTAGAATTTCCCCACACATCTTCTCCCTTTGCCACAGTCAGCACCAACCAAAGTGCCAGCCACGACTTGCCTACTTTTGGCAAGCCAGCCAGAAGATGAAGCCCCACAGGAATGAGGTTGTTCACCACAAAAGCTGTGGGAGAAAATTCTTTTGCCAAAAGTTCCTCGCCAGTGATGGTTTTGAATGATTTTTTCAGTTTTTAAATCCTTTCGCTCATTCTGAAACCCAATTTTTCAGAATTTAGACTTAAAATGGAAAACGAATCATGTAACGGTAATTTGATTATAGCAGACCTTGACAAGAATGCAATAGTTTTGTACAATATATTTTGGACTAATATAAAATGTGAAATAATAGGACAAAAACCATTGTCCAAAATGATGAAGTTGAGGTGCTTGTGCATGAATGAAAATTTTGAAGCCATGACCATTGAGGACGAGCAAGTAGCGTGGATCGAAGAGGACTCTTTGGTCATCGCTGGTGAGGGAGAGGACTTTGTTACACCACTCTCCCAAGGCATCATCCAGTTTTTAGAACTAGAGATTTCTGACTTCGAGTGTGCCATTGATGATTTTGAGGAAGAAGTGATTGATGAAAATAAAATGACAGACAGCTTTTTATCACTGGTAAATTCTCACGTTTACCTACAGTGTTTCTGCCCTGTCATCCTCAACCACAGTGTGGAGGACTACCGTGCTTACGCTCATCTATTGTCGGAACTTCAAGTTAAATTTCTGGGGTTGGTGCATTTTTGCTTTGACCAAAGCCATCTGGAGTTGAAAGATTTTACTGCTAGTCAAAGACTTTTTCTGTTGAGTAACACAAAATTCAACTCTTTCCCACGTCTTTTTCAGCAAGAACAGACCGTGGAGATGAAGTCTGGCGGAGAATTCACGCTGAATGATACGCAAACAGAGATGGAAAAGAACTTGGGTCTACCTGCTGGCTACATCAACTTTGTAAAAGACCAAGAGGTGGTGGTTCGGAAAAAATACATCCTCACCAGTACCTTGGAGGCTCTTTCTCTAGAATTTTTCACCATGGTGGAGAAGAATTATAAGTTGAAACAGTGCAAACGATGTTTTCGTTTCTTCCAGATTAAAAGCAAACGGAATCCTGACTTTTGTGATTATGTAGCCGAGGGGAGTACCCAAACCTGTCAACAGATCATGGCTGGTAAGAATTTTGAGGAGAGAAATAAAAATAATGAACCTCTCAAAATTTATAAAAAATACTATAAAAGATACCACGAGAGGACAAAAGTAAACACCATAAAGAGGGATATTTTTGAAAAATGGAGCCGAGATGCTTGCGTGAAACGAGATTTATGTACTGATGGAAAGCTGACTGTGGAGGAGTTTGAGAACTGGTGTCATGGGAGTTTTCAAAATCGGGACAGAAAAAAATAGAGGGGTACGGCAAAACATCGCAACCCTCATCATTTTTTTTCTCAATTTTGCGAATTTCTCCCCCTGACCTCCTAGGCGACCACCTATGAAATCCCCTCACACCAGCGGTTACAGCCGAAGCCGACCACCCTGTTGTGCCACCTAGCCAAAATCCGAGGAGGTGAATTTTGCGAAGCAAAAGAGAGGCTGCCCTGGGGCACCACCTAAGCGGTCTTGGGAAAGCTGGCTAAAAAGTTCTGTTTCTTCTCGTTTTCTCATCGTAATCCCTAGCGGTCGGCTACTGCCGTTCGCTATGAGAGAAAGGCGGAAAGCAAGGCGAGAAGGTGAATTTTGCGAAGCAAAAGAGAGGCTGCCCTGGGGCACCACCTTTCTTTATCCTGCTCTTCTTTCGTAAGGCAAGAAATCCTGTTAAAATGGGTCTTTTTCAGAAAATGCCCTGTTTTCGCTGTGTCAGGAAAATTTTTCCTGTGAGAGCACCTAGCACAAGGCTTCACGTTGAAGGCACTCTACGGCAATCCTGTGGACAACGTGGAGGGTTTCGTGTTGGCTTCAGTAAAATTTTTCCAGCCATTTTTTCTGCGATGGCTCACTGAACTAACTCGTCAGAAACTTTTTCGGTCAGTCGATAGCTGTTGTTGGACTGCACCACCAGTTCTGCCACTGGTTTGCTAGGGTGCCTTGTTTTAGGGCTCCCTTGATTCTGTAGCACCGCAGTTTTAGATGAGGGAACGTTTCGTTCGGTCATTACCTCTGGCAAGTTGACGAAGGTGTCGTGCTTCACGACACCTTCGCTGGGCAAACATCGACTCTGACTTTTGAAAATCAAAGGTGCCTTGATTCAGGGCACCTTTGATTTTGTTGCACCACAGCTTTAGATGAGGGAACGTTTTGTTGGTGATCTCGTGAGTGAAACACGATACCCCTAGTTTTTCAAGACACACCTGTTCAGATTTTTAGGGGGAGTCGTGAAACACGACAGCCCCTACACCAACTCGAGGGTCAGCCTTTGAGGAAACTGCTGTGTCACATTTCGTGACAGACTTTGAAAAAGCACGGCACAGTAAAAAATTTTTCTCGTAACACCTTGCTTGACTGGAATCTTTTCGTTTTTCTTGAAATTCCCTGAAAATTGCCCCATTTTCCTCCAACAGCACCCTGTACAGCACCTTAAAAACCTTTGAAAACGCTGGTTTTCTTGGGTTTTACAGCACCTTTTACACCCAGACTCTCCATTTACAGCACCTAGCCATTTTCCAAAAAAGTGTGATTTTGAGGGAAAATGCACCGTTTTTCCCTCGTTCCTACGGTCGGCTCTGCCGAACGAGGTACCGCAATGGTGCCACAGCACCTTGCTTTCTCCTGCTCTTTTCTCTGTAGGCTAGTTTTTGGTCTAAAATGGCTCATTTTCAGAAAATGCCCTGTTTTCGCTGTGTCAGGAAAATTTTTCCTGCGAGAGTCCTAGCACAGGGCTTTACATTGAAGGCACTCTGTGGCAATCCTGTGAGCAATGAAGGGGGATTCTGCCAGATGTTCCAGTAAAAATTTTCCAGTCACTTTCTTTGTGCGATGACTCACTAACTAAACTCGTCAGAAATTTTTTTCGGTCAGTCGGTAGCTGTTGTTACTTTGACGACCATCTTTGAACACGAGCTTTTTCTCGATGTAACCCTCGTCCTCCAACCACTTAGTGTACTTGATGACAGAAGTTTTACCCAGACCCAGCTTCTTTCTCATTGTTTGGATGGAGGGATAACACAACCCATCAGCTCCACGGCATCTCAAAAGATAAAGAAGAATCAACAAAGCCGTGGGGTGGATTTCTTGGTCAAAAATTTCATTTGGCACTTGAAAATAATTTTTCAGCATCAACACCTCTTTCAAAAATCTGTCTGTTCATTTATTTTAACACAGATTTCTCTCTTCCACAAGTCCCTAACCCCTGTTTGCGTAAAGGACAGGATAATATTCTCTTTCTCTGTAATAATTAATAAAGTAAGTCTTTTTATTTATTCCTGTTTGTTTGGCAAACGGGGCTGGTGTCACCGACTCATGGAGGTAAGGGTGTCACGTTTCGTTACCCCCCTAGATGTTGTGTGTCGCGAACACAACTCAACTAAGTCTAGAATCCTTTTCCAAAATCTCGTCCATCAGCTTTGTCCCAGTCCTGAAGCCAAGCACAAAGTTCTCTTCGTTGCTGACACATTCCATGTCGATTCTGTCCTGTAAAATCTGTTCAAACAGTTTTTTTTCTTCCTCGTTGAGTGATTTTTTTAGTGTTTCCACTTTTTCATAGCTTTTTTGCCTTGCCAAAGCAGAGGGACTAGGCTTTTTCATATCCCTTGACTCCTCCACAGCATGGTAGTAAATTTCAGAAATCATTTCATGGTTGACCATCTCACCCACCTCCCATGGTGCCGACTTTGTTGCCGTTTTGATACATATCGTCAGCAAAAATGACTTCACTTGGTTCAGGCAGTGGCACCCATCCAAAGCCGGGGACGTACACAGGTTTCATCTCATCTGCCGTGGGGAATGTGATGTAAATGATTGCTGTTTCTGTGTAAATCACCTCGTCACCATTAAATTCGTAAGTGTTGTTGAGAATTTTCTGTAAGATATCCTCGGATGGTTGGGGGTCTGTCTCGGCTGTGTGTTGTTCTTCTGATGCTTGGTGACGTTGCTCCTGTTGTTGTTTGCTACGGGACGTTGAGGTATTTTCTGGGGAGGGTTTCCCTGTTTTGCGTTTGGGAGGTTCACTTGATACTAAATCTTGTTGTTTGGTTTCTTTGGTCGTAGCAGAAACTTCAGTGGGTGCTTGCTCCTCTGCTTGAGGTTCTGCATCTGTTTCTAGGGCAAATCTACAAGACAAGAGCGCCGTGGTAGGAGGCTGGTTGCAATTTTTTCTTTTTCGTAGTCATGGTAGTAACTTCCTTTCAAAATACGATGTATCGGCAAGTGCTTTGCGTGACTCTAGGATACTATATTTTGTGTGGGATAGCTATCACCAGATTGAACAAAAAGATGGATAATCCCAAAGCAATTATAGTGCTACTAACCTTTTAGAGTGTGGGTAGCAATATACTCGTAAAGATATTTTTCTGCGTCTTGTGGAGAACTAAAATTTCGACAATCATCTCCTATTTTTCTA
This sequence comes from Eubacteriales bacterium, assembly GCA_044432725.1. Taxonomy (GTDB): domain Bacteria; phylum Bacillota; class Clostridia; order Oscillospirales; family Oscillospiraceae; genus JAWXUK01. The sequence continues at coordinate 37,547 of JAWXUL010000019.1, forward strand.
TTATTTCGTTTTACTACCACCTGATAGCTAGATGTTTTTTTAACGATATCTATTGTCCTTTGATCGGATTTTGAAGCACCAAGCCATCTCAGTGGTTCAATTTCTTCCCAATTATAAGCAATTGTCAACTTATCTATTGCATTTCTCATCTCATTTGCTGATTGATAGCGTTTCTCCAAATTTTTGCGACATGCTTTTTTTATTATCTTTTTAACTTTATCAGGCACATGTGGGGCAAATTCACCTTTCTCGACTAAAGTTTTATTGTAAAAGAGTTGTTGTCTTTTAGGGTCACACTCTAAAAATTCACCCCAATCAGGGATTTGATTCACTACTCTAAACATAGTCAGACCTAGCGCATAAATATCTGTTTGAGCAGTTCCACATTTTGTTTCATTAGCTTCTGGTGCTTTATGTGGAGTATACCAAATACCCTGGAATAATTTCTCACCTAATATAGTAGCTAAGCCAAAATCTGAAAGCTTCGCCATATCATTGTTGATAAGAATATTCCCAGGCTTAATATCTCTATGGACAAAATCTTGATTATGTGAATGGTGTAAAGCAAACAGAATATCACTTGCATACTTTAACACTGTAGTTACAGATACCTTACCCTTTTGAAGTAAGTCTTCAAGTGAACCATCAGAAAGCAACTCCATATCTATAATAAAAAAATCATCATCCTTGAAATTCTCGATCGAAGCATTGTTAATTGTTACAATATTTGGGTGTCGACATTTGTACGGTATAGCTGACTCATTGAACAATTTTTCAATCGCTTCAGGTTGCTCACAAGAAATAATTTTAATGGCAGTTTCTGTCTTTAGGATGCTATCCTTTGCTTTATAAACGGAACCAAAATGACCTCTGCCCAGCTTTTTTATTAGCAGGTATTTTCCAATATATTCACCAGAGTAATCTTTGTTATGATTCATCTTTCACCTCAAACTCGTGTAGTGCAACTACAGTTGCGTATAACTCGTTATCATTCAACTTAACAGGTGAGAATTTTGCTCTACATTCTTCTCTCTTCTTTGAATCAGTCCATTTTGAAGAGCGAATAGTTAAAGGTAACTGTATCTCACGACATAAACAACCTAGAACACCTATAGGGCAATGTAAGTAGGGGATTTGACCTAGTTTGGCATCTAGCGAGAGCCTAATAGCAACAGAATTGGGTTGATATTCTGTTATTATCTCAGAAAATAGTCTGTGGAAATAGTTCATCAATTCAGGAAAATCAGTTTCAGCTTGGAAGTTATTTTTTTCTGTTTTGAGAATTTCAGCATTTTCCCAACAATCACCCTCAAGTACGGAGTACCAAAGTTCACCTTTTTTTATAGTTAAGCCTAAACGTTTCATAATTTCTCCAATCTTAGGTAGTAAAACATACTTATATAGCCATAATCTAAAAACAAGTATATCCAGAAGTATTTACTCTATTTTAAGTTTTAGGTAACCTTAGTTTACCATAAAAACCACCATTTAACAACCCCTTTCTTACAATTTATACAAAATAATACCAATTACCTTTTCACAAATCTACCCAATACCACTTGTTTTTCTCGTTGTTCTATGTTAAGATATAAAATAAGTAACTAGACAAAAAAGAGAGGTAACTATGGGTACACAAAAAAATTTAAATGTAGTCTCTCTCTTTTCGGGCATAGGAGGGATTGAGAAAGGAATTGTTTCATCCACCTTAAATTGTAACATTTGTTTCTCCTCAGAGATAGACAAATTTGCACAAAGTTCCTACTTAGCCAATTTTAAGGATCATAATTTACACGGTGACATTACCAAGATAGACGAAAAAGACATACCAGACCACGACTTTTTAGTGGGAGGATTCCCCTGTCAAGCATTCAGTATCGCAGGTAAACGAGAGGGGTTTGAAGACACAAGAGGCACACTTTTTTACGACGTGGCGCGCATTCTCGAAAAAAAGCAACCTTCTTTCGTTTTTCTGGAAAATGTCAAGAACTTAATCAGCCACGATGGAGGAAATACGATCTTAACAATACTGAATATGCTGAATACCTTGGGCTACACTGTTGATTTCACGGTCATTAACTCTATTGTTTCTGGTGTACCACAAAGTCGAGATCGGACTTATATTGTGGGGATTTTAAACGGCGCCACAGAACCATTTAAGAAAGATAAATATAGTCTAAAAGTGGATAAATTAAAGGAGAAACTGAATCAAGAAGGGTATACAGCATTTAATTTCTTTCATTCTTTATCATTTGAAGCTGAGCCAAGTTTTCTCTGCAACGTAATTCAAAGTCAGGTAAATTCCAAATATTATCTGACTACAGATTCAGTAAAAGAATATCTGGAGCATTTAGAAACGCAACCTATTGTTGAAAAACAGTCTAAAATCCTTAAAATCTTGGATATACCACGAGAAGTTTGGAATGATTTGGAGCGACAACGGCGAGTGTATTCCACCTCTGGGGTGTCCCCCACCGTCTTGGCTCGCTCGGATACTACCAAAATTTTACTGGAAGAAGGGGGACTCTACAAAATTCGCAAGGTCACACCTTGGGAAAATTTTAGGATTCAAGGATTTCCTGAAGCATTCATTGAACGCATTATGGCAACAGGAGTCAGCGATGGGCAAGCCTACAAACAGTCTGGGAATGCAGTTAGTCCTCCTGTCATTACAGAAATTATGAACCATTTTGCCACATTCATGGAGGAATATCAGTGAATCAATTTAAATTTATCGACTTATTTTCTGGCTTAGGTGGGTTTCGTATCGCACTAGAAAATTTAGGTGGCACTTGCTTGTGTTCTTCTGACATTGACGAGCCTGTCCGTGAGGTTTATAAGGACAATTTTGGTGACTACCCACTGGGTGATATTACCAAAGTGCCCACAGAGAAAATCCCGTTGCACGACTTCTTATGTGCTGGTTTTCCTTGTCAACCCTTCAGTATTGCGGGCAAAAGACTAGGCTTTGAAGACACACGAGGTACTTTGTTCTTTGAAGTGGCTCGTATTTTAAAAGAACATCAACCTAAATTGGTCTTGTTGGAAAATGTGGCTGGACTAAAAAGTCACGATGGTGGGAAAACATTGGCAACAATCACTCACACAATGGAGGAGTTAGGCTACAATTTTACATCTTTTCTCATAAATGCTAGTACTTTAGGAATACCACAAAACAGAAATCGGTGGTATGGTGTGGGATTTCGGAAAGATTTACAATTATCCTCTTCTTTTGAAATTCCCAAAGACCCTATTCCGTACAAAACTTTAGCAGAAATCATTCAAACAACCCCTGACAAGCAATATCAAATCACTCCAGTGGCTCAAAAAAATATAGAAACCTTTCTGCCTGAATTTCAAGAATCTCCCCGCTATGATGACTCCACTGTGCTTATCGCCAATGAAATTCGAGCCTCACGCTGCCATTTTCGTTGTGATGGGATTTCTCCCTGTTTGACCGCAAAAATGGGCACAGGTGGCAATAATGTGCCTGTGGTGGTCTCAGAAAACCGAAAACTCACAGAAAGAGAGTGCTTGGACTTGATGGGTTTTCCTGATTGGTATCAAATCCGTGGGAACACCATGCAATCTTACAAACAAATCGGCAACAGTATCTGCGTTCCTGTTGTGGAGGAAATTGCACGTCGGATGTTGAACACTTTGCCACAAGAAAACGACTCCTAAGTCACACATAAATACCATGGGATTTCCTGTGGTATTTTTTCATTTCCACTAGACACACACTTCTTTTTGCTATATAATGGTAGAAAGGAGTGATTTTTTATGAGTCATGCGATTGGAGATAATTCCCACGGCAATTCTAACGAACAGCTGTTAGTAGCTGCGTTGAATGGGAAAAAAATAAGTAATTTGGATTTGAATCTGAAAGAATTTATGAAATATATTGCTGCTACGGAAGAACTAGAGATTCAACCCGACACGAAGATACAAGCGAAATATGAACCTGATTCTAATAAAAAACAAGATTTATATGTGACAATGTTGAGAAAAACACTGAATATTAGTCTAAAAATGGGCAGTGGTAATAGTGTCCATCAAGAAAAATGTGAAGACTTTGTGGCATACATCAAAACCATGGGTGCAAGTGAAGGAATTTGTGATGAGTTTCGTTTTCTGCTTTGGTCAGACGGCACTTTGGATGGGTCTGGTTCCTTAAATAAAGATACAGAGGGAAAAGTGATTTGTCGCTTTAACGCTGTCACATACAAAAAGCAGTACCCTGAACGGCGAGAAACCTTGCAAACCTTCTTGAATCTTCACGAAGAAGAGTTAATTCGTCATTTTCTCTTTGTTGGTAGGCACAATAGTCGGGTGGATTTTCTTTATCACGGCACACCCATGGAGGGTGTTTGGGTTTCCTCTAAAGAAGTCATTCGCTATCAGCTAGAAAATTCCTCTAGTAAGAATCCTAAATCCACAGCTAATTTGACGGTAGGTCGCATGAACGTGCAATCGTGGAATGTGTCTCTACAGGGAAATTCTGACCATAAACGGGGGCAAATACAGCTGAAATATTCCACTCTTCGTGACGATTTGCTGGAACTGATGAATGCTGTTTCTACCAATACAGGTACTTTTTTCGGAGATACCCAAGAGTTTCAACTAACACGGCTGATGAATCACAACAAATCTCACCCATTTTGGAACATCATTCTGCCCGAAGTCGAGGATTACAGTGACTATTTTCTGGTAAAAGTGGAAAATAAAGTGCTATCATCCCTCAGTGGGCAAAAAGTGAACTGTAAATCGGATGCTTATGTGATCAAACATCCCTTAGATTCCAAATTCCTTTTACAACATCAGTACACGTTGAATGAAACCCGTATCAAAGATTGTCACAAATTTGCAGTCGTTGACACAGGCATATCTATAAAAATCAAAGATTCTAGTAAGTTTACCTACCAAAAACTTACAAAAGAATCCTTTATGAAGGCTTTTTCTCCTTATGTGAAAGATGTAGAGTATCTACTAATCGGACTTTTGTTATACAGTAAAGACAGCGAAGTCCACAAAAACGAGAAAATATTCTCAGATTTTGGCTGTAAACAAGAACAATTTTTAGAGTGGGTAGAACACTATTTCCAATCACTTGTCATCACAGATTTTGATAAACTCGCGATAGATAGCCTTCGACGTTCTTGTCAAGAAGTCACAAAAGATGCCATTTCTAACAACGAGGCTTTGTATCAAGGGATTTTTACGGGCTTAGGTTGGTTCGAATCCCCTTACTATATTTCCTTCATTTACAAAAATGGAACACTTTCTCAAAATTATGTAGAAGATTTTACCATCACAACAGGTTCTGGACGAAGTAGAGGCAGTTATTCCATTGAAATCAAACCTAAATAACGAAAGTAGAGGGAGGAACGTCATGGCATACACCATTGCATCCCTGTTCGCTGGCATGGGTGGCATTGATATCGCCTTTGAACAGGCTGGATTTCATATAGTTTGGGCGAACGAGGTTAATTCGGCTGCCTGTCGTACCTTCCGTTACAATTTTGGGCACGACTTTCTGGTGGAAGGGGATATTAAAAGAATAAATCATTCCACGATCCCTGATTTTGATGTGCTAGTGGCTGGGTTCCCCTGTCAACCTTTTTCCATCGGTGGGAAACAACGTGGTTTTCACGATGCCAGAGGTACACTCTTCTTTGAGATAGCGAGAGTTCTTGCTGAAAAACAACCCCCAGTGGTTTTCTTGGAAAATGTGGCGAATCTGCTAGAACACGATAACGGCAGAACTTTTTTGGTGATTTACAACACTTTGGTGGAACTTGGGTACATTCTCAAGTATCATGTGATGAATGCTACAGAATATGGAAATCTTCCACAGCCAAGAAATCGTATTTTTTTAGTGGCTTTTCAGGACTTTGCTCAAAGTAAACGGTTTTCCTTTCCAGAGCCAGTTCCTCTCACCTGTACCTTAGATGACATCGTTCATCGCAGTGAAAAAAAGCCTGATATCTACTATTTTAAGGAAAATCACCCGTGGTATGCTCGACTTCACGCAAATGCTAACGATAGAAATTATATTTACCATATCAAAGACAGGGGACTGTTGAAGGTTAGGAATCGGTGGTGTCCTGTGTTGACGGCAAATATGGGGACATATCTGGACCGTGTGCCTGTGGTGAAAGATGATTTTGGATTTCGGAAATTGACTTTGCGAGAATGTTTAGATTTTCAAGGGTTTCCACAGAAATTTTACTTCCCAAATTCCATCGGTATCGGTGACACGTATCGGCAAATCGGAAATAGTGTGGCTGTGACTGTGATTAAGAGGATTGCTGAGAGGGTGTGGGGGAGTTTTTGATGAACATTTCAACAAACAAAACGGTATTTCCCTTTCAGAAAACACCGTTTTGTGCAATTACCCCTTCTCATCATCCTGTACTTCTGACAAAGGTACTTTTAAACATCCAGCTATTTTTTCTTTCACCTTTTGATGGTCAAAGTGAGGTGGGGTGGGTTTAAATCGACCATCCTCTTTTTGTAAATAATAATCTTTTTTCTGAAAATCTCTTAATCCTTGAATATCTATTTCGCCTATTAAGATACTTGAATTGGTTCCCCCTTTTACTTGCACTAAATTTTGTTTTTCACTTTTGGTAGGTTGCGTAATTCTACTATCTCCGTATTCGGACATATTTACTTGTATACAATAACAGTGCATATCTCGTGCTGACGATTCTATAATATTACTATAGTAATTTATGTCAGAATTCCATTCAGTGGCTACCAAAGCATCAATATATGAATTGAATAAAGTCCGACTTTCAACGGAGGCTAGTTCGAAGCAACAATAGGGGGAAAACCAAAAATTATTCCAACAGAAAAGGTCGAAACAGTTGCCCTCTACAAAATTATGCTGGTATCCTAGGATTTTTTTCTTTTCAGCTGGTGAAAAGAACACTTTGTTCCTTAAATTGATATGAGCATTCGCATAATGATTTCCAGAAGTGTATGGAAGAATAGTTGCTGTAAGATTTAGGAAGTTCTTTGTATCAAATGTCGTTTTTGTTGATGTTGCAACATGTTCAATTCCTGTAATAATGAGTATTTGGTGTTTGGCGGCTGTTCTAGCTAATAACGGTAACCATTCGTAGGGTAAAAACAATTCAGGTAAAACAAGCATATCAACTTTTTCCTGAATTGCTTCATTTATAATTTTTCTGAATATGGAATACCTTTTTTGACTCCTTAAGGCTTTTCCTTCTAGAACAGAGATAAAAGAGCCTATCCCCAAACTTGTATTAGCTAGAGCTATTTTTACCTTAGATAGTGTTCTTCCATCTATGGAAGTTTTTGTAAAGAACACTTTTGATCTATCACTTATTGAGTTTTGTTCAAATTGATATTCATCTATAACCTTTGATGTTTCAAAAGAAACCGAGTTTGTGGTAGTTGAGCTTTTATCTGTTATATTGTAATTGTATTGCTCGTATAGTTTCTCTATTTTCGGGAAAATATGAAAATCAATTTCGCTATCAGCTGTATTTCCTTTGATTTTTTGTGTGTAAACCATGTATTCAATATCCATTAAAGAAACATGATATGGTGAAAACAGATATACATTCCCACTATCTAAAATTTCGGTTTCCTTTGTAATATTACGAGTGAAGTCTTCAAAATCAGTTAAACTAACTGGTTTTTCATTTGAAAACAGGAAATTGTCTGCAATTAAAACATCAACAAGAACAGGTGTAGCATATTTATTTATCATTCTGGTCTTACAATACGCTTCTTGTAAATTAGTTTCTAGTAGTACCCATCCTGCTGTTTCAAATAGTTTTTTGTACAATATATCTAACAACAAGCTCATTTCTTTAGACCACAGTAGAGCTGTTGTTCTGTGAAGAGCAGAAAGGTAAAAGCGTGCTAATGTTGTGGTCATTTGGTGATAGTCAATAAATTCCTCATCTTCAGCAACAATATTTTTTAAATATTCCAGTGCATCAATAACTGATTGGGAAAATTTTTCTACTAAATCTAGACGACCATTTTCGATAAAAATTTGTAAAATACGCTCCCAATATAAATAATACTCGATTATAATATTACGAGTGAATAACACAAGTAATTTCCTTTCAACTTTCGCTTCTTTTTTGTCTGATATTAGCTTCGTAATTTGAGATAATTTTCCAAGGAATTTCGAGAAGTTAAAGCGATTTATATTGACATCTTTAAGTTGAGAAAATTGATTGATGCTTGAGTGTTCTGCTCGTTCCACTTGGTAAATTTTAGAAAAGTCTTGATGTAAAATCACATCATCACACTCTGGCAAATAACGGAATTCACTTTTATTTTCGTAAAGCTGTTGAATGAAGATACCTAGCATAGGGTTCAATTGACCTGCCTTAAAGTAATAACACCTTGTTTTTTCAGTTTGTAGTGTCAAGTCCACACTCACATTCTCATTTGGCAAATAACAAGGGTTTATAACGTATTGTTCACTATCTTTTTGTGAAATTGTTAGTAAAGGCTTATTATCGGGACATAGTTTACTACAATCATGCAGTAACAAGCTTAACACATTTTGGATGGTACAATTATTAGCTTCTAGTAATGATGAAATTTCACTTATTGGGTCAACTTTTTCAACAATAAAAATATCATCAACATAGCGTCCATAATATAGTGGATTCCACTTATCTATTATCGCCTTATCAAATTTCTCCAAATACCAATTGGAGAGAATATTGGAAGGGTAAAATCCAATTGGTAAACAGCAAATACTAGGTTTGAAATTTGTTTGTTCATGAGTGATTTTCTGTAGTATTTCAGAGTATTTTTCTAGCACTTGATGCATTAGGTGATTTACTCGCTTTACACCAACTAAGAATTCATCTAATACAGAAGGATTTTGAAGAATTTTGTAATCATCAAAAAAATCATCGAAATTTGATGCAGTAAAATAAGTATGGTAGAAAAAGCGAGTAATATCCATGGTAACGATGAGAACATTTTTGTTTTCTTCTAAATGTTGCTCTGCGAGTTTTAGTCCACTATCTCTCCATTTTTCATATTGTAAGAAATATTCCTTCATAAGATAAGGTGAGTAGGTTGGCTCATTGTTTTCGTGCACAGAGGATTTCAATCTATTTCCATGTATATTCTTAGGCATTTTGTTGTCTAAATTAACACCAATTGTAACGACCCAAAAAACACTTAATATTTGCAGTGGCACATTAGATGTGAACATATGTTGTGTAGCATCTACTTTGAAATCACTAGTAGGATTATTATAAACTATATTTTCGTTAGAACTACTTAAATTGCTGATTTTTTTAGGAAATGTTAGAACCTCAATAGAATTCAACTGCTCACTAACATATTGCTCCCATACTTCCTCGGATCCTGTTAATTTCTCAAATATTTTAGTTAATTTTTTATCTATAACATTTCCACCCAATTGATCCACTTCGTAAGCTACAACTTTATCCCTATTTATAAGTTGTGTTTTATCAAAGTATAGGCTACTTTTTAGCTTCTTGAACGAGATTTCTAGGTATTGATGAAGCATATCCTTTGGCATATTCTAAACCTCCTTAGTGACTAAGTGTCAGATTAAAAGCTTCTGCGTAATCACGGTTTACATACTGCTAACTAAAAAAAACTATTTTCTTAATTATACACTATAATTACAAAATTTGCAAGCCGTATCTTATAATATTTTAAGTTATGACAAAAACACACTTGTTTCGTAAAAAATAAGTGTGTAAATGCAGTTCTACATACGTTCCGATAACATTAAGTACCCTCTCACAAATCCATCTCTCAGTGTCAATGTCGTCAGCAAAGGGTCGCCCTCACGAATTCGCATGGTTCTACGAATTTCTTTCGGGATAACCACTCTACCTAAATCGTCGATACGACGGACAATTCCTGTTGCTTTCATTGTCAAACCTCCATATATTTCCTGAAAATTATGATTTATGAGGAAATCTATGGCTAGTATTTGCGATAATGGGGAAAATATGCAAGTAGTGGAAAAGTGTGATTTTCCAGTATTTTCTTCTGTTTTTTGTGCATTCTGCTAAAAATATAAAACTTTCCTTTTTGTTATTGACACACTCTATAGATACACATATAATGGAACTTGTCATTTTATAGAGAAAATACCAAAATCCAACAAAAAGGGAGAAAATAATGAGAAAAATAATACGAAAAGCCATGCTACTATGTATGATGTGCAGTTTCTGCATGGGGACAGCATTGGCGGATTGGGAGATTGAAGCGGAAACGGGATCTCTAAAAGGACTTCCAGACGTTATCACAGCAGAATTAGTGATACCAGAAACTGTCAGTGGTATCACAATTCGTCAAGTTACGATGTATGATTCTGAGGAAGCCAGTGAGATTGTCACTTCCATTGTATTCCCAGACACCATAGAGGGAATTTTTGGTTTTAAAAATTTATATAATCTTGAATCAGTTACATTTCCTGAGGGACTTCAACGGTTAGGAGGCTTTGAAGGTGCCAATTCTTTGACGGAAGTGGTCTTACCAAACAGTCTAAAAGAAATTGGTCTTTTTGACAGATGTGAAAATCTAAGTTCTGTCACCTTACCAGAAGGCTTGGAAAAGATGCATTATGCTTTTAGGGGCTGTCCTAGCTTAACCTCTATCAAGATACCAGATTCCGTGTCATATATGACTGATTCACTTCAGAATAATTCATTTTATGGTTCTCCGATTGATTCTGCGATTGAAGAACTGATTTTACCTGCAAATTACAAAATCAATTATGATGAAAATTCTATTCACGCAGTACAGAATATGTCCAATTTGACTAGTGTAGTATTTCCAGATACTTTCCAAGGAGAAGTGGTTTTAGGAAGTGGTGTACCAAATCTCACCAAGGTCTATATTCCAGGTGGTGTCAGTTCCGCTGAAATAAGTGGTGGTTCTACCCCCAAAGAAGAGTACGAAGGAAAAGGGGCTTCCTTGGTCATTGAATCCTATGACAACACCCCAGGGCATTATTTGGCTGTTAATAACGGATTTACCTATGTTTCTCTGGGAGAATGGGTAGAACCAGCACCATATATGCCAGAAGCAAGTACTCCAAGCACTTCAACCCCAAGCACCTCCACCCCAAGTATAGGAACTTCCAGTTCTGGCAGTTCATCCTCTGCCGAAGAGGAAGGTAACAACACGATTACCCTCGCCATCATCGGTGGCGTGACCCTTGTCCTCTGTGTGGGCGTAGTTGCCTTTGTGATGAAAAAGAAATAATTTCCTCCCCCAAACAAGTTGTTTGGGGGATTTTTATAGGAATATGACAAAAACAGTCCTGTCCATGGTTATTCATCACCCCGATTGCCTCTAAATAAGAGAAACAGGTGACTGTGCCCATGAATTTGAAGCCTCTTTTTTTCAAGTCTTTTGCCACTGTGTCAGACAAAGTATTGTGAGTGGTAACCCCATCAAAAGGGTAATATTGGACTTGATTGTCTGTAAAGTCCCAAATATATTGCGAAAAACTGCCAAATTCCTCCACTACTTCCAAAAAGCTTTTCGCATTTTGTACGGTTGCAAGGATTTTCGCCTTGTTACGAATGATGTCCTGATTTTCCAGAAGTTCCATGATTTTTTCCTCTGAATAGGAAGCAATTTTTTCTGGATCAAAGTTGTCAAAGGCAAGACGGAACGCCTCTCTCTTTTTCAGGACAATCAGCCATGACAACCCACAGTGAAAGCTCTCTAAAAGAAACATTTCAAAGAGATATGGATCATCATAGGAGGCAACGCCCCATTCTTTGTCGTGATAATCCATGTAAAGCTGAGAGTTTTCGAGATTTTTCCATGGGCAACGTACTATATTTTGTGAAAGCATGAGAACTCCTTTTTTTGTGTCAATGTTATAATTTTACTGTTGATTTTATATATTATCATTGTATCATAGTAAGAGAATAAATGCAAGAGAAAATTGTGGATATTCGCTACTTATCTCCCCCACCAGCCGTAGCCAGTGGGGGAGTCATAATCATTTACCTATCCCAATCATCCTCCTCTTCATAGTAAACTTCTTCATCTCTATCCTCATGGGATTCCTCATAATGTTCCTCTGCCACTCCGATTTCTCTTGGATAATGGTATTTGTCCAAAGAA
>JAWXUL010000020.1:0-47710 GCA_044432725.1 Eubacteriales bacterium
AGAACCAGAGCCAGAGCCCGAGCCAGAACCCGAGCACGAGCCAGAGCCCGAGCCAGAACCCGAGCCCGAGCCAGAACCCGAGCCAGAACCTGAGCCCGAGCCAGAGTTAGAACCTGAATCTGAATGAGTCAGCGAATAAAGGAATTTAAATTCATGCCTAGGATATGACTATCCCCCTAATGTGTACAGTTCACATTAGGGGGATTGGTTTGTTTTTTTCTGTTTTTTCTTGAAACACTAGACAAAAATGTCACAATGTGTTATAATAAAAAGAGTTTATTAAAAAAAATATTCTGACGAAAAAGGGAATAAAGATGGATTACAAACAATTTTTCGAGATACAGACCAATGACTGTACCAACGCAACTTTTTTTATGGATTACGATACAGAAGAATTGATATATCTTAACACGGCAATGGAGAAAAAATTTCAAATTTTTGAGGATTATACCAATAAAAAAGCCAGTTCCGTGATACCTTACTTTTCGGATGTTTGCGGTTATCGCAATAAAAGTGATTTACAAATGGGCGAATTTTTCGATATGACCTTTCTTAGTGAAACGTTAAATTGCAATCTTCGCTCAAAAGCGACCAAGATTGAATTACAAGAACGAAACTTTATCCAAGTAAAATATTTTCTTGCCCCCATTAGTGACAGAAGACAAGAAGCCGAGACTGTTTTTGAAAAATCCATGGCGCTTTGTCTGGAAATATTAAGTGACGTGAAAAATCCCTCTCCTATTCACTCCTTTTTAGAACTCTTAGGTGAGTTTTATGCCTGTAATCTCACATATGTCATTGAATTTGATGTAAAAAATGGGACTGTGGCACATTTGTATCTATGGACAAAGGACAAAGGATTGGAAAACATGGTCACCACAATTCCAGAAAATATTGACCAAAATGGTATGTCTCGCTTTGCCAAATGGTTGGAAAGTGATCACCATCGAAGCATCGTCAATATTGATAAAAATGAACAATTTTACGAGAAAAATAGCGTAGAAACCATGATTCTAAATCAATATGACATCAGTAATATCACCCTCGGTAAGTTGTGGAATAAAGATGGAAGCTTGATGGGCGTGATCGGCTTAAGCAACCGTGCAGAACTGATGTACGATGATCGTCTGCTACAGGCGATATCCCACTTTGTCATGGAACACTTCAGCAAAAAATCCATGGTAGACGCCTTGGAAGACTTAAATGATGTTGATTTACTCACTGGGTTTTATAATCGGACAAAGTATCTGGCAAAAATGAAGGAATTAGAAGAAAATCCTCCAGAAACTTTGGGGGTACTCTTTGTCAATTTGAATGGTTTGCGCAATACAAACGAACATTTGGGCTATGAAGCAGGGGACGAGCAGTTGAGAAAAACGGCTTCCTTGCTCAACGAGTACTTTATCAGCCACTTCTACCGAGTCACTGGGGACGAATTTGTTGGCTTTGTAGCAGATTGCCAGCAAGATATTTTAGAAGAAACAGTTGCCAGTGTTCAAGAAAGACTGAAACATCAACAAAATGAAGCGACTTTTTCCTTGGGACATAGTTGGGGACAAGGTAACTATGATTTGCAAGATTTGATTAAAATCGCTGATACCATCATGGTCATCAACAAACAATCTTTCTATAATGACACCTTAAAAGATTTAGGAAAAATACAAAATACCATGCTGAAAGATTTATTGCGTGGCATCGAAAATGAAGAATTTTTGGTCTATTTGCAAGCACAAGTAGACTTGAAAACAGAAAAAGTGGTATCCGCAGAAGCATTGATCCGTAGACAAAGACCAGATAAAATGATTTACCCAGACCAATTCATTGGACTCTATGAAGAAAACAACCTAATTCGTCATGTGGACCTTTATGTAGTACGAAAAGTATGTCTTTTGTTAAAAAGTTGGATGGAAAAGGGGAAAGAAATGCCGATTTCTGTGAATCTAAGCCGTGTCACCCTCTTAGAATATGATATTGTGAATGTAATCACAGCGATTTTAGATGAATACGAAATCCCACATCACCTGATTATCATTGAAATCACAGAGCGCATCGGGGTGACTGAAAACGATGTGGCAAGCACCCTAGTGGAAAATTTCAAATCCCAAGGATATCAAATTTCTTTGGATGACTTTGGCTGTGCTTATTCTAACATTGTAACCCTAGCAAAAATCTCTTTTAATGAAGTGAAAATTGATAAAAGCCTTGTGGATGACGTGTTAATCAATGAAAATAATAAAGTCATTGTGGAAAGTTTACTGGGGATGTGTCACAAACTCCCCAATACACACACCTTAGCAGAAGGCATTGAAACAAAAGAACAAGCAGAATTTTTACGCTTAGCAGACTGCGATTTGGGACAAGGTTATTTCTATGCAAAGCCCATGTCTCAAGAAGACTTCACAGAGAAATACATTTAACACCTTAAAATAAAAAATCCTTCCCACCCCATAATAGGGGAGGGAAGGATTTTTGGTATTATATCTTTTTTACCATGATGTTTTCAATGATGAAAGTATCACTACCAGCTTGTAATTCCATTTGATAAGAACCTTTTTCCAAGATTAGGTCATTCAACTTTTTACGGACACATTTTTCTCTGGTATCTCGTGCCAACAAGACAGCTGCCTCTTGGTCGTTGAGTTTGATTTGGAAAAATACTTGGGCAAGCTCGGAAGCAGAAAGACTGAAGTCCATGTAAATTTCATATTTTCCAGCTTCTGGACAATGGAAGGAAACACCTTGATTCCCTGTGATTTTCATGCTTGTTTCTGGATTGGTCAAAGTGACATCTGTACTTGCCATTTCTTGACTGGTGAAAGTTCTTGTGGTGGCAAGAAGAGAGAATTCACGGTTTTGTGCGTTGCTATCCATAGCAAAACGGAAAATATTTTCCCCACAACGTTGCAATTCTGCAACAGAGAGTTTCCCTTGGTCAAGGAAGTTTTGTAGATTGGTGATATTGGCAAATTGGTCAGCGTCAAAGTTATTTTGCACCATGTACACATCATTTTGTGCCATGACCATAGCTGCAAGATTATCTTTTTTCCCGTCCCCACCTTCTACAGGATGGTTCATTCTTGCCCACCAATCTGTCATGAGAAAACCAGTATAACCCCACTCTCCACGCAAAATGGTGGTGTTCAAATCATAGTTAGAAGCAGTCCAAATACCGTTGACAGGGTTATAAGCTGTCATGATGGCGTCCACAGTGCCGTCTGTCACAGCCAGTTCAAAGCCTCTGAGATAAAGTTCTCTCGCTGCCCGTTCAGATAGCACAGAATCGATGCTATGACGGTGTGTCTCTTGGCTGTTACAAGCAAAATGCTTCAAAGTAGCCGAAACACCAGCTTTACGAATCCCTTTCACCACAGCAGATGCCATCAGCCCTGTAAGTAAAGGATCTTCAGAGAAATACTCGAAGTTACGCCCATTCAGTGGGTGGCGATGTAAATTCATCCCAGGGCCAAGAAGTACATCGACATAATGCTTTGCCATCTCTTTTCCTGTAAAAGTGTACAGGTCTTCCATCAATGACACATCCCAAGAAGCAGCCAAAAGAGTACCAATGGGCACTTGAGTGGACTTGATTTCCCCTGACATACGCACCCCAGAAGGTCCGTCTGCACAGCAAATCAGTGGAATACCATAGTCACGCAAGGAAGCTGTAACCCCCGCAAAAGCAGAAGCTGTCCCAGGAGTGACATGGGGGTGACTCATGCCTTCCCCACAAACCAACATGCAAAGTTCCTCAGGAGAAAATTGTGCAACAAAATCCGTCATAGCGGCTTTCCCAGCCTTCACATCAGGAAGCTTAATGCCTTTGTCTCCTGTATAGGGGATTTCTGCTGGGATGTTGTCAGCAATACGCTTTGCCAAATCCACAGTCATGGTAGGCACAGCTTCATAAGCCAAAGTATAAGTGCCATCGCCTTTGGGCTCAGAAGGCTTCATTCTTTGGAAATCCATCTTTGGTGCCAAAGCCTCTTGTAATTGCTTCACTACCACAAGATTATCTATGGTAATGCTTTGTTTCTCCGTGGCTTTTACGCTGTTACCAAGGTAAAAATCATAGGTTCCTGCCTCTAAGACATAGGCAGATTTATGACCTGTCACACCAGAATCATCATAAGAGGCAAGATAGTACTTAGGAATGGTGATTTCAAGCTCTTGGGATTCCTTTGGTGCAAGTTCCTTTGTTTTGGCAAAGCCCACAAGATTCCGTGTAGCTTTTCCCAATTTCCCTTGGGGAGGATTCAGGTAAACTTGGACAACTTCTTTCCCTTTATATTGATTCCCTGTATTACAGACTGTCGCTGTCACTTTCAAAGAATCCTCTCCCAAATCTTTCAAAGTCATGTTGCTGATTTCAAAAGTGGTATAGGAAAGACCAAAACCAAAGGGGAATTGGACTTTTTCAGGAGCAAAAGTCTCGAAATAGCGATATCCTACATAAATATCCTCTTCATAGATATTTCTTTCCACACCACCATGGTTTTTGGTGGAAGAATAGTCCTCCATATCTTTCGCAATGGTATCAGGAAGCTTACCAGAGGGATTCATCTTACCCAAAAGAACATCTGCTGTGGCATAACCACCCTCCATGCCTCCATTCCAAGCATAAAGAATACTGTCCACAGGATAGCGATCCAACCAAGACATATCCATGATATTAGAGGTGTTCATCACAACAACCACTTTGTCAAAAACAGCTGTCACTTCTTTCAGCATGGTTTCTTCCAAATCAGTCAGGCGATAACTGCCTGTCACATCTTGGTTGTCTTTATCTTCCCCAGCAGTTCGACCAATGACAACCACAGCTTTGCTGGAAGTTTCTTTGGCTTTTTGTACAATAGCAGGGGTTAATTCTAACTCTTTTTGGCACCAAGGCTCAGCAGCCCATCCGCTTCCCCCTGTATCAAAAGGGTTTTCTTCAATAAATTGCTGATAGGTGGCAAGAAGCTCTTGGTTTAGCATTTCTGCGGGAAAACCATCTACTAAATTGCTGTGATATGCAGTTTGCACACAGCCTCCAGAGCCAGTACCAGAACGGTAAAGCTGAATTTGACAGCGACCAAAAAGAGCAATGCTCTCTCCTGTGGCAATGGGCAAAGTGTTGTTTTCATTTTTCAGCAAGACCATGCCTTCTGCAGCTGCCATTCTATTTTGAGCATAAAAGCCCTTGATTGTTTCTTCCATCTTATATTCTCCTTTTCACAGAATCTCTTTGGACAAATCGGGCAGGTATCACTTGACTTATGCCCTGAAGCACATCTTGAGATTCCATCAGTCTGATCAGTTCTTCTGTAGCAGTCGTCCCTAAGGCTTCAGACGCCACAGCAACAGTGGTCAGTTTTGGTTGGTGATATTGCGAGCTGTCATCATCATCAAATCCAATGATGCTAATGTCATCAGGCACATGGACGCCAGCTTTGTGCAATGCGTCCATACACCCCACTGCCATATTGTCGTTGGCACAGAAAAAAGCTTGGGGTAGGGGAGTGCCACGTTGTAAAAAGGCTTCCATCACAGCATAGGTTTCTTCACAGTGATATCTTCCTTCCAGAATGATGCTTTCATCATAAGGCAAATCGTATTTTTTCATAATATCCTGATAAGCTTGAAACCGTTTCACATTATCTGGGTTTTCGTAAGTACCGTGGAGATACCCTATCTTTGTATGCCCAGTCTCCACCAAATATTCCATCAGCTCACAGCTGACATGGTAATTATCAAGGGTAACGCTAGAAATCCCCTCTAGGCAGAGTTCTCTGTCACAAACCACCACTGGAATATTGGCAAAAGGCAATCGCTTGATGATATCATCTTTGATAAATTCATTCAGTACCAAAACACCAGTCAAACCAAAGCCTGTCATAATACGCAGAGTTTCTTTGTTGTCATAGTGATTTAGAATGAAAATTTGTAGAATATATCCCTTTTCTTCACACTTCCTTTGAATGGATTGGATGAAGGAGGAATAAAATTCACCCTGAATGGTGGCAAGAAAAACAGCAATAATCCGATTAGTGCCACTGCGTAAAAGCTTTGCATTGAGATTGGGTTTATAATTTAATTTTTTAGAAGCAATTAAAACTTTCTGGGTGATTTCCTCGGAAATATTGGGCATCCCATTGAGCACATTAGAAACAGTGGAAATCGCCACGCCTGCTTCTTTTGCAACGTCTTTTATGGTACACATGGTTCATTCCCTCCTTCACTTTATTCTTCTTCTAAATTTTGTACAATTCCTGTGATTTCTGGGCTTTGGTACATTCTCACATACTCTACCACCATTTCTTGTGGCAGAACAGAAGTGTCAATCCCTTTGGCACCACCCCAGTCGCCACCCCAAGCAATGTTGATGAGAAGATGCATTCTTTTGTCAAAAGGCCATTCCTTGAAAGAAGGATTGTTTACATAATCTGTGGGACGGTATTCGTGATAAACTTCCCCATCTACTCCCATATAAACCACATCAGGGAGCCATTCAATGAAATAGGTGTGGAACTCATCGCTGACCCCTTCCAGTTGTATGGTGGATTGTTTTTGGGTATTTTTCTTGAAGTAATAGCTTTCGGTATGGACAGAGGCGTGGATGGTGTCTTGGTCATAGCCCACGTGCTCCACAATGTCAAGTTCCCCAGACTCAGGCCAACCACCATATTCCCAATCTGTGGGAAGCATCCAGATAGCAGGCCAAGTGCCTAAGCCTTCAGGCAGTTTGGCACGGACTTCGATTTTCCCATAAAGCAAATCCACTTTATTCCGTGTCACCAATCGGGTAGAGGTATAGTCCATCCCTTCATAGGCTTCTTCTCTTAGGGTGATGGTCATCAGACCATCGGCAACTGTGACATTATCCCCAGCCGTATAATACTGCAACTCATTGTTGCCCCAGCCAGATCCACCAGTGTCAAAGTCCCAATGCTCTAAATCAAGGGTATCCCCCTGAAAATTATCTTCAAAGACTAATTCGTAAGTCAGAGCGTCGTAATCATAATCAAAGCCCTTTGCCTTGATATCAAAGGTAGGACCATCACTGACACCACCTGCCAGATCAGGGGGAATGACAGAGCCAGATTTCCATTCTGTTTCTGTGCTTGTTGTATTTTCACTCATACTTAGATCTCCCTCTACAGTTTCATTGCTACTACAAGCCACTCCTGATAATAACAGGAGTGATGTAAGTAGTAGTTTGGTTTTTTCATATGCCATAGAATATCTTCCCTTTCTTATTCCCCAGTAATTCCGGCATTTTCGATGCCTTGGATGAATTTCTTTTGCACTGCTCCATAAAGAAGCAATAGGGGAGTGATGGAAATCAGGGTCGCTGCCATTTTATAGGCTTCGTTGATTTTGAACGCTTCTCCCTGTGCTGTTACCATGGAAGAAAAGGAGCTATCAAAACCAGACAGCTGACTGGTAATCAGTGGGATAGACCCACGGACAAGGGTATTGGTGATATAGGTTTCGTTCCAGTTCCACACAAAGGAGAAGAGGAAGACCACCAAAATGGTCGAGACAGAAAGGCGAATCCCAATGTGATAAAAAATCTGAAGGGTATTTGCCCCATCTATCATGGCTGCCTCGTCCAAAGAACGGGGAATGAGATTAAGAAAATTATAAAAAATCAAAATCAAGATACTGGAACTGACCCCTTGCCCCAAAACAGCCATCAATAATTGAGGATACACTGTGCCAATCAGCACAAAGTCGATTGCTTCTTGAATGCCGATGAAAATCATCAATCTAGGGACCATCAGCACAGGCACAGGAATGACAAAGCCAATAATCAGCAAAAATAGCAGAATCTTCTTCCCCTTGAAATCGTAACGGGAAAAGGCATAGCCTGTCATAGCAGAGATCACAGTTTGTGCCAGAGCAAGTGTCCCTGTGAATAAAACAGTACTAGTTAAAGTCTCCCAGATGTTCAGCACAGAGGCAGCCGTTTTTAAATTATCAGTGGAAAAGTTTTTGGGAATCCATTCCACCGAGTTGTCGATGATATCCTCTGCACTCATAAATGTTTTGGAAATCATGGTGAAAATAGGTTGGAGATACACATAACCGATGGTAATGAGAATAAAGTAAATACAAAATTTTGATATTTTCTCTGTTACCTTGTGGAGTGGTATCTTTTGTACTTTTTGTATCATGGTTTTCATAGAGACTAACCTCCTTTCCCGCTGTTATCTCGCAAGAGAAGAAACGCAATTTGAATGACAATCAGCACAACAAAGCTGTAAATCCAAGCATAGGTGGCAGCATAGCCCAAGCCAGAGCTGGTATTTGCCATGGCTGTGCCCAAAAGCGTATAGACAGGATTGCCATCATAAAGCCCAAGTTGAGAAATCGTGAAAATCACAGCGACAAGCATCATGGGCTTTAAAATAGGAATGGTGATTTTAAACAAAATTTGCCAAGGACTGGCTGCATCAATGCGAGCCGCTTCATAAATACTAGGATTGATTTTTTTCAGCCCACTGATAAAGAGAACAATGGGAATCCCTGTAAACCACAAAATCACGGTCAGTTCACTGGAAATATCGCTGATAAATCTTGCCAGAGCAGGGGAGTAGCTTTGAATCATTTGCAAAACAAAAGAATCTGCTAAATAGGTATCAATGGTCACCCCTTCTGGTAAATTGTTGCTAGAAGAATCTAAAATTTGATACATCACAGGCCCTGACATGATAATGACAGGGAGAAAATAAATCATTCTTAAAATCTCTTTTCCCTTACCGACTTGCTCCAGTAAAATAGCGATGATAAAAGAAATCACTGTGATGACAAAGGTATAAGGGACAATCATTGCAATAAAGGAAAGGAGCGCTGGGAGAAATTCTGTGTTTTTGAAAAAGGCTGTGATGTAATTGTCCAAGCCGATGAATGTAATTTCATAGCCACGAGCTGTGGAATCCACTTGCGTAAAGCTGAGATAAGCTGTATACACAAAGGGGAAGAGAGTAAAGATCACAAATCCCACAAACCAAGGTATCAAGAAAAAATAAGCTGCTCTATTGTATTTTCGTTTCATAAACTCCCTCCTATCCCAAATATTCTGCTGTCATAGCAGGAACGCTGTGCCCTTGATAAACATAAGGACTGTCTGTGTAGTTGATTAGGATTTCTCCACCATCGCTGTAATGATTCACAAAGACCCCAGTGGCAAGGCTTTCTCGATCAATCCATGTTTCCCCCGCCACAGGAGAGAGCACTTCGTTGATGACTTCATAAATCTCTAAGACCAAAGGCTGATACAGCTGACTTTCTGTGGAATAAAGCCCAGCAGAATGGGTGTCTTGCAACAAGTGAGAACTCTCTTTAGACAAAATGAAAGAGGGGAAAACATTATAATCAATCATGGTCAAAATTGCCTCTTGGGTATAGAAAGAGAAGTTTGCATAAGGTGCATACACTTCCATGGTGTTATGAAGGACAAGTTGTAGGAAAGGCACTGTCTCAGTTTCAAAGATATACTTAGAATCTGTCACAGGGGCTTGCAAAAATCTGTCGGTATATTCCCAAAGGTAAAGATTGGGCGCCACCATATTCAGGGTTGTATCCATTTGGTCCAAAGTGTTTTGATACAGTGCCACAGTGTCCAGTGCAGTGAAATTCCCGTTTTTATAAGAGGAGTGTAACACATTGGAAATCCCATCCACAGTCAGGCTTTGGCTGTTGGTTTTACTGTCAATAGAACTAAGCCATTGTGCAGCAATACTGGGCTCTGCAAAAGAGAATTCGCTGACAGGTACGTTATCAGGAAGAGAAATGGATTTATCCACTGTGGGGTAAAGACTGTTCAGATGTTCTGCTGCCACAGATAAAAAAGAAGAAGACTTTTTGTTAATGGTGACATAATCGTTAGAAAGAGAAATGTCCACCCCTTGATTTGCGAAATCTTGGATTAAATCTTCTATTTCAGATTTCGAGCCAGAAGCCATAGAAAATTTATAATCCCCAGGCTCTGCAAGGGTCTCGCCCTTGGATTGCCAGCCAATCAGACCTGAATTGATGTTGCTAATACCCAAGGAGAGGAAATCTCCTAAAATTTCACTGACATCATCCGCTGTGGTCACATTGACCTGTGTGGTACCCACAATACTGCTTTTAGAATCGTTCATAATGAAGTCAAGGCGAATGGGGATATCATTATCCACAGAATCCAAAGGAGTCAAAGTACCATTCTCGATGAGATGTTCACGATATCTTGTCGCCATGCCCACATAGTCAGCGTCCTCGCCATAGAGGAAGGAATAACTGACGGAAATATCAAACTCATTCAGGTTTTCGTATTTGGTGAAATACCCTTCCCCTTTTTGGTTATACACTTGGTAATAGGAAGAGTTATACTCAAAGCGAGGATAGACCCAATAGTATTTGATATTCATGTTTTCTTTGGGGCGAGCCACAATGTTCATGTACTCAGCACCAGAATCAGCATAGGCGACAAAGCCACGTTCTGCTTCTGTGTGTGCCACACCAAAGACTGGAAGAGTAGGGTTTGCCATATCTACCACCAAAGAGGTATTAGCATTGGCATAGCTTGCCATAGAGGGGTCTGTGCCATAGACTTTAGAGGAGTATTCAGAGAAGGCAATTTGTGTGTCTTGAAAGGAGATTAAACTACCAGAACCATCAGGCACAAAGAGATATCCAGTTTCCAAAGGTCTTTGGATTGCTTCGTCATAGTCTTCTAGTTCTTCATTGTAATGCTCTTCCATACCTCCACTTGCTCCCACAAAGGGAGAGAGGATAATGGCTGCGATATTCATCAAACCATCCCCAGAAAGATTGCCAAAGGGGATATCATAAGTGATGGTATCTTCATCAAATCGGATATCAACAATGATTTGAATATCCAAAGCAGTGAAATCAACCACTAATGCACCACTGTCCTCCCCAGTCATGGAAAAGGTAGAACTGCTGTCTTTTGTGCCAGCAGAAGAGGTACGCTTGATGGTATCTCCATCAAAATACTCCAGATAGAGCAGAGAGTTTGCAATCCCAGTAAAGGTACTGTTCAGACCTGTTTCCACAACAGGCTCATCATCAGGCACATCATCAGTCCCAAGATAAGAGTCAATCCCTGTCTTCATCACAGCATTTGTGGTTTTGTTTACAACAGTGAAGAGATCACGGTCATCTCGGAAATAAAAGGTAAAGGAATCGCTCTCATAAACCAGTGTTTCTTCGGGAGCGGGGCTATACTTTTCGTAAATCACATTAAAAGCAACGTCTCTATCTGCAGCAAGAGCGACTTGGCTTGTGCTGCTGCTTGTCAGTGCTGTGATTTCACCTTGTGGGCTTGTGGAGATGTCTCCCTGTAAACCCTGAAGATAGAACCCAGTGGAAAGTCCCAATAAGCTGAGACAACCAAGGAGGGTAAATGTAGTTTTCTTAGACATTTCGTAACAGCTCCTTTCCGACGGTGTAAATAAACACCCAAAGTTGTTCCCACATCATAAAGACCAAAATGAAAATCATGGCAATGACAATCATAAACAAGGCGGATAAAATAATGCTTTTGATATTATCATTCATGCTATAATCATGTAGGGTAAGCAATCCTAAAAAGACAATGACACAAGACCAGATCACCCCAATTTGGATAATGAAGCTTAAAAGAAAAGCCTCGTTTTCCACCAAAACGTGGGACAGTGCGATGACAATGGTCATACAAATCAAAACAGGGAGAGAAGAATAAGCCGGAACACAGTAAATTTGTTTCATAGTACCCAAACCATCGTTGATCGAGGTAATCAGGAAGTTACAAAGGATAAAGAGTCCCAGTAATAGAACAAATCCCAAAACCACTGCGCTCATGTCCATATCTTCGATTTTCACAAATTGATAAATATAGCCTTTCCCTGTGCGATAGCCCAAGTAAATCAAAAAGCCAACCAGATATATGGCTGTGGCACCCAAGAAGCTACCTTTTCGATTCTTACGCAGTTCATAAAAGGTGTCATAGGGATGGATGGCACAATCAGCAGCAAAATAGATATCTTTGAAAAAGAAAAGATGCTTGGTGTTTTCTTTTACCTTTGTTTTCACAGCCACAATTTTTTCCTTTTGGAAGTGGTACAAAATTTTATATGCCACAAAGAATAAAAAGTAAGCAATCAAAATATTAGGGAGATAGGTTTGCAACCAGTCGTTTCTCACTTCCCAAAAAGCATCGGAATAAGCAGAACGATCTCCTGAAATCTCGAAGTGATAACTAGCTTGTGCATAGTCTTGTTCACGGAGAAGGGCTTTCCCCACCCCATTATGGGCAAGGATGGACATTTGATTCAGTTGCAAAACAGAGTTCCACATCTCTTTGGATTCGCTGTATTCCCCATTTTCATAAAAGTCCATGGCATCAAAGATGGCAAGGGCATATTCTGTAGGGACAAAGCTTTGTAGATAACCTTTTTCCCCATCAATCGCCCAAAGGGTAGACCTGCTGTCCACAGCAATGGAAGGGAGACGGGTGAAAAGTCCAGCAATATCTTGTGTACCAGATGGAGAGCCAAATCGGAAAATCATAGAACCATCTTTGGCATAAACATTGATATAGCCTTCGCTTTCGCTGACATACATAATGCCACGATTGTCCACCCAAACATCAGTAGAGGAATCCCCAGATTTCACATCCTCCTGTAGCATGTTCACCCCAAGGGTGTTGTGCTTTTTGACCCCAACACCATCGGTGTGTTGAGAACCCATAGTGGTAGTGTAGACAATACCAGTATTATCTAAAAAGACATTAGAAAAAGTATTTGGCACTGTTTGGTCCAAGTTTGCCAGCTGGTCACGATTGAAAATCAGCTTTTGAAAAGCTTGCATAGGAGAGAGGGTAGTGGTATTCACTGTAAAGAACCCCAGAAACTCGTTTTCTTGGGAAAGTTGAATGATACCACTATACACACCTTCACTCAAAACATACATGGTGCCCACAGAATCCACAGCGATTTTAGCAGGCTCGAAGTTGGTGTCTTGGAAAATAGGGGTAGTTGGTTTGCCAAAAGTCTCTATTTGATTGAATTTTTTATCAAAAATAAAGATGGATTTTGCACCGGCATCAGCAACGTAGATATGACCTGTTTCTGTGACAAAAACCCCTTTTGGACTGGAAAAACGATCATCTTCAATGACACCTAAGATTTCATCTTGATAAGGGTCATATTTCACAATACGACGATTGCCAGTGTCAGCAATATAAAGGATGTCATCATCATCAAAGAAAATGTCCTCAGGCTTGGATAGCCCAAGACTGGTGATGGTTTTTTCGGGTAAATAGGCATCTTGTGTTCGAACGTAGCGATTATTATCATCTACTGTACTGGTATAACTGGTGATACCAATGGCAGAAACAGATTGTACAATCAGCACCATGATCATTGTCAGGGCACAGAAAGTGTGAGAAATGCGTTTGATGGAATTTTTCATTCTTTGCCCTCCTTACTTAATACCAGAATGGCTCATGGTGTTCATCACTTGGGATTGCATTGCCACAAAAATAATTAGATTGGGCAAAAATAAAATCAATGAAGCAGCTGCCACCATTCCTGCTGCTGCAACAGCATTGTTGGTGGAGATGGAAGTGAGATAATAGCTTAGTGTACGCATAGAGTCTTTTGTGATAAAGTTATTGGAAGCCTCCACAGAGCCCCATGCTTGTTGAAAGGTCAGCACCACTGTGGTGGCAAGGGCTGGCTTTGTGAGAGGAATGATAATCTTACGAACAATCAAAGATTCCGAAGCCCCATCAATAAATGCAGCTTCAATCAAGCTATCAGGAATTTGGTCCACAAATTGTTTCAAGAGAAACAGCCCCACAGGCATGGCGATCAAAGGAAGAATATGAGCAAGCCAGTTATTGGTCAGTCCAATGTTCACCATAATCAGGTAGCGGGGGACAGCCACAGCAGTGGCAACAAACATCAAAGCCAGTTGATTGATCTCTAGCATTAAGCTTTTCAGCTTGAACTTCTTTTTGGAAAGGGCATAAGCTGCAAAGATGGTAATCATCATATTCAATACCACAGTGAGCACAGTGATAAAGATCGAATTCAGCAAATAACGAGACATGGGAATCCCCGTTGTGCTAGACAGGGAAAAGAGGTCATCAAAGTTTTGGATGGTAGGGTTTCGCACAAAAATCGTAGGGGGAAAGGCATAAAGCTCTCCCAAGGTTTTAAATGCTTGGTTGATGATGAACACCACAGGGATGATCATAAAAATGGCCAGTGGAACCAAAAAGGCATAGAATTTTAGTTGTCCTTTGGAAAAATACTGGGGATCGATGGTACGACATTCAAATTTTTTAGGTTTTGCCATGATAGAAAACCTCCTTTCATCAGTCATCTTCTTGGAAGACTTTATAAGCGACTCGGTTGATACAGTAAACCAAAAGCAACAATACAACAGAAATGGCAGCGGCATAGCCCATATCATAACGAATAAAGGCATAGTCATCAATGTGGTTTGTAATCAGTTGCCCTGCATAGTTTGGGGTAGGGTTCGCACCAGATAAGGTCACGCCGATATAACCCATGTTAAATGCACCCGTGATAGACATCACAGCACCAAAGAGCATTTGGGGCTTCATGTTGGGGATGATGATGTAAAAAATTTCTTGGGCTCTGTTTGAAATGCCGTCAATATAGCCAGCTTCAAATTGCTCACCAGAAATATTCATCACCCCTGATAACATTGCCAAAAAGCCAATCCCCATAGAGGACCACAAAGCAACGAAAATCATGATGGTCATAAAGTAATCCTCAGTAAGTAGAAATTGCATAGGCACATTAATCAGATCCAGTTCCATGAGCATATAGTTCAAAATACCTTTTTCATCTCCGGAAAAGATTGTTTTCCAAACCACACCAATAAAAACTTGCCCCAGCATAGAAGGGGTATAGATGGCAAGAGAAAGAAGGGTGCGGGGGAGTTTTTGTAACTGTGCCAGAGAATAGGCAAGGAAGAAGGAGAGCATATACCCTCCCACCCCCACCACAATGGCAAAGTAAAAGGTGTTGGGAATGACATATTTCAAGAAAATCGTATCTTGAGTGAAAAGAGCGATGTAGTTTTGTAATCCGATAAAATTCGGTGTGTTAATCACATCAAAAAAGGTAAAGGACAATGCAATAGCTGCCATAACAGGCACAAGAATAAAGACGGAAAACAACAGGATATAGGGCATCAAAAAGAGATATGCTGTTTTGGCATCTTGTTCACGTTTTGTTTTTTTCACAGTAATCTTTCCTCCTTATCCAAATTGTTCCATTTGCTCTGCGATCCAATCCCTGTCCCGTATGACATAGGATTTTGCAAGGGTACCATCTTCACCATAAAAACCAAGTTCAGTCATTTTTTTCTTGATTTCACGGTTGATTTCGATGATTGCCTCATCCACTACCACTTGAGCAGAAGTACCGTTGAACACAATGTCGTTCCAAGCATCAGAGATAGAGCGCTCCACCAAATATTGTCCAGGGGTTCTGGGCACATCGTTAATCCATTGGATTTGCTCTAAAATCACTTCTTTTTCTTGAATGGGGATAGGGGCATCGCCCAAGGCTTCTACATTGGCAGACAACCAGAAGAATTGGTCTCCATAAGTAGATTTTAAAGTATGGGAATAGCTGACTTGTGTTTCATAATCAGTCCACCATTTCAGGAACTCATAGCCTTCCTCCACCATTTGGCTGTCACTGAAGATGACCCCACCTGTGGAAGAAGCCACATAGCTTCGGTCAATGGTACCATCTTCTTGCTCGGTACCTGGATAGGGGACAACAGCCCATTGACCATCCAGTTCAGGGGCACCGTTTTTCAACAAGATATACTCGTTAGAGTCGATAATCCCCACAGGAAGAATAGCGTAACGGAAAGAACTCAGGAACGAGTTCACTTGGGTATCCAAAGAATAGTTGATGAAAAGATTTCCCAGCTGTTGCAAACCAGCCACAGAGTTTTTATCATCTAAAGCAGAGGAAAGACCATCGTCTGCATAGATTCTGCCGTTGTTTTGGAAGATCAGGGAACTGGTTTGATAGAACCATTTATAACCCACACCAGCAGAAATGTTGTGATAGAAATTCATGCCGTAACGTTGCAATGTGGGGAGAATCCCCACCAAATCTTCCCAAGTCTCTGGTGGCTCGATGCCAAGGCTTTGGAAGATATCCAAACGATAAGCCAGAATGTGGAAATCAATGGTTTCAGGAATGGCGTAAACAGCATCATTATAAGTATAAGGCACATAGACCCCAGGAACAGAACGGCTTGCCACTTCCCAGAAATCATCAAATTGACTTAAATCATACAAAGCACCACGGCTTGCCAGTTCAAAAGGAATGTGAGAAGCAAGTCCCAAGGCAAGGTCAGGGGTGTCTCCTGCAGAAGCAGAGAGGGTAAGCTTGTTCACATCAGGCATCACCGAGATTTGTACATCTATCCCTGTCTGTGGGGTGAATTCTGTATCTACCATACGTTGTAACAAAGAAACGTGGGTGGTGGCACGATTCACCCAAACAGTCAGCACTTCGTCACTTTTTTCTTTGACATCATACTTATTGGTGGTGAAAGAGTTTAGCAGAACAGAGGTTGAATTTGCAAACTCCCCCCAAACCCCAGCCGTGGCAGAAGGTAAATTTTCGCTGTTACCCAAGTAAATACGATCAATGTGCATATCTTGCACCAACAGAGTGGAAGTAAAGCTACTAATGGCTGTGAGCACAGAAGCGTCACTGCCTGTCAGCTCCGTGATATGAAGAGCGATTTCATCAGGATACTCAGCCATGCTCTCCACATAGGTCAGCACTTTGTCCAAATCAGCAAAAGGAGCCGAGTTGATACCATAAGTACTGTAATCTTGTAACAAGTACTTGATTTCCTTCACCAAGACTTCATAAGCAGCTAAATACTCTGGAATATTGTCGATGTATTGGGTCATACGCCAAGTACGGTTTTCGTCCACAGTATTACCAGCAATTTTGGTAATATCCAGTCCAAACTGGGTGGCGTGTTCTGCAATCAGTCTGCCATAGCTCCAAGCAAGCATCACTGGTTCGATTTCCGAGCGAAGAGACAGTTGATGTGTGCCAGCCGTGAGAGAAAAGAGATAAGCATTACCGTTTTCGTCTGCAAGGGTGTGGTTTGCATAGTCATTTCCTGTGGAAGGAAGGGCATAGGCAAGACATTCTGTAAAGGGAACTGCGCCATCTAAGTAAATAGAGAAGAAAGAATCAACCTCTTCTTTTCGATTGGAATAGTGAAAAGATAGTTCATACAGCCCATCTTCTGGGACTTCCACTTCATAATCTAATTGAATCCCACCCGCTGTATAAGAAATCACATTCAGTTTTTTATCCAGATTGTCAAAAGGCTCTGTGGAAGGGTCTGAATCAGAGCCATACATGGCAGCCGTAGAATTTTTAGAAACGTAATCAATGGCATTGATGGTCAGCATTTGGGCACTGGCACTGCCACTCCCTTTATAATCGGCATAGGAAGGGATTGTGGAGCTTGCCCCACGGACTTCCAACGCTTCCAGTGTCAAGCCATTCCCAGAAATATTGGTGATGGTGATTTGATTTTCCCCTTTTTCCAAAGTGAACTCCAAGGGGAGAATGGTGGAATAGTTGGTGTCATACAGGTCATTTTTGATGGTTTCTTGACGAGCATATTGCATGGGAGAAGCTTCGTCTAAGTAACGGTCAATGGGAAACTCTTTGCTTTCGTCATACCAAGAGAGGGGAAGTGCCACAGTTTTCATCTCAGCAAAATCTTGCTTGTCGTTGATTTTCACGTCTAAGACAAATTCCGAAAGAACGTCGTCCTCAATGTGATATTCCAAAGCAAGATAATATGTGCCAGCTTCTGTCACATTGACTGCATAGGTATGGCTTTCTTGGTAGTCCAGAGCTTTCACCCCGTCGACTCTCACCTCGTTCTTGCCTTGGTTTTGAATTTCTTGGGCATAGAAAATGTATTCAAGGGAGGTATCTCCTTGCCCTTTGTCAAGTACTGCATTTTTCAAGAGAGAAAAAGCCTCTGCAACAGTGGCTTCCTCCTGTTTCTCTGTATATTCTATTTTGGGACTCAGGGCAAGAACTGCCCCACCCAACAAGAGCAGACATAAACAGAAGGTAAGTAATTTTTTCATAGAATATACTCCTTTACACATAGATTATGTAAACGTTAGTAAAAAAACGTTTTTTTGCTTTTTCCACAGAAGCCCTCTCGAAAGGAGAGGGCTTCGTAGGTGTTTTTGTTATTTCCCTTGTTTTTTAGGAAATGCCGTAGTAATCAGCCAAAGATTTCTTCAAAGAAACTTCTGCTTGGTCAAATTTGTTGTTGATGGAAACGTTCCAGTCAGACAAATTAGATTTTGTGCTATCCAGCCAACCTGCGTCTGTTTTCTTAAATTCGACAACAGCAGGGTTTGTACAGTTGTTCCATTCAGACATACATTGAACAATAGAACCATCTTGTGTGATGCTGTATACATTGGTTTTGTCAGAGACATCCCAGAATTGTCCAGCTTCCCAAATGTTCAGCACTTCAGCAAAGCCAGGCATAGCTTCTGCATCCCCATAAGGAGCGTGGTTTTCAGTAGAATACCAGATGTTCATTTGTTCCTCAAAGGCAGCACCAGTCACCAATGGGAAGGAGTCGTTCATGGAAGACATCAAAGTACCATTGTCAGAGAACATTTGGTCTGCACGTGCTTGCAATGCTTCTGTGCTTCCACACCAATAGCTTGCAAAGGTGTAAGCGATGTCAAGTTGTAGTTTTTCTGCGTCGCTCCATTCAGGATTAAGGTCATCCATGGCATAGTTGTGAATCGCCATAGGGTCAATGACAATCCCCACTGTGTTGTCCATGTATTCAGTAGAAGGACGAGGATAAATGTCCCAGTCGTTTGATTGGATAGAGTTAGGAGCATCCTTTGCCATGGTAGCAGAGCCCATCATCCATGGGTCTCCGTCATAAGCCAGAAGAGTGTTTTTAGCAAAGAAGTTATATCCCCACCACCAAAGTTCTTCCATATACTCGTCAGTGATGTTTCCAGCGTCATATTGTGCCCAAACAGCTGTTTTACTCCAAGTAGGCACATATTCTAGCATAGAAGACACAGCAGCTGTGGTGATGTCCACATCATTTCCGTTGGCAAGAGCATAGTTGATGTCCTTTGTCCCTGTGTTAATGAAGGAGAGAGGAGCATCCATGTTACCATAAAAGGTTTTGTTGTCAGCAGACTCTACAAAGTCGGTATATTCGTCAATATCCCAGTTGATATCAGGAATATCAATGTTGTTTTGATCAGCCAGTTCTTTGTTCACATAAACGCCCCAAGGAAGTAAGTATTGAGGCAATCCTGCTTGCATACCATCATAATTCATCATATTCATGATGGATTTGTTAAAGCTTTGATACATAGCGTCGTCAGCATAAACAGAAAGGTCAGCCACAAGACCACGTGTGGTGTCACTGACTAAGTCAGTGGAAGCATAGATGTCTGGATATTTTCCGTACTGTGCTTTAAAGTTTTCCAGTTCTTGATCCCATGTCACTTCTTCACCATTGGGTTCCCCAGTTTTTGCCCACAAGTTGATTTTGATGTTGGGATAAGTTTCGTTGAATTTTTTTGCCATAGCATAGACAGCAGCCACGTTCATGGTAGAGATGTCCTCAGGCGCCCAGTCCAAAGAGCCGATGTCTTCATAGTAGATGGAGTCCCCAGACCAAACCATGATGGAAAGATCTCCTTCTTGGTCAGTGTCAATCAATGGAACCACTTCCACTGTGCCATCAGAACTGCCGCCAGTTCCTCCAGTGGTACTTCCAGAACCACCGCTACCAGAATCAGTAGAGCCATCTCCGCTAGAGCAAGAGCTTAAAGTTGCCATCATGGACAGTGCTAGGGTGCCTGCTAGAATTTGTTTTAAAGTTTTTTTCATTTTAAGTATCTCCTTTCAAATTAAGAGCCTATTTAGAATACCAAAGAAAACCAAGCACATCTCTTAATCCTTCATTTCTCTACCCCAGAATCCCATGGGATTGAAAGAGAGAATACCTTACAAAAGAGAAAGGTGTTTTCCATGGTATCAGCAATCAAACGTTTCTTTGTGTATGCCATGTGTTTGCTAAGACTGTGCCAAAAAAACGTTTTTCTTATTTCGTAGTATATGCCAATAATATCCTTCTGTCAATAGAAAAACGTTTTTTTTCGAAAAGATATCCGTTTTTCACAAAGAGAGGGTGTGGTTTTTGTGCAATATAAACAAAGAAAGGACGATGTTGAAACATCGTCCTTTTTGATTGATTCTGTTGCCTGAGAAGCCAATTTCTGAAGAAATAGCTATGATTTTGGGATTTCCAAGAGAAAGACCACACCATTCTCCTTTGCTTCACAAAAGGCACGTCCTTCACACAACGAAGTCCCCACGAAAGACTTGCCCTAGAAATTAAAATAAATAAAGGGATTATGGCTTCCCATCACAAGATATGACACAGAAACATAAAAAAGCAGAAGATAAGCAAAAGCAGAAAGATACTCATAAAGAAAAATCATTTTCATAGATTGCTTCTTTTGGGGATATCTTTTCTTTAAATAGGGGAGGATAGGGGTGGAAAGAAGAACGGCAAGAAGAAGCAAAAACCAGTTGTTGTTCAAAAGTCTGAGACAGACCATGTCAACCAGTACAGCACTATTGCCAAACATCACAGATAGATGGTGCAATCCCCCTAGTAAAGAGCTTTCTCCAAAGATCACCCAACCAATCATCACCATCAAGAGGGTGAACAGACGATAAAGAAGGGAAAGCAGTTTATTTTGGATTTTTTCAGGAATCTTTGTCATCTTTTCAAAGGTAAGAAGGACAAAATAAAGAAGCCCCCAAAGAATAAACTGGAAATCTGCCCCATGCCACAGCCCTGTCAACAGCCACACGACAAATAAATTACGGATGACTGTTTTGCCACGTGAACCACCCATGGGAATATAAACATAGTCTCGAAACCATGACCCCAAGGAAATATGCCACCGACGCCAAAATTCTGTGACCGTTTTGGAGATATAAGGATAATTAAAGTTTTCTAAAAAGCGAAAACCAAAGATATGCCCCAAACCAATGGCCATATCAGAATAGCCAGAAAAATCATAGTAAATCTGCAAAGAATAGGCAAGTGCCCCCAACCACGCCAAAGCAATCGAAGGAGAATCATGCCCAAAGGCTTCCAGTGCCATGAGAGAGCAAGGGTTTGCGATGATGATTTTTTTGCTCATGCCAAGAATAAAACGCTGAATGCCATAGGTGAGCTGGGCATAGCTTGTCTTTCGCTCTTTGATTTGCTCAGCGATGGTTTCATATCGCAAAATAGGCCCTGCAATCAGTTGCGGAAAAAAGGCAATATAAAGCCCTAAGTCAAAAATATTTTTCTGAGGCGCAGCCTTTCCACGAGACACATCAACAAGATAGGAAATCCCTTGAAAGGTAAAAAAAGAAATCCCAATGGGAAGTGATAGATTTAAGCTCTCCACACGCATATCAAAGGACTGACCCAGAATCAAGCCGATATTTTCAGTGACAAATCCCTCGTACTTAAAGAGGAAAAGAATCAAAAGATTGGCAAAAACTCCGAAAAAAACAAGCTGTTTTTTGACCCATGGGTCTTCATGGGTCAAAAAAGAACCTATCGTGTAATTCAAAGCAATGCTAAGAAGCATCAATAAAATATAAAAGGGTTCCCCCCAAGCATAAAAAATTAAGCTGGCAAGGAGTAAAAATCTATTTTTCCATTCCAAGGAAGAAAAAATCCCGTAATACCCAAAAAGAACAAGAGGTAAAAAGACAAACAGAAAAATCATGCTAGAAAATATCAAAAAACCTCTCCTTTCAGGGTGACTATGTACAAATTTCTTGCTAAAATCAAACAATCCTTACCATTTTCAAAAAGATACATTTTGAAAATGGTAAGGACTTACAAAAGCTTACAGAGAAAATTCTTCTCCCAAACCATAATGCTCAATGACATAATCTAAATCTTTATCCCCACGACCACTAAGATTCACCAAAATAGAACCAGTATAGCCCTCTTTGGCTCGTCGAATGGCATAGGCTAGGGCATGGGAACTTTCAATGGCAGGGATAATGCCTTCATAACGAGAAAGAAGGAAAAATGCTTCCACTGCTTCTTGATCCAAAGCAGAAACGTATTCCACACGAGCAAGATCCTTTAAATACGCATGCTCTGGGCCTACAGAAGGATAGTCCAGACCACTTGCCACAGAATACACAGGGGCAGGCTCCCCAGCAGCATCTTTTAACATCAAAGAGTGGAATCCGTGCATCATACCTTTTTCCCCAAAAGCCATGCTTGCAGCATGGTCCCCTAAAGTGGTACCACGTCCCATCGGTTCTACCCCAACAATATTCACCTCTGGTACATCCAAAAAGCCAGAGAACATTCCCATAGCATTACTGCCACCACCCACACAAGCAGTGACAATGTCAGGTTGCATCCCCGTCATTTCGTAAAATTGTTCCTTGGCTTCAATGCCAATACACATTTGGAAGTCACGCACCATCAAAGGAAATGGATGTGGACCCACCACAGAGCCAATACAATAAATAGAGTCTTTATAATTTTTCGCATAGGACTCAAAAGCAGAATCCACAGCTTCTTTCAATGTTTTTAAGCCATGGCTCACAGGGACCACCGTAGCCCCCAAAACCTTCATCCGTTGGACATTAGGATGCTGCTTGGCAATATCCACTTCCCCCATGTGGATTTCACATTCCAATCCGAAAAAAGCGGCAGCAGTGGCAAGAGCGACACCGTGCTGACCTGCCCCTGTTTCAGCAATCAGACGTTTCTTCCCCATGAATGTGGCAAGAAGCCCTTCTCCCATACAGTGGTTCAGCTTATGTGCCCCAGTGTGATTTAAATCTTCCCGTTTCAGGTACAGTTGCGCTTTGCCCAATTTGTTAGACAGGCGCTCGCAGTGATAAACAGGGGTGGGACGTCCTTGAAATTCTTTTCGGATACGACGCAGTTCGTTGATGAATTTAGAGGAATGGCATATGGTTTGATATGCTTCGGTAATTTCTTCAAATGCAACCACCAGTTCAGGAGGCAAAACGGCTCCACCATAGTCACCAAAATAACCTTCTTTGTTGGGATAATCTTTTAAATAGCTGTGATAATTCATT
This sequence comes from Eubacteriales bacterium, assembly GCA_044432725.1. GTDB lineage: Bacteria > Bacillota > Clostridia > Oscillospirales > Oscillospiraceae > JAWXUK01. The sequence goes on from JAWXUL010000020.1 coordinate 23,220, forward strand.
GTTTTTCTCCTTTTTTCTGGTTTAGGCAATGCCTTTAGTTCTTCATTTCTTCAAAATAAATCGTGGCAACATCTTTCCCCCGTGCTTTGGATTCATACAATGCATTGTCTGCTTTGTGGTATAACACATCATAGTTGTCTCCATGCTCTGGGAAGAGAGAAATCCCAATGCTTGTTTTGATTTTATAGGTTTTTCCTTCGTAATTAAATTCACGTCTCAGTGAATGAAGGATGGCTTCAGCCCGTTCTTGCACGGATTCGTGAGAGGGAGCAAATTGGAAAAAGATGACAAACTCGTCTCCACCCACTCTGCCCACACGATCTTGTTTTCGAATACAATTCAAAATACGTTTCCCAGTGGCTTCCAGCAAGAAATCTCCAAATACATGTCCCATTTGATCGTTGACTTTCTTAAAATCATCCAGATCTAAGAATAAAATGGCGAATTTATCGTTTTCCACAGCCCTTGCCATAGAGTCTTCCACAAGTTCTCGGAAGGATTGCTTGTTCAAAGTAGCTGTCAGCGCATCATAATGTGCCTTAGCTTCGATGTCTACAAATTTTTGTATATTTTCACTTTTACCCACCACTTGAATCACGTTAAGATCATTGTCAAAGAGAGGGCTCCCCTGTAATCTGTATTTTTCATAAGTACCGTTACTAAATTGGAACCGAGGCTCGTAACAAGCGTCAGCCCCACCCATCATGCGATAAATAAAGGAGATATACCCTTCCAAATCCTCGGGATGGATCAGCTTATTTTCTCGCATACATTCAGGAAAACGAGTCATTTCTGGCATTAAATCAACAAATTTCGAGATATCCCCTCGGTGAACTAAGGTGCTTTTTTTCACGTCAATGCGAAAAAGAAGATCCTTTGAAAATTTTTGCATGATATCAAAATATTGCTGATCATACTCAATTTTTTTCATCAAATCACTTTGTTTTTTGACAGAAATCAGCACGCCATAAAGCCTGCCATCAATGAGAGATTTATAGGCATTAAAGTGGAAAAGCTGGGAAAAGACCCCATCAAAACTCATTTCAATGTCAAGATTGCAATCCCCACAGCGGTCTAATTCATCTTCCAGTCGTTCCAGAAACAGCGCACGTTTGTCTTCCTCAAGCAAGTTCAAAAAAGAAGTGCCCACGACAAAATCTGATTGCATAAAACGATGGTTTCCATAGACAAGACTGAGATTTTCATCATGTTCAAGGACAAAAATAGGGTTATCTGTTAGTTCCACCAAATCTTTTAAAGAGGAATCTTTGATTTCTGTCTTTTCCTTGACCACAAGAAATAAAACATCCTCGCTCACACGACAAATTTCAATGTGACAAGGGAAGGTTTCATCACTGGTTTTGGTAGAATATACCTTTTCAATCACAGCAGAACCCTCTACATTTAGTTGATGAATGAGTTCACTCAGACTGTCTCCTTCTAAAAGTGGGACAAAAATACTGTCCAGTGTGGGAAATTGACTTTCTTTCCGATAAAAAGTTCTTGCTAAAATATTAGCGTCTATGATTTCCTTACTGTGGGAATCCACCAACAGATAGGCATAAATACTACGGTCAACAATATGAAGTGTTTCTGGAAGCATGGTAGTTCCTCTCTTTACGTATCAATATAAAAATCTACAAAAGTATAAATTGCATTATACCACATAATGAAAAAAAAGGCAAGTATTATCTGAAGTAGTTTTTTCAGGTAAGGGCATTTCATTTTATTCCCATTTTTCCTTGTAAATTCAATCGAGGTGTCTTGACATTACCCCTTCCGTTTGTTATACTTGATAAGAAAAGATAAGTATGATTTCCTTTGATTTTTGTGTAATCTTAGAAATCGAAAAAACAAGAACCAAATTTCTCCCCAAGAAGGGGAGAGGTAGATTGAGAAAAGGAGAGGAACCATGAATGATAAAATCAACAAATTTATGGATGAAAACAAACGTGCTTTGGTATTCAGTAACTTGAAAAATACCGAAATACTTTACTGTAACCAGCAAATGAAAGACCTTTATCCAGTGGAATCGAATAATTTCACAGAAATTTTTCAAGACAAAAATATCTTCATGCTTAATTTCTTTCAAGATGAAATGAAAGAAAAGGACAGAGCTTTTTATTACGATATTGTCACAAAAAAAGTGGATGGCACCTTTCAACTTGCTGACATTCAAGTGGGCTATCTGGATCGAGAAGCCAGTGAAATCTTTGTGGAAATCACTCCAAAAGATGACATCAGAATGGAAATGGCACGAAGCCAAGTGAATCAAGCCAACCGAGCAGAAGGGATTTTTCTTTTGGACGAAAGACTTACCCTTGTTCATTGCAATGACCTCTTTCATGATGTGTTTGAATCAAATCAAGAACAGGCAAGTTCAGTTGATGGTAAAGAACTAGCAAATGGCTTTCAAGCTGAAAGCAGAGAGCAAATTCTCCAAGAAATACATGAAAATCTGAAGCACGCTTCTACCTATCAAACCAAGCTGAAACTGATGACAACTAAGGGAAAACAACTTTGGTATTCTATAGAATTACAAAAAAGAACCCTTGATTGTTCTGGCATAGATAAAGTGATGGTCTATCTGCTGAACATCGAAAATCAAGTGGAAATGGAAGAAGAGCTAAAGGACGTCAACCAATATTTCAGTATTTTGCAAAGTATGAGCAAAGGCTTGCTTTATCGCTATGATATTCGCAACCGAAGCCTTTATCGTAACAATGACACAGCCCAACGCTATCGTGCCCCTTCTGTCACAGAAAATTTCCCACAAAGAGAGTGGCTGAACAAAGTATTGCACCCAGAAGACATAGACTCTTTTATACAATACATGGATGTGGTGGCAGGGGGGAAAGAAGCGGCCCATAAAACACGTTTATTGTCCCCAGAGGGGGTGTATGAACACTATCATTTTGAATTCAAGCCAGTGGTTCGCTCAGATGGTACCATCCAAGAAATGGTGGGCTTTGCCAGCAACGAAAGCACCTTAAAAGAAACAGAGTTACAGCTGGCAAACATCAACCAATATTTCAAAATCATTCAAATGGAAACCTCCTGTATCATTCTACGTTATGATATCAAAAATCGTATTTTGCATCGAAATGCCGACATTGCAAAGGAGCAAGGACTCCCTTCCTTTGTGGAAAATTACCCCAATCAAGAAGAAGTCAATCGAGTGGTGCACCCAGAGGATGCCCAAAGCTATTTAGATTTCTTCGACAAAGTATCCCGTGGAGAAGAAGGGGTTTATTATTGTCGCTTGTTGACCATTGATGGGTCCTATAACCATCATTCCTTGAACTTTTGCGGGGTGAAAAGTCCAGATGGCGAGATACGAGAAATGCTCATCATCGTCTTGAATATTCACAATCTGAAAGAAAAAGAAATAGAACTTGCCAATGTGAATCGTCAATTTGATGCATTGCAAGAATTATCTGAAGATGTACTCTTTCGTGTGGACATGGAAAACCAAGTGCTGATTCAGAGCAAGGACAAGTTTGCTTCCTTTGGCATCAACAAAGAAATCGTCGACTTTCCACAAGAAATCATCGAAAATGGCTTCATTCACCCCGAAGATACTAAGATTTACAGAAATTTTGCGGCCCATGCACTAAGTGGTGTGGGAGGAACCACAGAAGTCCGTATGAAAGAAGAGGACAAAGAGACTTACGGCTACCGTCGACTGACATGGATCCCCGTGGAAAACGACGAGGGAAGAATCAATGAAATGGTAGGGAAGATTGTTGACATTCAATCTGTGAAGGATTTAGAAGAGCAGGCAAAGTATGATGGCTTGACCAAAGCCATGAATAAATTTGCCATTTTAGAATCAGCGACTCAAATCTTAGTGCGGGCAAAACCAGAAGATCGTCATGCCTTGTTCTTTATGGATTTAGATAATTTCAAATATGTAAATGACCATCTTGGTCATACTTTCGGGGATTTTCTCTTAGGTGAATTGGGACAACGTCTGAAAAATGGCTTGCGTTATCACGATTTATTGGGACGAGTGGGTGGCGATGAATTCGTCATGTTTTTGCGAGATGTGCAAAATATAGACGTTCTCATGGGAAAGGCAAAAATGCTGTTGTCTGCCATTAGCGAGGATTTCTCTGATGGCAACATCCACCACAATATCCATGGGAGTTTAGGCATCGCAGTCTTCCCAGACCATGGAACCACTTACGAAGAATTATACCACCACGCAGATCTTGCCCTGTATGCCTCCAAACATAAAGGGAAAAACACAGTCACACTTTACACAGAAGATTTGAAAGAAGAATAAAAATTTCCTTTCTCCCCAAAAGGGAGAAAGGAAAGGAATACTATTCATTCTCTGTAAATACATCCACAGGTGCCTTTTGATCAAAAGGCGCCTTCTTTTTGCCTTCGGCAACTTGATTAAAACGAGAAAAGGCTTTGTCATAGCTACAACCACCATTGTGTGAGCTGTAAACCATATCAGGCTCTTTCCCCACCAAATCTTCTTGCAATCGAGCAAGAGATTGGATGTTTTCTTTGGTATTGTCATTAAATTCATGGAAATAGCACTGACCACCCTCGCCATTGATGGCAAGACTGTCCCCAGAGAAGAGAAATTTCCGATCCACCAAATACACCGTATGCCCCTTGGTATGCCCAGGACAGTGGAAGCATTGTACCTCGATGCCATCAAAAGCCACCACTTGTTTATGAGAAATTGCTTCAAATGTGCCTTGGAAGGTCAATGGACTGTAACACTTCCCCAATCCAGAGGAAAGGCGTTTCCCTTTCCCTCGTAGTAAAGGCTCTTCTGCAGGGTGTGCATAGATTGTGGCGTTGGGAGCAAAAGCCTCTTCCGAGCAAATCCCCCCAGCATTTTCCAAATCCCCATGGGTCAAGAAAACAGCAGTGATATCTTGGTTTTTCATGCCCAAACGTTCAATATTATGAAGTAAACGTGGGTCATCACAATATCCTGAATCAAAAACAATGATCTGGTCATTTCGATGATAAAACCAAATATTCACATCTTTTTGACGGATACAGCATAAGTAATCCCCCAGTTTGGAGGTTTTCATTGGATGAAAAACACCGGCTCCACGATATTTCTCACCACGCTTGATCATGGCTTTTTCTGCTTTTGAACCCATTGTATAAGCCCTCTTTCTGAAAATGATGTTCCTATTATATCACAGCATTTCAAGAGATGTCAAGACGGAAAATCCTCTTGACATCCCAACTTTTTGGGGGTATAATGAAACATTATAAATGAGGAGGATAACTATGTCAAATGTAGTGGAACTAATCGCTGTAGGAACCGAATTACTCCTAGGGAATATCGTCAATCTGGATGCACAAATTTTGTCCCAAGAACTTTCTGCCCTTGGATTAAATGTATATTATCACACTGTGGTGGGGGACAATCCCCAAAGACTGCGAGAGGTGGTGGACATCGCCAAAAAGCGAGCTGATATCATCATCACAACAGGGGGACTTGGTCCTACTTGCGACGATTTAACCAAAAATATCCTAGCAGAATCCTTCGGGAAACAGCTGATAGAGGACAAAGACACCTTAGATAGAATTCATGCTTATTTTCTGAAAATCAATGCCCTTCACCGTATGACTCCCAACAATGCACAGCAAGCACTCCTCCCAGAAGGTTGCACCATCTTCACCAATGACTGGGGAACTGCCCCAGGCTGTGGATTTTTTGCAGAAAATACCCATGTTCTCATGCTACCAGGGCCACCTAGTGAGTGTAAAGCCATGTTTTTACACCGAGCAGTGCCATATTTGGCAAGCATTTCCGAAGGTGTGATTGCCTCCCATACCCTGAAATTTTTCGGAATGGGGGAAGCAGAGTTGGAAAGCCACCTACGGGAACGCATGAACGCAATGACAAATCCCAGTCTTGCCCCTTACGCCAAGCAAGGGGAGTGCGAACTTCGTGTCACAGCAAAGGCAGCAAGCCAAGCAGAAGCAGAGAAGCTTTTGGCACCAGAAGTCGCTTTTCTCCAAGAAAAATTTGGCGATGTCATCTATGGCGTGGATGTAGATTCGGTGGAAGAGGTGGTCTTACAGCTTTTACGGGAGCAAGGGAAAACACTTGCCTTTGCAGAATCTTGCACAGGAGGCTATTTGGGCAAACGTATCACAGACCTAGCGGGTGCTTCTCAAGTTTTTTTAGGTAGCCTTGTCACTTATTCTAACCAAGCAAAGGAAAAAATCTTAGAAATCCCCCATGAAATGCTAGAAGAAGAGGGTGCTGTCTCGGAAAAAGTTGCCAGAGCCATGGCTGTGGCTGTGCGTACAAAATTAGGTGCTGACATCGGTGTCAGTATCACAGGCATCGCAGGCCCTGACACAGATGAAAAAAATACACCCATCGGCACAGTCTTTCTTGGACTTTCCACAGAAGAGAAAGAAGAAGTTCTTTCCCTTTCTTTGGGCAAATCCAGAGAGCGTTTGCGTCTCAGTGGTGGTCACCATGCCTTCCACATGATTCGACGTTATTTGATTGGAAAATAATTCAGAAACGAAAAATGTATATTCATCACCTTTCAGAGAGAAAATACCAGCAGAGGTGATGAATATGACAGAAGAAACATTAAAAAAATTAAGAGAAATTCAAAATCAAGCAGAAAATGTAAGCTATTCGGGAGAATATATGAACGGTTTAAATCCAGAAACACGTCTCTGCCCTAAATTTGATGAAAAAGGCATTGCCCAGTATCAACTTGCCTCAGCAGAAAAAATGGGCTTTCGTGTTCTGGATAATTGTGCCCAAGAGCATATGCAATAGAGCAGAAACACAAACTTCCCTCACATTGTGAGGGAAGTTTTCTGGAGGAAAAAAATCCCTTGGAACTCGCTTATTTTTAGATTAGAATGGGCATAGGGAAGAAAGTAGGGGAATGATGAAAATCGGAATTTTAGGTGCTGGTGCCATGGGATTGTTATATGGTGCTTATTTAAGCCAAGAAAATGAGGTCACACTCATTTGCACAAACCAAGAAAAAGTAGATAAAATAAACCAAGAAGGTCTGTTTGTCACAGAAAAAGATGGTACTGTGGGTACTTATAACCCAAAAGCGATTTTGGGAGGTAGCAAATTAGAAGATTTGGATTTGATGATTTTATTTGTGAAAGCAACAGCAAGTGAAATTGCTTTACAAGAAAACCTTTCCTCTATTTCAGAGAAAACAATCCTTCTCAGTTTGCAAAACGGTTCTGGCCACGAGTTGTTGTTGGAAAAATTTGTACCCCAAAAGCAAATCGCCATAGGCATTTCCCAAGAAGGAAGCTTTTTAGAAAGTAGCAATAAAGTTCGTCACACAGGCAGCGGAAGCACTTTGTTTGGAAAACCATATGACAGTTGCGAATCCCTAGATAACTTCGCAAAAACCTGCGAAAAATGTGGATTTAAAAGCAGAAATACCAATGAAATCAAATCTTTTATTTGGGAAAAATTGATCATCAACGCCTCTTCCAGTGTGATGAGTGCTGTCCTTTCAGTGGAGCAAGGCTATTGCTATCAAAACCAATACGCTTGGGACATCGTACAAAAATTAGTGGAAGAAATGCTTGCTGTGGCAAAGGCAGATGGCATAGTCTTGGATCTAGAAAGTCAAGTCAAACGTGTGGAAACGCTATTGATTGAAAATCCAGAAGGGGTACCCAGTATCTGCGTAGATTTAAGGCACGGAAAGAAAACAGAAGTGAAAACAATCAGTGGCTCTGTGATAGAAGCAGGGAAGCGCTTGGGCATACCCACCCCCACCCATCAAATCATCGTTTCCCTAGTTCTTGCAATGGAAGGTAGAACCAGTGAGCAGTAAAAGAATAACAATCAAACAAATGGGAATTTGCCTTCTGGCACTTCTTTCCTCCTGTGCTTCTCCACAAGAGGAAGAATTTTCCCTCCCCTTAGGAGAGGGAAACATCCCAGCCATAGAACTCCACCCACCACCAGTGGTAGAGGAAGAGGATGAAATGCTCCTCTCTACAACCCCAGGGATTGACATCGACTTGACCCAATTATCTTCTGCCATGGTGTATGGAGTCGTTTTTCAAATGGTCTTTTATCCAGAAGAATATGTGGGAAAGACCATCCGCATGGCAGGAGATTTCTTTGTATTTGTGAATCCTGATACCGGTCAGGAATATTATTCTACAATCGTAGAAGACGCCCTTGCTTGTTGCCAGCAAGGCTTGGAATTTATTTTGTCAGAGGGCACTTACCCACAAGACTACCCCACAGTGGGCAGCGAAATTATGGTAACAGGAGTGCTAGAGTTATACGCTGAGCATGGCTATGAAAATATCCGTTTGATTGATGCCCAGTTGACCTAATGGAGGAGTCATATGAAAAAAATAATTTGTTCGTTGTTGCTATGTTCTTGCTGTTTGTCAGGATGTAGCAGTGAAACCACCGATGAAATTCAATCAGCAGAAGACCATATCCCCACTACTTCTGAAATGCCTCAAGTAGGGGAGTACTACAATTATCAAAATACAGTAAAAGACTTCCCAAGCCTTGATGGTATTCCTGTTGATTTTGATTTCACCCAAATGAGTGGCACAGTTTCTTATTCCATGGCAATGATGATGATGTACGAGCCAGAGGACTATTGGGATAAGAGCTTTCGTATCAATGGTACTTATCTTAACCAGTATATCGAAGAGTTTGGTGAGCTTCATATCTTACTCCTCATGGACGAGACAAACTGTTGCCAAGGATTCATTGAATTCACCTATCCAGAGGGCTATGCACATCCAGAAAACGGTGATGTAGTGGGTGTCATTGGGGAATATATTCTGGTGGATGATCCCGAGTATCCTTATTCTGTGCTAGATGTATCGCAAATTGCCTTTTAAACGGAATGAAAATAAACTTCAATCTAATTTTAGAAAAGAAAAAGACACTGACTTTTCAGTCAGTGTCTTTTTTATCCCACGATGGGGGAGACCATTTCAATTTTTATGCTGCTGGAATGACAAATTCTTGTCCGATATAAATCCAGTTAGGATCTTTGATGATATCACGATTTGCTTCATAGATTTCATTCCAACGATTGGCAGAGCCCAATAAATCACGTGCGATGTGAGATAGGTTATCCCCATTTTTCACAACGTAACGACCTGTTGCCACTTCTGGTTCAACCACTTCTGGTTCAACGACTTCAGGAACAACAACTTCAGGCACGACAACTTCAGGAACAACAACTTCAGGTTCGACAACTTCAGGTTCGACAACTTCAGGTTCGACAACTTCAGGCTCGACTTCTTCAGGCTCGACTTCTTCAGTTTCCACTTCTTCAGTCACTTCTTCTGTGATAATGACAATACGACCTTCAACATCTGCATATTCTTCGCCAATGACGCCACCGAGATAATCTTTGATAAAGAGAATCAGCATTTCATTGTCAATCATAGTGCGGTCTTTGACAACTTCAGCATCTGTAAACATTGCCATACCATCACCGAAGTCTTGGAGGATATAGTCGTTAGAAGCCACTGTGTACATTGCATCATAATCCAAAGCTTTCCCAGCAACCTTGACATTTTGTACACGGTATTCACCATCTACATGATCAAAATTACCAGCTTCATCCACAACAACAGAGGATTCAATGGTAGTGTTGATTTCATAAGTCATACCAGAAACGCTCATAAATCCACCACTGCTATCAGGGGTATAGCGAGCACCCATTTCCAAAGAGTCAACCAAAGTTTGACCGCTGATGGAAATAGAGGTTGTTTCATTGCCAAAAGGTTGGACAGAGATGATGTCTTCATAAGTGATATCCCCAGCCATGATATTAGCACGTGTACCACCACCATTGGCAAGACCAATGTCAGCATCCATCATAATACGGAAGGCATCTGCAAGCAAATTGCCCAAGTTTGTCTCTTGATTACGTACCAAATAATCCCCTGTTTCAGGAACACTCATCAGCAAATCAACATCTGTTTCAGCCACAATTTCAGTCATGATTTCTTCAAATTTTTCGTTGATCTCTCTCATCACAGCAGTGACAGATCTTTCTTTCTCAGAAAAATCTTCATCCACATAGCCCACAGTGAATTCTAATGTGTCTAAGTCAATGATGACTTCACCCACAGCATCAAAACGAGAACCAGCTTGATTCACAATGACTACGTTGCCTTCCATGTCTAGCACTTCAGTACCAGCATCCATGGTGTGAGAGTGACCATCTAAAAATAGTTGAAAACCAACAGTATTTTCAATCAAATCAGTAGAACGCCAAGGAGCAGCAGAGTCTTCAATGCCCATATGTCCAATACCGACGATGAAATCAGCACCTTCATCAAGACAAGCATCAATGGCAGCTTGTACATAATCATACATTGCTGTGTCATTTTGTCCTAAGCTATAAATAAATTCGCCATCCTCATCTTGGAAATAAGCAGGGGTTGCTTTGGTCAAGGTTTCAGGCGTAGTGACACCCACAAAACCAATTTGCACATCCCCAAAGTCACGGACATCATAACCAGCATAAACAGATTCACCTGTTTTCAAGTCAATGAAATTAGCAGAAAGAACAGTTGCTGTCAGTTGATCCATCAGATACAATCCTTGTTCCATGCCGTAATCAAATTCATGATTTCCAGGAGCAAAATAATCATAGCCCACAGAGTTCATGATATCAATCAAAGCTTGACCTTCGGTCAAAGTCCCCAAAGGACCACCTTGCACCACATCACCAGCGTCAAGTAAAAGAACATAATCTTCGCCGATTTCTTCTTCCCAAAGGTCACGGTAAGCAGCGACACCATCATAACCAATGTTACGGTCAACATCACAGTGAATATCGTTGGTGTGGATGAGAACTAATTTGTTCTCGATTTCTGCTGCAGAAGCAGGTAGGGCAATGGCACTTAGCACCATAGCACTGGTTAAAATTCCAGGTAGCTTTTTGGATATCATTTTCATTTCAATTCCTCTTTCCTTGCTTGATAAATTTTATTTTTATTTTACGTGTTTAAAGAAGATTGCTTTTCACAAGCAACAAATAAATTGTACCATAAAGAAAAGGGAATGACAAGTAAAATTTTTGTTTTTTTGAATTTTCTTGGCACGAAATATCTGTTTTTTTGGCACATCATAGCCCACTTTGAAGTAAAAAGGGCTATTTAATAAAAAAAACAGGTTTTCTTCCCAAAAGGAAAGAAAACCTATCAAAAGAGCAAAGATATACGTCCTATTTGTAGAAAGAGGGGGAGAGAGCATCCCTCATTCAAAAGTCACATCCCAATAAAGGTGGAGCACTTGGTCAAAGCCGAAAACAAAATCCTCTTGTTCCAAGACAGTATTTGCCAAGGATTTTTTGTCCAAAGGACGATAGGCACGCTGCAAATCCTCTAAGGTGATCCCTTTACCATTCAGCTCTGCTGTGGGAGGGAGGGTGCTGATGGTTTTTTCTGCCATTTGCATTGCAGTGTTGAAATTGATATTCACAAGAAGAAAACTATCTTCCCCATGATTGCGACCGTCTTCCAGTGGAAGAGGGGAGATGGCTTTTTCAAAACAAAATAATGTGCCCATAAAAACGCCTAAATAATAGCTTTGGCTTGTTTTTTCCTCTTCTTCTTCTTTCATGCCAAAGGGATTTTGATACCCTTGGAGAAAAGCTTCTTCCAAAACATCCTGAGAGTTCATGGTAGAAAAATCAATCTTAGTCACTAATTTATGCAAATCTCCTCTGGAAACAATTCTTTCAGAAGAAATTGCTACAGATTCTGGAAAATTGCTGATGATTTTTTCCATCATTTGTAGAGTACTTTCTAAATTTGCTTTAAAAAGGAGCAAAACCTGTTCTCCCCAATTTTCTCCTTTGTCAGGACTGCTTACTAAGCTTTCTTCCATGGCTTGCACCAAAAAGACAAATTGCCCCAATAAAAAACTTTTATTTTCTTTTGACATAAGTTCACTTCCTTTCAAGGTGTATCCTTCTAGGTCTATCCTGATTACAACATTACAACGAGATGCTCGCCTTAGATATTTCCTTTAAAATGCTGACAAAAGGGAGCCACGATACAGTTGTCACACTGTGGGCGTCTTGCCACACAAACAGCACGACCATGTAGCACCATACGATGACAAAAATCATTAGATTCTTCTGGTGGGAGTATTTTTCTCAGTTGATTCTCCACTTTCAAAGGGTCTTTCGACCCATCAGTCAGACCCATAAGTCCAGTGATGCGGATGCAATGGGTATCGGCAATGACCACACCAGGGACATTATGCACATCACCCAGCATTAAATTTGCAGTTTTTCGCCCGATTCCAGGCAGTTTCAGCAAATCTTCCATGTTATCTGGCACTTTCCCCTGAAAATCACTTAAAATCATCCCTGCACCTAACACAATATCCTTCGCCTTGGCACGATAAAATCCAGTGGAGTGGATAATCCTCTCGATATCAGCGATATCAGCAGAAGCCAAAGCCTCCAAGGTGGGATAAGTGCCAAAAAGTTCTGGTGTGACCATGTTCACACGAGCATCTGTACACTGGGCAGACATACGCACAGCAAACAAAAGTTCATGCTCTTTCTCATAGTTCAGTGAGCAAATGGAAGTGGGGTACAGGTCTTTCAGGGCAAACACAATCTGTTCTGCCCGAGCTTTCTTTGCTTTTTGAGATTCAGCCATCAGCGATTGCCTATGGCAAAGGTCAGTTCAGCATAAACTGCAATCTCGCCATTGATGCGTGCTTCTGCCTCGCCAATGCCCACCACGCCACGTTGTTTGACCAGTGTACATTTCATTTCCAAAACATCCCCAGGAACCCCTTGCTTTTTGAACTTACAACTGTTAATACCACGAAAAAGAGCAAGTTTCCCCTCATTTTCTGGTAGAGATAAAATCGCCACAGCACCTACTTGTGCCAGAGCTTCCACAATCAGCACCCCAGGCATCACAGGATAGTCAGGAAAATGTCCTAAAAAGTGCATTTCATTGGCAGAGATACACTTAATACCAGAAGCCCATTTCCCTGGCTCATAATCAGTAATCTTATCCACCAATAAAAAGGGATACCGGTGGGGGATTATTTTTTGAATTTCACTTGAATTTAATTCCATATTCTCTCCTTCGCAATTCGTTACAAGCCGATCTGCTTGTGTTTCTCTTTTATGATGTCTAAAAACTTTTGGGAGCAAGGGTTTAAGACTAAAAAATCAGCCTTTTTCTTGATATTTCCCCACTAAAACAGCGGCATTATGCCCCCCAAAGCCTAAAGAATTGGAGATTGCATAGTTGACAGTACTATTTCGTCCCTGATTTGGCACAATGTCCAAATCACAATCAGGGTCAGCTTTTTGATAATTGATGGTAGCAGGTAAAAAGTCTTCCTTCGCAGCAAGAATGGTGAAAATCAGTTCCACTGCCCCAGCAGCCCCTAAGAGATGTCCTGTCATTGCCTTGGTCGAGCTGATGGCAAGTTTTTTTGCCTTTTCTTCCCCAAAGGCTTTTTTGATGGCAAGAGTTTCCCCTTTGTCATTCAGTGGGGTGGAGGTACCATGAGCATTGATATAATCAATGCTTTCAGGAGAAATCCCCCCATCTGCCATGGCTTGGAGAATACAGTTTGTAGCAGAGATGCTCTCAGGGTCAGGGGCTGTCATGTGATACGCATCACAGGTCGAGCCATAACCAAAGACCTCGCCATAAATGGTAGCACCACGAGCCAAGGCGTGTTCTAATTCTTCCAGAACCAAAATCCCAGCACCTTCCCCCATAACAAAGCCATCTCTGTCTGCATCAAAGGGAATGGAAGCACGATCTTTATCTTTACTATTAGAAAGGGCACGAAGAGAGGAAAATCCGCCGATCCCCATCTCTGTGATCGCAGCTTCGGTTCCACCACAGAACATCACTTCGGCATAGCCATCACGTACGTGTTGAAAGGCATCCCCCACAGCGTTGGTGCCTCCAGCACAAGCTGTCACCACACAGGTACATTTCCCCTTCAAGCCATGTTGCAAAGCAACAGCACCTGCTGCCATGTTGGTGATAGAAGTGGGAATGAAAAAGGGAGAAATTCTCTCATAACCTTTTTCCATACCACGGTTATGCTCTTGCATAATGGTACCAATACAGCCAATCCCAGAGGAGATGAGGGTCCCACAGCGAGGGGCATTTTCCTCTGTGATCACAAGACCACTTTGTGCCATAGCCTCTTTTGCGGCTATCAAAGCGAACTGCACAAAGCGAGTATGTCGCTTGATATCCCCTTTGTCCAAATAATCTTCCATCTTCAGATTTTTTACCTCTGCTGCCATGGTGACTTTGTACTGGGAAGCATCAAAAAAACTAATGGTATCAATGCCACAAACTCCTGCTTTTACATTTTCCCAAGCTTCTGGGACATTGTTGCCAATGGGTGTCACTGCACCCATACCAGTGATGACCACACGTCGTTTCATTTTTTCTCTCCTTTTATATTGCCAATCCACCATCGACTGAAAGAACCTGTCCTGTGATATAGCTTCCAGACTCACTGGAAAGAAATGCCACAATTCCTGCGATATCTTCCCCTGTCCCCATACGGGCGAGGGGGATGTTTTTGGCGATAGCTTCCTTTTGTTCTTCGCTTAAAGCGTCTGTCATGTCCGTTTGAATGAATCCAGGGGCAATGGCATTGACGGTTATGTTCCTAGGCGCAAGCTCTCTTGCCACTGATTTTGTCAAGCCAATCATCCCAGCTTTACTGGTGGCATAGTTTGCCTGACCTGCCTGACCCAAAATCCCCACCACAGAGGAGATATTGACAATACGTCCCCAACGCTTTTTCATCATAGGTCGAGTCGCCTCTCTGGTACAAAGAAAAGCACCACGGAGATTGGTGTCCATCACCATATCATAATCCTCGTCAGTCATTTTCATGAGCAGATTATCTCGGGTTATCCCCGCATTGTTCACCAAAATATCCACAGAGCCAAAAGCTTCGCTGGCAAGGGCAAAGATTTTTTTCACATCTTCTCCTTGAGACACATTCCCTTGGGAAAGAATGACTTTTACCCCAAAAGCTTCACAAGCTGTTTTGGTTTCCTCTGCTTTTTCCACATTCCCAGAGAAGTTCAACACCAGATTGGCACCACCTTCTGCCAATTTTAGCGCAATGGCTTTGCCAATCCCACGAGATGCCCCTGTAATCAGGGCTGTTTTTTCATTGAAGGACATATTTTTCTCCTATTGTTCTAACATTTTTAAAGTGTTTTCCAAAGTTTCTACGTTCTCTACAGACAAAATCCCAACAGAAGAGTCAATCTTCTTCACAAATCCTGACAACACCTTCCCAGGACCGATTTCAATAAAGGTATCGATGCCCTCAGCGAGCATATAACGAATACTATCCTCAAAATAAACAGAACTTTGCACCTGTTTTTCTAATAAAGAGGGGATTGTCTCTCCAGAGCCAAGGGGCTTTGCTGTTGCATTAAACACCACAGGGACTGTCATTGCTCCAAAATCCAAACTTTGAAATTTCTCTCTCAAAGCATCCCCCGCTGGCTTCATCAGTGAAGTGTGAAAAGGACCAGATACTTTCAGTGGCAAGCAACGCTTTGCCCCTAATTCTTTCGCCTTTTCTCCCGCCAGAGCCACAGCCTTTGCCTCGCCACCCATCACTAATTGATTGGGACAGTTGTAATTGGCAATTTCCACCACCCCAAGGGAAGAGGCTGCTTCGCAAGCTTCTTTCAATTTCTCAATAGAAAGTCCCAATACTGCCACCATAGCACAATCAAGACCTTTGGCGGCTTCTGCCATGGCATTCCCACGAAATGCCACAGTTTCCACAGCAGTCAGGGGAGAGAAAACCTTGCTACAAGCCAAAGCACTATATTCCCCCAAGCTAAGCCCAGCACAAAGACGGGGCTTGATGCCCTTTTCTTGAAGTAAAGCTGTCATAGCTACTGCAAATGCCACCATACAAGGTTGGGTATTTTCTGTTTGGGACAGCAATTCCAAATCCTCGCCAAACATAAAGTTACGATATTTTTTTGTGGGGTCTACTTCTTCCAAAGTTTTGGCAAAGCTAGGGTAGCGATCATAAAGGTCTTTCCCCATCCCCAGACATTGGCTTCCTTGTCCAGCGTATAAAAATCCTATCTCCATGAGTCCCTCCAATTAGGCATAAATTCGTCAAAAACAGCTTCCACCGAAGTGATTTCTGTGACAGCATCAATGCCGTGACCGGCAAAAAATAGCCCTTCCACTTCGTTGCCTCGTTGTGCTTCTGCAAGAGCACGGCTTATGCAAAATGTTGTTTTCGCAGGCTCGCAAGTGATCAGACAATCCACACAATGATTGGGTGGAATCCGTGGGACTTTTTTCAAAGCTTCGATCAAGTTGGTGCGAATGGCTCGCCCAGGAAGCCCAGCGGGACTTTTGATAATCACCAAATCCTGAGAACTGTGCTTCACAAACATTTCTTTAAAGCCATCGCTGGCATCGCATTCATGGGTGGCAACAAAGCGACTGCCCAGTTGTATCCCCGTGGCGCCCACTCTGCGAAGCTGTTCCACCCGACTGCGGGTATTCACCCCACCAGCAGCAAAAATAGGGATTCTTCTTCCCTGACTTTCTTCCAATGGAATCAGCACTTTATGCACTTCTGCCACAATACTCTCAAGACTGGGGGGGCGATGTAATTCTTCTGGTGCAAAGCCCAAATGCCCACCGGCTTCTGGTCCTTCTACAATGACAAAATCAGGTGCTCTTTTGTAACGTCGCATCCAATAGCGGGTGATGCTGTCAATGGCTCGACCTGAACTGACAATAGGGGCAATGGCAATGTCACGATCACCCACAAGCTCTGGCAATTTCACAGGCAAACCAGCCCCAGCAATAATGCAATCAATTCCAGCTTGAATGGCTTGGGAGATTTGTATATCACAGCCAGTGGTGGCAACCATGGCATTGATGGCTATGAGACCTCTCCCTTGAGAAAGATCCCGTGCCTTTCTGATTTCTTTCATCAGGCTGATTTGGTTGGATTGGATTGGGCTACGGACAAAATGTGGGTCACGAAAACCAGTATTGGCGGTGGAGATCACGCCCATGCCTCCACATCTTGCCACATGACCAGCCAAATTTCCCATGGAAATCCCAATGCCCATACCACCCTGTACCAATCCCACAGGAAGGTTCTTGTTACCCAGCTTCATAGTTTGCTCCTTAGTATGTCAAATTCTTGATACAATCTCTACATTGTGTGTCTAATTCCTCTAAAATAACAGCCACAGGACGGATTTCTTTTAACATTCCAGCCACCTGTCCCGCCATCAAAGAGCCACGATCTGCATCGCCTTCGCTGACAGCTTTCCTTAAAGAACCAAGAGTCAGCTTCTCTAGCTCCATTTTATCTTCGATGGTCTTTTCTAGTTTTTGATATTCCCGTGCCATCTGATTTTTAATCACACGTACAGGCACGCCAACAGTACGCCCTGTCACTGTGGTGGCACTGTCTTTTGCCTTGATAATGGCTTGCTTATAGTTCTCGTGAATGGGACATTCTTCTGACACCAAAAGACAAGTCCCAACTTGCACTCCACAAGCACCTAAGGCAAAGGCAGCTGCCATCTGCTGTCCAGAAGCAATGCCCCCAGCAGCAATCACAGGTATGTTTACCGCACTCACCACCTGTGGCACAATCGCCATGGTGGCAAGCTCACCAATATGTCCACCACTTTCCGTGCCTTCTGCAATCACGCCAGTGGCACCATATTTCTCCATTCTTTGTGCCAAGGCAACACTTGCCACCACAGGGAACACCTTGATGCCCCCAGCAATCCAATCTTTCACATAAGCACTGGGATTCCCAGCACCAGTGGTGACAACAGGCACCTTTTCTTCTAGGACAACTTTTGCAATGGCTTCCAAATCAGGATTGAGTAGCATAATATTAACACCAAAAGGGGTGCTTTGATCTGACAAAGCTTTTTTACAGCTTTGAATTTCCTGACGCAAAGCCTCTGCTGTCAGTCCTCCACTGGCAATCAGCCCCAAGCCACCGGCATTAGAGACAGAAGCAGCAAAAGCCCCAGTGGCGATATTTGCCATACCACCTTGGATGATAGGGTATTTTATTTGTAGTAGTTCATTCAGTTTCATTTCTTTTTCCTTTCATTTTACCAGGTCACTAAAGTGGCACCCCAAGTAAGCCCAGCACCAAACCCAACACAAAGGACTTTATCCCCCCTGTTTAACAGGTTTTTCTCTGCCATTTCATCTAAAACAATGGGGATACTGGCGCTAGAAGTGTTGCCATAGCGGTCTAGGTTTATGTAGAATTTTTCCGCAGGGATGGCAAGCTTTTTGTATACATGGGAGATGATGCGCAAGTTTGCCTGATGGCAAACCACATGGTCAATATCCTCTGTAGAAAGCCCTGTTTGTGACAAAATCTCTTCCAAAGACTCGGAAATAGCATTCACAGCAAAGACAAAAACTTCTTTGCCGGCCATAGAAATCTTTCCACCCACAGGACAGCAAATGGCTTGGTCATCTCCCTTTGTCCCAAAGGTAAAGGGAAAATCAGGTCCTCCAGAAGATAAAATCGCCCCTGCTGCACCATCTCCAAATAAAATACAAGTATTTCGGTCAGTAAAGTCCAAATGACTGGTGATTTTTTCGCTACCAATCAGCATGATATTTCCCTTAGCATTGTTGTTGATCATTTGTTGGGCAAGCCACAAACCATAGACAAAACCACTGCAAGCAGCATTAAAATCAAATGCCATCGTGCTGGTAGGAAGCCCCAAGGCTTTTTGCACCAAACATGCCATGGAAGGTGTCATATTGTCAGGGGTAAAACTTGCCACCATGACACAACTGATATCCTCTGGAGAAATCTTTGATTTTTCTAGCAAACTTTTCCCCACAGAAACAGCCATTTCTGTATTGCTCTCTGTGGCGAAGCGTCGCTGACTTATTCCAGTACGAGAGAGAATCCACTGGTCATTGGTGTCTATTGTCTTGGCAAAATCATCGTTTGTCACAATTTTCTCTGGAAGAAATCGGGCAGTCTGCCGTATTTTCATGCTTGGATCCTCTTTTCTTAAAATGGCTGTGGTCTTACTTGGAACGTGCCAAGTTTCCGAAACCGTTCATAACGGTCTTTGGCTAAAGCGCTACCATTTAATTTCAGCAACGCTTTCAGATTTTTATAGATTTGGTCTGCTAAAATTTCCATCACAATATCGGTATTCTCACGAATCCCACCTAAGCCTTCGGGAATCACCACATCTACCACGGAGTTTTCGTATAATTCCTCGGCAGTCAGCCCCATCAGCTTGGCAGCTTCGTCTTTTCTTTTCACGTCTTTCCACAAAATTGTGGCAAAGCCCTCAGGGGAGAGAATGGAATAAATTGCGTTTTCTAACATTAAAACACGATTTGCAGTGGCAAGGGCAAGAGCCCCTCCACTGCCACCTTCTCCAGTCACAGTGGCAATCACAGGCACGGTCAATCCACTGAAAAGTGAAATACAAGAAGCAATCGCCTCTCCTTGCCCCTGTTCTTCTGCTTGTATGCCAGGATAGGCACCAGGGGTATCAATAAAGGTTAAGATGGGACGGTTGAATTTTTCAGCTTGCCTTGCAAGTCGCTGTATTTTCCGATAGCCAGAAGGGCTTGCCATGCCGTAATTATAATGAAGAAATTCTTCGGGATTCTCTCCCTTGCACAAAGCAAGGACAGTCACAGGAAGCCCTTGGAACAAAGCAACGCCCCCCACCACAGTGGGGTCATCCCCAGAAAGACGGTCACCGTGAAATTCCACAAAATCACTACAAAGCCCTAAAATAAATGCCTTGCCGTTGGGACGGCCCACCTGTCTTGCCAAGAAAACTCGGTCAGAGGGTTCCAATCTCGCCCAGCCCTTTTCCAATAACTGGTCATAGGCGGCTTTTAGTTGGTGATATTGATGACGTGCCTGCTCTTCTGTGGCATGTTCTAACAAGTCCATATCTTGCTTCATTTTACTCAGCTGAGCTTGTAATTCTTGCACCATAGATTTATTTTCCCCCCCGTTGCAATTTATGTCCCTTGCTGTGAATCATAACGATTTTTCCCAAGGCATGGCGAAGCTCACTTCTTTGGATAATGCCATCCAAGAAGCCATGTTCTAAGAGATATTCTGCCCGTTGAAAGCCCTCTGGCAATGTTTGACCAATGGTTTGCTCGATGACTCGAGGACCTGCAAAGCCAATCAAAGCTTGTGGCTCTGCTAAAATCACATCTCCCAAACTGGCAAAACTTGCCGTCACACCCCCTGTGGTTGGGTTTGTCAGCACAGAAATATAAAGCAATCCAGCTTGGCTGTGCCGCTCAATGGCAGCGGCTGTTTTGGTCATTTGCATCAGAGAAAAAATCCCTTCTTGCATCCGTGCCCCACCACTGGCAGAAACCAAAATCAAAGGTAATTTTTTTGTCGTGGCATATTCAATCAGCTGTGTCAACTTCTCGCCCACAGCGACCCCCATGCTTCCCATGAAAAAACGAGTGTCCATCACAGCAATGGCAACAGGGATACGGTGTAATTTTCCCGTTCCTGTGACAACAGCTTCTTGAATCCCTTTGGCACTATGTTCATCTACTTTTTCTTGATAGTCAGGAAAATCCAATGGATCATCCGAGATGAGAAATGCGTTCATTTCACGAAAGCTATCCTCGTCTAAAATATTTCGGATCCGACGTGGGGCATTCATGCGATAGTGTTCAGAGCAATTAGGACAAATATACAAATTTTTCGCAAAATCTTCGTGAGAAATATCAACATGACATTTCTTACACTGAAATGATGGCTTTTCCACAGTATGATTTCTCACAATCGTGCGAGTTCTTGTGGTATCTCTTCGTTTAAATGAACCTTTATAATTCATGGATGCCTCCTTCTAATCGTCATTCGCCGATTTCTATCAATAACTCACCAAAACCAACCAAGGCTTCGTTAAGTGCTGAAATTTCTTTGATCAAACCAGTAATGGGAGCTTTTACTTGGGTCATCATCTTCATGGATTCAATACAGCACAAAACATCTCCCTGATTCACGCTGTCCCCCACTTGTAACAAGGTGCCTTGTGCATTCACTGGGGCAAGAAAAAATACACCACCCACAGGAGCACAAACAGCTGTGTTCCCAGTCAAGTTTAATTTCAAAGGTGGAGGGGGAGGTGTGACCACGCTACTTTGACTATGATTGACAGGGGAGGGGGCAGGAGGTGGATAGTCAAACTCTTTTTTATTCATCTTAATGGTGGTATCGTGAAACACCAACTCCAAGGTGGTAAGAGAGCTTTTGTCAAATTGTTCCATCAGTTCTTTTACTTCATGCACTTCCATGAGAAATCACTCCTTTTTATAATACAGAAACCTTTATTTTTGCCAAAGCAAGAAATAAAGGTTTCTTTTGTTCGGACAATACCTCCCACTCATGAAAATTACTTCCATACACTGGCTCAGCGATTTGGAAATTCACAGAGGACTGTTTCAAATTTTCATCAAGGAAACGAAAAAAGCTGGGATGAAAAATACCCTAGCATTTTTCGTGATTCCTTTTTTAAAGAGGGGAGTTACGAAAATTCCCTTAGCCTTTCAGTGATTCAATGTGCTGACACAAATCACCAACAGTTTTCAATTCAGCAAGGGCAGTGTCAGGAATTTCCACACCAAAAGTATCTTCAATCGCCATGTTCAATTCCACAGCATCCAAAGAATCAGCACCAAGATCTTCAATCAATCTTGCTTCCATAGTGACCTCATCTTCGCTGCAATTCAGGGATTCCACAATTACTTCTTTTAATTTTTCAAATGTCATGTTATTCTTCCTCTCAGAATGATAATTAAGTAAATTTCTTTACGTTTAATATGCTACCATTCTTCACCTCTTTTGTCAATGGATATTGAGCCATTTTTTTGAAAGTTTTCATGTTTTTTTTTGCTCAGAAGAAAAATTTTTTGAATATTTTGTAAAAAATTTTTTTATCTTGTAAAAAAGACAAAAAACAGAGGTAAAGTGGAAAAGCTTTACGTAGAAAAGAACTCATCTCAAAAATACTTGTCTCTTCAAATTTTGACAGCACTTCATAACAAAGTAGAGATAAAAGGAAGGGGAATGAAATATCACATGTTTTTTTTTGCATTTCACCTTGTTTGTTTTGGCAAATTATGCTATACTACTAGAAGTGAGCAAGAGCAACAATGCTTACAGGAACAGATTCATCTCTTGGGTAAACTTACATAAAATGTTATGTTTTAAGAAAGAAAGCCCTTATATTTGAATAGTTTTAAGTGAAAAACGAAGCATACGCCCTAAAAACTGTTGCCTAAAATAGACTAAAAAAAGAAGGAGTGAAAAAACAATGGAAACCATCTCAAGTATCAACGACGCCATCAATTCACTGGTTTGGGGCGTTCCTATGCTGATAATGATCGTAGGTTCAGGGCTTTTTTTGACAATCGGAGTAAAATTTCTTCAATTTATTCGTCTGCCCTATATTTTTAGAGAAACAATCGGAAAAGCTTTTCAAAAACAAGAAACAGAGGAAGGTTCCGTCTCACCTTTGCAAGCTTTGACCACAGCACTTGCAGCAACAGTGGGGACAGGGAACATCGCTGGGGTGGCAGGTGCCATTACCATGGGTGGACCAGGGGCGATTTTTTGGATGTGGTTGTCTGCTCTTTTTGGTATGGCAACCAAATATGCCGAGGTAACTCTTGCCATAAAGTTTCGTGAACGTAACGAAAATGGGGACTGGGTTGGTGGACCCATGTATTACATCAAAAATGGATTGGGGGCAAAATTTCGCCCTCTCGCAGTTATTTTTGCTGTCTTTGCTTGTCTTGCTGCCTTTGGCATTGGCAATATGACACAGGGAAACACCATTGCCGATTCCGTTTATTCCGCTGTAGCCTCCTTTCAAGATGAAGAGGATTTCACGGTGGAAGAAGTGTATGAGGGCGATCTCCTCATTCGAGTGGATACTTATGACAAAAATCAATTCTTAGTGGAATCAGAAACCTTTGATGCAGAGGGCAACAGTAGCACTGAAACCTTTAAACCCCCTCTGGAAGGAACCGTTCGTATTATTGTTGGTCTTGTGGTCACAGTTCTTTGTGCCATGGTCTTATTAGGAGGCATGAAACGGATTGGCGCTGTGACAGAACGTTTGGTTCCAATGATGGCAGGTATTTACATTCTTGCCTGTTGCTTTGTGATTTTGAGCAACATCGGCGCTTTGGGAACAGTTCTTGCTTCTATTTTCAAAGGAGCCTTCCAACCAGATGCAGTCCTTGGGGGTGCTGTGGGAATCACCATCGCCGAAGCAGCCAAACGTGGGATTGGCAGAGGGGTGTTTTCCAACGAGGCAGGTTTGGGCTCTGCCCCCATTGCCCATGCTGCCGCCCAAACAGATTCTCCTGTGAAACAAGGACTTTACGGTGTGTTCGAAGTCTTTGCAGACACCATTGTCATTTGTACCTTGACTGCCTTGACAATTTTATGTAGTGGGATTCATATAGATTATGGAAACAGCAGTGCAGGTGGGGTAGATTTGACCATAGCCGCTTTTTCTGAGTCTTTCCCTGGACAAATGGCAAGCGTTTTGGTGGCGATTGGACTTTCTCTTTTTGCCATCTCCACCATTTTAAGCTGGGGGCTGTATGGCACTCGTTGCTGTGAATTTTTATGGGGGGCAAAGGCTGCGAAAATCTATCAAATTGTCTTTGTCATGTTCATTACCGTAGGTTGTACCATGAATTTAGAGCTTGCGTGGAGCATCGCAGATACCCTGAATGGTTTGATGGCAATTCCAAACTTAATCGCAGTGTTGCTGTTATCAGGAACGGTGTTCGCCCTCACCAAAGAGCATTTTTCTCATGGGGAATTTAAGGGAACCTCTCAAAAATAGTATAGGAACTTGAAAAAAGATTAAGCCTTGTGGCTTAATCTTTTTGATTTTCTTAAGAAAATCACGGTCAATTTGTTGAAGATGGAGCAAGACGGAATCAGAAACAATGACAAAGTCATTATTTCTGAAAAAAACAGCGCCTCCCGTGAAGGAGGAGCTGTTTTTTTCTTACTGTTATCCTCTATCAGAGGATTGTTTTCAACTAGTGTTTCTTAAGGCAACAAAATCACTTGACCAATATAAATCAAATCAGGATTTTTGATGGTATCTTTGTTGACTTCATAAATATCTCTCCACAAGTTTGCAGAGCCTAGTTGAGCTCTTGCAATATGAGAAAGATTGTCACCAGCTTTCACCACATACTCCTTGCTGTTTGTGGGTTCTTCCACTTCAGGCACCGCTTCAGGTTCAGGCACCGCTTCTGGTTCAGGCACTGCTTCAGGTTCAGGCACTACTTCAGGCTCAGGCACTACTTCAGGCTCAGGCACTACTTCAGGCTCAGGCGCTACTTCAGGCTCTACAGGGAAAGCCTCTGTTTCCAAAGTAAGCATCATTTCTTGCGTA
>JAWXUL010000021.1:0-45695 GCA_044432725.1 Eubacteriales bacterium
CCCACTCAATCGTACTTGGTGGTTTACTCGTTACATCGTAGCAAATACGATTAATCCCACTTACTTCGTTGACAATTCTGATGGATACTGTATCCAGCACATCATAAGGGATTCTTGCCCAATCAGCTGTCATGAAATCATTCGTTACCACACCTCGTAGTGCAAGTGTGTAGTCATAGGTACGTCCATCCCCCATAACCCCCACAGAACGACAGTTAGTCAAAACTGCAAAATATTGATGTATGGACTTATCTAATTTTGCATTAGCAATCTCTTCACGGAAAATAGCATCAGCCTCTCGCAAAGTATCAAGTTTCTCTTTTGTCAAATCTCCAATCACACGTATTGCAAGCCCAGGTCCTGGGAAAGGTTGCCTCATCACCAAATGATCAGCCAAGCCAAGTTCTCGTCCTAATTGACGTACTTCATCTTTGAATAATTGACGTAAAGGCTCGATAATCTCTTTGAAATCCACAAAATCAGGTAGACCACCCACATTATGATGACTTTTAATCACTGCTGCATCCCCAGCACCCGATTCAATGACGTCAGGATAAATAGTTCCCTGCGCCAAGAAATCAACAGAGCCAATTTTCTTGGACTCTTCTTCAAAAACACGGATAAATTCTTCCCCTATGATCTTTCTTTTTGCTTCTGGGTCTGAAATACCTTTTAGTTTCTCTAAAAAACGTTCCTCTGCATCCACTCGTTGGAAATTCATGGCCCATTTCTGGAACGCCTCTTCTACTTCTTGACTTTCGTTTTTTCTCATCAATCCATGGTCTACATATACACAAGTTAGTTGTGTTCCAATGGCTTCTGCAAGTAGTGCGGCACAAACAGAGGAATCTACCCCTCCAGAAAGTGCAAGCAAAACCTTGCCTTCTCCCACAGTTTGGCGGATTTGTGCAATGGCTGTTTTGCAATAATCCTCCATGGTCCAATCACCTTCAGCTTTACAGACTCGGTAAAGGAAGTTTTTTAAAATCTTCCCGCCTTGCTCTGTGTGGCTTACTTCGGGATGGAATTGAACGCCGTAAAAATGACGCTCTTTGTCTGCAATCCCTACATTTGGGCAGTTATCAGAGCTTGCAACCAAGGAAAATCCCTCAGGAACCTCTGCCATGAAATCCCCATGGCTCATCCAAGTAACGCTGCTTGGCGAAAGACCGTGGAAAATTTCGCATCCAACCTTAAAATTAGTAATTGTTTTCCCGTATTCTCGTGCAGAATCATCTTGCGCAGGAGTGACTTTTCCTCCTAATTTGTGGGCTAGCAGTTGAGAGCCATAGCAAATACCTAAAATTGGTATCCCCCAAGAAAAAATCTCATCAGGAACAGAAGGTGCATTGTCTGCATAGACAGAATGAGGCCCTCCTGTAAAAATAATCCCAATGGGATTGAGCGCCTTGATTTCAGATGGTGCTGTGGTATATGGCTTTACTTGGCAATATACATTACATTCTCTCACTCGACGAGCAATTACTTGGTTATATTGTCCTCCAAAATCAAGAATGACTACAGTTTGATTGGTCATAAAAGTAACCCCTTTTCTAATTTTACAAATCCCCCTTTATTATACAGAAAATATAATTTTTTTGCAAGCCTTTCTTTTAGAAATTTATTATAAATTTTTTAGTATATTTTTCTTTTTTTAGGAGAGAATAATTTTACAGAAATTTCTATCTTTCAGTTGGGGGAGACATTATGTTTACCATTTTTTTTCGCAGCATTATTTTATATCTCTTCATTATTTTGGGTGTACGCCTTCTGGGGAAGCGTCAGGTAGGGGAGCTAGAGCCCTCAGAACTGGTCCTCTCGTTCTTGATTGCTGATCTTGCTTCTGTGCCTATGCAAGATTTGGGCTTTCCTTTGCACACAGGTCTGATTCCTATTTTAACACTTCTTGCTCTTTCCAGCATTTTATCTGTTATTACACTGAAAAATGTAACATTTCGAAATATTTTATGTGGAAAACCTAGCGTTATTATTAGCGATGGGAAAATAGATCAAAAAGAAATGCGCCGTAACCGACTGACTGTTGATGAACTGTTAGAAGAGCTTCGTTGCCAGGGATATATTGATTTGTCGTCCATACAATATGCGATTTTGGAATCTAATGGCATGCTTTCTGTACTCCCTTTTCCTGAAAACCAGCCTCTTACGCTAGGGCAAATGGAGAAATTTTCTCAATCAAAAATCTCTTTTGAAAGCCTTGGTTTACCCAAAGTGCTTGTGTCAGATGGTGTATTACTCAAAGAAAATCTTAGGGCAAGTGGTTTGGATCTACAATGGCTTCATCAAAAAATGAAAGAAAAAAAATGCGAAGATGTTTCTAAAATCTTTCTTTTGGTTGCGAACGAAGATGGTAGCTTTTATCTTGCGAAACAACAGGAGGTAACAAAAAATGACTAGACTATGGGCATCTATTATCACCCTTTTCCTTCTCTTTTTTGTTTCTTATGCGACTGGAGAATGGACACAAAACTTAACAGATTCTTATGTAAACCGCTTGGAATATGCCCAAAAATTAACTGAAGGAGGTCATTGGGAAGAAGCGGCTCAAATTACGGACGAAGTTTTTCTTCACTGGGAAAGTCAATCTTTTCCTTTGTATATTTTGCTGAGACATAGTGATTTAGACAAAATATTCGTCTGTTTCCAATCAGTCTCACAATATCTATCCCAAGAAGATGACGAACCTTATCTTGCAAATAATGCGCAACTGATCGCACAACTAAACCTTTTAGCAGAAATGGAACAGTTAAGTTTAAAGAATATTTTATAAAAAACAAATCCTTCAATCCTTAAAAGACAGCTTTAGGTGGGAATATTTCCAGCAAAGAAGCAAGTACTTGCAATTCTAAAAAGAACAGGTCGCCACTCAGAAGAATGGCGACCTCCCTTTTGGCTAGAACTTAGCCTTGATTAGCACCCGCAACCACAGCCACGATCGCAGCCACAACCACGGTCACAACCGCCACCGCCACCGCAACCACAGCAGCAAACGAGGATGATGATAATTAGGACGATCCACATGCAACCGCCACCACAACCATTGTCAAAACACATAATAAATACCTCCAATAAATTTGTTGGTCAGCTGTTTTGCTTCCCACAATCACAGTATATGACAGTGCAATCAAGTGGTTCAGGGGTAAATTGAGATAAAAACCAAAAGAAAAGGAAATAAGTGGTATCTTTAAAAAAATTGAAATTTTTTTAAAGAAAGGCTTGCTTTTTTTTTTTTACTATGTTATACTTATCAAGTAGTGACTTCTTAGTGAGTGATTATTGAAATGCGGATGTGATGGAATTGGTAGACATGCGAGATTTAGGTTCTCGTGTCGCGAGACGTGTGGGTTCGAGTCCCTTCATCCGTACCAAATCACCCATAGACGAACCTTTTGGTTCATCTATGGGTATTTTGTTACTTTTTTCGCTGGCTCTACAGGTTATTTCCAGATAATCTCCGTTTTTATCCTCAAATAAGAGGATTTTCTCCACGAACATATCAATGAGGCTAGAACAGAATGCCGAATCCCTTTTATTTCCATTTTTGAACTTCTCAAAGAAGAACAAAATCCCCTCTTGGGTCAGCTTGGGGCATTGCATTTTCTCTCTAGCTATCTCGACCTCTATTGCAGTCTTTTCCTCTTGTCGCTTTTCAATCTGCTCTGAGATAATGTCCACAGATTTTCCTTGCTCCAATGCCTTGACAAGATTTTCCAATGCGTCTTTGTTTTCACGCAACTTTTTTTCCAAATGTTTCAAGATGTCACCATTCCCCTCTTGTTGGGAAAGGGTGGCTATTTTTTTTTGCTATGGATTCCAGATATTTACTATCCAGAGTTTTCATCACTGCGTCAACCACCAATGGCTCTACGAGGTCTTTACGAATAGATTTCTTCTTGCACTTGCGTTTCTTTTGGTTGGTGCATACATAATAACAGTATTGCTTGGAGGTGTGTGACACCCCACTATATCCTACCATCGCTGCACCACATTTTCCACAGAATAGCTTGGTGGTGAGGATATAACTGTCACCGATTGCCTTGGAGCGAGCAGGTGCCTTCCGATTCTTTTCCATCTGGACTTGCACGGCTTCAAAGGTTTCATCATCAATGATGGCAGGCACACCGTCAGGTATTTCAATGTCAGAATACTTATAAACACCTGTGTAAGTCCTATTAGTGAGGATTTTACGAATAGAATTTTTGTTGTACTCGTTGCCACGACTGGTTTTCATCTGTTTTTGATTCAAAAATCTGATAATATCAGCCATTGTGTTCTGATTTAGATACATTTCAAAGATGGTAAATACGATAGGCATAGTATCTGGGTCAATGCAGAACATTTTATCCACGATTTTATAGCCTAAAGGAACAGAACCACCTGTGTATTGACATTTATTTGCAGAAAGTTCCAGACCTCGCTTTACTTTTTGGGAGAGTTCCCTCGAAAAATATTCAGCCATACCTTCAAGAACGGATTCCATCAGCACACCACTTGCGTCATCAGTGATATTTTCACGAGCAGAGAGGACTTTGACACCATTTTTCTTCAGCTTCTGCTTATTGGTGGCACTGTCATAACGATTGCGAGCAAATCTATCGAGCTGATAGACCAAAACTCCTTCAAATTGTCTTTTGTTGCTATCATTTATCATGCGTTGAAATTCTGGACGGTTATCTGTCGTCCCACTGGTGGCTCGGTCAATGTATTCTGCTATGACAGAGTAGCCTAGTCGCTCTGCATGGTCATAGCAGACGTTTAGTTGACCTTCTATGGATTGTTCTGTTTGGTTGTTGCTAGAATATCTTGCGTAAATCACAATATTCAAATATTATTCCTCCTCTTGTGCCATATTTAATATGGTTTCCTTTAGTTTGTGGTGCATGGGTGATGATGGGTCGAAGCACATTTCCACGAATTTCTTGAAATCTTCGTTGTCCTCTTTGTATTTAGGGATTGCTTCGTAGGTTGTGCCTTTAGGGTTGTCGGTGCGACCGAAGATGTAGTCTAGGGATACGTCGAAGTAGTCTGCGTACCATAATAGGATGTCATGTGGTGCTTCGCTGTCATTGTTTTCGTACCTGTTCACCTTGGCTGGGGTGATTCCCATTATTTCTGCCATTTTTACTTGGGGAACACCTAAGCTGGCTCTCAGGGCTTTTAGTGTGTTTGCTACTGCGGTCATGTTATTATACCTCCTTATAGATACGAGGCAATTATACATCAAAATCTGGAGCATGTCAAGGGGGTTCAAAAAAATTTCAAAATTTTTTGAACCTAAAAAAAGCTAATAAAATTATGTGATAAGTTGGATTTATGACAGGTATAAATGAATTTACTACTTAATTATTTATTGTATTTGTCGATATAATAATTAGAAAGTAGTATTACTACTGGATAAAAAAATATAAAAAGGAGATGGTTTAATGTTAAACAAGACAGATGATAACTATTTTGATGGAGGTACAAACACAGACCCAATTCTAAATTGGAGATTTATGATGGGAAAATACCCACATGAGGCAAATCAAAGATTAGCAGATGGTTATTATGAAACTTGCATCGAATTACTGAACAAGTGTGTCACTGATAACACTGACAAAAAAGGTGATATTTGGATATTCCCATCAATGTTTCTAGCACATCAATTTATCGAGCTATATGTCAAATCAATTAATATTTTTTTCTTGCTGATAGAAACCCCTTCAAAAGACCCTTGGGAAGTCCCATTTCAAGAAGGAGGTCATGATTTAGAAAAATTGTTAGACCTACTTAAAATTGAATTAAATAAACAATCTACCGTGGTATACATGCCAGCAGATGATTTCCAGCTATTAAAAGATTATGTAGAAATATTTTCAAATAAAAGTGGATCAGCTCGGTCCATTGACTTAAGATATGCTTGCAATATAAAAGGCAGTTGTCAGAAAGAAACTTTTTACACTAAAAATACCACCAATATCTATTTGAATATTCAGCTATATAAACAATGGATTGAGGAAATTCACTCTATTCTTTCTTCAACTTATTGTAATTTAGAAAACGACTACGATTCTTTAACTCAAAATGATTGATTACCGGTCTTGCAAAGTTAAAATGCATAAAAGGACACCCTCTTTTTCGAGGGTGTCCTTCATTTATTCGCTAATCATAAAGCATATCAGTTGCTTGTTTTAAATATACTGCAGCATCGTCAATATCAGTGGTTAGATTTCTCAGCATGGAAACAAAATTCGAATCAATTGGGGCTAGAATATTAAAATCTGTTTCTGGGTCTTTTGATAAAAAATCTTCGCATATTTCAGCGACTAAAACGGAATATTGTAATAATAATTTATTCATTTCTGCATATTTATCATCTACTTCTAACAAAGGAGCTACTTTTTCAATCATATTCATTGCATAAGTTCCTGATTGCAAAAAATCCATAATCGCTTCTGTACAATCCAAAAGTGCCGTGCCTTGTGTCCCTCTGTCAATGGCATCACCCAAGTGTTCGATAGTTGCTGACAAACAACGTACACCTTCAATTGAATTCTTAATAAGTTCAATTTCAATTGCATTTATCTCTGCTTCTGGTATATTTGGGCTTGTTGTGGATGGTGGGGTTACATGTGGGATAACAGGGGTTGATTCAACGAGGGATTCATCAAAACTAGGGTTAAAATAATTATTATTGATAGTTCCATTCAAATAATCAACGATAACAGTTATGTCACCTGAAAGGTGTAGTTCTGTATTTTTAAACATTGGTCGTATAGATATAGAATATTTTTCAGAAGGACTCGATAACACATAGTAAGCAAGTGTATCGGTTGAAGTATAACCACTACCTTCTTCTCTCGTTAGTGTAAAACCACATTTTTTCAAATAATCAACGTATTTTTGGGCATAATCTAAAGCCTCCTCTTGGTAATAGGTTTGATACGAATAAAAATAGCTTTGGTGAAATATAGTTCCATCTTCTAACGTGTAAGTGTTGTCCCACTCACTTCTTAATGGAGTGTTGTTTGAAATGTTTTCAAATGCAGGAATTTCAGGGAATTTTCCATACACATTCCCTGATTCTGTGACTGTTGTAACAATATCGTCACTTTTAGCCATAATAAAACAAAAATCTGAAAGTCCATTTTCAGTAGTAGCTGTTATTTTTGCAGAAACGCCTTGACCAACAGAAGTTACGGAACCGTTACTTACAGGGAAATTTTTAATGTCTGTACTCGACCAATCAACATTTAAGTTATCTGTTCCTAAATTAGTTATTACTGAGAGTGTTAGTGTTTCACCATCAGCTAAGTAATAATTATCAGGACTAATCGAAATAGAAGTTACTTCGTCTACTTCACTACTGGTTACAGACTCAAACACCCTCAACATCGTCACCATGCTCTGCTCTCTGTCATAGCTATCCTTGGGAGCAAAAAGATTATTTCCTACACCTGACATTACCTTTGCCTCGCTTACTTTTCCAACGGCTACACTTGCCCAATTAGAAATGTCAGCACTATCGTCAAAGGAAACAGTGGTTTCTGTTAAATTGATGGATAAACTCTCTAATAAATTTGATAATATCAGTGCGGCTTCTTCACGGTTTAGGCTACGATTTGGTGTAAATGATGTTCCTCCTGTGCCTGCTACCACACCTAGTCCAGCCATTTTTTCCACGTTCACATCACTTGTGTCGCTGAAAGTTTTTCGTTCTGTTATTTCTTGTCCTGTCACTTCCTCATAAGTGGCAACGGCAAGTTGACAAAACTCTGCTCTAGTGGTGGCTTGAGTGTAGTTACACTGCAATTCTTCTGGCACAATGTTGTTAGAAATCGCAGTTTCTAGGAACCCTGTTGCCCATGATGAGGCTCCTTCTAACTGGGTTGCATGGGTTGTGCTTATAGATGATAGGGAGAGTAATAATGCGACGGATAGGCTTGAGACTATTTTTTTCATTTTTGTTCCTCCTTCTTTTTTGGTGTAACACTTTTTATTAAGTTATTTAGCAAAGGGTTACACCACTTATTCCTTATTATACCAAATAAAGAAGCCTTTGTCAAATTAAAATAATCGTTTATGATAATGCAATATCAATTAAAATTGGGTACACTATCATAAAGGAGTGACAGAGATGATTGCAGATACCATTAAACAATTACGAGAACAACATAATATGACACAAACACAGCTTGCAAATAGGCTATCCATCACACGCTCCAGTGTCAATGCGTGGGAAATGGGGATTTCTTGTCCGTCTACACAATATTTGGTAGAGTTAGCACATCTTTTTTCTGTGTCTACGGACTATTTACTGGGGTTGAATGACCGTCAGATGGTGAGTATTGAGGGATTGGACGAGGAAGAATTGGGGATTTTGTATGGATTGCTGGGGTATTTTAAAGATAATACAAAATAATTTTTTTCAACAATTTCTTCCCCCATTATACTTTCTTCACTTATCGAAAACCAAATTCCTTTCTACAGTGGACACATAAGGTTATTTTAAAGGAGTCTAGAAAAGTCACGAATGTTCCTAAGAGTTTTTTAAATCCATTTTGCCATGGTTGTGATGTGATACTCTTTTTGATATTTGTTGATTATACATCATATTTTCTATTGTACGAATGAGGTCGTAGAAAAAGTTTAAGCCTACCATCTACGAAGGAATGGTAGGCTATAAAATCGTTTTGAAAAAAGCAGAAAGTAATTCTTTTTGCTCCTCCGTCATGGTTTCAATCTGACGGGTCAAGGTAGTGGAGAGGCTTTCTTCAGGATATGGCTCATCAAAGAAGTGTTTTAGGTTGATAGACATGGTATCACAAAGCAATTCCAGATTTTCAACAGAAATTCCTTTTTGCCCTAATTCAACAGACCTAACAAAGCTTTGAGATAGACCACTTTCGTTTGCAAGTCGATTGGTTGTCCAACCAAAGCCTTCTCTTAATTCTCGAATTCTTTTTCCTACATCCATATCTACACCTCCTAAAGCTATAGGTATAGTTTAACAAAAAAACAAAAATATGTTTACATCTATACATATTTATGTTATACTTAAAGAGATGATATTTTTTAGTTATATATTGAAAGGGGAAATCTAATGAAACCATTAACTTGTGAGATGTGTAATAGCACAGACATGCTAAAAAACGATGGTTTATTTGTTTGTCAGTCCTGTGGTACAAAATATTCCTTAGAAGAAGCTAAAAAAATGATGATTTCTGGAACAGTTGTGGTTGACAGTACAGCTTCTATTGATAATTATTATAAATTAGCAACAAATGCCTACGAATCTGATAATAAAAAAGAGTCAGAACTTTATTGTAACAAGATAATAGAGATAGCACCCGAGCATTATAAGGCATGGTTATTAAAGGGAATGTCGGCAGGGTGGCAATCTACACTTGGAAATCTGCGAATTGATGAGTGTGTAAACTGTTTCACAAATGCATTGAATCACGCACCTGATGAGGAGAAAGATACATTGGGTAAAGAGATTGCATCAGAGATAAAATCACTGTCCGTTGCTTTAATACAATTATGCTGTAATAATTATATAGAAAACCCAACTGTAGACAATTCAACTGCTATCTGGAATAATATAGATAAAACAAATCAGTTTTCTTTGAGCTTATTGGTAAAATGCAGTGTTTCCTCAGATTATTGTGAAACTGAGCTGATGGAACTGATTTATTCTTCTGCGATGAGTGCATGGTCTAGCACTATTTTAAGAGATTATCAAAGCGACGAACATCCATCTCGATATGTTTGGGACACATTCAAGCAAAGAACTATTTCTCTTATGGCTTTATTAGAAGTTTTAATTAAGGTTTCAGCTGATTCGGCTATAAAAAAGAAAAGTTATCAACTTTTGATCACTTGCAATCTAAAAATGATGCTATCCAAATCTTGGACACGAGGTTATATGGGAGAATTCATAACAGATTTGCAACCAGCTCCTAGTGCGATACTAGAAATGAGGAATAGTATCAGAACATATCAGGAGAAAATAAAAGAAATTGACCCGAATTATGAAATACCACAAACAACTGGGTGCTATGTTGCAACAGCTGTTTACGGCTCATATGATTGCCCCGAAGTTTGGGTATTGAGACGATTTAGAGATAATATACTAGGAAAATCATTATTAGGAAGAGGTTTTGTTCGGTTCTACTATGCAACTAGTCCGACTTTAGTGAAATGGTTTGGAGAAAGCGAGGTTTTCAAGAATTATACAAAACCAAAACTAGACTTTTTAGTGGCTCATCTGGAGGAAAAAGGCATTTCAAACCTCCCTTATGATGATTGATGGTGATAATATAGACGAAGGTTGTCAGTTTTTTTCACCTCACACGCTTCATTCCCCTCCTCTCCCTCCTCGACATCACCCTAGCAGGCTTCACTGTCACTTTTTTTAGCAATTCCACAAAAACACCCCTCTCCTCTTCGGTCAAAGCTTCACAATTCATGCCCATACTTTCGGCTAATTCCAAGGTATCAGTACCAGAGGTAGGTGTTCCCTTGTTCAAAGTCTGCTCCAGATTATCTTGAAGGAAAGTCTTATTCTTCTCGGCAATGTTCTCATTAGGGGCAGAGAGGGTATCGTTCTCATGTTTTGAGCGAATATCTTTGATAATCTCCATCAAATCACTGTGTAAAATCCCAGAAAAATATGAATTCTCTCGGATTTTCGCCAATTCTAACGTCCTCATATACAATTCATCATCAGCCACCTGATACTTTTCGCCCACCATCTTCTGTGCCTGTTCCAGTGGCAAGTTCAGATTATGGAGTTGCATGGTGACGTATCCATCCACAAATACTTCTAAATCCGTCAGCAACAGTGGAAAAAGAGGGTGTTCCATCAATTCACAAAGTAAACGCACATTGATTTTCTTCAAAAATAACATATTGACCACTTTATCACTTAAATCCAGAGATTTTTCTTCTGTATTTAAGTGATTTTTTGCGTTCTTTAAGCCAAGTAAATAATCAGAACTTACCTCGTAAAATTGTGCCAGCTTCATCAGATTAACGTGGCTGATGTCCTTCTCCTTGGTTTCATAGTTACAAATAGAAGCCTTGGAAATGCCAGTGGCTTCGGCTACCTCGTCTTGTGTCAAATCTCTTCCAGTGCGTAAAATATGTAGTTTTTCACCGGTTGTATCCTCTTGTTTCATAAAAATTCCCCTCTCTTTTGTCGCTATAAACATTATATCACAGATTACTCCTTTTGTTTGTCGAATTTTGTCTGTCGTTAAAATTTTGTTTACGAACGTGAATAAAAGGCAAAGAAAATTTTTTAATCAACTTCTTGAACAAAAAGCCGAAAATTGCTTTCACTCTGCTATACTATGCTTGTCAGCTGAACAAATTAAGAGAAAGGACGTGAATGTATGTATGATGAAGAAAGATTAGTCACCATCAAGGAGGCTTCTTGGTTGATTGATGGGTTAAGCCAGTACAGAATCAGAAAAATGTGTATTAGTGGCGAGTTGCCTTGCTTCAAGTCAGGCAAGAAGTATTTGATTCGTGAGAAAAACCTATTTAGAGTGGTTTTAGGCGAAGATGGAGAAAAAATTTAATGAAAGAAGGAGAAATGAATATGAATGACACAATGATTATCGGTATTGACCATGGATATGGCAATATAAAGACGGCAAGTACCTGTTTCAAGACAGGAGTGGAGGTTTTTGAGAAAGAACCCACGTTTAAGAATAATCTGCTTACTTACAACGGAAAATTTTACACAATCGGTGGAGAACACAAGGAATTTGTGGCAGATAAGGTAAATGACGAGGACTTTTATATCCTCACTCTCGCTGGCATCGCAAAAGAGATGGAATTGCGTAAAATTTCTTCTGGAAAAGTTCATCTTGCCGTGGGCTTGCCCCTAAGTTGGATGTCAGAGCAGAAAGATAGTTTCAAGGCTTATCTTTTACGAAATAAAGAAGTAGAATTTTCTTTCCGTGGCAAGGAATATCAGGTAGAATTTACTGATTGTAACGTCTACCCACAAGGGTTTTCGGCAATTTATTCTCGGATTTACCAGTTTTCTGGTGTAAATATCCTAGCAGATATCGGAAATGGAACAATGAACATCATGTACATCAATGATAAAGTTCCAGTACAAGAGAAGTGCTTCACAGAAAAGTTTGGAGTGTACCAGTGTATTCTGGCGATTCGTGAAAATTTTCTAAAAATCCACGGTATTACCTTACAAGATAGCCAGATTGAGAGTATTCTTCGCACAGGCAGGGCTGAAATTGATGAAAAGTTCTTAAAATCTGTCCGTGAGAGTGCAGTAAATTATGTCCACGGTATCTTTCGTCGGCTTCGTGAAAGAGAGTATAACCCTAATTTGATGCGACTTTATGTTGTGGGTGGTGGTAGTTGTCTGGTGAAGAATTTTGGAGATTTTCAGGCAAATCGAGTGAATATTATCGAGGATATTTGTGCAACGGCTAAGGGATATGAATTTATTTGCAAAGAACGGACTGGAAAACAAGGGAGCATGGTTTAATGAAGAAGAAATCTTTCACCATTCGCTTAGATTTAAGCAAAGAGGGGGATAAACAGACTTGAAACTACCTAGAAACTATGGATAAACAGAAATATCGCTCCTACAGTCAGCTTTTTACGCAAGCAGTCAATCACTTTTTTGCAGAAAAAGTAGAAGCTGACTTCTTACCTGAAATTAGGAAGATGATTCAGGAGGAAGTTGGAAAAATTCAAGTGGTTTCTGTGGAGAAAATTCAGCAGAACGAGGTAGAAACTTTGACAGAATGTAATTCTGAAGAGGATATTCAGAAGGCATTTGATTTCATCGACAGTTTCTAGTGACATCAAAGTGGTGCATTTTGCGTGGTTTGGTATCACTCTGGTGCAGGTTCTGACATCAAAGTAATACCAACTCCCCAGTCCAAAATCGTTCCAAAACCCTCGTCTTACGTCCCAAAAGACAGCCCTAGCAAAGAATTTGAGCAAAGGGGAAAGGATTTGTGGGGTGGCTTTTTCGCTCCAAAAATGGGAGAACGATTCGTTCTCCCATCCTCCCCCTGCTCGCAAGCAGCTCACGATACCTTTCAACTTGTTGAAAGTATCATAGTGGGTTACACACTTTCGTTCCAAAGCTGTCCGTTCCCAATTAGTTCATCCCAAAGTCGCTTCGCTCCAAAGAAATTAGCTCAACCACTCCCAAGAAAATATGCGTAGAAAGTTGTACCATACCCAAGATAATTTGTAAAAAAGGAGGCTTGCCAGTGCCAAGAAATACTGGAATGGACTACACTGTGGTCAGAAATGGAGAATACTCTCGCTCCAGAGTCGGAAATATCGAAAGGCATAATGAGAGGAAAAATCAGCAATACTCAAACCAAGATGTACAGTTAGAAAAATCAGATCTGAATTTTTATTTCAAAAAGCCAGAGGGTGGCTACTTAGAAACTTTCGACAAAATGTGTGAATCTGGAAAGATTTCAACCAAAGGGTTAAAACCAGAAGCTACTATAATGGATGAATTTTTGTTCGATGTGAATACCGAATACTTTGAAAAGCATGGTGGATATGATTTTGCACTGGAATTTTTCCAGAAAGTTTATGAATATGCCGTGAAAGAAGTGGGTGGCGAGGAATATATTTTGTCGGCAGTCATGCACGCAGATGAGAGAAATCAGGAAGTATCAGAGCGATTAGGGAAAGATGTTTACCACTACCATCTTCATGTGATGTACATTCCTGTAGTAGAAAAAGAAGTTCGTTGGACAAAAAGGTGTAAAGATGTCGAAAAAAGAGGAACAATCAAAGAGATAATTACCCAAGTTAGCCATTCAAAGAAGTGAAAGTCCTCAAATGTAGTGGATTCAGATGGAAATACACGTTTAGAAAAATCCTATACTTTATTACAAGATAGATTTTTTGAATTTATGCGTGATTCTGGCTATCTGGACTTGCAACGTGGGGAAAGAGGTAGTTCAGAGAAAAATATGCCAGTGGCACAGTTTAAGGTAGCGAAAGAACAGGAACGTGGGGAGAAATTATCCAAAGAAAATGACAAGTTGGAAGAAAATCTCACAGTTTTAGAGGATTTTCTTGCCGAAGCTACGGACAAATCTGTAAAAATCAAAAGCATTGATGAGATTCAAGAAAAAACTGCACTGATTGGAAATAAAGTTACCGTAGATAAAGATGAGTTTGAGGAAGTTAAAACTCTTGCCAAACAGCAGATTTCTGGTAAAAACAAAGAAAAGAAGCTGAAAAAGGACTTAAATGTGGCGAAAAAGGAGATTAGCGAAAAAGACAAGGTAATCGTGGAGCAAAAGAAAGAAATTTCTGGATTAAAGTCGACTTCCACTGTGCTGAAATTTAGCAAAGAAAATACAAAGCTAAAACAAGAATTAGAAGAAACTAAGGAAGAATTAACCTACTTACGAAGATTCAAAGCAGAAATTGTGTCAATTTTTAAGTTGGATAAGGTGAAAGCGTTCTTTGAGGATATCGGACTTTTAGCGAGAATACAGGAGTTGATTCAGGAAAAGTTACCAGAGAAAAGGAAAGAGGAAAAGAAGGAATTGCGATAAAAATTAGCAACGGTCTAACGAATCGTGATACCCTTGATATGGGAATAAATCAGATTGTGGAGGTTGAAAGATGTTAGAAGTAGAAACTAAAATCACGGAAAAGGACTTGGATATGTTTGCAAAACGTGTGCTCCCTTTGATTGAAAAATTTTATATGGACGAGGAAAATCAGAAGGAATTTGAAGTATGAAAGGAAAATCAGAAGAAAAAATAATGTTATAGAATGCCCCACTTCAGAATAAAAAGTGGGGCATTTTCTAGTAATCGTGGCAGACTCCTGTGCTGATTCCATGGGCATGGAGGACGGACATAATTTGCTCCACCAACTTTTGGTCATCTGGATAGGCTGGGGCAGATTGGAAGATAGACGTGATTTCCTCTACGATATTGTGGGATTGGTCTGCGAGTAAATTATTTACATCAAGATTGATTGCCTTGGTGTATCTCAAAATCATTCTGCCTATTTCTTTTTGAAGCATACCCTCTTGTGCTGTTTCGTAAAAACGTTCGTTCATGTATATGACCTCCTATAATGGCTGATAATCATCTTATCGGCACTTATATAAGTGCAATTATACCACAGGATAAGGATATAATCAAGAGGAAGTTTGAACTTATATGGGTGCAATTATGAATGAGGAATTTGAAAAAATCGTCGGTGGAAGACTGCGTGACCTTCGCATGGAAAAAGGCTTGACACAAGAGCAAGTGTCAGCACAAATGCAGGTTCGTGGGTGTGATGTGACACGGAGTGCCTTGGCAAAGATTGAGGTAGGGCAGAGGCATATCTATGTAGATGAGTTGAAGGTGTTGAGAGAGATTTTAGGGACGACGTTAGAAGAGCTTTTGGGGTGAACAATTAAAATTTGTAACTCACCAATACACAAGTAAATAAAAACATTATAAAGAGGGGTGGCATAATGTTACCAAGAAACAGTTGTTTTGATAGCGAAATTCTTTTTCGACGTGTAGTAGAAAAAATATTTCAATCATACGATTTTAAAACATCAGTTGAATTTGAACAGTCAGGTATTTATTATGATTTTATAGCAGACAATGATAAGCTAGGATTAGCAGTAGAAGTTAAGTTTTCTATTAGTGGCACAGTTAATCTTCAATACTTAAACAAAACAATTACTCGATTAACTGCTCACGCAAAAGATGCAGGAAGGATACCAGTTTTAGTGATAGGAGGGATTCTGCAAGCAAGTGAGCGTCTAGAATTTGACAAAGGTGTGATTATCTGTGATATAGGGAATCTTTTGTATTTAGTAAGTAAACATGATGAATTGCACTCCGAATTAGTCACTCTATTGGATTTTTCTGTAGAAAAAGCGATTAGCACTGGAATTGATGAGAAATTACAAATTGACAAACTAGTCGTACAAATAAGCGAATCGAACAAATTAAAAGAGGAGCTAGTTCATTGGAATAAACAGGGACGTGACCACTATAGAGAATATGAAGACTTATGTGTTCGTACGTTGAAATCCCTATTTTCTGAAGAATTAACACTGTGGAATGAACAACAAAATTCGAACAATTCTTTATTTCATTTTGATTTAATTTGTAAAATTAAGCACAATGTGAGTGCTGAATTTTGGTCTGTATCTGAATCGTATTTCAGTACGAAATATGTGGTTTTCGAGTTCAAGAATTATAACGAACAAATTACGCAAAAAGAAGTTTTTACAACCGAGAAATATCTTTATGCTAAAGCCTTAAGAAGAATTGCAATTATTATTTCAACAAAAGGAATGTCAGAAAATGCTGATAAAGCTAGACGTGGAGTATTAAGAGAAAACGGAAAAGTGATTATCTCCTTAACTAATGATGATTTGGTGAAAATGTTAGAAATGAAGGAGCAAAGTTCTGAACCATCAGACTTTTTAAGCAAAAAACTCGATGAGCTGTTAGTCAATTTAGAAAAATGACTAATTTCTTATCAAAATAATTCTTATTGAATAATAAATGAATTGTTTTTATCTTTTTTAGATTCAGCTTCAAAAAACAAGTGTAAAAAACTTACTTAACTATAACTTTCGTAATATCCATCATAAAGAATAAGGAGGGAATTATGCCTTTTCCATCAGAATTACAAACACAAATTTATAATTATTTAGAGCTTACACTTCCTACTGAACAGTGGTACGATTTGAATTTTTTCACTTTTATAGCTGATGTAACCCTTCGCAAACGTTTAATAGTTGAGCATAAAAATGCTCGCAAAATTTACAAATTTTTCGAAGGATTAGCTGCTACTGAAGATTTTCGTTTGGCTCAGATTAAAACTCAAGTGATCATGTACGTTTCGATACAAGAAGCAGTTATCAATTATACACTTTTTGAGTTATTTCCTAATTCAATAGAGGTTGGGAAACTAATCACTAAGAAACAGTTCAAGGAATATTCCATTCCTAATGCTTCAAGAGAAAAACTAAAAAGTGAGCTAAGCCATGACGGTAAGGAAATTATATGTGGCTATCACACTGATACTATTGTAGATAAAACAAAAATAAGGTATGAAGAGAAACTGAAAGTCTGCTGTGAATTAAATCTTATTAGTCCAGAATTAGCAGATGAATTAAAGAAACTTTATGAATATAGGAATACAGTACATTTAGAAGCAGAGCTTCGTAAAAATCTAAGTTTTGATTTGGATATGGGTGAATTGGCTTACAGAAGAGTAGAAGGTCTAAGTATAGTTCTTTCACAAAATATAGCAAATGTCGAAAAGCAGTAAACATTTGTCTTGTTTGCACGAACATCCAAGAAGTATACGTTAGTCGTAGGATTTATGTATCTCCTCCCCACCACCTACAACATAATTCTAGGTGATGGAGAGTAGTCAAAAATTTCTTCTTCAAAAAAGTTATGATTATGGCAGAAAAACCTTAAAAACATATCCATCTGGACGTAAAAAGAGATTAGTTTTTGGGTGTTTGTGTTGTACCAAATTTGGACAATCCGAACTTTTTCTTTAGTAAAGAAGGGTTCGGGTTGTCTTTTTCTATTGTTAGGTAAACTTTTTTGATAGGTTCGTATGCACTGTATGGTGTGTCTTAGTACAATTATTAATAGTAAAATATCCCTCCCCTGTCCAACTTGCAAGAATTTGTGAGTGGATGGGAGAGGGATTTTTATTTTATTGAGGAAAGCTTGCTGGAATGTTATGAATTTGAGAATGAGGTGGGGGTTGGAGGGAGTCGAACCCCCTGATATTTGACAATTTCAGGGGTGAGTCAAGATTCTATCATAAGGCCCTCCAATTGGTTTTCTGCGTTGCAGACCTTTTGTTCTACTTCTCTTAAATATCCATAAACGTTGTCTTTCTTATGGCCATAGCCGTTTAGCACCAACTGAATATCTTCTTTCAAATTATCAAAAGAAAAATTAGCATTTCTTGCCAATACAACTCCGCGGCGATAGTAAGGTTCTATCTCATTTTTGCGGGTAAGTAAGTGGGTTTCTTTTCTTTTATATGCTTCTTGCTTCCAAATTTCTCGCACAGCCATCAATGCTATAGCAGTACATAAAGTTTCCTCATAGGCATAATTCTTTGTTGCCTTCGGTTTTCCTTCTCCAAAACATGCATGAAACATGAGGTGAGCCAATTCATGAGCAAGCTGATAAACTATAACTTCCTCAACCGTCCCCACAATTTTTGCATCATATTTTTCTTTAATATTAAGCTTAATTACAAAAATATTTGACCAATAAGGAGTGATAATGGGGGTGTACCCCGCCTTTGCGTTAGATGGTGCATTATCAATTATGACCTTAAGTTGACAAATTTTATTCATTATTTCCTCGCCTACGTGTTTTTGGAAAAAAGCCCACGTTAAGTTAATTGTAGTTTCGTAGTCTTTTAAATTTTCTGTACCTTTTTGGATTAAAGTTTGAGTGTAATCACTTGGGTGGTTGTTTATCGCATAATTAAATGTGTCTAATTCACAACTAATTTCATAAGCGCTGTCTGTAAAATTTTCTTCAACTAAAATTTTTCTTAACTGGTCAGGAATTGCATTCATACCATCAAGCGATACTAGGTCATCTCTAATTCGTAATTTGACGACAAAAAATCCACTCTCGAAACAATTTATTACAAACGGCTCTTGGTGTTGTTCAGCTTCTAAAAATAAATTGTCAAATAAGATGTTATAGTTAGACAACCATTTGACATCTTCGCAAAATTCAGTGATTTTACTGTTAAACACACTATAGTTTTTAATACATTCTTCTTTACTATCCAAATCGGGTTTTAAATTTGGGTTTACGATATAATTCTTTTCCATAAAATTCTCCTTCTAATGTAAAATATTTCGTTCTTTCGTATTTTGACTATTTATATTAATAATCGTATAAAAAATTCGCCTCAAAACTTGTGCTAGAATGC
Source organism: Eubacteriales bacterium (assembly GCA_044432725.1). Taxonomy (GTDB): domain Bacteria; phylum Bacillota; class Clostridia; order Oscillospirales; family Oscillospiraceae; genus JAWXUK01. The sequence goes on from JAWXUL010000021.1 coordinate 18,976, forward strand.
TGAGATATAATATTTCTATCATTGAGTTTTCTCCTTTCTCTAAAACAAAGGTAAAATAATAGCATCCTTCAAAATGCAATGATAATTGTTATCATCACACCTACTTGAAGGATGCTTCATTTATTTCAATATTTTGTTTTAGTTCTCATTAAAGAGATTCGTGCAAATGACACCTATCTTGTTCAAATTAAGACAAACTGGCACAACAATCTCTTTTTAGATATTAAGATAGTACCACATAACTCAGTGTTTGTCAAGAGTTTTTTTGTTGGATTTTTGAGTTTTTTCGACTTGCCCCTACTCCCCTTGAAACTCCCTCACCAAACTCCTCAAAATCTGCTTCTGTTCCTCTGTCAGCTTGGAAACATCTAGGACATCCTCTCTGCTACACCCAAGCAAATAATCTGTACTCACATTGAAAAAATGAGAAATTTTCAAAAGTACATCATAACTCGGCATTCTAACCGAGGTTTCGTAGGCGGAAATCATGCTTTTAGTCACTAATAATGCTTCGGCAAGGGCGGATTGTGATAAATTTCTCGCTTTACGGAGATTTTTTAATTTTTCGCCCATATTTACCATAGTGCTCTCCTTTTTATAATCCAAATTTTAAATGATATTATCCATTATATCTGACCTCCTACCCTTATAGGTGGATTTTTATCCTCACTAAGTTGACCGTTCTTGTATTATTTGGTATACTAGTATCAGATTCTGAATCAAGAACAATTTTTATATAATAGAATTAAAAGAAAATTGTGCTAGGTTTTCTTAGATTATTTCTTTTTACAATCTTTAATGACAAAATTAGTTCAAATATTACTTGATTCTCTCCTTTTTTTATGGTATGATAGAATATAAGGCAAAGATTTCCAAAAACAAAGTTTTTCAACGAAAGAGGTAACGATATGTTAGAGAAAGATATTCTTCATCAGCTCGAGCAAATGTTTCCTAGCAAAATCATTTATCTGGAGCAAAGATGGCAATCAGTTTTTATTAAGGTTCGCCAAATATCACGTCAAAGTGGCATTTCTAGTGACGATTGGTTAGCTTCGCAAGGTTTCTTTTGTTCTGAAACAGGTTATGTTGAGCCAGATATGGAGTTCCAGAAGCATGAGAAGGAAACCAATGAAGCTTTTGATTTGGCTGATTGGATTTTGAAAACCTATCCACTTGTGGGTGAATATGAGCCGACTGATGAAGAAAAAATCCTGCTTTATCAGTCTGCTCAGGAAACAGCCCAAGCATACCTGACACCTCATGGAAGAGTCACCCAAAAATCCCAAGTTGTTTTATTTGTTGCCACGATTCAAATGCTTAAGACGTGGAAACAAACAGTTGGAACTGAAGATGAAAGTACAACTTTTTGGAACGATATTTATGCCTACTACGGAATAAAAGCAGAAAATCATAGTGAACAACAAATAATTAAATTGTATGCCTCATTTAGAAAAGCGACTAAGGATACACTCATGCGGTACAAAAGATTTTTCGCTCCCGAACAAACCATGAGATATTACACAACCCTATTACTTCACGCTTTTGCACCTAAACCAAGTATGGAGGCGTTGTTTCGAATTTTGTTTAATTTTTATGCAAAGGAGCTTGATTTCCAATATTTTTCCAACGATGTTGCCTACAAAACCTTTGTGAAGGGAATGCGAGCCAGATGGGAAAAAGATAAAAAATCTAGTGTACACATTAAATCTGACGCAGTAAACTCTGGGCTAAGGATGTTATTTACCAATCGAGCTGGCTATATGGCTGTGTTATCAGATCAAATTGTACAGAAAATGGACGCACTTTTGCGTGGTGAGAGTTCTAGCTTCAGCCAAAATCATTATTTAGACATCTTATTAGAAGAGTGGTATCAGAAATTAAGCAGCACAGAAAAAACAGACTTCGGAGGGAGAAAAAAAGGTCAAATCGTAGAATTTGTTGCTACATCCAGAAATACTATTTCTGTTCAATGGGGGATAGAACAAGAAAAAGTTGGCTTAATCATTCATCGTATTCATTTAATGGAAGCAATTAGTGCTAAACCAGAGGTTCTTATTTACCAAACTGGTAAGGAAATAGCAAGGAGATTTCTTACCGTTCATGGCACTGAATTATCCTGTACCACAGGATATTTGTTTGTACCTCTGGAAGAAACCGAATACGATTTCAATGAAAAAAGTGACGTCCACTTAACCATCAAACTGAATGGAAATGATTTTTACCATTCAGCCGATAAATTACGGAGAAATTATGTCCTTTTCAACGAAAAAGGACAAGAATCACAGGCAAAAGAAGGGGCAAATATCCTTTTCTGTCCTAGTACAAGTCAGTTACAAGGAATTGATGACTATTTGCAACTACCACATTTAGGTCAACTGTTTCGTCTTGCTCTTCATGAATCCTCCCATGTCACCCTTGACAATATGGAAATTTATCTGGGCAAAGAATGTGTCAATTCTTTCCATCATTATACTTCTGTGAAACCTCTGCAAGGAATTCGTGGCGAATATTCAGGGCAAGAAGTGCTACTTTTTTCTCAAGCATTTCTGTTAACCATTTCTTTACCCAAAGACGAAAATGACTTGAAATACCATGTAGTCATTGATAAAGAAAGATATTCTGCAACAAAAATGAAGCATAATGCTCAAGGAGATATAGTGATTACCATACCACGAGAGGACGATGCACCACATTCCATTCGTGTAATTGATATTAGTACGCAAATGGTGAAATATCAATTCCTTTATTCCATATTAGAAGGGTGTCAGTGGAATTATTCTAAGAATACCTTTCGTTATCAAAAGGATGTAGTAGAAGGGACACTGATTTTGTCAGATAATCCTCAAAAAGTTCAATTGCCTGTGTTTTCTGCGTTAAACGATATGATATTTCAACCAGTAGGGATTTCTTTTTCCATCAGGCTCTCCCCACCCTTAGTCTATTGCGAAATGGAAGAAAGAAATGCCTTTACTTTGACAGAATTCATGTGGTTCGAGGATTTCCAGAGAGGTTCTGTTCTTTCCTTAACTTTACCAAGCCAATTCAAAAGCAGAATAACCTTAGGAGAAAAGGAAGTTTTCTCTGGGGATGGAAAGAAATTTGAGTTAGGCAATCGCCTTTATGGCGGAGGTCATGTTCAACAAGAAGAAAAATTGCAATTAGAATGGTCAAATGGTGTAGAACTAAATACACATTTACTGACGACTGTGGTTTTTCAAGAAAAATTCATCAAACCACCTATTACATTTCGAGAAGAAATGATATATTGGCATTACGAGGGAAATTACATCGGACCTTCACACAGTGAATTTCTTCTATCCCTCCAACTTCCAAGCGGTGAAATTCACAAAGAAACACTGAAAAACAAAAACTCGGATTTACTCAAAGATGAATTTTTTCCACTAGGATCGTATTTGTATCAAATTTCAGTGGAAATAGAGGAATTGTTTTCAGCTGTCGAAGAAAAAACGATTCATGAGGACTACTTAATCACTGGACACCCTAATGCACTGAAGGTCATGGATGTAGAATTTCACTTAACGAGTGGAAATTATTGGGATATCGATGAGGAATGTTACAAAAAATCCTTTATTCGTTACCAAGCTGCCTTAATAAAGAATTTAGAGTATATTGGTGAGTCCTGCCCCAACGGAGAAACGGCTGAATATCCGTATTATCGTGGAACTCTGTGTTATGTTAACCCTTATGGTAAATTACAAACCTTCAATCAGGGGAGAAAAGCGGGCTACGAAGAAATAAACCCTCTTCATCTATGGGTAGTCAACGATTATCTGCTGATTTTACTAGCTGAAACAGAAGATGGCTTGATGATGGATAAGTTCCATGGCACAATTTTTAACCGTTCCCCTGATAAGCACCAAACCTATGAAATTCCAGATTATTTTGAATACGAAAGCAAAAAGGAGTGTTAAATATGTTTGATCCAATTGATGGTTCCCAAGCACTAAAAGAAATTTTTATTAACTATATTACTACTAGGTTTTCAATGGAAAATCAGGAATACAGGAAGATGTTTCGAGCAGAGTTATCCAAAGAAAACATGATTGCCAAAGGACCGTACCTTGATATCGGTGGTGCATTTGAAACAGGGCAAACCTTAGAGCAACTAGCCAATGCAGGGACTATTTCTCCCCTATTTCAAAGCCTTGAGCCTGTACATGAAGAAGAAAGAGAATTAAATTTACAGCGACCACTATATTTTCACCAAGAACAAGCAATGAGAAAAGCCAGTCAAGGGAAAAATCTAGTGGTGACGACTGGCACAGGGTCTGGTAAAACGGAATGTTTTCTTCTTCCCATCTTACAATCTATTCTCGCAGAAAAAGAAGCTGGCACATTAGATGCTGGAGTGCGTGCTATTGTGATTTATCCCATGAATGCTCTAGCCAGTGACCAAATGAAACGTATGCGAAAATTGCTGAAAAATTCTGATATTACCTTTGGTTTGTATAATGGCAACACCAAGCATACAGAAAGAGATGCACTGCAAAATTATAAGAACACCCATAAAAATGAAGATGGAAGATCTAATAAACCTCTGAAAAACGAATTGATTTCCAGAGAAGTTATGCAAGAAACACCACCTAATATATTGATTACGAACTATTCCATGTTAGAATATATGCTTTTACGTCCAAAAGATGACGGAGTTTTTTCTGGTGCAAAACTAAAATTCATTATCTTAGACGAAGCACACATTTATAAAGGAGCCACTGGGATGGAAACATCCCTGCTCATGCGGAGGGTGCGTGCCAGAATCAGCAACGATTCTGCAGTGCAGTATATTCTCACCAGTGCGACGTTAGGTGGGAAAGATGCTGATGAAGAAATCGTTGCCTTTGCCACTCGGCTGTGTGGTGCTAATTTTTTGAAAGAAGACATTATTCGTTCTGTGGAGAAAAAAGAAGAAATGAAAGCCTCCTTGGATTTTTCAAGTGGTATTTTCACCAATTTATTAGAGAATCTAGGAAAAACAAGCAAAATATTAGCTGAAAATCAGGCTGACTTTTCTCCCTCTGGAAACCAAGATGAAAAACTTTTTGAATTTTTCCTCCATAGTAGATTGTTTGAAGATTTTAGAAAATTTGTCAAAACTCCTCTTACTTTGCAAGAATTACAAGAAAAGCTTTCCAGAAATCACAATATTTCTTTGAAAGAATTGATTGCTCTCATTTCCGTTTGTGCAATGGCTGAAAAAAATGGAGCCAATCTGATTAAGCCACGTTACCACTTTTTTGTTCGTGCGTTGGAAGGGTTGTTTATTGGCATAGGAGAAACAAAAGAGTTATTTCTGCAACAGAAGAACACTGTCATGGTTGGTGAAACAGAAAAAGAAATTTTTGAAGCAGCAGTCTGTGGTGATTGTGGTCGCTTGGCACTGGTAGGACGATTAGAAGGCGGTTATCTGCGACAAGTGAACCGTTTTGATGAGGGTATTGAGTTCTATTTGTTAAAAGAAGCCACTGATGGTGAATACATCGAAGAGGAAGGTAGCACTGGTGAGGAAGATGAAATCGCTTGCCAAGATTATGTAGTTTGTTCTCTTTGTGGTGCTATGGACACGGAATTAGGGGCGAAAATAAGTAATCTCTGCGAACATGAGAAAAAACACTATGTCGCTCTGAAAAAAGCCAATACCAGAGGTGATGGCAGAATAAAAGCTCGTTGTCCTGCTTGTGAGTTTGGAGATCTCATGCAGATGTATTTAGGTTCAGAAGCAGCAACAGCCGTGTTAGGGACGGGATTGTTTGAATTACTGCCTAAAGAAGAGGTACTCGACAGTTCTTGGACTGAGATGGAAGAAATATTAGAAAGCGAAAATGATCCTTTTACCATGGTATCAGAACCAGTGATACCCAAAAGAGCCATCATGCCACAATTTCTTTGCTTTTCAGATAGTCGGAGTGAAGCGGCTTTTTTCGCCTCTTATATGGAACGCTCTTACCAAGAATTTTTGCGACGTAGAGGTATCTGGCACGTTGCTGAATCTTTAAGAGATGAGGGGAAAACCATTGTAGACATGGAATTCTTCGTTACAAAACTGGAAAAATATTTTGTGAATCATAAAACTTTCCTAGAATGGACTCCCAGTGGGAGTGGAAATGCTGATGTGTTAAAAGCTAAAAGCCGTGAACAAGCATGGGCTGGTATTTTGAATGAAATGTACAATGCAAGGCGGAGCACAAGCCTTGTTTCTTTGGGGTTACTCTCTTTTGAATATGAGAAAAATGAATCGCAGGTGGCTGGCTTTCAAAAAATGTATTCTTTAGAAAAAAAAGAGGCACGAGCATTATTAGAATTATTGGTGCAAGACATTGTTTACGCAGGGGCAATTCATCCTATGGGGAAAGAAATGTTGTCAGAATCTGAACATGAATATATTTTCTTTACAAAAAGACCGAAAAAAGTAGTGTTATTAAAAGAAGGCGAAACTCACAGTAAGAATTATATTTCAGGTTGGTTGGCACGGAAACGAACCAATGGAAACTTTTTTACAAACAGCCGTCTGAGCAGACTTGTAAGAGATTTGGGACTCACAGAAGAAGCAGCAGATCAACTAATGCGTGGCTATTGGTTTAAGGTCTTACAGCCAACTGAAGAAGAATTTTCACTTCCTGCCAATGAATTTCAAATTCGTTTAGGTGGAACTCAAGAAAGTCAGTTTTATCGTTGTCAAAAATGTGGCAGATTAACCCCCTATTCCGTGAAAAGTCATTGCAGTTCCATCAAATGTACAGGAACACTCGTCCCTTGTAACCCTTTGGAAGAAAACGTAAACAATCACTATGTGAACTTATATCGTAGTGAAACCATGACACCACTCTATATTAAGGAGCATACAGCCCAACTTTCCAAAAATCAGCAAACAGCATACCAAGAAGCATTTCAACACAAACAAATCCATGCACTCAGCTGCTCTACCACTTTTGAAATGGGTGTAGATTTGGGAAGTTTGGAAACAGTTTATCTTCGTGATGTACCGCCAAGTCCAGCCAATTATGTGCAACGGGCTGGTCGGGCTGGTCGGGGAAGAAAATCAGCAGCCTTTGTCCTCACCTATGCAAAGTTGTCTTCTCATGATTTCAACTATTATCAAGACCCCACTGGCATGATAAGTGGCAAAATCAAAGTCCCTATTTTTAACGTAGAAAATGAAAAAATCTTGAAACGTCATATTTTTGCTGTGGCTCTAAGTAAATTTTTCTCTGATCATGAAGAAGTTTACAATAATAACAATCAAACTGTGTTACTGAACGAGGGTGGATATGAACTATTAAAAGACTACCTCTCACCTGTGCCAGTGGAGTTGACAGAAATTTTGAAAAAATCTATTCCTAAAGTATCTCATAAAACCATGGGAATTTTAGACGGCAGTTGGACGAAATTACTTTTAAGTGATGAACAAGGAGATGAAGGCGTTCTGGAATTGGCGGTACAAGATTTCAGAGCAACCATAGAAACCATTGAAAAAGAGTTGAAAAAGGCACGTCGGAATAAAGATGATACGACTGCAGCTTACTGGAGCAAAACACTGGCAGGTTTTCGAGGTGCAAAAGAGGATAATGACGGCAAGAATAAAAAAAGAGTGATAGATTTTTTGGTGCGGAGCAATGTACTACCCAAATATGGTTTCCCTGTTGATACAGTAGAATTGGCAACTCCATTTGGCATGGATGCAAAATATAAAGATGTTCAGCTACAAAGAGATTTGCAAATGGCGATTGCAGATTATGCCCCTGGTGCACAAGTGGTAGCAGATGGCAAAATGTATACAAGCCGATATCTGCGTAAGATACCTGGTAAAAGCAAAGAATCTATATGGGAACAAGGGCATTATTGTCCAAAATGTCCCCATTGTAAACAGCCAAATTTCACCAAAGAACCAATGACAACAGAGGGGAAATTGTGTATCTCCTGTCAACAACCCATAGGAAGACGTATGTGGAAGAAAACTATCGAACCTCGTATGGGATTTTTTGCAGAACAACACACCAAAGATGTTCCCATGAGAAGACCAGAGCGTGATTATAAAACAGATGACTATTATATCGGCGATTCTTCGAGAATGGTGATTGATGTTCTAGGTTTTTCGGTGAATGACAAAGAACTTTATCTTGAATCTACGACGAATGACTCCTTAGTAGTCATAGGACAAACAGAGTATCATGTTTGTGCATTGTGTGGTTATACCTCTGAAACCCCAATCGCAGAACATCGAAATGCACAAAATTATCCTTGTGCTAACAAAGAGGGTAATCCACAACGCTATCAATTATCTCACGATTTTAAGACAGATGTGGTCAAACTGACTTTCAAAGTAGAGGAATCAAGCAACCACTCTCTCATGTTATCGGTGTTGTTTGCTATTTTAGAAGGATTATCACAAGAATTGGGCATCGAGAGAACCGACCTGAAAGGTTGTTTGTTTTGGACACAGCAAAATGGAATGAACGGGTACTCCTTGGTTCTATACGATGCAGTAGCAGGTGGTGCAGGTCATGTGAGAAGAATGGCAACATCTGACGGGGTTATTTTGAAAAAGGTGTTAAAGCGTGCCTACCATATTTTAGAACGCTGTGCTTGTGATACGTCCTGTTACCAATGTTTAAGAAATTATTATAATCAAAAAATTCATGACGAATTAAGTAGAAAAGAAGCCATGATATTTTTAGAAAAATGGCTTGGTGAATATGAAGTATTAGAGATAGAGAAACCTGAAAGAGTGTTTGCTACAGTTTCGGAAGAAATTGACTCAGAGGATGAATTTTCTATCAGTGAGGATACTCTCTATGGCAATGAAGAAGAAAACTGGGCTACTTTACATGAAATATACTTTGAAAATAGTGATGAATTGCTAAGTTGGGATGATGCTAACATTTCTATGGATTGCCTTATCTGTCCAAAGCTCCACCTTAGAGATGGAGAAGTAGTGCCTTGGTTTTTCTGGAAAGAAGAAAAAGTACTTGTGTTTCAAAACAAAGAAGCTTATGAGGGACATGATTTTATTTCGTTAGATTTGACCTGTTATGATATGTCTGTTCCTGTGGAAGAACTAGCTAAGAAATTGAGAGGTGAATAATATGGCGATTATGATTCCAGGTGAACTTTATGCAGAAGATTCAAATTTTAGTGGTGGAGAGCTGAAACTGTTTGAACTGCTGAAGGCTTTGCCTGATACTTATTTCGTTTTTCACTCCACCCAGTGGAATGAAAAGGAAAGGCAAAGTACCATGGGCAGAAGAGAATATGTGCAATGGGGAGAAGCGGATTTTACTGTTTTTCATCCCGAATATGGTATTATTGTCTTTGAAGTGAAAGATGGACTCATCTCTTACAGCCAATCTTCTGGCTGGTTACAAAAAAACAGAAGTACAGGCTATGAAAAATGTATTGACCCTATGGCACAAGCAGAGAAGAGTAAATATCACTTTTTAAGAGTGCTAGAACGAAAATTCCAAGGAAAGTCCCCTTATCCTCTCTGTTCTGCTGTGTGGTTTACGGCAGTAGACAAGCAATGTGTTGAGGGTAATCTTCCTCTTAATTATCAAGATGAATTGGTGTTATGGGCGAATGATTTGAGTAGTACAAGCAATATAGACAAAGCTTTCAAAAGAATTTACTCTTTTTGCTCCGCAGAAAAAGTCGCTACAAAAGAAGAATTGACCCGAAAAGTGGTGAATGCCATAGCCCCTGAATTTGGTTCTTTTCAGAGTATGCGAAGCCGTGTGATTGCAACCAAAGCACTTTTTCACAAAATGACCATGGAACAAAGCTATTTATTGGATTATTTAGAAGAACAAAAAGAAGCTGCGATTCATGGAGTGGCTGGAACTGGCAAAACTGTGATTGCTGTGCAAAAGGCAAAAAGGTTGGCAGAAGAGAATGAAAAAGTTTTGTTTCTCTGCTTTAATCGTTTTTTAAAGGATCATTTAGAAGAAAATCATTCTCACGAAAATATTGATTTTTATAATTTGGATAGCTTGTTAGTCAAAAAAACAGCGAGTCCTTTACCACAAAATAGCCACGAAAAAGATGATGCTATTTGGAACTTTTTAGCGGATTGGCAAGAGTATCAATGGGAGTATAAGCACATTATCATAGATGAAGGACAAGATTTTAAGGATGACCATTTGCAAGCATTGAAAGAAATTGCTGACCAGCAACAAGGCTGTTTTTATGTATTTTATGATAAGAATCAATTTGTTCAAGGATTATCTTTCCCAGAATGGATCAATCAGATGGAATGCCGTTTAGTTCTATCCAGAAATTGTCGTAATACAAAAGAAATTGCTATTACTTCTACTCGTCCTTTGGGAATTGAGGAAAGTAAAATTAAAATGCGTCGAGAAGATCCAGCAAATGAGTATACAGAACCTCCAAGACCAACCATTTATTTCCAAAAAGAAGTGAGTGATTTAAAAGAGATACTGATTAAATTGCTAAAAAAATATGTTAGTGCTGGTATTTTAAAAGAAAATATAGTGATATTAAGTTGTAAAAAAGAGGGTGACTCTGCTATTCAAAAGTCTGATTATAAATTAACTGAAGCTTATCAGCTAACAGACAAAAAAATGAATGGAAAAATCTTGTTTACAACTGTACGAAAATTTAAGGGATTAGAAGCAGATGTGGTTATTTGTATTGATATTGACCAGAAAACTTTTCTAAATGCCAATGAAAAAAATGCCTTTTATGTTGGGACTTCTCGTGCAACAACGGCTTTGGATTTGATAACATTATCTGAAAAAAATCTTTTGGCAGAAGCTTTGACTGGAGAATCTAACTTGAAGGGACCACGAGCTGTGAAAGGAATAAGAGATCATTTGAAAGTGAAGATAGCCAGCGAGTAAAGAAAAACCAGTGGTATTTAAAATACCACTGGTTTTTGTTAAATTATTCCAAGACAGTTTTATTTTTCTAAATCAGCTAAAGAATAACCTAAATGCTCCCAACGTCTTGTTGTTCGACCAGCATTAAGTAATAGAGTGGACACCTGTTCTTCTTTGAAGCTAGAGGCAAACTCATAGCAATCAAAGATTTTAGTAATTTCCTTAACATCTAAGTCTATTTTTAGGGCAAACTGTAATTCCTTCATTAGGTTTTCTAGTTCTTCAGGTCTATTTATCACTTTTTTCAGAAAATTCTCTAGTTTTTGTATTTCAGAAGTAGTTTGAAAGTACTCGGGATTTGTATTTTTCAAAAATACAGTTTTTTCTGGAACATACCTTGGCTTTCCTTTTTGCTGTGCTAATAATTCAGCCGTTCCATCTTCATGGGTGATAAAATGTTCTGGTTTAAAATAATCACCGTCTAAAAGTCCCACTGGCGTTTCTGTTGCGTAGTGTGTTAAAATGGACTTTATTTCTTCAGAAGTGGTTGTTTTGTCATTGTGTTCGTTGAAGATTTCAGTTAACTGTTGCAAAGAAATAACACCATATAAATTCACAGAAGCGACTGCATAAGCATAAATTAAGTCTATTTTCTTTTTTTGAACAAGAAAAGCCTCCTGATTGATTTGACCGTAAACCTCCACTACTTCATCTGGTACAAGAGCATAGGGTAAGTGGTTGTCCATCACGAGAAAAATAAGACCACTTGCCATTAAATTATCTGCTCGGACAAAATCATTCAAATCAAATTTATATTGCTTTTCTTGTATGATTTTTTTGAATAAATCTACCTCTTCATTTTCCATACGAAGCAAAAAAAATTCAACTTTTTTTAATACAGAGGTTTTTAGAGCTTTTTGGAATTCTGACTCTGATTGATAGTTATTTCGGCTAATTTCGTGTGATTTTTGTATAGCTTCATGCTGTTCAATTTGCATTGTTGAAAGTAAGGTACCTAAATCCCATGTAATTTCATGCTGTACTGTAAACATTCTTAGTCTTTCGTTAGTTACTTTTTGATATTCTATCTCATTCTCGTTTTTTAACATAAATTTACCTCCTTCACTCTTCTCGAGTCTTTATTATAACAAATTCACTTTGATTCGTCAAGACAAAAGCGTTTTTTGTTTCAACCTTTAGGAATAGCTCCCAAATGAAACAATTAGACGAAAGCGAACAGATGGCTTTTGAAATATTAGACCTACTTCAACCAACACTTCATGGTGATTTTGCAGTTCTTTATGGAACTAAACTGTGTTACTTTCCGATATTCAAATCCTGAAGAATTTTCTCAAAGAAGAATACAATTACCACCAGAAGGCTATGTTAAACAATATGACCACGGCGATGTGACAAAATTTCTGGAAGAAGTCGAATGTTCTAGTCAATTTTCAGAAGAAACTAAAGAAAAATTTCGTCATTTTCCCTATACTTAAAACATTTTCTATATGTAAACTTGCATCGCCCCCTTGCTTGGAACAAGCAAGGGGGTTCTTGCTGTATTTAAAGATAAGAACGCTGACTACCACTCAGATTCTCCACTCATTCTGTGATGAATCGTGATAATGGTTGAATAGTACTATAGCCAACCTCGTATCCATGACATTAAATATTCCTTAGAATGTTCCGTTGAAATCTAAGGGAGCTCTCTGCTCAATGGCTCTTGTAAGCCACTGCATTGTTATTCCTCTGCCACATATCTAAAGAAGACAACTCGTTCTTTTCCCAACTTTGGATCAGTTGTATCTGTGACCATGTCTGTTTCGTAACCGACAGAAAGCCAAGCTTTTGCCTTTCCTTTTGGTTTGCCGCGTTCAATAGTGTTAGCCCAAAAACTTTCTGGTCCCTTATATGCAGATGGAGGTAGATCTTCGCCAATTAGCATTTCAATTTCCTTATAAGTAAGGCTTACATCTTCCCCTTTTCCCTTTCGTAAATATTCGTAAATTTCGTCATATTTCCCCATTATATTTCCTTCTTTCTTGTTTTTTTGTAGTGTATTTCAGTATCTATTTGGATTATACTAATTTTCTAATAGAATACGGATTTTACAAATAAAGTAGTAGACTAGCAACCTTACTCACTAGACTTCACTATAAAAATCAAAAGCTCACGAAATAAACCTTCAACCTGAAAACGACCAATCTGCTCACGACACACAGTCCCAACCTCATAAAACTCTTGCATCAGTTTTCGCCACTCTGGCTGGTCTTGAATTTGATAAACACTACCATAAACGCCAGTTCTATTTTGATCCACCAATAGTGTTTTCTCTTCTACTATCTTTTCCTTCACACCAGCAAGAGGCATTTTTTTCACTTCAGGCTCTACTCCTTCTAAAAAGGGGAAGTTTTTTAAGTGTGCTTCCCTTTCTCCAACTAAAAATACATAATTTGCTTTTTTCATAATTATTGTCTACTTTCATAAATTTTCGGCACATCCAGATGTGTTTACAAGAAGAGGTAGCTCTCCCTCTCTACATACATCATAGCACAATAAAAAGTACTATGCAAGAGGTTAATTGCTGATTTGTGTAACTTTTTTTCGCTTTTTCATACTGCAATATGAAAAAATACATGTGTTTTTTGATTTTTAGTAGATTCTTGTAAAAATTGTATTTTCATCTATTACTTTTCACAATTGACATTTATTTTAGAAGAAAAAGGGAAATTAAAGCCGCGAACATATAACTTATTGTAAAAAATAAATGAATTAAATTTTATGAGGTGGTAAGACGTTGATTTTGTATAATTTGACTAATATTTTCCATAATTTGGTTGTTCCTCCTTTTGTTCATGCTTAATAAGATTGATGTTTAAGAAATAAAAAGTTACCCTCTTTGATATTCTCTGTTACTCCCGTAGTAAATTTCTCTGATCAATATTGCAACAAAGAGACAGATAATGCTTCAGAAGAAAAAACAAGAGTTAAAACACACCTTTGTAAGTTTTCTACAAATATCTTCGTTTTCTTCTTTCGGTCTTCATTCATTCTGGGAACATTGATATGTGGTAACCAAGAATGTGTTGCTAGAAATTAAAATACAGCGATAAAAAAATTACTTGTTATTAACCCAAAAAAACACCAACCCACCTTCCAGTGAATTGGCATTTTTTTGAAGAAGTCACTCAATCATCAATCTTTCATAAATATCATCTACCTCATCCCTTAATTTCATAGCGAAAACAAAACTCATTTTCTTCAGATCTTCGGTTTGCAACCATTGCACGGTAGTGATGGCATCTGTGTACTCGTGAAAGAATCTTTTCTGCTCCTCTGAAAACGACTTTACCAGCTTTCCCTCCTTTTCAAGAAGGATTTTCACTGCGTTATCTGTTCTTGGATCTTGGGTTGCCTTGCTATGATGGGTTTCCATAAAATATTGCAAAGTTTCTTCTAAAATGCTTTCCATAATCAGCACCGTCCCTTCTTCTCCATTGTAACGAAAAACCTAATCTGCGTCTACCGACTTACCAGACAAATATTTCAAGGAACAAAGTTATCTCGCCTCTCTTTTAGACAAACAAGGGTAAAATGACAGTTTTAGAAACACTCTTTTTTTCCAATCTTAGCATGGGACCGTTACCCATCAAGGTAGTTCTGGCAAGAAAGAAGCTGATATAAGTACCGTGTTCTACTCAGCTAGAAATGCTTTTGAGGATTTTCTAGTCCCCACCCCTAATTCTTCTCGCCAATCTCAGCAAATTATCTGTATTTCCCAAAAATCTGTTAATATCTCCATCGTTTTGTTGCATATAGGCAATACCTAACTCTTGGGTATCTTGAATCATCTCTAACATTGTTTCTTCACTATCTCCCCAAAGAAGGATCAGAAGTTTTATTAGCATAAAGTGACTACCACAGTCTATTTTTCCCATCTTCATAAGCATTTTCGCAATTCTGTCAGTCTGCTGTGACATCATTGCCTTTACCTCTTCGGGGCGGTAAATTGCCATTAATTCTTGACGAATAATTCTCGTCAGTAAGTCTGTTTCTTGTAAATATCCTTCCATCCTCATACCTTTGTCAATAAAAGATCTCAAAAGTTCTGCCTGAGATATCTTGTTTTGGTATGCTAATTTTGCAATGTTGTCTGCTGTTTCTTTCGAAACCCTCACAGTGAGCTGCACTGTTGCTTTCTTTTCCATAATGTTCTCTCTTTCTTCTTTTTATCGTTTTCTGTTGATTTCCAAAATAATTTACCTTAACAATGGTAGTCAAAATGCTCTTAACTTCGTTTTGACTGTGCCTGACTTCGATTTGACTGTGCTCGACTTCTCTTTTACTGTACCTAACTTTGCTATGACTATACTTGACTGTGACTTCACAGTACGAAATTGACTTCTGAAGTCAGTTGAAACCTTTGGTTTTAAGCTGTTTTTTGTGACTGTTGACAGTCACCTATTCCTGCCCTTTTCACAGTAAAATGACTGTGATGTCGGGAGGGGAACGGACTAAAAGCGAAGTTTTTTGACTGCACTGTCAAATGACTGTACAGTCATCTTACTGCACTGTTAATTGACTGTCACATGAGTCTGTCAACCATCTTTTTTTCCAGACAACTACAATGTTCTGTGTTTCGTTCAAAAAACATATCGAGTTTTCCAAATCAAACCATTCTAAGTTGAAAATATGAAATTTCAACACCTCGTTACCTGCATTTTCTTATAAAGTAACACATCTGCATTAAATTCACCCCCCGGTTCAATTTGAGAGGGGGAAAGAATCTTTTTTGCTTCAGTCATAATTCTTATGATATATTCATAGCTACCTCAAAATGACTCACCCCTCCTAGTTCATTTTGAACTGATATCAAGAATTGCAATCATAAATCCTAACCCCCCAGTTCAATTTGAGAGGGGGAAAGAATCTTTTTTTGCTTTAGTCATAATTCTTATGATATATTCATAGCTACCTCAAAATGACCCACCCCTCCTAGCTCATTTTGGGCAGATATGAAGAATTGCAATCATAAATCCTAACCCCCAGTTCAATTTGAGAGGGGGAAAGAATCTTTTTTTGCTTCAGTCATAATTCTTATGATATATTCATAGCTACCTCAAAATGACTCACCCCTCCCAGTTCATTTTGAGCTGAACAAGGGGTATTAGCATACAAAACAAGATATTTGCAGACTGAATTCATTTCAACACCTGAGTAAATGTCTGAATTAAGGCTTCAGATGGCTGTTTTCCTTGTTGTGTATGATGGTGTATAGGGGTAGGACTTACAACTCTATCAGGGCAATCTAGAGGTGTTTGTGGAGGTTTTCCCTGCATTACTCCAGTTACTTTCGGACTTGGAATTTTAACTGTGTACAAGTTACTGGTTTGTCCACCACTTTTTTTGGGAGAATATCGTGGTTCTCGTCGTACAAAGTCTTTTTCAAGCAACTCTTTCATGGCACGTTTGATGGTGGAGGTGCCAACGTGTAAATCTCTTGCCATGGTGGCAGTGGAGGGAAAACAGCTGTTATTTTCGTCACATCTGTCCACTAAGTAGTTATATAGACTCAAAGAACGACTCTTCAGGTCTGAATTTCGTGCATAATCTTTTAATTCATATTTTTTTAACATGGATCTACTTTTCCTCCTTTTCTTTTTCATGTGCCATTTTTTTCATCTCTGGCAATAGTTGTTCTGCTAACTTGTCAATGACTTCATTGGGTACTTCAGTGGGGTTTTTGACATATTTCACTTCAACAGTTCGTAGTTTTTTCTCTTTTTTCATGATTATTCCTCCTTTCTTGTGGATATACCTTATTTTAGACCAAAATAGCCCCCCCTGTCCATAGGGGAAAATGTCTAGTTTTGTCGAATACCTAAAAAGATTTCGACAAAAGTACCTGAAACTGGAAAAATATCTGCAAAACTTCTTTCGCCTCTCTTTTAGACAGGAAAACGAATGGGAAATTTCCTTTCCTGTGCAATACATAGAAAATGGCGAAATCACCACATTTTCTTCATTTTGCCTCCTGACAAATCATTTCATCGGCGGTACAATAGACTTGTAGCAAAGAAAAAAGGAGGTAGATAGCTATGGTAGGTGTGATTTACGCAAGATATTCCAGTGATAATCAACGGGAAGAAAGCATTGAGGGGCAAATGAGAGAATGTTTAGCCTTTGCCAAAAAACAGGGCATACAAATAGCAGATACTTTTATTGATCGGGCGTTGTCAGCCAAGACAGACAACAGACCAGAATTTTTGAGAATGATTCATGAAAGTTCCAAAAAGCTTTTTGATGTGGTGATTGTTTGGAAGTTGGACAGGTTTTCGAGAAACAGATACGATTCGGCAAGTTACAAGTTTCAATTAAAGAAGCATAATGTGAAAGTGATGTCGGCAACAGAAAAGATTTCAGATGGTGCTGAGGGGATATTGCTAGAGTCCCTCTTGGAAGGTATTGCTGAGTATTTTTCAGCTGACCTAGCTGAAAAGGTAACTAGAGGTATGACAGAAAATGCCCTCAAATGCCTCTATAATGGTGGTTCTGTGCCAATTGGACTTCAAATCAATGAGAAGCAGCAGTTTGAACCAGACCCTTTGGTGGCACCCTTGGTGGTGAAAGTCTTTCAAGATTATGTAGCTGGGGAAAGTATGCAGAAACTAGCAGATATGTTAAGTAGTAAGGGCGTACATGGTTGGAAACGGAAGAAAGTGACCATAAATATGGTATCCACTATGCTGAAAAACAGGAAATACATTGGTGAGTACAAATTTCAGGAAATTATAGTGCCAGATGGTATTCCAGCGATTATCACCCCAGAATTATTCAGCGAAGCACAGGAAAAGATGAAAAAGAACCAAAAAGGAAACAGATATGTGGATGATTATGTATTGACAAGCAAACTTTTCTGTGGGGATTGTGGTAGACTGATGGTGGGTGAAAGTGGACGGAGTAAAACAGGCAGAGTCTATCACTACTATAAATGTGTGGGAACGAAGAAATTGAAGGATTGCAAGAAAAAAGCCATCAGAAAAGATTTGATTGAGGACCTAGTTCTAGGAAAAGTATCTGAAATCATCAGAAATAAGGACTTGCTTGAAAGAATCTCTCAAAAACTCTTTGAATTGCAAAGTGGTGAGAATACAAATATTCCACTGATAGAAAAGCAGATCAAGGAAGTAGAAAAATCCGTGTCTAATATCCACAAGGCAATTGAACAGGGAATTTTCACGGCAAGTACCAAAGATAGGTTGGACGAGTTGGAAAAGCAGAAACTTGAAATTGAAGTGGAACTGGCTAGGGAAAAATTGCAGACAGCATTACTTAGCAAAGAAGAAATTTATCAGTGGTTAGAGAAATTTTGGTCTTGTGAAATTACAGAGAAAAAGCAGAAACGTATGTTGATTGACTACTTCATAAATTCCATATACTTGGAAGAAGAAAAGGTCACAATTGTGTTAAATTATCGGGATGGGCAATCGCCTGTCCCGATAAATAAGGGAAATAGTTCGCATATCCAGTTTCTGGGTGTACCAGTATGGGTGTTGTTATAGGTATCTATAACAACACTCTACTTTTTTGTCTTTTTAACTAAGGTAAGCGACTGAAATGCCACGTCGTATTGGCATTTCAATTCGTGGCAGAGGCACATCGTCTGGCAAGACCACCGAGCCTATACAGGTATAGTGGATTGTCAATTTCTGGACATATGTGCCGTTAATCTTTTCATACTGTGATACCTCGATTTTTTCTATCATCTCATTCAGCATTTTTGGAGATAGCTTTTTCACTCGAAGATATTTCCGAACTGCCCTCATAAAAATTTGTGCTGTTTCTACCTCGCTCTGATTATTTTGGAGCAAGGTAGTTTTTCTTTTGATGTCTACCTTTATGGTAGCTTGTTCGTCCTCGTAGGTCACTGACATTTTTCTGAAACGATCATCTGATAATTTACCACTGGCATTGTCCTCATAGATTTTGTTAAACAAAACGTCCAGCTCTTCGTCTCGACGTTTTAGCTTTGCAATCTCCTTTTTGGTTTTATCCAAATCCTCTTTGGCAAGATTATCAGCATGATGAGTAATAATTTCCATAAACCGATCTTCATTCTTATTGGCAAATTTCATCAGACGTTTTAATTCACCTAAAACAACTTGCTCTAAGAAGTCCACTCTGATATAGTGTCGTGTTTCGCAGGTGCCACGGTCTCCTTTATAATTGGAGCATACAAAGAACTTGATGTCATGATTACTCTGGTTGAAATGATAATGAAGATTACTACCACAGTCTGCACATACGAGCAAGCCTGAAAACATATTCCTCTCACCGTCTGCCTTTTTTCGCTTACGAGATTTCCCTTTTTTCCGTTGAATCAGTTCAAAGGTATCACGGTCGATGATTGGTTCATGAATATCCTTAAAGATCATAACATTATCTTCATCATTTTTTAGCCTTTTCTTGTGCTTGTATGACTTGGAATAGGTTTTGAAGTTGATAACATCACCACAGTATTCTTGGGTGCTAAGGATTTTAATAATAGAACTAGCTTGCCAGTGATGAGGGTTTTCATTTGTTCGTCCTGCTCTGCCTATGCCTTTCGAGTGGCAATAATGAATGGGAGTGAGATACTTTAGATTAGACAATCGAGTTGCTATTTGTTCAGTCCCTAAACCCTCCAAGGTCATATCAAAAATACGTTTGACAACCTGTGAGGCTTCTGGGTCTACAATCCATTTTTTGGAGCCGTCCTCTGCAAGTAAATACCCATAGGGTGCAGGTCCCAAAGGAATCCCAGACGAGCCTTTGATTTTGTTGCTGATACGTCTTTTCTTTGAGATGTCACGAGAGTACCACTCATTAAACAGATTTTTGATGGGAGCAAATTCATTTTCTCCTTCGTTGGTGTCTATTCCGTCTGACACAGCCACCAGTCTAATGTTGTGTTCAGGGAAGAAATCTTCTGTCAGCCGTCCGACTTCGGAATACAGTATAATAAGACAAACGGACAACCTAACAAAAAGTTAGTGTTAAGCTGTTTGTCTTATTCTTTTTCCAACATTTTTTAAGACATTCTCATAAGAGGAAAATACAGAAGAGGTGCAATTCCCCTGTGATTTTCCTGACATACCTAGTACAATCCGAAAAGACAAAACACAAAGGAGGGCAAAAAAGGGCAGATAAAGAGAATCACAGCAACCTCGCCATCAGGATTTGGTGGTGGCAAAACTGGAAGAAACAAGAAATAAGGGAGGTAATAATATGAACGAATACCAAGCAATTTTAGACCAAGGATATACCAACGTGACACTGGATAAAAAGGTGTCAGAAGCATTCTCGCCAAGGGTGAAAGAGTACCTAGAAACTCTAGGCTTCTCCAATCTCTCCTCCGTCACATTGTCACAAAACCTCGTGGACGGCAATCGGTGGCAAGTTTACATCTATGACACCTGTTTGCCTTACAGCTACTTTCCACGGACAGACAACCTAGTCCTCAACTATGAACTGGATAACCCAACGCACAAGGAGAGATACACTATTATCAGGGACGAATTTCTAGGGCAACCTATTGAAGATGATTTCCCTCTGCTTGCTGCCTTGTACTTGTTGTCTGCTGATACCTTGGTTTTTCAAGTGTGTCAAAAATATGTTTACACTACTGGCATTGACTTTGAAAGCCTACGGAAGAATCCTTGCTTAGATATGTTAGATATTCCGCACTTCGTCTTTGTTGACACAGCAGAAAGTTTATATACTTCGTCTTTGGAATGTGCTGTGCTACCGATTGATATTATCCGATTGAGTAAGGATAAAATGGAACAATTTTACAACGGTTTACTGATTGCGACTGGTGAAAAGGTAGAAGATGTGGATTCTTCCTTTATGATAAAAATAGAAAAAGAGGTAAATTAAATGGTTATTTATAGTATTTCAAATCAAAAAGGTGGTGTCGGCAAAACCACCACCGCCCAACATTTGGCAATCGGTTTAGCGAAAGAGGGCAAAAAAGTCCTCGTGGTTGACCTTGACCCTCAAGGCTCTCTGACAATTCTCATGGGTGTGAAAAATCCTGATGAACTGGACGTGACCATCTCTACCATGCTGAACTACACTCTGGACGGCAAGGACTTTGACCCACGTTCTGCCATTATGAAACATGAGGAAAACATTGACTTTATTCCCTCCAACATTGAACTGTCTGGAATGGAACTGAAAATCAACAGTGCCTACAGCCGTGAATATTTCCTTGCTCGGTATCTGGATATGCTTCAAGATGATTATGATGTCTGCGTGATAGATTGCTCTCCGAACTTGGGTATTATCACTGTCAATGCCCTCTCCTGTGCGGACGAAGTGATTATTCCTGTCCTTGCTCAATATCTCGCAGTGAAAGGCATGGAACAGCTACTTGATACCATCGGCAATGTCAAGCGATACCTCAACAAGAAACTGGAAATTCGTGGGATTTTGGTGACAATGGTAGACCACCGCACTAAGTACAGCCGTGAGATGATTCCCTTTGTCCGTGAACAATATGGAGAAGCGATTGAAGTGTTTCAGTCTGTGATTCCTGCTTCTACTCGTGTCATTGAAACCTCCTCAAAAGGGAAAAGTATCTATGAATATGAACCAGAGGGGAAAGTTGCCACGGCTTATCTGGGATTTGTAACAGAATTAGTGGGTACAATGCCATGAAAAAAGAAACAACCAATCTCGCAGAAGAATTTTCCTTGAAGAAAACCTCTGGCTTTTTTGCAGATTACGGCACTGGAAAAGAGGAAGTAGTTGATGTAGAGATACGTCAGCTAGTTCCCTTTGAGAATCACCCTTTTAAGGTGCTAGAGGACGATTCCATGGAAGAACTGATGGAGAGCATACAGCAACATGGAGTTTCCGTGCCAATCATTGTCCGCCCCAAAGGTAGAGGTATCTATGAAATTGTCGCTGGTCATAGACGTTCAAAAGCCTGTGAACTGGTGGGCATAGAGAAAGTGCCTGCCTTTATCCGTGAGTTAGACGATGAAGAAGCCGTTTTTCAAATGGTCAACACCAATATCCAAAGGGAACAGCTTCTTCCATCAGAAAAAGCCTTTGCTTATAAGATGAAGCTAGAAGCGATGAAAAGCCAAGGTGAACGAAAAGATTTAACTTGTGACCAAGTTGGTCACAAGTTAAAGACTAGAGAACTCCTTGCTCAAGATTCAAAGGATAGTGGTGTACAAATTCAGAGATACATTCGCTTAACAGAACTCACTCAAGACTTCCTAGACCTGACAGACAGCCGTAAATTGCCCTTTAATGTGGCGGTGGAACTCTCCTATCTTTCCCATTCTCAACAAGAAGAAGTGGGAAATAACATGGATAAATTGAACCTAACCCCCTCTTCAGAACAGGCAACCAAGCTAAAAAAGTACAGCAAAGAGGGTACACTGACAGAAGCATTGATTGAATCCATTCTCACAGAGAGCAAAGATAAGCCTGTGAAAGTGTCATTCAAGGTAGAAACAAGCAAATACTTCCCAAAAGACACCCCAAAAGCAGAAATTGAAGCCACCATCACTCAACTTTTAGAGGAATGGAAAGCACGAAACAACACTAAAATGAAATAATATGACTTGAAACGTGATAAAGCCACCTTTCCCTAGCAACAGGGAGAGGTGGCTTTATTACGTTTTTATACAAAATGGAGGTAACATCATGTCAAAAATCAACTATTACAGAAATTGTGAGGGAGAAATCCACTCTTTCCTTTCCATTCCCAGATTATTTTTCACCTTGGATATTTTTCACAAATTGTCTAACGATTCCAAAATTCTTTACGGATTGCTTTATGAAGCCATGCAGTACAGCGATATGGTGGACAGTGAGCAACGTATCTACATGGAAATTACTCTGGAAGAAGTAGAAAACAGCTTGAACGTGAGTGAAGAACGTGCTGTGGAGGTGCTTGAGGAACTGGAAGAATCGAACCTCATTGAGTGTGGCGATGGTGATGTCATTTACCTGAAAAACTTTGCCACCATTAAAACAGAAGTAAATCCACCGATTCCCCTGAAAAGAACCCCTACTTTAGAAGAATTTTATGCACTTCTGGAAGAAAACGAGAAAAGCAGAGGTGTGTTGCTCTCCCCCATCATAAAAGGCGGTGCGATATGAAGCTAGAACTTGAATACTTCTACCAAAAAGATGTGCAGAGTTTGACTTTTTATAAGCTACCCAAAGTCCTTTTCTCCGATTCTCGCCTTAAACCACTCACCAATGAAGCTAAAATCCTCTATACCATCATGCTAGACCGTGTGAGTTTATCCATTGCCAACGGCTGGCTAGACGATATTGGACGTGTTTTTATCTATTACACAGTGAAAGAATCATGCGATATGCTCAACAAAAGTGACAGGCATTTATCAAAGATTCTGGCTGAATTAGACGATGTGAAAGGCTTGGGACTGATAGAACGGAAGAAGCAAGGACTGGGCAGACCTGATGTCATTTACGTCAAAAATCTTGCTTCATTACCAGAAGAAATACAGGAGCAAGGGAGCGAAAGCCAAGAGGAAAACCAAAATAAAAAGTCGAAAAAATCAGGTGATTTCAAGGCGAAACCTCCTATTTGTCAAGAAAAGTTATCCACAATCCCAGAAAAATTGCCTGTGGATAACTTTTCAGACACGCAAAGTATTCCCCTACTGAACGGAAATCCATGCGTGTCCAGACACGAAAACTATTCTGGTCAAGAGCCGAACAGTTTTCGCCCTAATAATACTAATATAACTAACACTGAACAGACTAAGACTGATTTATTTAGACCAACCCTCCCCCCAAGCCCCCAGCCGACTTTTCCACAATTTCCCCAACAAGATGATTTGATGGAGGGGTGGAGGGATTTAAGCAGAGAGCAAAAGATTGAACAGGTACGTCAAGAATTGGACTTGGCACTATGTCGAGGAAAAGAGCATTTGATTGATTTATTTTATGACTACAAAAGCAATCGTGATAAATTAGAAACTGCATTGTATCATTTGTCTGAAATGGAACAAACAGAGCGATTTGCAGAGCAACACGAAGAATACAGCAAGCCTAAGTTGATGTATCATACTAAGAAATTGTATCTCCGTGCTTTGTTGGAAATGATATTAGAACCGAAGTTTACATCGGTCAGAGGTGCTACTGTTACTTATTCAAAATTGATTGAGAGTTTAGTTCCTCACATTGTTTATGATTACGATACTATTTTCGATAACATTGTTTCTTGTACTCTGATGGCATACACACAAGCAAATGAGTATTCAGAAATCAAATTCCCTTTGCCTTACATGAAGTCTTGTATCTGGTCAACCTTGTGTGAGGGAGGGATTCGTTCAGAAGCACAATTCCACCATGATTTTCAATAAAGTCTTTGTATGAAAAAAAGAAAACAACACAAGGTACTCAAAGTCTTTGAGAGTTTTGCTGGCTATGGAGGTGCTTCTTTCGGTCTTAGACGTACAGGTATCAATTTTGACGTGGTAAGCTACTGCGAGATAGACAAGTTTGCAACGGCACTGTACAATGCCAATCACGTTGATCGCAACGGCAAAGAGATAATAAACAAGGGCGATATTTCTTTTATCAATCCCAATGACTTACCTGATTTTGATTTGTTCACTGGTGGTTTTCCGTGTCAGCCATATTCTAGTGTTGGACTGCAACAAGGAGAAGCAGATAGCCAAGGTAGAGGGATTTTACTGTACGATATTTTGAGAATTTGTGAAGCTAAAAAGCCTGAATATATCTTACTGGAAAATGTGAAAGGACTTCTTTACAAGCGATTTGAGGGAACTTTTAACACGTTGAGAAATGCCTTAAAAGAAATGGGATATGGAGATTTACACTATGCCTTGCTCAATTCTAAGAACTATGGTATTCCACAAAATAGGGAACGTGTCTGGATATTTGCAAAACTGGGCGGTCTACCTGATGATTTCTCCATGATTCCCACTACGATTGACTGTGACTTGAGGTTAAAAGACTTTTTAGATAAGAATCCAGAAGAATTTCTATACTTATCACCACAGCAGATAGAAAGAATCCAAGATATTTATACATTGCCACCTTTGGAAGTGGAGGAACCGTCTTGTTTGGATTTGTACAACAGAAAAATACGCAACGATGGAATATGTGTCACGATATTAGACCCTAAACACAACAAATTAAGGCTAATAGAACCACCTACCCCACAAGGAGAGGTGCGTGTGCGAAAGTTATCCGTGATGGAGCAATTCCGCCTGATGGGATTCAAAGACGGAGAATTAAACTTCGCCAACCAGTCTTACACGCAACTATCGAAAAGAGCTGCCAATGGTTGGGATATAAATTTGGTGGGACTATTGCTGAATCATATCTGGGAACAATTATCAGAAAAATAGCTTATGGTATGTGAAAAAAGAAGATGAAAGGAGATTTCAATGGAAAAAGCATTGATTCATGTGGGATATGTAGCCGTTTTATGGATTTACTGTTTTTTATTTTGGCGAGTAAACCAAGGATTTACCTTGCTCTCACAGGCACCGTGGCTTTTCTTTAATACCGCAGCAGTAATTTGGCTTTTGAAAAACCCCAAGAACTAAGAAAATTTCTCTAAAAAGGAAAGGAGGACTTAAATGCAAGATGAAGTAGAACACAAAATGATAACTTTATCCGTATCTACAGCAAAATTTACTGGGAAAGTCTTTTATCAATGCCTAGAAAAGCACATGAATGACCTTACCAATCCACAAGGCAAGCAAAGTCTACGAAACCTAAAGAAAAAAGGCTGTGGACTGGATAAAGTGGACTTACCCAAAGATGAAATAAAGGATTTCAAGAAAGCAGCACGGAAATATGGTGTAGATTTCTCCGTTACCAAAGAAAAAGGCACAACACCTCCAGTATATCATATTCATTTCAAGGCAAAAGACGATTTGGCAATAAATTCTGCTATGAAAGACGCACTTGCAAACAGGGTGAAGCGACTTACTCGCAAGCCTTTACTTGAAAGATTACAGGACAAGAAAGACAAAGTGGTGGACATGGCAAAAGACGTGGCAAAAGCCGTGAAGAAGGTGTTGACACGATGAATCCTAAGCTAAAAAAGAAGATTATCCTCAATCTGCCTTACATTTTGGTAGGATTGTATGGAACAAAAATCGGTCATGCCTACAGAATCGCCAGTGGAACAACTCTGAAAGAAAAGATGTCAGGCTTCGGTGCTGGGTACGAGGTGGCATTTTCCACTATGTTTCCTAGTTTTCATATAGGGGACCTGCTTGTTGGCTTGCTGATGGGCGGTGGTTTATGGCTTATCATCTACAACAAAGGGAAAAATGCAAAAGTCTACCGCCACGGAGTAGAACACGGCTCGGCAAGATGGGGAACACCACAGGATATAGAACCCTTTGTAGACCCTCACTTCCCTAACAATGTGATTCTCACCCAGACGGAAAGCCTTATGATGGGTAGCCGTCCACCAGACCCAAAGAACGCAAGAAATAAGAATGTGCTTATCATCGGTGGGTCTGGTTCAGGTAAAACTCGATTCTGGTTGAAGCCGAATTTAATGCAAATGAACGGCTCATACGTTGTCACAGACCCAAAAGGGTATACTTAACTAAGGACACACAAGGAGGGAGGTGACAAACTTGAATCAGAATCAGAACAAAACACAGAAAATAACGGCTTTATACAGTAGATTATCACGAGATGATGAACAAACAGGGGAAAGTAATTCTATCACGAATCAAAAATCTTACCTTGAACAGTATGCAAACACGAATGGCTTCAAGAATTGCGTACATTTCTATGACACTGGCTTAGTTTACTGTGCTGATTGTGGTGGAAAGCTATACG